>CANQVD010000023.1 GCA_947627215.1 uncultured Eisenbergiella sp.
TCGAGGAGCAGGGCATGAGCCGGGAGGAGGCGCAGATCGAGGCGTTCTACGCCAGCCTGGCGGAGCGCTGAAAGCGGAGCGCGGCGGATCGGGATGTTCTTTGTCGTCCCGGCAGAGCGCTGAAGGCGGGCGCGGAGGCGACGGTTTGTGAAACGGTCCGAATGGCGCAGATGCGGATGACGGCAAGGCATCGGACCCGCGGACACTGCCCGCAGAGAAAGAAAAGAGGAGATCATGGGAAAACCGACAGGATTTTTGGAATATGAGAGAAAGGACGGACCGGTGAGGACCCCGCAGGAGCGGACCGGTGATTTCCGGGAGTTTCATGGGATGCTTTCGGAAGAGGAACAGCGCCTGCAGGGCGCCCGCTGCATGGAATGCGGCGTGCCCTTCTGTCAGGCGGGCATGATGATCGCCGGAATGGCTTCCGGGTGCCCTCTTCACAATCTGGTGCCGGAGATCAACGATCTGGTGTACCACGGCAACTGGGAGCAGGCCTATGTGCGTCTGTCAAAGACCCATTGTTTCCCGGAATTCACCTCCCGGGTCTGTCCGGCGCTGTGCGAGGCCGCCTGCACCTGCGGGTTGCACGCCAGACCGGTGAGCACGAAGGAAAATGAGCGGGCGGTCATCGAGTATGCGTTTGCCAACGGGCTGGTGAAGGCGGACGCGCCGAAGGTGCGCACCGGAAAGACCGTGGCCGTGGTGGGCAGCGGTCCGGCAGGGCTGGCGGCCGCCTGGCAGCTGAACCGCCGGGGACATCTGGTGACGGTCTATGAAAGAAGCGACCGGCCGGGCGGGCTTCTGCGCTACGGCATTCCCAACATGAAGCTGGAAAAGAGCGTCATCGACCGGCGGATCCGGCTGATGGAGCAGGCTGGCATCACATTCCGGTGCAATGTGAATGTCGGAAAGGACATTTCCGGAAAGGAATTGGCGGCGCAGTACGACCGTGTGATTTTGGCCTGCGGCGCTTCCAATCCCAGAGACATTCGCGTGCCGGGCCGCGATGCGAAGGGCATTTATTTCGCGGTGCAGTTTTTGTCCGGCGTGACAAAGCGGCTGCTGGACAGCGATTTTGCGGACGTTCCCTATGAGCTGGCGAAGGGAAAACGGGTGATGGTCATCGGCGGCGGTGATACCGGAAACGACTGTGTGGGCACCGTCATCCGTCTCGGGGCGGCGGACGTGATTCAGTTGGAGATGATGCCGAAGCCGGCGGAAAGCCGGCTGGAGAGCAATCCCTGGCCGGAATGGCCCAGGGTGCTGAAAACGGATTACGGTCAGGAGGAGGCCATCGACCGGTTCGGAGCGGATCCCCGGATTTACCAGACCACGGTGACGGAATTCAAAAAGGATGAGGCGGGCAATGTGCGCGCCGCCGTCGTCGTGAGCTTAAAGCCCCGGTTCGATGAAAAGACGAAGCGCACCGCCATGGTCCCGGTGGAGGGGACGCAGCGGGAGCTTCCGGTGGATCTTGTGCTCATCGCGGCGGGATTTCTGGGAAGTGAGACTTACATTTCCGAGAGCTTTGGTGTAAAATGGAATGCGAGGACCAATGTGGACACCCTGCCCGGCGAATACCGGACCAGCGAGGAACGGATCTTCACCGCGGGAGATATGCACAGGGGGCAGTCTCTGGTGGTCTGGGCTATCGCGGAGGGAAGGGAAGCGGCCAGGGCCGTGGATGAATCCCTGATGGGGTATACGAATCTGTGAATCTGACGGACCGCGCGGCGGTGACGGGAAAAGCCGGCACGGCGCGGCGGAAACGAGCGAATGCGGGATAGGAGCGAGGCTATGACAAAGGCGGAAATTTTGCGGCTGGTCAGGGAGGAGGATGTGGAGTTCATCCGCCTCCAGTTTACGGATCTGTTCGGGGCACTGAAAAATGTGGCGGTGACGGCCAGCCAACTGGAACGCGCCCTGAACAATGAGTGCGCGTTCGACGGCTACGGGATGGCGGGCATCAATACCAGAGGATACGGGGACCTGTTCCTGCATCCGGATCTGGATACCTTTGTGATCCTGCCGTGGCGGCCCCAGCAGGGGAAGGTGGCGAGGTTCCTCTGCGATGTCCGGAAGGCGGACGGCACGCCGCTGGCGGTGAGCACCCGGGCGCTGCTCAAACGGACGCTGGAGCAGACCGCGGAGCAGGGATATACGGTATTTGCCCATCCGGAATGCGAGTTTTTCCTGTTTCATACCGATGAGAACGGCGTTCCCACCACGGTGAGCCATGAACGTTCCGGTTTTCTGGACGTCAGCCCGCTGGATCTGGGCGAAAACGCCCGCCGGGAAATGGTGCTGGCGCTGGAGGAGATGGGCTTTGAGATCGAAGCCTCCTTCCATGAGAGCGCGCCCGCTCAGCACGAGATCGATTTCAAATGCGCGCAGGCCATGGAGATCGCGGACAAGATCGTCACCTTTAAGAACGCGGTGCGTTCCACGGCCAAGCGGTTCGGCCTGCACGCCACGTTCATGCCCAAGCCCACGGCGGGTTCCGCCGGATCGGGCATGCATATCAGCTTTTCGATTTTGAAGGACGGGAAAAATATTTTCTGCGATCCGGCGGATAAGGACGGACTGAGCGACGAGGCCAGGTGGTTCATGGGCGGTGTGATGGCCCATGCCAGGGCCATGTGCGCCATCACCAATCCGCTGGTCAATTCCTATAAGCGCCTGATGTCGGGCTTTGAGGCCCCCCGGGACATCATCTGGACTACGCGGAATCAGAACACGCTGATCCGTGTGCATTCCGGCAGCGCGGACGGTCCCAGACTCGAGCTGCGGTTTCCGGATCCTTCCGCCAATCCGTACCTGGCGCTGAATGTCTGCATTGCGGCCGGACTGGACGGCATGCAGAAGCATCTGGATCCCGGCGCGCCCGCGGCCCTGCGCTACGAGGAGCGGACGGAGGCGGAAAAGGCCGCGGCCGGCGTGGAGCATCTGCCGGAGACGCTGCATGAGGCGGTGGCTCTGCTGGAGCAGGACGCCTTTATGAAGACGGTGCTGGGCGGCGAACTCGTCCAGCTTTATGCGGACGCCAAGAAGGCGGAGTGGAATGAGTATATGTCCCAGGTATCCGAGTGGGAAGTGGAAAAGTATTTGTTCCGGACTTGAGGCGGTGTGACAGATGAGCAGTATAATCGTTGTTCTGCCAAAAACAGAAGAAGCGAAGCAGATCCGCGATATACTGGGCCGCCGGGGGCTGGAGGTGGCCGCCGTGTGCGCCACGGGGGCCAGCGCTCTGGAACGGGTACATCAGTTGGGAAGCGGCGTGGTGATCTGCAGCTACCGGCTCCGGGATATGCACTATACCCAGTTTGCCCGGTATCTGCCCGATTATTTTGAGATGCTGCTTCTGACGTCGGCGGCGGAGGCTGAAAACTGTCCGCAGGGCGTGATAGCCCTCACTTATCCGGTCAGGCCCGGCGATCTGGCGGGCACTGTGCAGATGATGCTGGCCCAGTTGGACCGGCGCCTGGGGCGCAGGAAGACGGCGCCGCCCAAACGGACCTGGAAGGAACAGAATTATATCAACAACGCGAAAATGGTTCTGATGGAGCGGAACCATATGTCGGAGCAGGAGGCGTACCGCTATATTCAGAAGTGCAGCATGGATTCCGGCACCAATATGGTGGAAACGGCGCAGATGATCCTGCTGCTGATTTATGACAGCTAAGGCGGAAAAGGCCGGGGCATATCCGGAGGCCGGGACAGGGACGGCGGAAATCGAAGCCTTGAGCGGGAAGGAGCGCGGGCATGTATCGCATTAATGAGAACTATCTGAAGCTGCAGGGCAGCTATCTTTTTTCGGAGATCGGCAGGCGGGTGGCGGCCTATAAGGAGGCGCATCCGGAGAAGGATGTGATCCGGCTGGGGATCGGAGACGTGACGCAGCCCATCGCGCCGACCATCATCAGCGCCCTTCACAAAGCCGTGGACGAGATGGGAACGCCGGAGGGGTTCCGGGGATACGGGCCGGAGCAGGGATATGATTTCCTGCGGAATGCCATTGCGGAGAATGATTACCGGGCCAGAGGCTGTGAGATCGCCGCGGATGAAATCTTCGTCTCCGACGGCGCGAAGTGTGATGTGGGAAACATTCAGGAGATTTTCGGCACGGACAATACGGTGGCGGTCTGCGATCCGGTCTATCCGGTGTATGTGGACACCAACGTGATGGCGGGGCGCACGGGCCGGTTCGATCCGGCCAAAGGCGGTTTTGACCGGCTGATCTACATGCCCTGTACGGCGGAGAACGGCTTTTCGCCGGAGCTGCCCGGGCAGGTGCCGGATCTGATCTATCTGTGCTTCCCCAACAATCCCACCGGTGCGGCGATCCGGAAGGAGGCGCTGCAGGCCTGGGTGGACTATGCGAACCGGAACGGCTCGGTCATCCTCTATGACGCGGCCTATGAAGCGTATATTTCGGAGGAAGGGGTGCCCCACAGCATTTATGAGTGCGAGGGGGCCAGGACCTGTGCCATCGAGATGCACAGCTTTTCCAAGAACGCCGGCTTTACCGGGCTGCGGCTGGGCTATACCGTCATTCCGAAGGATTTAAAGAGCGGCGGCGTCACCCTGCACAGCCTGTGGGACAGACGGCACGGCACGCGCTACAACGGCGCGCCCTATATCGTGCAGCGGGCCGGAGAGGCGGTCTATTCCGAGGCGGGAAAGGCGGAGCTGAAGGCGCAGGTGGCCTATTATATGGAGAATGCCAGGACCATCCGGGAGGGGCTTAAGGAGGCCGGGTTCACGGCTTACGGCGGCGTCAATGCGCCCTATATCTGGATGAAGACGCCGGACGGCATGACGAGCTGGGCGTTTTTTGACAGGCTTCTGGCCCAGGTTCAGGTGGTCGGCACGCCGGGCTCCGGATTCGGGGCCAGCGGAGAAGGGTATTTCCGCCTGACGGCATTCGGAACGCAGGAGAACACGCGGGAGGCCCTGCGCCGGATCCGCAGTCTGTAAGGAAAGCACGCCTGCGCCGGAGGCCGGCGCGGCATCGCGGTTCCCGGTTTTCAGAATTTCCGTTATGTAACTGACGGAAAATGTCATAATCGGAATGTCCCTGCCGAAGCGGCGCGGGAACGGCACATCCGTCCGGTTTCCCTGACGGAATGGGACGAACGCGGGAAAATCCGCCGCGGGAGCGGAAAATGGGCGCCGTATTGATACAAAACGAATGGGAAGCGCTATTTTCTGATAAATAATATTTTTGCGTCCGCATAATACTTTTTGCGCGGGCGCCTTTTTTATTACTTTTTTCGCAATCTACTATATCCTGTTCCCTGCGCCGGCGGTTATACTGGAGGCAGGAAGAGGGAACAGTTTCCGGTGGCAAAACGGAGATGTGGAATTTCCGGTATCCGAAATCCGCGGGGGAGGATGGACGCCGGATGTCCCGGGGTTTCGAAAAAGGGGATGTGATCGTATGAAGGAGAGGAGAAGTAAGATCGTAGCGATGAGCGCGTATACGGAGCGGGCGGAAAGCATTCAGGTGACGGAGGAGCTGATCGACGGATTTGTGGCGGAGCTGACGGAGAAGGGGCGCAGTCAGGAATCCCTGAAGAATTATCGCGCGATCCTGATGGGGCTCTACGATTTCCTGCCGGAGGACAAGATCCTGAACAATGAATCGGCGGGGCGGTGGCGCAGGTGGCTCAAGGAGAGCGGCTATTCCGGGCGCACCATCAATTCCCGCATTTCCGCGCTGAACAGCTTTCTGCAGTATCTGGGCAGGCGGGAATGGCAGTCGGACGAGTTCCATTACAATCACGAGGAGACGCAGCCGGAGCTGACGAGAGCGGAATACGTGAGGCTCCTGCAGGCGGCCAAGGCGTCCGGAAAGGAACGATCCTATCTGCTGATCAAGACGCTGGGCGGAGCCGGCGTGCGGATCCAGGAGCTGCCGCAGCTCACGGTGGAATCGCTGGTCAGAGGACACGCGCAGTTGAAATGCCATAATACGAACCGGGTCATGCATATCCCGGAGCCGCTGCGCAGAGAGCTTCTGGATTACGCGAAGCGGGAGGGGATTAAAGAGGGCCCCGTTTTCGTGACGCAGGAAGGCAGCCCGCTGATCCGTTCCAGTGTATGGCATTATGTGAACATCGTCAGCAAGGATGCGCGGGTGGACGAGGAAAAGGCGAATCCGCGCTGCCTGTGGAAGATGTATCAGAGCACCTTCGCCGGAATCCGGTCCGGCATCGATCTTTTGATCGAGCAGGCCTATGAGCGGATGATGGAGGAAGAACAGCTCGCCGTCGGCTGGGAAAGATAGGCGGCTGACCGAAACAACGATCATCTGGAAATAAGAAATATCCGCAAAGCGCTGTGCGGATCCGGTCTATGGGGGAGACGGGATCCGCGCAGCGCCTTTTTTTAACTGTCCGTTCCGCCGGAGAACTGGCTGTCGGCGGCCTGGCCGGAATACTGTCCCGGCGTGACGCCCTCCAGCTCCCGGAATTTGCGGATGAAATAATAGGGGTAGGAAAAGCCCAGGTAGTCCGAGATTTCGTTGACCGTCATCTTATTCTCCCGAAGCAGCTCCCGGCTCTTTTCGATCCGCTTTTCCGTCACATAGACGGAGAAGTTTTTCCCGGTCATTTCCCGTACGATCCGGCTGACCTGCCCGTTGGTCAGGCCGAAGTGCTCGGATACCATGTTCAGGCAGATGACGTTTTCCCGGTAATGCCCGTCGATGAAGTCGATGACGGCCGCGTCCAGACTTTCCTTTTCCCTGATATCGCGGGAGCTGATGGCGGAAAGGACGGAGAGCAGATACCGCTCAAAGGAATCCTCCAGTTCCTTCAGGCTGTCGCAGTTTTTCGGAAGGAAGTCGCTTTCCACCCGTACCGGGATGGGCATGGAGGCCAGCCGGGAGAGAATATCGTTCTGGATGAAATACAGATATTTCCGGATTTCCGTATTGTCCAGGATCCAGGGACCGTCCGTGAAGGAGGAAAAGATCGTGCGGCTGTGCGCCAGGCAGTCCCGGATGTTTCCGGCCAGAAGCGTGTTGACCAGTTGCTTTTCCGTCTGCAGGGGGAATTCGTAGGCCTCCTGTCCCTGCGCGATATCTGCCCCGGTGCGCAGGGGCGTGACCAGGGACCAGGAATATTTCTCGATTTCGGATACCTCCTGCCAGGCCGCAGGGAGTTGTCTGACGCTGTCGACGGCGGAGCTGAGACAGCAGACCGGGGCGCACCGGAACCGGTTTTCCAGGAGCGTCAGCGCTTCCCGCGCGATGGAGGCCGGAAGCTTTTCCGCGTCGGGAGAAGCGCCGGAGGCAAAGCCCAGCACCGCGCCCGCCCGATCCGGGGTCAGCGAAAAGATCTGGCAGCGGAAATCCTGTTTCCGGGAGAGCTTCGTCAGGATTTCCTTCAGCGCGCCCGGAAAATCCGCGGTCCCTTCGGCGTCCGGTTTCGCGGCGCTTCCGTTGCCGTTCGCATCCGCTGCCTTTCCTTCGCCGTCCTCTCCCGCGGCCTTTTGCAGCCGGAAGGACATGGCCCGGAAGGAATGACAGCCGGGAAAATCCGCGCCTGGATTGAACTGCGGGAAGGAGGCGTCCGCTGCGCTGTTTTCGGAGGTCAGGAAATACCGCCAGCGCAGGCTCCGGGAGGTCTGCAGAATGTCCCGGATCGGGGCGGTCTGCAGGAAGGTCAGGATGACGGCGGCAAACAGCAGAACGGTCAGGATCCCGATGGCGACGATGCAGAAGGTCAGCAGGGAGGAACGGACGGGAGGCAGCTCGCTTTCCAGCACAAAGCTCCAGCCCAGCCATGCGGAATCCGCCCGGGAGGAGATGACCTGTGCGCCGTCCTCCGCCAGCGCCGAGTCGCCGGCCGGCACGCCTGCTTCTCCGTTGAAGATGATGCTGCCGTCTTTTCCGAGGATGTAGAAGGCGGGATGCGATTTGATCTGCAGGTCCTCAACGATCTGCGCATAGATCCGATGCGCGTCGATATTGACGGCGAGACAGGCGGTTTTGGGTTCGGCGTTGATGGGAAGGGAGATCAGCATGGTGATGACCTGGGTATCGCCGCGGCCGGACGCGTCCTGAAAGTCCAGCGGTCTGGGCTCCAGAAACAGCGGGGCGGCGGTCGGGGGAAGGACTGAAAAAGCCTCCCGGTCGTAGAAGGATTCGATCGGCGTCATGGTGGAGGGCAGGGAATAGCTGGAAAAGACCAGCCCGTCCGAAGGGAAATACAGATAGCTGCTGTAGATATATTCGTTGGCGACGCTCAGGCCGGTCAGATACTGTACGATGCTTTTATTTTCCTCCGCGCTCCCGGAACGGTTCGGGGACGCCTGCAGGAGCACGTTGTCGGCCGCGGCGGAATGCATGCACAGATCCTGGACGTTTTTCAGATGGAGCTCATAGATGGACGCCACCTGATCGGCGATGGTCTCGTTGGAGGCGGTGAGATTGTCCAGCCAGACCTTTTTTTCCAGCACGTGAAAAAGGACGCCCGTGAGGACCGAAAAAAGGATCAGCGTCAGCGCGATCATTCGAATCTGCTTTTTGCGGAAAAGCTGCAGGGTGAGTTCCCTGCGGGTCTCTTTTTTGGACAAAGCTCTGCTCCCCCCTGCTGTGCGCGGCGCGCCCGGGACCGGAATCCCGTGTCCTCCCCAGGTCCGGGATCCGGCGGCAGATGCGGGCTGCCGCGGCATGACGGACGGCGTTTTTGCCGCCGTACAAACGCATTTTATTACGAAATGGCGATTTCTTCATTCAGTATAACATTGAAGAGAAAGGAATTTCAAGACAAAACATTCTGAATATTCAGAAAATATTGAAAACAGGTTATCGTTGGGGCCCCGGCGCTGCCGGGGCTCCGTGAACCGTAATGGGAACGCTGTCGGCGATCCTGCTTCAGCGCAGGACCTGGGCCCAGTCGGTGATGCCGATGAAGGCCTTCGCCCAGGCGTCATAATTGGCCTCGGCGGGCGTGCCCAGGCTGGCGTAGATGGACTGGGAGACGCCGGAAAACCGGGTGTCCAGCATCGCTTCGCTGAAGGATTGGGTATAAATGATTTCATCCACGTAAGGGTTGTTTCTGGCGGCCACATAGGAAGCGTAGAGGGCAGCGGCCTGTACGTCCACGCCCTGGGCGTTGGTGATGCCGATCTCGCTCAGGATCACATGCCGCACGGCGCCGGAGGGACTGCGCAGTTTCTTCGTCTGCAGAAAGTCCGTGAGCGCGGAAAGGTTCTGGAAGGTGAGCATTTTGTTGGAGGCCACCTGCGCTTTCATGTAGGCTCCGTCCGGACAGCCGTTCAGATCCCAGAATTTCGCCCAGGTCAGCGGAACCGGGTAGGGATGCTGCGCCACGTTCCAGTCGATATTGCCCTCTTTGGAGATGAGAGCGTTGAATTTTTCCAGAAAATCCCTGCCGTCAATATATTCGTAGTATTCCGCATGGCTGGACGGGCGGTTGCGGTCCCAGTTCTGATCCAGGCACACGAATACCCTGGCGTTGGCGTTCTGACTTTTGATGGCGTTATAGGCGACGCGGAAGACCTGGGCGTATTCCCGTACGTAGTGGTCCCAGTCCGTCCAGATCATATAATTCCACTTGCGGACGTTGACCTCGTTCCCGATGATGAAGTTTTCCGCGGAGGAGCTGGCCGCGCATTTGGAAAGCTCCGCGGCCAGGGCCGTGATGCCGGCGGGCTCGGAGGCGTTGAGCATATAGTACTGGGGCGCTGTGGGATGGGTGTCCGCCGCGAACATGCCCGTTCTGGACCAGGGATTTGTCATGCCCTGATTGGTCCCCTGATTCATGATCTGGATCGTGGTGTATTTGCCCGCGATGATGCCGTTCAGGTTGTTGGACACCAGAAGGTTGGCGAACTGTACCCCCTGAATGGAATTGAGCGCTCTGGTCTGCCTCGCCCGGGTATGGGCGGCCAGCAGCTCCGGATTGGCGATATACTGGGGACTGGCGATCATCACGTTCTGACCGCCGGATTTTACCGCCAGGGCCAGCTTGGTATAAAGCCGCGCTCCGTTATACGGCAGGGTGAACGCGGGCGACGCCGTGGCGGGGATCGCCGACACGGGAACCGCGGCGGGGGAGATCGTGTACTCGTACGGCTGCAGCTCATAGAGATACAGGATCCCGTCATCGCTGGCCGGGACGCCGGGCAGAACGGCGGTATAGGAAACCGTCGCCGCGTCCAGGAGCGCGCTCTTTGCGCTTGTCGCATAGGCTTCGTTTAACGCTTTTGCCGCGGCCTTTTTGGATTTGGCGGCCTCTGCCCGCATGCCGGGAGCCATCAGCAGCGCGGCGGCCAGCAGGCACAGGAAAAGCCTTTGGAATGTTTTCCCTCTCATAAGATTTCCCTCCTCAAATAAGGCATAAATAAAATGTCCATCGGCTGCCGCGTGTTTCTAAGGGTATTCGTATGGGTGAGCTTAGACACCGGCAATGCGGGAACCGCACCCCTCCCAGGACCGATGGACATTTTCATTATGCAATATTTTTTCCCGGCTGTAAAGTATCCGCGCATGGAAAAAACGGAAAAGGTGCATGGAAAAATCCGGAAAAAGCGCCCGCGCCGGTCTCCCTTTACGGGATCGGGCGCGGGCGTAAGGCGTTCTTTTCCGTTTGCGGGGCAGCTTACAGCTCGCCGCGCTTCACGGCCTGCGCCTGCTCCCTCTGAATCTCGGGATGAGCGGAAAGGATGGGTTCCTCCGTGCTTCCCTTCAATGCGCGGTTCACATAGTTTTTCGTGATCTTCATGACCACGGGGCTCAAGGTGAGGACGCCGATCAGGTTGGGGATGGACATCAGACCATTGAAGGTATCGGAGATGTCCCAGGCCAGATCCAGACTCATGGTGGCCCCGGCCATGATGAACAGGACGAAGATCACCTTGTAGATCATGGTCGCCTTGGTGCCGAACAGATATTCCCAGGCCTTGGTGCCGTAGTAGCTCCAGCCCAGCACGGTGGAAAAGGCGAAGAGCAGAATGGCGATGGCGACGAAAGCGGAGCCGGCACGGCCGAAGACGTTGGAGAAGGCCTCCGCCACCAGCACGGAATCCATGGCGTCGGTGAGCACCTCGCCGGTGGACAGATCCACCAGACCGGAGGTGAGCACCACCAGAGCGGTCAGGGTGCAGACCACCAGCGTGTCGGCGAACACCTCGAAGATGCCCCACATGCCCTGACGGACGGGCTCTTTCACGTTGGAAGCGCTGTGTACCATGACGGAGGAGCCCAGACCCGCTTCGTTGGAGAAGACGCCGCGCTTGAAGCCCCAGGTTACGGCGGAACGCACCGCCAGGCCGATGGCCGCGCCGCCCACCGCCTTAAAGCCGAAGGCGAAGGAGAAGATGGCGCCGAAGGCCGGCAGGATGTTCCCGGCGTGATAAATGACGATGGCCAGCGCGCCCACCAGATAGATCACCACCATGAAGGGGACGATCTTTTCCGTGACGGAGGCGATGCGCTTGATGCCGCCCACGATGACCAGGCCGGCCAGGACCATCAGGACGATGCCGGTGATCCAGGCGGGGATGGAAAAGGCGGAGGTCATGTTGGTGGCGATGGTGTTGACCTGGCTGGAATTGCCGATGCCGAAGGAAGCCAGCACGGCAAAGATGGAGAACAGGACGGCCAGGACGCGGCCGATCTGCTTACAGCCCTTGTAGCTGCCCAGGCCGTCGCGCAGGTAATACATGGCGCCCCCGGCCCATTCGCCGTTGGCGTTCTTGCGGCGGTAGTAGATGCCCAGCACGTTTTCGGAATAGTTGGTCATGGCGCCGAAAATGGCGGCCAGCCACATCCAGAAGATGGCGCCGGGACCGCCGGAAACGATGGCCGTCGCCACGCCGGCGATGTTGCCCACGCCCACGGTGGCCGCCAGGGCGGTGCAGAGAGCCTGGAACTGGGAAATGGCGCCCTTGTCCTCCACATGGCCGGAAATGTTCTTGTGGAAAATGCTGCCGATGGTGTTCTTCATCCAGTGGCCGAAATGGGAGAACTGGAAGCCCTTTGTCATGACTGTCATCAGAACGCCGGTGGCGATCAGCAGCGTCAGCACCGGGATGCCCCAGACGAAGCCGTTGATGGCGCCGTTGATCTCAGAGATTTTGTCGATCATAATGTTTTCCTCCGCATGAAAAATGGATCGCGGGCCGCAGACCTGCGCAGATACGGAAGCGCCGCGGGCGGCCGCATGATGAGCAGCGGCAGACGGGACGCGAAAAAGCGTAAAAAAGAAGCAGTTCCGCTGCGGCAGAACTGCAAAACACGCAATACAGACACTGCACACTGGCAGGACGCCATTGTCCCGTGACCGTTGATCAAATTATGTACTATTATAACGTGGTAAAGCGTTAAAATCAAGCTTTTTTTCCGGGGAAAACCGCACAAGAATTTTCGAAGGGAAGCGGATCCATCCGGGATTTTTGACAAAATCCCGGATTTTGCGGCTTCTTCCGGCAGCCCGCAGCCGGTCAGAATTTCTTCCAGGTGTTTTTGGAGAACAGCAGGAGCAGAGGGAACAGCTCCAGCCTTCCCGCCAGCATATCGAAGATCAGCACCAGCTTGGAAAAGGGGGAAAAGACGGTGAAATTGCCCGTCGGCCCCACCAGCTCCAGCCCGGGGCCGATGTTGTTCAGTGTGGCCGCCACCGCCGTGAAGTTGGTGACAAGGTCCAGATCGTCCAGCGAGATCAGGAGCAGGGAAAATGTGAACACCAGGATATATACCACCAGAAAGACGTTGGTGGAGCGGATCACCTCGTGCTCCACGGGACGGCCGTCGATCTGGATTTTTTTGACGCTCCTGGGGTGGAGCGTCAACTGCAGCTCCTTGGCCACGCTTTTGACCAGGATCACCAGCCGGGACATCTTGATGCCGCCGCCAGTGCTGCCCGCGCAGGCGCCGATGAACATCAGGATCACCAGGATCGTGCGGGAAAGCTGGGGCCATTGGTTGAAGTCCGCGGTGGCGAAGCCGGTGGTGGTGATGATGGAGGCCACCTGAAAGGCCGCCTGCTGGAGCGCCTGCAGAAAGCTGTCAAAATACGGCAGGACATTGATGCTGATGATCAGGACGGCGGCCAGGATGACGGCCAGCCAGGCGCGCACCTCCTCCAGCTCCAGCGCCTGACGGAATTTGCGGGTCAGGAGGAAGAAATAGGCGTTGAAATTGATGCCGAACAGGATCATAAACACGGTGATCACCACCTGCAGGTAGGTGCTGTAGCCGGCGATGCTGTCCGAGCGGACGCCGAAGCCACCCGTTCCGGCCGTGCCGAAGGCGTGGGCCAGGGAATCGAACAGCGGCATGCCGCCCAGCACCAGCAGAAGCACCAGCGCGGCGGTGAGGAAGATATAGATCAGATACAGCACACGGGCCGTGGCGCGCACCTTGGGCATCAGGCGGCTCACCGACGGGCCGGGGCTTTCCGCCTTCATCAGGTTCATATGGCTGCCGCCGGACATGGGCAGCAGGATCAGAAGGAATACCAGAACGCCCATGCCGCCGATCCAGTGGGTGAAGCTGCGCCAGAACAGCATGCAGTGAGGCAGCGCTTCCACCCGGGGCAGGATGCTGGCCCCGGTGGTGGTAAAGCCGGATACCGTTTCAAAGAGGGCGTCGATGGGATGGGGGATGCAGCCGGAGATCCAGAAGGGCAGCGCCCCCATGCAGCTCAACACCAGCCAGCTTAAGGAGGTGCACACGAAGCCCTCCCGCAGATAGAAGACCCGGTTGGCGGGCCTGCGCAGGACCAGCGGGATCCCGATGCACAGGCAGAGGAGGATGGTGATGAGGAAGGCGAAGCCGGAGCGCTCCCGGTAGATCAGGGCGGTCAGGCCTGGCAGCAGCAGAAGGGCCGCTTCGATGTTCAGCACCCAGCCGATGATGTAGAAAACGATGGAATAGTTCATGCCGCGCCTACCTTCCCAGAATATCCTGAATGTCGTCCAGCCCCTTCTGGGTGGTGACGATGATGACCGTATCGCCCACCTGAATGGAATCCTGGCCGCGGGGAATGATGATCTCCCCGTTCCGGTTGATACAGCCGATCAGAAGGTTCTTTTTCAGCTTCAGCTTCGCCAGCGGGATATCCGTGACCTGGGATTTCTCCCGGATGGCGAACTCCAGCGCCTCGGCCCGGTTGTCCAGGATCTGATAGAGCGTCTCCACGTTGCTGCCGATGGTGTTGGACATGGCGCGCACATACTGGAGAATATAGTCGGCGGTGAGATATTTGGGATAGATCACGCTGCCGATGTCCAGATTGTTGATGATGTCCGTGAAGGAGATCTTGTTCACCTTCGTCACCAGCTTGGCCCGGGAGTGCGCCTGGGCGTACAGGGAAAGCAGCACATTTTCCTCGTCCAGACTGGTCAGGGCCACGAAGGCCTCCGCCTCGCCCAGTCCCTCCTCCATGAGGAGCTGCCGGTCCGTGCCGTCGCCGCAGATGATGGTGGCTTCCGGCAGCAGCTCGGTGAGCTCTTCACAGCGGGCCTGGCTGATCTCCACGATCCGCACGTCGATCTTCATTTCCTGCAGATAACGGGCGGTATAATAGGCGATCTTGCCGCCGCCCACGATCAGAGCGTTGCGCACCTGGTTGGTCTTGAGTCCGATGGTTTTGAAAAAACGGGCCGCGTTCTGGGGAGAGGCCACGATGGAAAGCACGTCGTTGTCCCGGAGGATGAAATTGCCGCCGGGGATGGAGACGTCGCCGCCGCGCTCCACGGCGCAGATCAGGATATTGCTGTTGTTCAGGGAGGAAATCTGATGGATGGGCTGGTCGCTCAGCCGGAATTCCGGGCGCACGCGGAATTTCAGAAGCTCCACGCGGCCCTTGGCGAAGGTATCGATCTTGATGGCGGAGGGAAACCGCAGCAGCCGGGAAATCTCCTGGGCGGCCGTGAGCTCCGGATTGATGATCATGGAAATGCCGAGCTGTTCCTTGATGAAGCCGATTTCCTGATTGTAAATGGGATTGCGCACCCGCGCGATGGTATGACAATGACCGGCCTTCTTGGCGATCAGACAGCACAGCAGGTTCAGCTCGTCCTGGCCGGTGACGGCGATGAGGATGTCCGCCTCCCGGATGCCGGCATCCCGCAGGACGCCGATGGAAGCGCCGTTGCCGGTGATGCGCAGCGCGTCCAGCGATTCCGGAATGGCCTGGATCTTGGCCGGGGATTCGTCCACCAGCACGATATTGTGGTTCTCCGCGGACAAAAGCTCCGCCAGCGTCATGCCGACCTTGCCGCAGCCGATGATGATGATGTTCATGTATCTTCGATACCCCTTCTCTGGAAAAACAAAAAAACACGTCCCTCTTCAATATGAATTATTATAACAGCTTTATGGAAAAAAACAAGATTTCCCGTTTCTTTTGTGGATTTCCGGCATCCTTACAGCAGTTTCCTGACATCCTTGCAGCAGTCTTCTGACATCCGCTGCCGATGCGGTTGCTGTTTCGGCGGAGCTGCTGTATACTATAGACATCTTCACAATTGAGGAAGGAGAATGCGTCATGAAGAGAAAACTGTCTGTTTTTGTTTTATGCCTCATATGCCTGTCCCTGTTCCTTGCCGCGTGCGGGAAGGGAAAAGAGGAGGTCCGGCTCGAGGCGCTGGAGAAGAATGAGGCGCTGATTGCCGGCGCCGATCCCTGCTGTACGCTGGAGGAGGCGCAGAAGGCCGGGCTCTCTTTCGGAGAGGAGCCCTTTGATACGCAGGAGAACGATGAAAAGGGACTGGAAAGCGTCACCTATCTGCTGCAGCTTGAGGATCATCCGCTCGAAATCGCGGGGTGTCAGCCCAAAAGCTGTTTTTTCCAGTTCATCAACGGAAAGCTGTCAAATATCACGGTCGAACTGACCGATGCCGATTCCTGTGAGGCGGTGAAGGCGGAGCTGACCAGACTGTATGGGGAACCAGAGGTGGAGCATCCGAATGCGAATTATGAAACGAATACCTGGAATTTCCCGGCAGATTATCCCGTCAGGGCGGCTCTGCTGGGACGGGTCGCGGACGGACAGGTTTGTTCCGGCAGTTTTCAGGTGGGATATTTCTGGGATGAGCTCCAGGACGCGTTTCGGGCCGTTTCCTGATTTAGGATCGTTCCCATACGGAATTTTCAGCGGAAAGTACATACGGATGAACGCGGGCCGGCCATAAAAAAGCCGGCCTGTTTCCTGTCTTCCCGTTTTCCCGGATCCGCCGCGGCGGGCGGACCTGAAAAGAAGATGGTCATTTTTGCACATTATCCCCGTGCGATTGAATAGAAATGTCAGACAGTTTATCCGATAATAAAATTATCTTTCAGTCCGTTGAAGTCAAAACGACCAAAAGGAGGGATATCTGTCATGAATCTGAAGTATGACAAGGAGCAGATCAGGGACGTGATCGACCGCATCGTGGAGAGGACCATGAAAATGGACCTGACCTGGGACTGGCCCTGCGGCGTGGCCTATTACGGGATCAGCGAGGCCTATGAGAAGACGAAGAACGAAAAATATCTGAAGCTTTTGAAGGACCGGGTGGACGAGCTCATCGAGCTGGGGCTGCCGAAGGTCTGGACGGTGAACGCCTGTGCCATGGGGCACTGCCTGGTGACGCTGTATCAGGCCACCGGAGAACAGAAATACTGGGATATTCTGATGACTAAGATTGAATATCTGCGGAAAGATGCGCTGCGTTTCGGCGATCATGTGCTGCAGCACACCGTTTCTGCCAACAACGATTTTCCGGAGCAGGCCTGGGCGGATACCCTGTTCATGGCCGCGTTCCTGCTGCTGCGGGTGGGCGTGATCTTAAAGGACGAGGAGATCATCGACGATGCGCTGAACCAGTGGTATTGGCATATCAACTATCTGCAGGATGAGAAGACCGGCTTTTACTATCACGGCTACAACAACATCACCGGCGATCATATGTCCGGGATTTACTGGGGCAGGGCCAATGCCTGGGCGGCCTATACCATGTCCAAGGTAGGCGGCATCCTGCCGGAGTGCTACTTATATCCCAAGTACCTGGATGTGGCCGGTTCCCTGAACGATCAACTGGCGGCCCTGAAGACGGTACAGACCGAGAACGGCCTGTGGCGCACCGTGCTGGACGATCCGGAGTCCTATGAAGAAGTTTCCGCCTCGGCGGGCATCGCGGCGGCCATGCTGGAGCGGGGCAATCCGCTGCACACCCGTTATCTGAACAAGGCCATCGAGGGTCTTCTGGCCAACGTCAGCGAGGACGGCCGGGTAATGAACGTTTCCGGCGGCACGGCGGTCATGAAGGACGTGGAGGGCTACCGCGGCATTTCCAGACGCTGGATCCAGGGCTGGGGCCAGGGACTTGCGCTGGCGTTCTTCGCCGGCGTGCTGGTTTCCGATTCCATTCAGAAGGATGGGGCGCTGTAACGTGTACCGCATGGAATATGATTTCAGGCCGGACGGAGCGGCCATGACGGCAGGCCGTGTCTCTGAGGCGGGAGATCGTCCCGCCTTGGAGGCGGCCGTCGTCTTTGTTTCGCCCGGCGATCTGTATACGCCCGAAAAGGGATACGGTTTTGTGACGGAGAAAAACCGGCGGGAGCAGGAGCTTCTGAACCTGCCGGAGCTGAACAATGGATTTGAACCGGTGGCCTGGATGCGCCGGGAGGATCTGACCCGGATCGGGCAGGACGAAAGCGGCTGCTTCGGCGAAGGTGTTTTTGCGGAGGAGAACGCCGGGCCGTGTGCGCCGGGCGCTGGGGATGTCCGGCGGAGCGCGCAGGAGGTGACAGGTGCCGGGCCGTGTGCGCCGGATGCCGCGGGTGCCGGGCAGGCGGCCGATGTCTGTGTCCGCCAGATTCCGCTGTGCTTCAAGTGCAGTGTGCCCGTCCAGGGGCAGTACCGGGTGACGCTGACGCTGGCATCCGGCGAACCGATGCGGGACGTGCGGATCTTTTCCGGACGGCGTCGTCTCATGGAGGCCGCGCCTTTGCTGGAGGCCGGAAAGCAGCATGTGTTTTCCATGGCGGCGGATGTGAGCGATATCGTGCCCCGGGGGCAGACGGAGGTCTTTTCCGACCGGACGCTGGATCTGACGGTGACGGCAGACCGTCCCTGCATCAGCCGCGTGACGGTGGAGACGCTGGACTGCCCGGTGGTGTATATCGCCGGGGATTCCACGGTGACGGATCAGTCCGGCGAATACCCTTACGCGCCGGAGACCTGCTATGCGGGCTGGGGACAGATGCTGCCGTATTTCCTGACGGAAGAGGCGGTGGTGTCCAATCATGCCCATTCCGGGCTGACCACGGAGAGCTTTCGGCAGGAGGGCCACTACGGCGTGGTGGAAAAGGCCCGGAAGGCCGGGGACTATATGCTGATCCAGTTCGGCCACAACGATCAGAAGCTGGCCCATCTGCAGGCCAGGGAAGGGTACTGGGACAATCTGACCCGCTATATCGAGGAAAGCCGGGCGGCGGGCGTCTTCCCGCTGCTGGTGACGCCGCTGGCGCGCAATACCTGGAAGGGCGGCGGGGGCGGCTATAACGACCTGCTGGAAAAGGAGGCGGGAGCCTGCCTGGATTTGGGGGAAAAGCTGCATGTGCCGGTGCTGGATCTGCACGGGAAAAGCAGGGCGCTCATCCTGGAACGGGGCCTGGAGGCGTCCAAGCCGTATTTCTTCCCCGGCGACTACACCCATACCAACGATTGGGGCGCGCTGCTGATGGCTTCCTTTATCTGTGAGGAGATCCGCCGGGTCTGTGCGGAGGATGAACGGGAAGCCTATCGGAAGCTGGCCTCCTATGTGCGGCGGGACCGGGGGATCCGCATCGTCCCCCGAAAGATCGCCAGACTGCAGGAGCCGGAAGGCTTTTCCGCCGCATCCCAGCAGAGCGCGCAGGATCCGCTGGCAGGGCTGACGAAGCCGGAGGACGCGCTTCTGCGGGCCGATGCGCTGGATATGGTGACGAAGTGTGCCGGCTTTTTCCAGGTCAACGTGTACAACGATGTGTTTCCCGATGTGGTGGGTCACGAGTGGTACGCCGGGACGGTGGAGTGCGGCCTGCAGAACGGGATCCTGACGATGCCGCTGTGCGCGGGCGGGCTGTTCCGGCCGCTGGAGCCGGTGACGCTGCTGGATTTCGCCGTGATGGCCATGAACGCCTACAGCAGCAGGCGGGAGCTCCCGGCGGAAGAGGCTTCTCCCTATGACGGCAAGGCGCCGGAATGGGCCGGACGGAGCGTGCGTGCGGCCTGGACGCTGGGGATGCTGGCGTGGGACGGATCGGACCGGCTGGATGAGGGACTTTCCAGGGGGCACGGCGCGAAGCTTTTGCACGATTTGCATATCATGCGTTGATTTTTCAAACGGCGGACTGTGTGCCGTGAAACGGTCTTAATCCCGGACGGGCATCTGTCCGCCGCGGGGAGAGGAATAAAACGGAAGCCGCAAGGCGGCGGAAAAGAGGCATTATGAGCAGACAAAAGGGCGGATTCACGCTGCCCGGCGAGTCGGGTTATGAGGACCTGACGCTGAAGCTGGCCGAGAAATGGGGCGCGGACGTGATCCGGGACAGCGACGGAACGGAGCTTTCGGAGGATATCATTCATGCGGGATACGGGATTTATTCCACGATCTGTGTCATCCGGGAGCACAATGCCTGGGCAAAGCAAAATCCCGACAAGCTGCAGCAGACTTTTCTGTGTACGGGGGCCCATATGGCCGTCGAAAAAGAAGGCGGAAGCTGCAGCGTGACGGTGGAGCTGATGGCGGACTTTTTTGCCGAACAGTTCACGGTCAACGACAGTCCGGCCGCCATGAAATACTGGCAGGTGTATGACCGCACCTCCAATGTTCTGGTGGAGACGGAAAAGTGGAGCTATGATAAAGAGACGTGCAGCGTGACGGTGGCGGATGCCCGCCCCTGGCACAAATATACGGTGAGTTTTCTGGCCTATCGGATCTGGGAAGAGATCTCCATGTACAACCACACCACCAACAACTGGGACAAGGAGCATCTGATGCAGATCGATCCCCGGTATCCGGAGACGCGGGAATATCTGCGCAACTGGATGAAGCGCTGGTGTGAAACCCATCCGGACACCACGGTGGTGCGTTTTACATCCCTGTTTTACAATTTCGTCTGGATCTGGGGCAGCGACGAGCGGCTGCGCAACCTGTTCACGGACTGGGGTTCCTACGACTTCACGGTGAGCGACCGCGCGCTGGACGAGTTCGCCGAGCAGTACGGCTATTCCATGACGGCGGAGGATTTCATCAACCAGGGCAAGCTGCATGTGACCCATATGCCGGGCGATGCGAAAAAGAAGGACTGGATGGCGTTTATCAACGATTTCGTCATTTCCTTCGGCAGGGAGCTGGTGGATATCGTGCATTCCTACGGGAAAAAGGCCTATGTGTTCTATGACGACAGTTGGGTGGGGCTGGAGCCCTACAACGGCAGGTTTTCCGAATTCGGCTTCGACGGCCTGATCAAATGCGTGTTCTCCGGCTATGAGGCCAGGCTGTGCGCGGGCGTGGACGTGCCGGTGCACGAGCTGCGGCTGCACCCCTACCTGTTCCCGGTGGGGCTGGGCGGCGCGCCCACCTTCATGGAGGGCGGCGATCCCACGGCGGAGGCCAAACGGTTCTGGAACAGCGTCAGAAGGGCGCTGCTGCGCGCGCCGGTGGACCGGATCGGGCTGGGCGGCTATCTGCATCTGACGCAGGGGTTCCCGGATTTCTGCGATTATATCGAAGAGGTGACGGATGAGTTCCGCATGATCCGGGATTTTCATAAGGAAGGAAAGCCCTATACCATCCGGACGCGGGTGGCGGTGCTCCACGCCTGGGGCGCGCTGCGGTCCTGGACGCTTTCGGGCCATTTCCACGAGACCTGGCAGCACGACCTGATCCATATCAATGAAGCGCTCTCCGGACTGCCGGTGGAGGTGTCCTTCCTCTCCTTCGAGGATGTGAAGGCCGGGAAGCTGGCGGACGTGGACGTGGTGATCAACGCCGGTTATGCCGGCAGCGCCTGGAGCGGCGGGGACGCCTGGAAGGACGACGAGCTGGTGGAGAAGCTGACGGCCTGGGTGTACCGCGGCGGCACGCTGATCGGCGTCAACGAGCCTTCTGCGGTGGAAGGCTACGACATGTATTTCCGCATGGCACATGTGCTGGGGATTGACGAGGACACGGGCGCGAAGATCTGCCACGGCAGATGGAGCTTCGCGGCGCAGGACGCGGAAGGGCTGGTGCCGCAGGGCGCGTCCCTCGCATCCAAGGGAAACCGCTATCTGACGGACAGCAGCACCCGAGTGCTTCTGGCGGACGGAGACAGACCGGTGCTGACCGTGCACGATTTCGGCGCGGGCAAGGGCATTTATCTTTCTTCCTTCCAGGTGAACGACGCCAACACCCGGCTCCTGTATCAGTTGATCCGCTATGCGGGCGGCGAGGGCGTGACGGGGCTGTACATGACCGACAACCTGCACACCGAATGCGCATATTATCCGGGCAGCAGGAAGCTGGTGGTCATCAACAACAGCGGCGAAGCGCAGACCGCGAAGGTGACGACGCCGGAGGGCGTGCGGGAGATCGCGCTGGCGCCGTTTGAGACGGTATTTGAGAATCTGTAAATTTTTTATTTGAAAGGATCCCGGCGGACGGTCCGGCATGTGCGGCGAAAGGGCGGCCCTTTGCGGGTTAAACGGCCTTTGCCGGACCGTGCTGCGGGGCGCACAGGAAAGGAGAATCCCATGATCAAAGGTTTTAAGATGAAATTATATCCCGGCATGGAGGCCGAGTATGAGAAACGGCACAATCAGCTCTGGCCGGAGATGAAGGACATGATCCACGAGCACGGCGGAAAGAATTATTCCATCTTTCTGGACCGGGAGACGCTGACGCTGTTCGGCTATATCGAGATCGAGGACGAGGCGCTCTGGGCGGCCGGGGCGGATACGAAGATCAACCGGAAGTGGTGGGACTTCATGGCTGACATCATGGAGACGAATCCGGACAACAGCCCGGTGTCCATCGACCTGCACCCGGTGTTCCATCTGGACTGAGCGCGGGGCGGTCGGTTTGCCCTTCTCCAAGAGGGAGGGAAAAAACGAAAATAGAGTGCCAATAACACATAAGGCGGCACAGAAAGCAGTGAGGTGACTCCAAAGGTCTAACTTTTGGGGCATTTCACTGCTTTCTGTGTTGCTTTTTTTCGTGCTCAAATTCAAAATCTCATGTCCGTCAGGCGTAAATTTCTGACCGGAATATTGGCAGAGATCATCACTGGCGGACCGCACATCCTAATGCCCGAAGGGATCCGTATAAAACAGAAAATATAGCATATGCTATTGACAGATACACCCATTGAGTGTATAACATAAGTGAGGTGATGAAAATGACGATCCGTGAAATGAGAACAAAGCTCGGGGATACGCAGAGCGAATTTGCCGCACGGTATCACATCCCGTTTCGCACTGTTCAGAATTGGGAAACCGGTTTGCGGAAGCCGCCGGAATATATGGTAAGTCTGCTGGAGGACCGCGTTCAGGGCGATCTGGTCAATCGAAGGACAGCGGTGCTGCCGGAGTATGATCCACAAAAAGGTGATCTGCCCAGGCGGAGTGATTACGTGGGAGCGACGCATTGGCTCAGGGCCGTTCGTGAGTGTATCGGAGAACCGATCGTGTTCGCCCTGGACGAAGCGCTGATGTGTCAGGGGTTATTCGGAGGACGAAGCGAGGAGTATGTTATATGGGTTTATGGGGAGGATTCTGTCACACGCTTTAACGGAGTCGCCCTGCTTGGCAATCGTGTCAGTGCCTACAGTGTGGCGGAAAAGAGCGGCCTTTTATATACGGATTTCAACCGAACGCTGGCGGATTCTTTCGCAAATGAATCCATTCTGGATATGCAGGGGATTACGGAGGCCGTCAGCAAGTATTATTACTGTAATGGAGAAAATTTTGAGGGGATTTCCATTGCTCCCGAATATCAGGAGCGGTTTGAAAAACTGGCAAAGGAAGCCATTGCCTATTATGACGATTGAGAGGTGACTTTTTTGCAGCTTACAGCGGTAGAAAAACTGATGTATGAGGTGATGAAAGCTGTATATGACAGCGGAATTCCCATCAGCTTCAAAGGTTCAATGGTGCTGAGGGCCTGTCTGCTTGAGGCGGGATATTCCGAAGAAATGCGCCACACAGTGGACATCGATGCAAACTGGAATACCGATACCGCGCCGTCCGCCGGGCAGATGACAGAATCGTTAGAAAAGCTCTGCAAAAGAACGGAGTCGGCTTACATGTAAAGCTTTACAGAATGTACGGTGAAGGCCGCTCGGCGGGCTTTGAGCTTACGGACAGTATGACGGGGGAAATTTACTTCACGATGGATGTGGACGTAAACCGACCTGTTCCATCGACAAAAATCTACGAGGTGGAAGGATTTTGGTTTCGGGGTGCGGCGCCCTCCCGGATGGTCGCCGATAAGCTTTCGGTGATCTCTACCGGGAAAGTCTTCCGGCGAATCAAGGATGTGGCAGACCTGTACTATCTGTCAAAGGTTTTTCGATTTGATCCTACAGATGTGCGGTGGGCCTTGGAGAACAGCAAAAGGACGCTTGGAAACTTTGCCGACTTCCTTTACGGAACGGAGGCGTTGCAGCACGCGTATGAAAAATTCCGTTTTGAAGGAGATGTGAGCAAGCCATCGTTTGAGGAAGTGTATGAAAGCGTAAAAATCTATATCAAAGATTTTTATAACAGCTTAAATTGAAAGAAGGTTATCGGAAATGAATGAAAAAGGTGTTGATCTCCTGCTTATAAAACCTGAATGCTAGTTCGTGTTGCTTGAAGCAATGGGCAGTTTTCAACAAGCGAATAATTGAACCCGGTAGAAATTCATATTTTTATGTGATATACTTTATCATGTTGATTTTTGCACATTTGCGGGGAGATAACCCGTTTGGGGATTAGAACTATACGAGAGGAATGCTTATGGGATTTTTTTTAAAAGCCATAGGTGTTGGATTGGCTGTTGCCAGCGTGAAGAAAATAAAGCATAACATTGAAGAAGAAAAAAGACGGAAGAATACCATCTGTCGTTTTGAGGGTGATATCTCTAAGGAAGAATTCTATGTTATGGTCAAGCGTGGTGGGAAAGGAATTCGACGCATTACTAGTTTGTACGCGGATGGAACGATGGTTTATGGGACTGTTCGTTCTCAGAGCGGTATCTCTGACTGGTGCTTCAGAATTGATTTCAATGACTATGGTAAGCTAACAGGCACTTACTGGATTTCCACGGATAACAATGATTCCGATATCCCAAAGATAGTCGCGGATCGGATTGCACAGCAAATTAGTAACTATCCTGACTGTCTGGACGATTCCTTCAATAAAGAACTGCATCGGGAAGAAGTTCAAGAAAGGCAACGTGAACAGGTTGGTGCATATTGCCCATACTGTGGGAAATAAAATTATAGCGAGAATGCTAAGTTCTGTATGTATTGTGGAATGCGTTTCAGAGTTTAATTTATGTAGGAGAAAAACATGGGCATTTTAGGAAAGATAGCCGCAAAGACCGTAGTCAAGAAAGTTGAGAATACAGCTGTGTATGGTGTTGTCAGCCACATGGAAAATACGCGTTCTGTTGACGCACTTGTCAACAAAAGCACTGCAAATTATATACTGTTCATTAAGAAAAAGAGTATGTCCATCAAACGTGGATTTACTGTTTACGATGAATTTGATAAAAAGAAGTATGTTATCAAAACAGATGCCATGACTTTCGGTTACCCTTGCATCCGTTTGTATGATACAGAGGAGCATGAAATCGGTAAAGTCGAACTCGCATCAAAGATCGGTATAGGAACATATACCATATCTCTTGATGGGAAGGAACTCGGCACACTTACCCGCAAGATGTCCGTTAAGATCAAACTGGCTCTCAGTTTCAATGGCTGGCATTTGGATGGCAATTTCATGCAGAACAGTTTCACGGTTACTGATCAGAGCGGTAATCAGGTTATGAAGTTCAACGATGCTTTCTCTTCTCGTGATACTTATGTGCTTGAGATGAATAATCGTGAGCATGAGATTTTGGGTCTTCTATTGGTCATGGCTGTTGAGATTGCTCTTCATGGCAATGATTAACACTTGTAAATGTGGGAAATGACATGGAGTTAAAATCACTCTTTCGCCCTTAACTGTGTTGCCTCGTTAGAGGTTGAGGACGGGTTTGATACATTTCTTGCAAATATTGTAGATGTAAAGTTCTGCTTTAAAGACAGAGCGGAAGGCGGCTTGCCGGTATAACAAAAGCTTTTCTCGGATATTCTTCATGTCTGTACTGTTGTACTTATATGGATTTCATGTCTGGTAAGCGTTACTGCGAAGTAGTGTTGTTGTTTTGTGATGCATCTATATATCAGCCCGACGAGGGGAATATGCAAAACACGTCTGATGGGGGACTGGCGTTCCTTGATGCGAGAAGGCCGATTCCTTATGAAAAAAGTGTTGATATACTTAATACCTGCTTTGGGGAGGGCATCCTCGGGAAATATTATTATGGATGGCAGAAGGGGGCCGTGGAATTTCAGTTCGGCGGATCAAAATACACCGTGTGGTTCCCCAAACTCTCGATTGACGGGACGGCGGCCACTCAGGCGGGGTGGGTGAACCGTATCAGTGAGGATGGAACGATCATTGAAGAATACGGCGGCACACCCTATACGGGCTATTTCGGCGAGAGACTGGTTTTTGCAAAAGCGGGGAAAGAGCCATACATATTTCGCGGTGTGTTTGCCCAGAATGAAGTCCGTTCGAAGCCTGATCATCACATCTATGAAAAGGTGGCTGATATTGCCGATTTCAGCGGTGATATCCCGGCGATCCATTATTTTACGGATGAGAACGAGCAGGACAGCGATCTGCTCAAGCTGTTGAAGGACAGTGAGTTCCCCGCGGAGGAAGCAGAATTTCAATTTCAGGGGAAAATACTCCCTGTTCCGCCGCGCAGGCAGATCGCGGATCGGGTTTTTTACCCGAGAAATCCTCAGACTGCAAAAAACGCATTGTCCCATGCCGGATACAAATGCGAATGGGATCCGGAGCATTTTACTTTTATCCGCCGCCGCTCAGATGTCCGCTACACGGAGCCGCATCATCTCGTGCCGATGTCTGTGCAGGATCGGTTTCAGGTTTCATTGGACGTGGAGGAGAACATTGTATCCCTGTGCAGTACATGCCATAATCACATCCATTATGGAAAAGGTGCGGATCAGCTGATATCCGCATTATATGCGCAGAGGAAGGATTTTCTTAAATCCGCAGGGATCGACATCGCATTGGAGGAACTGCTGTCTTTTTATCATTGAAAATGCGATAGCTGCTGTACGGAGGAAAATGATATGGGATACTGCGATCAGGGCTATGGGGACCAGGCCGACAGACATTATCACGATCATGAGTGGGGGATCCCGGTACATGACGACCGCCAGATGTTCGAGCATTTGACGCTGGAATGTCTGCAATGCGGCCTGAGCTGGGGGTTGATGCTGAAAAAGCGGGAGATCTTCCGGCAGTGTTTCGCAAATTTTGAATATGACAGGATCGCCGCCTACGGCGAGGATGACGTGCGGCGGATCCTGAACACGGAGGGAATGCTGAGATCCGAGCCCAAGATCCGGGCGGTCATCGGCAACGCCCGCTGTTATCAGAAGATCCGGGAGGAGTTCGGCAGCTTCTGCAGCTATCTCTGGGCGTACACGGACGGGAAAACGGTGCTGTACGACGGGCACGCCGAGGGCGCGGTGCCGGTGAGCAACGGCCTTTCCGACCGGATCAGCAGGGATCTGAAAAAAAGAGGGTTCAAGTATGTCGGCCCGATCACGATCTATTCCCATCTGCAGGCCTGCGGCATCATCAACGATCACGCCGCGGACTGCCCCTGTTATAAAAAGATCAACGAAGCCAATCCGACGGTGCGCATGAAGCCGGACCGGGAGGTGGGCTGAGCTGTCAGATAAAGCTCCGGACTCAAGTTCATGCGTTGTTTTAAATAGCGTTATAAGGCAGTGCGGCGGTCAAGTGTAGTTCGCGTTGAGTATCACGAAAGAGAAAAGGTATACTCAGGTTGTGTTTTTTACCAATATATGATAATATTTTCCTGGGACTGCCAGGATGGTAGGCGGTTAGCCCTCTTAGGAGGGTCTGCGACCCTCCGATTACATAGTGAACCGAAAGGGAATCTAAGAAAGGAGGGCTGATGCTTATGGATATTTTAGGACTGATAGCAGTGTTGAGCTTTGGCTTGACATGCTTTGCCTTAGGATATAGCATAGGCAAAGATACTCATAGAACGCAGAGATAGCCGCCCTCTCCGAAAATAGACAAGCGGCTATTCTGCTTACAATATTTCGGGCTAACCGTCTATCGGCAGCTCCTGAGGGGTGCCTGTTCCAGCAGGTGCCCTTCTTTGTTTATAATATACCATATCCTGTGTACTGATTCAAGAGGTTTCTTTTGTCGAAAGATTCATTAGGCCCGGATCCGTATTTCTGTCAGGGTGCCAGATCCTCAACCTTCCGGCAGAGACCGTCATATTCAGCGTAATCCCAGCTCCTGGGCTGCCCGTTTTCGTCCGGATCGAAGTTCGGATAGATCTGGAAACGGGCATCGGACCTGAGTGTGAGGCGCAGCTTCATGATCCCTGTATGAGCGCCGGAGATGTGAATGTCGCTCCCAATGACCGTTTCTCCTGATGGACGATCTGCAGCCTGCACTGTACGTCACCCTCGCACAGCCTGGTCCGCTCGTTCCAAAGGGCTTGTCCCCTGGGGGACTCCTATATCGAGGCCGCCGTCAACAGGCGCTGTCCATGTACCATGATTTCATCTACCGGGTACATGGCCTGCATACGGATCCAGGCTATTCACAGACTGTCCAGAAATGCTGAGACTATATTGCGCTGAATTCAGACAAGAAGATCGAACTGGCGGAGCTGGCCTCGTTCAGGGAATATACGGAATACTATTTGAGCGAAAAGTTTAAAAAAGAGACCGGTCTGCCGCGTTCATTGCAGGGCCGGATGTTCATTCCCATGCCCGGGTTATCCTTTCCACCCAAAATATATTGACTGCGTACATAAAAAGCAATACAATGTAAATAATATAAGTGAGGAGGCGTTGGCTTATGGCAAATGTAAACGTGAACATCCGCATGGATTCTGATCTGAAGCGCCAGTTTGAAAAATTCTGTGAGGATATGGGTCTGACGATGAGCACGGCATTTAATATTTTTGCAAAAAAGGCACTCCGTGAATACCGTATCCCCTTTGAGATCAGCGGGGAAAACCCGAATTCCGAAACAAAAGAAGCAATTCAGGAAGTGAAGAGGATGAAGGCAGATCCAGGTCTCGGAAAGACATATACGGACATAGACCAGATGATGGAGGATCTCCTGTCCAATGTATAAATTAAGGCCGACGACAAGATTCCAGAAGGATCTGAAGCGTATACAGAAAAGGGGATATGATCTTTCGCTCCTTACGGAAGTCTTGAAAAAACTGGCAAATGGGGAAGCTCTTCCGGAGAAGAACAGAGATCATCCGCTTGCAGGAAGCTATACAGGATGCAGGGAATGCCATGTGGCTCCGGATTGGCTGCTCATTTATGAGATCAGTCATGATGAGCTGATCCTGTATCTGACCAGAACCGGGACACACAGCGATCTGTTTTAGGGAGCAGACTTTTTCAGACTGTATTGCCGGTGAGAAAAGCTGCCTCTGGGGACGATAGGAGAGGTTTTAAAGCTGCGCGCGTTTTTTTGCCGTATCAAAAGTACAAAGGATATAGAGCCATGCTGTTAATGAATGCCTTTGCTCCATGCGAGGTTTGAGGATACCGCATGGAGCGATCGGGCCGTGAAAGGGTCCGTATCCTCAGACTTTGCGAGTTTGAGATTGCGATACGATAACGATTCAAAGGAGCAAAGTCAAAATGAAGAAAACATATCAGGAACTGAAACCATTTCTGATCCTGTGGTCGACGCAGTCGCTGTCGCAGTTGGGCAGCGCCATGACGGGGTTCGCGCTGACGCTGTGGCTGTACGAGGAGACCGGGTCGGCGCTGCAGACGGCGTTTTTGTCCGTCTGTTCGTACACGCCGTATGTGCTGATGAGCATTTTCGCCGGAGCGCTCTCCGATCGCTGGGATAAAAAAAGAACGATGCTGGTCTGCGACGCGTTCGCCGCGTGCTGTTCGGTGACAGTGCTGCTTTTGCTGAAAGCCGGTTCGCTGCGGCCTGTCCATATGTATATCCTGAACGCGGTGAGCGGCCTGATGAACACGGTGCAGCAGCCTGCCGGCGAGGTGACGATGACGCTGATCACGCCGAAGGAGCAGTATCAGAGAACGAGCGGCCTGAAGTCATTTTCCAATTCGCTTGTCACGATCCTGCATCCGGTGTTCGCGACAGCGCTTTATGCGGCGGCGGGCATGGACGGTGTGATCGGCGCGGATCTGGCGACCTTTGCCGTGGCTTTTGCGGCCCTGGCATTCCGGGTGCATATCCCGCCGGCGGAGGCGGGGCGTGCGGACAGAGCGGGAGAGACTGTTTTATCCGGTGTAAGGGAGGGGCTGGTTTATCTTTTCCGAAACGGCAGGCTCCTCTGGCTGATCCTGTTTCTCGCGGGTGTGAATTTCGTGGCGTCCGCGTTTGACGCGGTGCTGCCGCCCTATGTGCTTTCCCGGGAAAACGGCGGAACGGCGGTGCTGGGAGCCGTCACCTCATGCGCCGGGATCGCGACGCTGGCGGGAAGCCTGGCTGTGACCGTCCTTCCCGCGCCGAAGAACCGCGTCCGCGTGATTCTGTTGACCGTGCTGTTTTCTCTGGGAACGGAAAATTTTATTCTGGCGTTTGCCCGGACGCCGGTGTGGTGGTGTATTGCCCAGATCGCCGGCTGGTCTGTGATTCCCGTCATGAACGCCAATCTCGACGTGATCCTGCGCGGTACCGTCCCGCCGGGAATGCAGGGACGCATTTATTCCTGCCGGAATACGATGCAGTTCTTCACCATCCCCATCGGGACCCTCGCCGGCGGCTTTCTGGTGGATCAGGTCTGCGAGCCCTGGATGGCGCGAACGGCTCCGAATGGGCTCCCGGCGCGGATGTTCGGCGCCGGGAAGGGTTCCGGCGCCGCGCTGGTCATGTTTCTTTTAGGGCTTCTTGGCATCGCCGTATGCCTTTTGTTCGGCCGGATCCTCAGACTATATGAATCCGACGGTTCCGGCGCTTCCTTAGAGCAAAGTTAGAGATTTTCGCGCTACAATCCTTTCCAAACGTATCAGACAGGGAGACTGTTCATGAGAAAACGAAAGGAATGGCGGAGCTTTGCTCTTTTTCTGCTGCCCGGCTTTGCCGGAGTGTGCGCGCTGGTGCTGGTCCCGTTCGCGGATGTGACGAGGCGTTCCTTCGTCACGGCGGTGACGGAGCAGTATGTGGGGCTTTCCAATTACAGGCGGGTATTTGCCAACGAAGCGTTCCGGCTGGCGGTGAAAAACACCGTGCGGTTCACCGCGGTCAGCCTTCCGCTGCTGCTGGCCCTGGGACTGCTTCTGGCAATGCTGCTCTCCGGCCTGAAGGAGGCGCAGTTGTGGAAGTCTGTGTTCCTTCTGCCGATGGCGATGCCGGCGGCCACCGCGGCCATCGTCTGGAGGATGGCGTTTGCAAAGGGCGGTTTTCTGAACCTGGTTCTGGGGACGTCCATCGATTTCATGGAAACCGGCTGGTCCTTCTGGGTGCTGGTGTTCAGCTATGTGTGGAAAAATCTGGGGTATACCGTGATCCTGTGGCTGGCGGGGATCCATGCGGTCCCCGCGGATACGGTGGAGGCGGCCCGGGCGGACGGCGCGGGAACGGTCCGGCTCTGGCGCTCCATCATCCTGCCCCAGACAAGGGGCTCCTTTTTCACCATCGCCGTGCTCTCCTTTCTGAATACGTTCAAGGCTTTCCGGGAGGCCTATCTGGTGGCCGGCCCCTATCCGCAGGAAAGCATCTATCTGCTGTCCCATCTGTTCAATAACTGGTTCGCGTCCCTGGATGTGGATAAAATGGCCGCGGCCGCCGTCTGTATGGCGGGGGTGCTCCTGCTTTTTATCCTGCTGTTTTCGGCGCTCTGCCTGCGGGAGGATTAGAAAATGCGAAGGAATGCATTCCGGAAAATGCGGCGCCGCTTTTGGCGCTTTCTGGGCGGGCTGGCCCGGGCCGTCCTTCTGGCGCTTCCCGCGCTCCTGATGCTGATGCCGGTGCTGCTGCTTTTGTCCGGGTCTCTCATGAGCGGGCTGGAGCTGGCGGACGCGTTCGCGCCGCTTTCGGGGGAAGCGGAGGGCTATATCGGCTGGAAGCTTCTGCCGGACTATCCAACGCTTGCGCACTACGGAAAGCTGCTGCTGTATTCCCCGCAGTTTTTCACGGTGTTCTGGAACTCGGTAAAGATCGTCGTCCTCATTCTGGGGCTGCAGCTTCTGCTGGCGGTGCCGTCCGCCTGGGCCTTCGCCGTCTACCGGTTCCGGTTCAGCCGGGCGCTGTTCGTCGTCTATATCGTGCTGATGCTGATGCCCTTTCAGGTGACGATGCTTTCCCAGTATCTGGTGCTGACGGAACTGGGCCTTATGGACACCCACTGGGCGCTGATCCTCCCCGCGGCCTTCTCCACGTTCCCCGTTTTCCTGATGTACCGGAGCTTCCGGGAGATTCCGGCCGGGCTTCTGGAGGCGGCCCGCATAGACGGGGCCGGGGAATTTACCCTGTTCGTCCGGATCGGGCTGCCCCTGGCCTCCGGCGGCATTCTGGCGGCGGGCGTGCTGGGTTTTCTGGAGTATTGGAACATGATCGAGCAGCCGCTGGCCTTTCTGCGGACCCGTGCGCTGTGGCCGCTGTCCCTGTATCTGCCCTCCGATCTGGAGGGGCAGGAGGGAACCGCGTTCGCGGCATCCGTGATCATTCTGATCCCGGCGCTGTTCGTCTTTCTGCTGGGACGCGATCATCTGGAACGGGGCATCGTGGCCTCGGCGTTAAAGGAGTGAGAGAAACATGAATACGAAAAAAGTGCTGGCGGGACTGGGGATTTTTTTCCTTTTCATGCTGTTCGGAACGCTTTTGTCCCGCGGAATCTATGCGACGACGCTGCCGCAGGTGACGCTGGAAAAGGCGAAGCGCTCGGCCGTCTCCCACCGGGTGGAGGTGAGCGGCAGCGTGCAGCAGAGCAGGGAAGCGGCGGTGGGCACGCTGGCCGGCCTGAAGGTGAAGGAGATTTTTGTCCTGCCGGGTGATACGGTGACGGAGGGACAGCCGCTTTTTGAGCTGGATCCGGAGGACTTGGAGGAACAGATCGCGGAGGGAAGCCGGGAGATCGAAATGCAGAGGCTCCAGGTTTCCACGCTGCAGAACAATGTGGATCTGAGCGCGGCGCAGAAAAATGAAACGATGCTGCGGGCCGGACAGGACCTGCTGGATGTCATGGCGGACTCCGAGCTGAAGCTGCAGAGGGCGCAGGAGGATGAGGAACAGGCGAAGCGGGATCTGCGGAATCTGGAAGCGGAAATGCCGGAAAACGGAGAGGAGGATCCGGCCTATTCCGCCTGGGAAAGCGAATGGAGGGCGCAGCAGGAGGCCGTAAAGGCGGCGGAGCGGGCCAGGGAAGACGCGCAGAACGCAAAGGAGGAGGCGCTGCTTGAGGCGCAGCGCGATCTGGAGGATGCGCTGTCCCGGATGCCCACGGACGCGGCGCTGGGAAGCGCGCGGATGACGCTGACCGCCCTGCGGCAGGAGCAGGAAAAGCTGCAGAGGATCAGGGAGGAGCAGGGGATCGTCGTCTCCGACCGGGACGGCGTCGTCACGCGGCTCCTCGTTTCCGTCGGGGAACGGACGCCGGACGGGGCGGCTGTTCTGATGGCGGATCTGACCCAGCCGCTGTTTTTTACCGCGGTCCTGGGACCGGAGGAGAAAAAGTATGTGGATCCGGGGGAGGAGGCGGAGGTGGCGCTTTCCGGCACACGGCGCGGAGAGGAGCTGAAGCTGACGGTGGATTATCTGGAAGCGGTGGGGAGCATGCCGGGCAGCTATCAGGCCGTCTGTCGCCTGCCGGAGGGAAAGGGCGCGATCGGACAGAACGGGATGTTTTCGCTGACCCGGCAGTCGGAGATCTACGACTGCTGCATTCCGCTGGCCGCTCTGCATACGGATGCGAACATGAACAGCTTCGTCTATGTGATGACCGAGCGGCCCACCATCCTGGGCACCGAGCCGGTGGCGGAGAAGCGCATGGTGGAGGTGCTGGATCAGAACGAAACGCTGGCCGCCATTTCGTCCGGCGCGGTGAGCGCGGAGGATGAGCTGATCGTGGGCAGTACGAAGGAATTTGAGGACGGAGAGGTGGTGCGGCGCAGGGAGGAGTGAACCGGGCTCCCGCATCTCCGCGAAAAGGTGGGCCTCCATGGGGCAGGGCAGGGGCTCCGTCGGCCGGGCGGCCTGCGGCATATCCCCTTTCCGGCCACGCTCCCGCTCGGAAGAAAAGCGCAGCGGCACATAACGCGGCAAAGGACGCCGCGTAAGTGCCGGCGCTTTTCTACGGTCCGGGAAAATGGGATATGCCGCGGGCCGCCCGGCCGACGGAGCCCCTGCCCTGCCCCATGGAAGCCCGCCTTTTCGCGGGGAAACAGGAAAAAAGAATTGTGTCGGCCGCTGAAACACGGTATAATAGCCACAGAGTGGGTATGATACTCGCGAATCGCTGGATTCGCTCGTTACCATGTCAGGCGCGTGAAATCCGCCGGAGGCTCCATGTCCGGCGGGACATGGTATACGGAAGATGCGAGGGCTGGCGTATTTTTATTGCGGAGGAGGCGGCAGAAGATGGGCATTTTGAAGGTGGGGGTCCAGGCGGCGAAGAGCGTACTGGCCGATCAGTGGAGAGAATATTTTTACTGTCCGTCCATGGAGGCGGACGTGCTGGTGAAGAAGGGAGAAAACCGCAGGGCGAAGCGGGGCTTTCTGAACCGGGAAAGCGACAACCTGATTTCCAACGGATCCATTGTCGTCATCAACGAAGGGCAGTGCATGATGATCGTGGACCAGGGCTATGTGACCGAGGTCTGCGCCGAGTCGGGCGAATTCGTCTACGATACGTCGGCGGAGCCCAGCGTTTTTTACGGGGATCTGGGGGAGAGTGTGAAGCGCAGCCTGCAGCAGTTCGGCAGAAGGGTTTCCATGGGCGGGGACACGGGCCGCGACCAGCGCGTCTATTTCTTCAATACCAAAGAGATTTTGGGGAATAAATACGGCACGGCCAACCCCGTACCCTTCCGGGTGGTGGATGCGAACATCGGGCTGGACATCGACATCGAGATCCGCTGTCATGGGGAATATGCCTATCGGATCGCGGATCCGGTTCTTTTCTATAAAAATATCTGCGGGAACGTGGAGGGAGAGTTCACGAGGGACCGGATCGACTCTCAGCTCAGGAGCGAGCTGCTCACCGCGCTTCAGCCCGCCTTTGCCAGAATATCGGACATGGGAATCCGTTACAGCTCCCTGCCGGGGCATGCCCAGGAGCTGGCGGATGCCCTGAACGAGGTGCTTTCCGAAAAATGGGGACAGCGCTACGGCATCTTCATCAGTTCCTTCGGGGTCAGCTCCGTGAAGGCGCCGGAGGAGGATGAAAAGATGATCCGGGAGCTGCAGCGCAACGCGGTGTTCCGCAATCCCGGCATGGCGGCGGCTCAACTGGTGGGCGCGCAGTCGGCGGCCATGCAGTCGGCGGCGGCCAATCAGAATGCGGGGCCGATGATGGCGTTCGCGGGCATGAACATGGCGCAGAACGCGGGCGGCGTGAACGCGTCGGAGCTGTTTGCCATGGAGCAGAGGAGGGAAGCGCAGCGGGCGGAGACCGCACGGAAGGAGTCGCAGCCCCGGATGCGTCCCGCGCAGGCGGGGGAGAAGGGCGGCTGGAGCTGTAGCTGCGGCGCGTCCGGAAACACGGGGAAATTCTGTGCGGAGTGCGGGAAGCCCAGGCCGGAGCAGAAGCTGTTCTGGACCTGTAGCTGCGGCGCGCAGAACAAAGGGAAGTTCTGCAGCGAGTGCGGAAAGCCGAAGCCGGCCGGCGCTCTGCAGTACCGGTGCGACAAATGCGGCTGGGAGCCGGAGGATCCGGCGCATCCGCCGAAGTTCTGTCCGGAGTGCGGAGATCCCTTTGACGCGGCGGACGGCATCTGAGAGAAGTCGGCCGCAAGGCGACCGGAACGGAGAAAAGAATGGCGAAGACAGCCTGGACGGATGCCGGTGAGGAGCTGGATCTGGAAAAAACAAAAGAGGAAACGGACCGGAAGTGTCCGCAGTGCGGCGGCGTCATGGATTACGATCCCGCCACCGGCGGCATGCACTGTCCGTACTGCGACTATACGGAACGCATTCCCTCCGCGGGGGACAGTTCCGGCGGGGCGGAAGGGGATCGCGCACAGGAGCTGGATTTTGAGAGCGCCCTTCACCGGGAAAACTGCGACTGGGGTGTCAAAAAGAAGGTCGTCGTCTGTAAGGCCTGCGGGGCTCAGTCCGTATATGACGAGCTGGAGCTGGCCAATGTATGCCCTTACTGCGGTTCCAATCAGGTCATGGAGGAAAAGGGAGCGGAGACCATGGCGCCGGGCGGAGTGGTGCCTTTCGCCGTGACCGCGAAGGAAGCGGCGTCGAAGTTCGCCGCCTGGATCAGGCGGAAGCTGTTCTGCCCGCGGGCGGCCAAGGAGGGCGTAAAGCCGGGGGCGTTCAAGGGCATCTATCTGCCCTATTGGACCTTCGATGCCCATACGGTCACAGATTATGCGGCGGAGTACGGCATTGACCGGCGTATGCGCACAAAGGAAGGCGAAAAGGTAGTCACCGACTGGTACAGTACCGGCGGGCGCTACCGGGAGGATATCGATGATGAAGCGGTGATGGCGTCCGCCCGTTATGACGAAGGGCTGATGCGGAAGGTGGAGCCCTTTCACACCGCGGACAACAAAGCCTATCAGCCGGAATATGTGGCCGGTTTTGTGGCCGAACGCTATTCGGTGGGGCTGAAGGAGGCCTGGGAACGGGCGAAGAGCCTGATCTCCGGGAGGCTTCGCGCCAACATTGAGGAGCGGGTCCGCCAGGAGCACCGGGCGGATCATGTGCGGATCAAACGGGCGAATACCGCCTATTCCGCCGTCACCTACAAATATCTGCTTCTGCCGGTCTGGCTTTCCACCTACCGTTATCGGGATAAGGTCTATCATTTCATGGTCAACGGGCAGACCGGGAAGGCGGGCGGACAGGCGCCGGTATCCTGGATGCGGGTGGCGGTCGCCGTGATCCTTGTGGCCGCGGTTTTCCTCCTGTGCTCCGATTACGCGGTATGGGGCGCGGCGGCAGCGGTACTGGCGGCGGTGTTGGCCGCGGCGTGCCATGTGCTGCGGTTGTGAGGGAATGGAACGGGACGCAGGCTGCGGCGGATGTGCGCCGCGGATGCGAAGAAAAGCGGCATGGCGGCCGCGCGGGCGAAAAGCGTGCGGCGCTGCCGGATAAAAACAGAATCGCGAAAAAACGCGAAAATTTTAAAAATATCCTGCCGGAATCCGACAAATTCCGCGCAGGATATTTTTTATAATGGGGACATACATAACAGGAGGCGTTCATATGCGGTACAGCCTTTACGTGGACCGGATCTTTTTCCTGCATTTCGGCATGAATTTTCTGCTGCTTTGGCTGACCGCCTGTATCGGGAATCTGCGGCCGGATAAAAAGAGGCTCGCCGCTTCGGCGGCGGCGGGAAGCTTGTACTTTCTTGCCGTGCTGCTCATTCTGCCGGGAAAACCGGGTTTTGTTCCCATTTTAAAAACAGGTATGCTGGCGGTGGGCGCGGCTGCCATGCTGCAGCTTTCGTTCGGGTTCGGGGAAGCGCGCGGGCTGTGCCGCGCCGCGGGCCTGTATCTGGCGGTGTCCTGCGCGCTGGGCGGGGCCGTCGGCGCGGCCTGCGGCATATATGACCGGCTTGCCGGGACGCGGAGCGCGGGAAAAAATCTGTTCACCGTTCTGTTTCCCTCCGCCGCGGCGGCGGTCCTGGGGGCCGGGCTCATCCGCAGGGAAAGGCAGAGAGAAAAGGACCCGCTCTGGACGGTCCGGATCAGGAACGGGGACCGGGAAATGACGCTGACCGGGCTGATGGACAGCGGCAATGGTCTGTACGATCCGGTTTCCGGCGCTCCCGTCTGCATCCTGGAACGCGCGGCGGCGGAGAAGCTGGGGCTTCTGGAAAGGGCGGAAGGGTTCCGGCTCATTCCCTATCATTCGGTGGGAAAGTTGCACGGGCTTCTGCCCGCCGCGCTGACGGAGGAGCTGTGCCTGTACAGGGACGGCTGCCGCTACCGGCACAGAAACGTGCCGGTAGCCGTGGAAAACGGGCAGTTGTCCGGAAAAAAACGCTATCAGATGCTTCTGCATCCCGCCTTACTGGAGGAAAAGAAAGGAGAAAACCATGATATTGAAAGTAGCGATGCCGGGAAAGATGCAGTTTAAGATCATCCGCAGGGAGCCGGCCTTTTTTCTGGCGAAGGAAGGGGACATTCATTATATCGGCGGCGCGGAGGTGCTGCCTCCCCCGCTGGAGAGCGAGCAGGAGAGCGAGGTGATCCAGGATCTGGATTCCGAGGAATATGCCCAGGAGGCCCGTTCCATCCTCATCGAGCACAATCTGCGCCTGGTGGTATACATAGCCAAGAAGTTCGACAACACGGGGGTGGGGGTGGAGGATCTGATCTCCATCGGCACCATCGGCCTGATCAAGTCCATCAATACCTTCAATCCGGGAAAAAACATCAAGCTGGCCACCTACGCGTCCCGCTGCATCGAGAACGAGATCCTGATGTATCTGCGCCGGAACAGCAAGACCCGTCTGGAGGTCTCCATCGACGAACCGCTGAACGTGGACTGGGACGGCAACGAGCTGCTGCTTTCCGATATTCTGGGAACGGACGAGGATGTGATCTATAAGGATCTGGAAAACGAGGCGGAGCGCAGGATCCTGCGCCGGGCCGTGAGCACGCTGTCCGAGCGGGAGCAGACGATCATCAATCTGCGTTTCGGGCTGAATACGCCGGACGGCCGGGAAATGACGCAGAAGGAGGTGGCATCCTGCCTGGGCATTTCCCAGTCCTATATTTCCCGTCTGGAAAAAAAGATCATGCGGCGGCTGAAAAAGGAGATCGTGAAGGAGTAGAGGGCGGTCGTTTCCCTCCGGCCGACCCTGCCGGGCCGGCGGCGGCCGGAACCGCTCACGCGCTCAGATAGGCCCGCATGACGCGCAGGGCGCTTTTTTCCAGCCGGGAGACCTGCGCCTGGGAGATGCCGATGAGCTCCGCCACCTCCATCTGGGTTTTCCCCTCGAAAAAGCGCAGCACGATGATTTCATGCTCCCGTTCGCCCAGACGCTCCATGGCGTCGGAGAGGGAGAGACGGTCGATCCAGGCCTCCTCCCGGTTTTTCTTGTCCCGGATCTGGTCCATGACATAGAGGGTGTCGCCGCCGTCGGTATAGACGGGCTCGTAGAGGCTCATGGGATTCTGAATGGCGTCCAGCGCATAGACGATGTCCTCCCGGGAGATGCCCACTTCGGCGGCCACCTCCGTGATGGAGGGCTCCTTCTGGTTTTTTTTCATCAGGTTTTCCCTGGCGTAGATCGCCTTGTAGGCGGTGTCGCGCAGGGAACGGCTGACCCGGATGGAGTTGTTATCCCGCAGGAAACGCCGGATCTCCCCGATGATCATGGGCACCGCATAGGTGGAAAAGCGTACGCCCAGCTCCATATTGAAGTTGTCGATGGCCTTGATCAGGCCGATGCAGCCGATCTGAAACAGGTCGTCCACGTTTTCGTTGGTGGACGCGAAGCGCTTGATAATGCTCAGGACGAGGCGGAGGTTGCCCTGAATGAACCGCTCCCTGGCCGTTTCATCCCCCTGACGGATCCGGGTGAAAAGCTCGTCTTTTTCCTCATTGGTAAGCACGGGCAGCTTTGAAGTGTTTACGCCGCAGATCTCAACCTTATTCAATGCCATGACCATGCCTCCTCCTGCCGTTTCGATTTTTGATTCCGCAGACGGGAAGCCCGTAAAAACGCGTTCCCCGTTGTATTAAGCATGGGCATCGCGCGGAATTTTATTCTGGTAAATTCTGTCCTGCGGAACGGATTCCGGCATTTCGGCATATCATGGTAAAAAGCGACGCGGAGGGAGCGGATATGCTGTTTTCGGAACTGAAATGCAAGGAGGTCATCAATCTGCGGGACTGCAGGAGGCTGGGACATGTGGTGGATTTTGAATTTGACGAGTGTACGGGCTGTATCCGCAGGCTCACTGTCCCCGGCGGCAGCCGGCTCCGGAATCTGCTGCGCAGCGATGCGGGTTGTGAGATCTGCTACAGCGATATCAAACAGATCGGACCCGATATCATTCTGGTGGATGTCCGGTGATTGACAAAATATGGGTCTTTCCGTATACTGTATATAGAAAATATGCGGCTTTTTGTCAGGAAATGTGCCGCGTCCGGGGAACGGGAATACGGCAGGAGGAATCCATATGAAATGTCCATTTTGCGGTCATGAAAATACCAGGGTCATCGATTCCAGACCCTCCGATGAGAACAATTCCATCCGGCGCCGCCGGGTCTGCGACGACTGCCGGAAGCGCTTTACCACCTATGAGAAGATCGAGACGATCCCGCTGATCGTCATCAAGAAGGACAGCAAGCGGGAGTCCTACGACCGCGCCAAGCTGGAGTCCGGCGTCCTGCGGGCCTGCTACAAGCGCCCCATCAGCGCCGACGAGATCACCCGGCTGGTAGACCAGGTGGAGACGGAGCTGTTTTCCAGGGAAGAGAGGGAAATTTCCAGCAGCGTCATCGGGGAGCTGGTGATGGATAAGCTCAAAGGGCTGGATTCTGTGGCCTATGTGCGGTTCGCCTCCGTATACCGGGAATTCAAGGATGTCAACACCTTTATGGACGAGCTCAAAAAGATCATCGAGAAGGAAAACTGAAGGGCGTTCTGGCTGCGGCCGGAAGAAAATTTGTGGGAATTTGCGGGCGGTACTTGATTTTGTCGCCGCAGTTGTATAAAATGAGCAGGTCAGGGCATATCGCTGCCCTGGCCTGTTTCGCGCCCGGCGCCGCAGAGGCGCCCGCGTCAGGCATGTGGACCGCATGGCCGCAATGCCGGAAGCAGACAACTGAATAGAGCAAAATAAAAGGAGAGACACATGAAGACAAAAGCGATTCGGAGATTTCTTTTGACTTTGGTGTGCACGGCACTGACTATTGCACTGAGCGGCTGCGCAGGCGATAAGGCAGGCGGAACTACATCCCGGATTTCGATTGGGATTCCTCAGGACATTGAAGACAGTCTGGACCCCCACAAGGCGGTGGCGGCCGGAACGGAGGAAATTCTGTTCAATCTGTATGAAGGGCTTGTGAAACCTGACAGCGAAGGCAATATGGTCGATGCCCTGGCAGAAAGCCACACGGTGGAAGAGGAGGGAAAGGTTTATACCTTTCGGCTCCGGGACGGTGTAAAATTCCATGACGGCAGCCTGGTAACGGCGGAAGACGTAAAATATTCCCTTGAAAGATGCGCCGATACCAGCAGCGGGGACCCGCTGGTACCGGCGTTTTCCGCGATTGAGAGCGTGGAGATCACGGATGAGAATACCGTCCGCGTGACGCTGAAGGAGCCGGACAACGAATTTCTGGCCTATATGGACGCGGCGATCATACCGGCCTCCAACGATTCGCCGGAGACGAATCCCATCGGCACCGGCCCCTACAAATACGTATCCCGTTCCCCGCAGGAAAACTTCGTCATCGAGAAATTTGACGATTACTGGGGGACGCCCGCGAACATCGACGAGATCACGCTGAAGGTCATCGCCAATTCGGATACCATCGTCACCAGCTTAAACGGCGGCGCCATCGACATGTTCGTCCGGGTATCCCAGTCCATGACGGAGCAGCTTTCCGACGATTATAACGTGCTGGAGGGCACCATGAATCTGGTGCAGGCCATGTACCTGAATAACGCGAAGGCCCCCTTTGACGATGTGCGGGTGCGGCAGGCGCTCTGCTATGCGGTGGACGTGCAGGAGATCATGGACATCATTTCCGACGGCAAGGGCACGCAGTTGGGCAGCAGCATGTTCCCGGCCTTCGGCAAATACTATATGGAAGAGCTGAACGATCTGTATCCCGCCGATCCGGAGAAGGCGAAGGAGCTGCTGGCGGAGGCGGGGTATCCCGACGGCTTTTCCTTCAAGCTCACCGTGCCGTCCAACTATCAGCAGCATGTGGATACGGCGCAGGTGATCGCGGAGCAGTTAAAGCGCATCGGCGTGACGGCCGAGATCGAGCTCATCGAATGGGAGAGCTGGCTTTCCCAGGTGTATGCGGATCGGGATTTTGAGGCAACCGTGGTGGGCCTGGACGCTTCCAGCCTGACCGCTCCGGCGCTTCTGAGCCGTTTTGTCAGCGACGCGGGCAAGAATTTCGTGAATTTTGAAAGCGAGGCCTATGACGCGGCCTACGCGGGCGCTTCCACCAGCACGGACGAGACGGAAAAGACAGCGTATTATAAGGAATGCGAACGGATCCTGGCCGAGGAAGCGGCGAACGTTTACATTCAGGATCTGCCCTGTTTTGTGGCGCTGAACAAAAAATATACCGGTTATGAATTTTATCCGCTCTACGTACAGGATCTGGCGAAGCTGAAGCTGGCGGACGGGCAGGAATAAAATCGTTCGAGCGGAGAGTCGCATCCTATGAAATATTTTCTGAAAAAAACTGCGGGTCTTCTGGCGACGCTGCTGGCGGTATCCTTCCTGGTATTCGCGGCCTTTGCCGTGATACCGGGGGATCCGGCCACGGCCATGCTGGGAACCGAGGCCACGCCGGCGCGGGTGGAGGCGCTGCGGGAGGAGCTGGGTCTGAACGCGCCTCTCCTTGTCCGCTATCTGCGCTGGATCGGGGATTTCCTGCGGGGGGATTTCGGCAATTCCTACCGCTACAATATGTCCGTGATGTCCATGATCGGGGATAAGCTGCCGGTGACGCTGACGCTGACGGCGATCTCCTTCGTGCTCATCGTGGTGATCTCCATTCCGCTGGGCGTGGCATGCGCCAGATACGCGGGCGGGATGCTGGATCATGCGATCGTGGTGGCGAACCAGATCATCATGGCGGTGCCGGCCTTCTTTTCGGGCATTCTGATCACATTGGTATTCGGGCTCATCCTGCATCTTTTCGTGCCCGGCGGCTATGTGTCCTGGCAGCAGGACCGGCTCGCCTTTCTGGGGTATATGATCTTTCCCTCCATAGCCATCGCGCTGCCGAAGTCGGCCATGGCGGTGAAGCTTCTGCGCACCTCCATTCTGTCGGAAATGAAGCTGGACTACGTGCGCACGGCCTACAGCCGGGGCAACGGGACGCGGGCGGTGCTTTACCGCCACGTGCTCCGCAACGCGCTGATCCCGGTGATCACTTTTCTCGGCATGGCGCTGGCGGATATGGTGGCGGGCAGCATCATCGTGGAGCAGGTGTTCAACATTCCGGGGCTGGGGCGGATCCTTCTGACGTCCATTTCCAACCGGGATTATCCGGTGGTGCAGGCCATCATCGTCTGCATCGCGTTCCTGGTGATCGCGGTCAATTTCCTGGTGGATCTGCTCTACAAAGCGGTGGATCCGCGCATCACGCTGGACTGAGCAATGCCGCGGCGCCGCGGGCGGCCGGCAGAGGCCCTTTCGGATGCCGGGATTCAAAGCGGGGATCTTCATGAATCATAAGAAAAGCAAAAATTTTACCGCGGGGGCGGTGCTCACCGGCGTCATGCTCCTGTTCGTGCTGGCGGGGGCCGTCTGGACGCCCTACGATCCGGAGGCCATGGATAAGACCGCCAAGCTGGCCGGCGTTTCCCTGTCCCACCTCATGGGCTGCGATAATTTCGGCCGGGATATCTTCAGTCGGGTTTTAAAGGGCAGCGGGACCACGCTGCTGGTGGCGGCGGGGACCGTGGGCATCGGGACGGTCTGCGGCATTTTTATAGGGGCGCTCACCGGCTATTTCGGCGGTCTGGTCGATGAGGTCTTCATGCGCATCAACGATGTCCTGTTCGCCTTCCCCAGCGTCCTTCTGGGGTTGGTGGTCATCAGCCTTCTGGGAAGCGGAAATTTCAACGTGGTCATCGCGCTGGGGATCGCGTTCGTCCCAAGCTTCGCGCGGATCGTGCGGGGCGAGTTCATCCGCTGCAAAAACATGGATTACGTGCGCAGCGCAAGGCTGGCCGGAGCGGGGCATCTACGCGTCATGTTCGTGCATATCCTGCCCAATATCACCACCGTGCTGCTGTCCTCGGTCATGATCGGCTTCAACAACGCGGTGCTGGCGGAAGCGGGCATGAGCTATCTGGGGATCGGCACCCAGCCGCCCCATGCCAGTCTGGGGCGAATGCTCTCGGACGCACAGACCTATCTGTTTTCCTCTCCCGGCTACGCGCTGTTTCCGGGACTGGCGCTGATCTGGATGGTGCTGGGCTTTTCGCTGCTGGCGGAAGGCCTGAAGGAGAACTGAGAGGGGCAAAGGAGGACGGATATGCTGGACGTGACCGGACTGAATCTGGAATTTCATGACCACCTGATCCCCGAAACGGTGGTCCGTGATTTTGAGCTGCATATGGAGCCCGGCGAGATCGTGGGCCTGGTGGGCGAGTCCGGCTCCGGCAAGTCCATGACGGCGCTGGCCATCGCGGGACTGCTTTCCCGTCACGATATGCAGAAACGGGGAAAAATCCTTTTTGAGGGTGAGGATATCCTGACATGTGCGCGCAGCCGTCTGCGCGCCCTGCAGGGGGACGATATCGCCATGATCTTCCAGGAGCCCATGACCTCCCTGAATCCGGTCCTGCCCGTGGGCTGGCAGGTGGAGGAGGCGCTTCGCATCCACCGTCCGGAGATGGATCGGGAGGAGCGGAAGCGGCGGGCGCTGCAGATGCTCTCCGACGTGGAGCTGGAGGACGCGGAGCGGGTATACCGCGCCTATCCGCATCAGCTTTCCGGCGGCATGCGCCAGCGGGTGATGATCGCGGCGGCCATGATCTGCGAGCCCAGGCTCCTGATCGCCGACGAGCCCACCACGGCGCTGGATGTGACGATCCAGTATCAGATCGTGCGGCTGCTTTTGCGCATCAACCGGGAAAAAAAGACGGCCATTCTGTTCATTTCCCACGATCTGAGTCTGGTGCGCAGGCTCTGCAGGCGGGTGGTGGTGATGCAGGGCGGCGGCATCGTGGAGAGCGGCGATGCGGAGACGGTTTTTTTCCATCCGAAGGAGCCCTACACCAAAAAGCTGATCGCCGCCATCCCCCGGTGCGAAAAGGGAGAGGAAGGCGGGGAGCAGGACGCGCATGGCGGAGGCAGAACGCTTCTGGAGGTATCGAATGTGCGCATCGGTTTTGCGCAGGAGCGGCGTTCCCTTTTTGAAAAACGGAAGATCCGCCCGGTACTCAGGGGCGTTTCCCTGACCCTGCGGGAAGGGGAGGTGCTGGGCCTGGTGGGGGAATCCGGCTGCGGCAAGTCCACGCTGGCCAGAGTGATCCTGGGACTGGAGCGGCAGGATGCGGGAAGCGTATCCCATTTCAGCGAGCATCCCCAGATGGTATTTCAGGATCCTTACGGTTCCCTCAATCCGGCCCGGAAGGTGGGCTGGATTCTGGAGGAGCCGCTGCGCATCCGGGGCGTCCGCGCGCCGCGGGAACGGCGGGAGAAGGCGCTTTCGATGCTGCAAAAGGTGGGGCTGGGGCCGGAGATCGCCGACCGGTATCCCAGACAGCTTTCCGGCGGGCAGCGGCAGCGCGTCTGCATCGGCGCGGCGCTGATGCTGGAGCCGAAGCTTCTGATCGCGGACGAAGCGGTATCCGCGCTGGACGTGACGGTCCAGGACCAGATCCTGGAGCTGCTGCTTTCCCTGAAGGAGGAGATGGGTCTGTCCGTTCTCTTCATCTCCCATGATATGCGCGTGGTCTACCGGATGAGCGACCGGGTGCTGGTCATGCGGGACGGACAGATCGTGGAGCAGGGCAGCGTGGAACAGGTGTACTTCGCGCCGTGCCACCCCTACACGAAGCGTCTGCTGGAGGCCGCGGACCTTGGCGGCAAAAGGGCGGGCTGAGAGGCGCATCCCGGCGGCCCGGAGGGCGGGGACCGGACGGCGGCCGCGGCGGGAAAGGGAGAACATATGCTGGAGCGTTTTTATCCGAATGAGACGGCGGATTCCGCCTATGAGATCGACTATGAAGCGTATTATGCGGCCGGATACCGGGGGCTGATCTATGACGTGGACAACACGCTGGTGCCCCACGGCGCGCCGGCGGACGGACGGGCAAAGGCGCTGTTCGCGCGGCTGCATGCGATCGGGTTTTCCGCGCTGATCCTCTCCAATAACAAAGAGCCCCGGGTGAAAAGCTTTGCGGAGAGCGTAAAATACGCCGATTATATTTTCAAGGCGGGCAAGCCCTCCGTCCGGGGATACCGGGAAGCGATGCGGCGGATGGGAACGGCGGAGAAAACCACGCTGTTCATCGGCGACCAGCTTTTCACCGACGTATGGGGGGCGAAGCGGGCCGGCATCCGGACCGTTCTGGTGAAGCCGATCCATCCGAAAGAGGAAATTCAGATCATTTTAAAGAGACAACTGGAAAAAATTGTGTTATATTTTTATTGGAGAAAGCGGGCAAAAGAGGTTTCCCATGGACAAGAATCTGAGCGCGGTGACGGTTGACGGAAGGACGAGGCTGCTGGGGCTGATCGGAAATCCGGTGGAACATACGCTGTCCCCGGACATCCACAACAGGCTGGCGGCCCTGTGCGGCGTCAATACGGTCTATGTCCCGTTCCGGGTGGAGCCGGAGGACGTGCGGGCGGCGGTGGAGGGCGCATATGCGCTGAATGTGCTGGGGCTGAATGTGACGGTGCCCTACAAGCAGGCGGTGATCCCGTTTCTGGCACAGATCGAGCCGCTGGCCGCCGCGGTGGGCGCGGTGAACACGCTGGTGCGCACGCCGGCCGGATACAAAGGGTATAATACCGATATGAGCGGGCTGTACCGGGCCATGCGGGAGGACGGCGTTTCCCTGGAGGGAGAAGAGGTGATCCTGCTGGGCGCGGGCGGCGTGGGACGGGCCATCGCCCATCTCTGCGCGGCAAAGGGCGCGGCGCGGATCTGGCTTCTGAACCGGAGCCCGGAAAAGGCGGAGCAGACGGCCGCCCAGGTTCGGGAAAGGAGCGGAAGGGACTGTGTCACGCCGCTTGGGCTTTCGGACTGGCAAACGCTTCCTGACGGCCGGAAGTATCTGGCCATTCAGGCCACCAGCGTGGGGCTTTTTCCCGACAGCGGACACGCCGTGATCGGGGAGGAGGCGTTTTACCGGAAGCTCCATACGGGCTATGATCTGATCTACCGGCCGGCCCGGACGAAATTCATGGAGCACTGTCAGGCGGCGGGCGCGCGCGCCTTTAACGGGCTGAAGATGCTGGTGTATCAGGGCGTGGAGGCGTTTGAGCTGTGGAACGGGCTGTCTGTGACGGCAGATCAGGCGGGACAGATCTGCGAAATGCTTTCCCGGCGCACGGAGGCCGGCTGATGCGGCGCGTGCCGGGGCGCGGGATGTGACGCGGAAGTTTTCAGAAGGAACAGGAACGGCAACAGAAGTTGAAAGAGAGGTATCGGTCGTGGCAAATGTGATTTTGATCGGATGTATGGGATGCGGCAAGAGCAGCGTGGCGGTGAAGCTGTCCTATCGGCTGAAGCAGTCGATGACGGACACGGACAGATGGATCGAGAAAAAACAGGGAAAGACGATTGCGGAGATTTTTGAACAGGACGGGGAAGAGGCTTTCCGGCAGATGGAGACGGAGGCGTTGAAGTATCTGAAGGAGACGGCGAAAAATCAGGTCATTTCCGTGGGCGGCGGTATGCCGGTGCGGGAGGAGAACCGGGCGCTGATGAAAGAGATCGGCAAGGTGGTGTATCTGCGCGCCACGGCGGAGACGCTGTATGAGAGAGTCAGGGAGGACGGCGCCAGGCCGCTTCTGCAGTGCGAGAACCCGCTGGAGCGGATCAGAAATCTGCTGGAGGAGCGCAGGGACGCCTATGAGTCGGCGGCGGACGTCATCATCGATGTGGACGGAAAGAACTTCGGGCAGATCCTGTATGAAATAGACGGGGCGCTGCGTCCCGGCCAGAGGCAGGGCGCGGGATATCACGGGCATTCGGCGGACGGAGGCCCGGCAGGGCGCGCGGGCGCGCGGCCCGAGGGACGTCCCTTCGGGACGGGCCGGGAGCTGAACGGCGCGGGCAGGCCGGATGCGGAGGAAGCGGCGGAACCCGCGGAAGGAGCCGGGGCTTTGGCGCAGACGGCGGGATGCGCGGCGGACGGCGCGGACGCGGCAGCAGGCAATATGGGCGCGGGAGAGGGGCGGACCGGCGGGAAACGGCTGAAAAAGCTGCTGGTCATCAACGGCCCCAACCTGAATTTCCTGGGAATCCGGGAAAAGGCCGTCTACGGGACGAAGGACTACAATGACCTTCTGGACATGATCGCCCGGAAGGCGGTGGCATGCAGGATCCACATTGAGGTGTTTCAGTCCAACCATGAGGGCGCGATCATCGACCGCATCCAGCAGGCGTATTTTGACGGCACGGAGGGGCTGATCATCAACCCCGGCGCCTATACCCATTACAGCTATGCCATTTTTGACGCGCTGAACAGCGTCGGCATGCCCAAGGTGGAGGTGCATATTTCCAATATCATGGAGCGGGAGGCGTTCCGCAGGGTTTCCGTGACGGCCCCTGCCTGCGATAAGCAGATATACGGGCACGGTCTGGAAGGGTATCTGGAGGCCGTGGACTTCATCATGGCGGGCGGCCCCGGACAGGAATAGGGACGGAAAAATGGACGTGCGCGGACGGTACCGGATTTTGGATCAGCTTCGGGGCGTCACGCTCCTGAGCATGTTTCTCTATCACGCCGCATGGGATCTGGTCTATCTGTTCGGGCGGGAGCTGCCCTGGTATCACGGGCGGTGGGCCTACGCCTGGCAGCAGAGCATCTGCTGGACCTTTCTTCTTCTGTCCGGCTTCTGCCAGCCCTTCGGGAAAAGGAAGCTCCGGCGGGCGGTGCTGGTGTCCGGCGGCGGCGCGCTGGTCACGGCGGTGACGCTGCTGTTCCTGCCGGAAAATCGGGTGGTATTCGGCGTGCTGACGCTGCTGGGCGTCTGCATGCTTCTGTGGGCCGGGCTGGAAAAGGCATTGGCCGGGATTGACCCGGCTGCGGGGCTGGCGGGGAGCGCTCTCCTGTTTTTCCTGACCCGCGATGTGAACGGGGGCTGGCTGGGGTTCGAGGGGCTGCGCCTTGTGCGGCTGCCGCAGCGCTGGTACGCGAATCTGTTTACCGCGTGGCTCGGCTTCCCGGCGGCGGATTTCTATTCGGTGGACTATTTTTCCCTGTTCCCCTGGGTGTTTCTGTTCGCGGCGGGATATTTCCTCAACAGGATCGCGTTTCAGGGAGGAACGCCGGGCTGGCTGAAGCCGGGGAAGCGTTCCCGGGAAGGCGTCGTGCGGGGCATATCGGAGGGCCTTTCCTGGCCGGGACGGCATTCGCTGCTGCTCTATCTGCTGCATCAGCCGGTGATTTACGGGCTTCTGTGGGCGGCGGACCGGCTGCTTCGGACCCCGTGAAGGGTGCCCGGATGGACGGACCGTAAAAAGTATATCGGGGAGGAAAATGTACAAAAAAGGATATTGCGTTTTTTCCTGCCTGTGATAGAATGGTTTTTGCCGGCGGCCTGCCGCCGGAGAATTGCAATGCGGATGCCCGCCGCACGTCCGGCAGCCTGCAGGGCGTGGAGGCTGTGCGGCGCGGGTCCGGTATATTTTGATGCAGAGTAGGTCCCTATGCGTTAAGTGCCCGCCGGACAGAGAGTTGCCGGCGGGACGAAAAGCACCGCCTGTGTGCTTGCGGTATACGGACCGCATCTCGCTGCAGCGGAAGATAGCGGTTATTTTTATATCTCCTTTTGCGGCCGGATGTCTGCAGAAGGAGGTTTTTTATGAAGAAGCTCATCGCCCTGTTCAAGGCTTCCGCACAGGAATTCAAAAATGTCCGCACGGTCTGCCTGTGCGGCGTGTTTGCGGCTCTTGCGATCGTCCTGGGCTATGTGGCCAGCATTCAGATCAGCGATCATCTGAAGATCGGGTTTTCAGGGTTGCCGAACGAATTCGTGGACTTCATGTTCGGTCCGGCGTTGGGAAGCGTTTTCGCCGCGGTGCTGGATGTCCTGAAATTCCTGCTCAAGCCCACCGGGGGCTGGATTCCGGGGCTGACGCTGAACGCGTTTCTGGCCGGGCTGATCTACGGCTGCTTTCTGTACCGCAGGCCTGTCAGCTTCCTGCGGATCCTGGCGGCCAAGCTGACGGTGGGACTGCTGATCAACGTGGTGCTGGGAACGTACTGGCTGTCCCAGTATTACGGCTGGCCGTTCTGGGCCCGGCTGCCCGACCGGATTCTGAGCAACCTGATCAACTGGCCCGTGGATACGGTCCTTTTGTACGTGCTCCTGAAGGCGGTCGATCGGGCGGGGCTGTTCCGGATGGCGGGCATCTTCCTGACCGGCAAAAAGAAGGACTGAGCCGCCGGACAAAGGAGAGTGCGGCCGGGAGGCCGATCGAAAGGGGACATGACTGCGCTTTGGCACGTTATGTCCCTGTCTGTTTTTCACCGGCCCTTTTCGGGCGTCCATTTTCTCTTTCTCACATTTTTCATAATTTTTCATAATTTTTTTCATATCCCTGTTGACGAATAATATTATATGATATATACTATTATCAGAAATAATATTATACATCATATAATATTATAGATTTGTATAGCATAGAACGCGGAAAACGCATGACGAGGGGAAACGGGGAGGCGCATATACGCATGATTTTTAATACGGGAGCGGCGCTGCTGGACGCGATCGTCCTGGCGGTGGTATCCAGGGAACCGGAGGGAACATACGGATATAAGATCACGCAGGAGGTCCGGCAGGTCATCGAGCTGTCGGAATCCACGCTGTATCCGGTGCTGCGCAGGCTGATGCGGGACGATTGTCTGGAGGTCTATGATGTGGAGTGCGGCGGGCGCAACAGGCGGTATTACAAGATCACGCCGCGGGGCAGCGCGCAGTTGAAGCTTTACGAGGCGGAATGGATCCGGTATTCGGGGAAAATCACGGGGATGTTCGAGGGAGGTGCGGGCAGATGAACAGAATGGATTTTATGAACAGGCTTTCGGCGCTGCTTTCCGATCTGCCGGAGAATGAGCGCAAAGAGGCGATGGAATATTATAATGATTATCTGAACGACGCCGGTGTGGAGAACGAGGGAGAGGTGCTGGAAGCGCTGGGAACGCCGGAGGAGCTGGCCGCCACCATACGGGAAGGTCTGCAGGATGCCCAGGGGCAGCAGGGCGTTTTTTCCGAGGAAGGGTTTCAGGCGGGACCGCGATCCCGCGGCAACGAGATCATCGCCAGACCGCAGGGCGCCGGGGAAAATACGGACGCGGCCTCTGCGCGGGAAGGCGGTGCGGCGGAGGGAGTGCAGAACGGGCCGCGGTCAGGCGAACGGACAGACGCCGGCGGGAAGGACGTGGGCGGCAGCGGACGCTTTGGAGAGCGCCGGAGCCCCGGCGGGAACGGCGCGGAGCCAAATGCCGGGAGCGGGGCAAAGGCCGACGCCGGGAGCGGCGCGCGCAGCGCCACGAACGGCAGCGGCGATCCCCGGAATCTGAACCGGCGATATCGCCAGGACAGCGGGAAAAAACATCTGAGTGGAGGCATGATCGTGCTGCTCACCGTCCTCGCCGTCTTCGCCCTGCCGGTCATCATCGCCGTAGGGATCGGGCTTTTGACCGCGCTGGTGGTGCTGGCGCTGGCGGCGATCTTCTTCACCATCGTGTTCCTGTTCGGCGGCGTGATCCTCATCTGTGCCGGACTGATCTGTCTGGCCGCTTCCGTGGCGAAGCTGACGGCCTTTCCGGCGGCGGCGCTGCTCTCCATGGGGATCAGCTTTCTGTGCATCGGGGGCGGCATTTTCCTGACGCTGGCCATTGGATGGGTGGTCACGAAGCTGTTCCCGCCGCTTTTCCGGAAAGCGGCGGACGGCGTGAGGACCGTGACTCACAGAAAACAAGGAAAGGACGATATTCGATTTGAGAAGGGAGGGCAATCATGAAGAAAAGAGTCAAAGCTGCGGTCATTGCGGGCGCCTGCTGCATGGCGCTGGGCGTGTCGCTGTCGGGGATCGGTGCGATGGCGGGGGGCCTTGAGGATCTGGATAAGATCGATACGGGAATAAACACGGTCAGGACATACAGCGTCGGCAGCGTGACGCGGACAGGCATATACGGTCTGCCGGGCATCGGGAACGTGCTGTGGACGCTGGACCGTCTGGATGATATGGACGACATTCTGGAAAACAGATGGGACAGGAAGGAAGACGAGCTGGAAGAAAAATGGGACGCGCTGGAAGAGGAATGGGACCGGAACGAAGATGCGCGGGAAGAAAGATGGGATGCCCTGGAGGACCGTCTGGAGCGGGAATACGGCGATGAATGGGAAGATTATCTGGAGCGGAAGTACGGCGAGGACTGGGAGGACTATCTGGAACGGGAGTACGGCGAGGATCTGGGAGAGCGCCTGGAACAGGAAGTCCGGGACTGGACGGACGGTCTGGTGTCCCGTGCGGCGCATTATGCGGAGGGATACGCGGATGAGGAGCACCATGCGGAGCACGTCGAAGACACCCTGGAGAGCAATTTGAAGAGAAATGCCGCCGAAGCCGCGGAAGGAAAGGCCTACAGCGAAAAAGCGGAGAGCGGGCAGGAAATCTATACCGGGGACTTTGAAACGGATATCGCTTACAGCGGTTCTCTGAAAAAGCTGGATGTGGAGATGGGGCTTCATGATCTTCTGATCGCGGAGGGAGAGGGAAATACCGTGCATCTTACAGGGGTAAACGCCGATAAAGTCCAGTGCTACGTGAAGAACGGTACGCTTCATCTGAAGGATGTGGGGGAGGGCGTTATCTTCCACGCCGCGGATGAGCGCAGGCTCACGCTGACGGTCCCGGCGGGCATTGTCTGGGACAAGGCGGAGCTTGGCATGAAGCTGGCCTGCCTGGAGGTGCCGAAGCTGGCGGCGGCGGAGGCGGATCTGGAAACGGAGGTCGGCGCCATTCTGGCCGGTACCGTGAACGCCCAAAAGCTGGACGCGGATACGGAGATGGGCGCCGTCGAGGTACAGGCGTTCACTGCCGGAACGCTGGATATTTCCACTTCGATGGGCAGTGTGGAAATGGCCGGTACCGTGAGCGGCAATGCGGAGATTTCCACGGAAATGGGCAGCGTGGAGCTGACGCTGCATCAGGATGCGGCGTCCCTCAATTACAGGATTGAAAACGAAATGGGAAGCGTCTCCATCGACGGGAAGGACTACGGTCCCATTTCCGACAAAAAGACGGAGGTCAGCAACGGTGCACCGTACACGCTGGAAGCGGAGGCCGAGATGGGCAGCGTGACCGTTCTGTTTGACGGAATATCATGAGGAAGAATCCTTTGAGAGAATTGTTTCGGAAGATAAAGGCCTTTTGTGAAAAAAGGCGGGAGGACATCCGGCAACGGGCCTACTGGGTGCGCAAATGGGAGGTCACCTGGAAGAACACGCTGGTGACCGCCGCCATTCTGTGCATGGTGACCGCCGTGGCATGGATCTACCACCGGCTCAGCGCGGGAACGGTCAATATCGTGATGTTTTACACCATCGCCCTGATCTTCATTCCCCGCTTCACGGAAGGGTATGTGCCGGGGATCGTGGCCGCCATGGTCAGTGTGGGCTGCGTCAACTACCTGTTCACCTACCCGTATTTCCAGTGGGATTTCATGCGGGAGCGCTATCCCATCACCTTCGTCTGTATGCTGCTGATCGCCATCACCGTCAGCGCGGTCACCTCCTATACGAAGGAACAGTCCCGGGTGCTGGCGGCGCAGGAAAAACAGCTCATGGAAGCGGAAAAGGAAAAGATGCGGGCCAATCTGCTGCGGGCCGTTTCCCACGATCTGCGCACACCTCTGACGGGCATCATCGGAGCCAGCAGCGCTTACCTGGAAAATGGCGATTCCCTCAGCGAGGAAAAAAAGCGCAGTATGGTGGAGCACATCGGCGAGGACGCCAACTGGCTTTTGAACATGGTGGAAAACCTGCTGACCGTGACCCGGATCCGGGGCGATCTGACGGGCGTGAACAAAACGGAGGAAGCCGCGGAGGAAGTGGTCTACGAGGCTGTGAGCCGGGCCAAAAAGCGCAATCCCGGCATACAGGTGCGCGTTTTTGTGCCGGAGGAATTCCTGATGCTGCCCATGGATGCGGTGCTGATCGGGCAGGTGCTGATCAATCTGATGGAAAACGCGTATTTTCACGCCAGGAGCGACCAGCCGATGGACGTCTACGTCTATCGGAAGGAGGAGGAAGCCGTCTTCGGCGTGCGGGATTACGGGATCGGCATTCCGCCGGCCCGGCTGGACACGATCTTTGACGGCGAGGCGATGGAGGGGAGCGGCAATTCCGACAGCTACCGCGGGATGGGCATCGGGCTTTCCATCTGCAAAACCATCGTCACCGCCCACGGCGGCAGGATCATGGCCCACAACCACGACAGGGGCGCGGAGATTTCCTTCACGCTGCCGATGGGGTGATGCGGCCGGGACAGGATGCAGCCGCGCCGGGGCCGCGGGTGGAGTGAGACTGTGGGAGTAGGAGCGGCCGCGCCGGGGCTGTGGGTGCAGGATGGATACCGGCCTGTACAGGCGGGGCGGAAACGGGATCCGGAGAGGAAGAAATCTGTGAACGGAACGATACTGGTAATAGAGGATGAAGAGAATATTCGCGATTTTATCGCCACCAGCCTGCGGGCACAGGAATACAAGGCGGTGGACGCGAAGAGCGCGAAGGAGGGAATTGCGCTGGCCGCGTCGCTCTGCCCGGACCTGATCCTGCTGGATCTGGGCCTGCCGGATATGGACGGGATGGAGGTGATCCGGAGCGTGCGCGCCTGGTCCGAGCTGCCCATCGTCGTCATTTCCGCCCGCACCCAGGAAAAGGAGAAGGTGACGGCGCTGGATCTGGGCGCGGACGATTACATCACCAAGCCCTTCGGGATCTCCGAGCTGATGGCCCGGGTCCGCACGGCCCTGCGCCACGGCGTCCATGTGGCGGGAGCCGGCCTGTCTGCCGAGGTGTTCCGGGTGGGCGGCCTGTCGCTGGACTTCGGGAAGCGCCTTTTGAAGGTGGACGGGGTGGAGATCCATCTGACGCAGGTGGAGTACAAAATCGTGGCTTTTCTGGCGCGCAACGCGGGGCGGGTCATGACCTATGACGCCATCATTTCCCATGTCTGGGGCCCGTATATGGACGACAACAATCGCATCCTGCGGGTGAACATGGCCAACATCCGCCGCAAGCTGGAGAAAAATCCTGCGGAGCCCAGGTACATCTATACCGAGATCGGGGTGGGGTATCGGATGGCGGAGGAGGAGTGAGGAGGGGCGGCCCGGGAGACGGCCCCCGATTTATCCAATCACCGATTGGACAATTAAAACTGTTGCAGGAGAATGGAATTGTTCAATCGCCGATTGGATAATTAAGTATCGACCGACAAAATTTTCCTTTTCTGCTGAGCGTCATTTTCCTGCGTATAAAACCCCAATGTTAATTTGCGTTGCTTGCGGCAATGGGCGATTTTCAATACAATAGCGACAGCAAATAAAAGAAAGGGGTGTATTCCTAATGCTGAATGAAAACATTAAAACTCTGAGAAGATCAAAAGGACTTTCACAGGAAGAACTGGCCGTCAAGCTGAATGTGGTGCGGCAGACGATCTCTAAATGGGAGCAGGGACTGTCTGTCCCGGATTCTGAAATGCTGATCTCTATTTCAGAAGCGCTTGAAACGCCTGTGAGCACTTTGCTCG
>CANQVD010000024.1 GCA_947627215.1 uncultured Eisenbergiella sp.
GTAGCCATCCCGAATGGAAAGGGATCAATTACGTTGAGCGCAGTAGTGATGGAAAATGGATTCAAGTAACAGGTGATGGCTATCAGTATGGCTTTGTCAACACTGGGCTTGAAGACGGTTCAACCCCTTCAACGATTTCCATGTATGGTACTTGGTAACCATAAATTAAATAAAAACTATAGCCCCACATAAACTGTGGGGCTTAGTTATCGCAAAGAACTTTATTTATAGCAAGGAAGCGTACCGTAGTATTTTGAGATAGTCGAAATATCAGCCACATAAGGTCCTACATCTTCTATCCCATATCTCAACAGGAAGTAATCCAAATCATGCAGAGTATGATAAATATTACTTACATGTACAACATCATGCGTATCTTTGGCGAGTAAAGATTCATCTGAGATGTATTGCAATGTATCAATAAGATTCCTATTTTGTACACCCGATTTTAATGAGGCAACGGCAGAGGCGAACCCCTCCGCATCATAGATGTTGGTCTCACAAACAGGTGTCCCATACTTTTCATAAAATTCATTTTCAGTAAGACCCTCAGATTCACATATTTCGTCTATATTTAAACTGCCATCATATGCCCATCCAGTCTGAATTTCTCCTGTTTTATGAAAATAATTCCAGATAGGATCATCGGGGCTCTCTAAGCGTTCAAAAAAATTACTATACATATATTCATGTTCTAACCAAAGATTAGCACGTTTAATAAACTCCGTCAAATCATTAATCTGCTCATCTGTCATACCCTCAAGAGTTTGTTCCCGTGTATTGAGTACCTCATCTTTGGTCGGCGCTACAATTTCTTTCTTTGTAAGTTCTGCCACCTCTGTTTTTGATAAAGTATTTGGTTCGGAATCTATATCACCACCATCAGCGGTTTGGTATTCAGTTTGAACCTTGGAATTATCAAACGAATTTGTCTGCTCATCTATTTCACCGTTCTGCTTTGAGCAACCATATAAAACAAGGCTAAAAAGTAAGGCAACATATATAATTTTATACTTCATAGGCGGTTCTCCTTCACAAAACATATCTATAGTTATTATAGCTGAAACCCACAAGAATATCAACTGCCTGACTATTAATTTTCCTTTAACACCGTGCCAAAGTGATAGCTGTTCCAGCTTTCCAGTGCTATAATAAAAAAACGTGCAGAGAGGAGGCATCCACATGCCAAACCGGTCGTTCAAAGAGTACATTGCCAACCGTTTTTACAGTGAATTCAGCGATGCCATAACAGATTACATAGGTGATGATATAGACCAGGCAGAACTGCACCTGTTCCGTGTTCAGGCTGTCGGAGATTGGGAAATCTCCGATATTGATGTCCGATACGTTTCTGTCAGTGATCTGCCGGGCATGATGATCCAGTTTGATGCTGTCGTGGATGCTGAGTTCTATGTGCGAGATGCCAATCACAGTACCGATGTGGATGAGGAAACGCATCAGCAGTTCCTGCTCCGCTGTTTGGGGGACTTAGCGCATAATCTGGATGACATCCAAATATCCACTGTCAGCTTAGGTCATACCCGATCTAAGGCTGCCGCCCCTCTCTCGGATTCTCTCGTTCCTATCATCCACAGCGAGGATTTAGAGCGTATTGCGGAAGACTTTCTGCGTAAACACTATCCGGAGGTGTTGACAAAGCCGATGTATCTTGACCCGGCAGAGCTTGCCCGGAGGATGGGCTTGAGCGTCAGGCTGCAGCGGCTCACCGAGGACTTTTCCGTATTTGGTCAGCTTATATTCAGTGATACCAAAACTGCGCTGTACAACGCTGAGACTGACTGTATGGTGGCGACTGACGTAAAGGGTGGCACTATCCTCGTAGATCCACAGAACTTCTTTATGCGCAATCTCGGCTCCGTGAACAATACCATCGTACATGAATGTGTCCACTGGGATAAGCATCGAAAAGCATTTGAACTGGAACGGCTGTATAATGCTACCGCTACACAGATCCAGTGTAGGACTGTCGGCGGGATCAAAGACAGTACAGCAAGGAGCGCATCCGACTGGATGGAATGGCAGGCTAATGCCCTCGCACCAAAGATACAGATGCCGTTAGCACCATTCAAGCAGAAAGCGGCTGAAGTGATTCGCAAGTACCGCAGTGAACTTCAAACGGATGAACTGATTGATGTTTTAGAGCCAGCTATTGACGAACTGGCTAACTTCTATGCCGTGTCCCGGCTGGCGGCAAAGATCAGAATGATTGATGCCGGATATGATGAAGCTATTGGTGTGTTCACCTATATTGATGACCACTATGTAAAACCGTACCGTTTTAAGAAAAATACCATCCGAAAAGATCAGACATTTTCTGTTGGGGTAAAGGATGCTGTCATAGAGAGCATATTCTCCTTTGAGCTTGCTCAGAAAGTAAAGTCAGGTGCGTATCTGTTCGTAGATTCCCATTTCTGCTTGAATCAACCTAAGTATATCCAGCGGGATAATAACGGAGAGCCGGAACTCACAAAATACGCTCGATGCCATATGGATGAGTGCTGCCTTGTATTTGATTTGGATGTCAAGTCGAGTGGCAGCTATGGAAAACAGTTTTTTACTGAGTGTGTACTTTACCGGGATGCCGCCTCTAACATCATTTTTACACCTCACTATGCAACCGCAGGAAACGGTAAAGAGGCAGATATATTGAAAGCGTATAACGAAGATATCATGTTGGTACTGAGCAGTCTACCCATGAGTTTTTCAGGCTCACTGGATGCCCTGATAAAATGGGCAGGCATGAAAGAGGAAGAACTGGCAGAGGCATCGGCGCTCAGCGAAAAGACCATACAGCGCCTACGGCATGATGAACCAAACAATGTGTCCCTGGAAACTGTCATTCAGCTTTGCATCGGCATGAAGCTGCCACCCCAACTGAGCAGCCGGCTGGTTACCGCATCTGGGAACTCGTTCATGCCGACAGAACGACACCTCATGTACCAGTTCCTGTTAAATGCCTGCTACACTCATTCGATTCTCCAATGCAATGACATTCTCATTGGGCAGGGCTTTCCCCCGCTTGGTAGAGCGAATAAAGTGTGAAAAAATTTTAGGAGTATTGGACATGGCATGTCCGGCTGGCAACCGTCAGCGTGTTGCTTATAGCGTGGAACACCCACCCGTCTGTGCTTATTACATCCCACATTAAGGCTAAAAACCTTGATGTGGGATATTTTTTTGCCGTTTTTGCCGGACATCGCATGTCCTACACAACAGGCTCAAAATCGGATACCATTAAGCCTGTAAGGGGGCTGTGCTGATACTTTCGCCCACATTTTATCAAACTATCACCATTCTAACACAAAGATAGTTTACCATTAGAAACAGCAAAAGACCACTACATAAAAAATCAATATCACAAGCCTGATTAGCTATAAGGGCATGGGATACACACATCAAGACCGCTATTACCTCCAGCGGTCATGGTATGGAGTGCCCTCTTCCGTCATGCTTTTCAGGCGTTGGGGACTGGTGCGCTTTCCAATACCGCCAGTCCCCTTTTTGTGTCCCTGCCCTGCCGTGCAAGTCAGGCGGAAAGGCAGGAACACAATGAGGACACTGAAAGCCGCAAAGACAAAGCGCACCACCTACACCTACCACTCTGTGACCGGCAAGACATATACCATCACACCGGAAGAGACTGGAAGCGAATGGATCAAAATTCTGCATGAAGATGATGACATCATCATCGATGCCGACCGCAGGGAACTGTATCACGCACCATATCGGCATGAAGAAGTTGTAGGCTCTGACAATGAAAACACTATCGAAGCCGATACGATCAAGTGGCTTGCGGATGATGCCGCTGACCCTTTGACCCACATTGTTGAAGCGATTGAAGCACAAGAGCATGAGGAGAAGTTAGAACGGCTGAAAGTAGCTATCCAGCAATTGCAGCCACAGCAAATCGCTCTGATCCACAAAGTGTTCTATGAGCAAAGAACTAATGTGGATATTGCCGTAGAGGAGGGTGTCACAGAGGCCGCTATCCGAAATCGACTAAAAAAAATCTATGCAAGACTACGCACAAATATGGAGCAGCCTGACCAAAGGCAGAAAGGATGAGAATGTTATGAAAAAAGGTATCGAAATAATCAAAGAAGTCAGATTTGCACGATCAGAGGAGACCGCCAGAATTTATGGCATGGAGTACTCCTCGCTGTACGACTATATGCAGGTGTTAATCGACTGGGATAAACACGAGATACGTACATATATGCACTCGACATGGAACAGCAGCTACGATGTGAAAGAGGTACATAAATTCTAAACCCAAGTTGAGCAGGCATAACCCGTCTGATGCTGGCTTGCTGGGTATAAGCCGAAACACTTCTCCACCGTTGTGAAGTGTTTCGGGATACCCGTCGGCATAAAGGAATTCACTCTCCACTCCTTTTACATAGATGCAGTTTGATAACCAAATAAACGTGCGTGGGGTTCGATTCTGTCCCCTCCTTTGCTATGTATGAGGGTAAAACAAAATACCCGGAAAGGAGGATGTCCTATGGGACTGAAACACAGAGTTGCAATCACTGTAGCCAATGCCAAAGGTGGAAAGCGCAATGTTCTGCATGGGGCAGAGCTGAAACTGCCTTCCAGACTTGTGCGGTTTCTCTTTGGAGACTACACACAGGTTTATCTTCTCAAGCCCGGTCAAACAGTCGAGTCCGTCGAAGTGAAGGAAATCAAGGAAGAAGGTGCGTAAATGAGCAAGACAAAGCTGCTCCTCGATGTTATCGGAGATTTGCGGTCATTAGCTGACAGCCTCCAAGCCGTAGCGGATGTGATGTGTCAAGGCAGTACACAAGATACTGTTTCCCAGCCTGAACCGCAGGATACAGAGCCGCAACCCAAAAGAGCATCGAAGGAGAACAAGAAAGCTGAAAAACCACCCGCTGTCACACTGGAGGACATCCGAGCAGTCCTTTCAGAAAAATCCAGAAATGGTCACACAGCGGAAGTCCGAGGACTTATTAAAGCACATGGTGCTGACAGGTTGCCGGACATTGACCCCGCAGAGTACCCTGCTCTGCTTGCCGAAGCGGAGGCGTTGTGATGGGTGCGCATGCTGTACTGTCGGCATCCTCAAGCCACCGCTGGCTTGCTTGCCCTCCGTCCGCACGGCTCTGTGAGCAGTTTGAGGACAAGGGCAGCGAGTACGCACAGGAGGGAACGGATGCCCACAGCCTTTGCGAGTACAAATTGCGCAGAGAACTTGGCATGGATGCTGCCGATCCAACCGCACATCTCTCGCACTACAACGAGGAGATGGAGCAGTGCGCAACTGACTACACTGCGTATGTGTCGGAAATTGTGGAAGATGTAAAGGACATCTGCAAAGACCCTGTTGTGCTGATCGAGCAGCGGCTGGACTTCTCCAGATGGGTACCAGACGGCTTTGGCACTGGTGACTGTGTCATCATTGCGGATGGCACGTTGTATGTCATTGACTATAAGCATGGGAAAGGTGTGGAAGTTTCCGCTCTCGAAAACCCACAGATGATGTGCTATGCGCTCGGCGCACTGGAGCTGTTTGATGACATTTACGATATTAAAGCGGTGTGCATGACGATCTACCAGCCAAGGCGTGAGAACATCAGCGTATTCACAATGGGCAAGGACGACTTATACACATGGGCGGAAACAGTCCTCGCACCCACAGCCAAGCTCGCCTATGATGGCAAGGGAGATTTTTGTGCCGGAGAACACTGCCGGTTCTGCAAGGCAAAAGCGGTCTGCCGTAAACGTGCCGAGTATAACTTAGAACTTGCCCGTTATGATTTTGAAATGCCAGAGACCCTGGATACCACAGAGATCGCCGCAATTCTGGATCGGGCTGATGAGCTGACAGCATGGGCGGCAGATGTGAAAGAATATGCGCTTCAACAGGCTCTCAACGGTACAAAGTATCCGGGCTACAAGGTAGTAGAAGGCCGGTCTAACCGCAAGTACATCAATGAGGATGCTGTAGCAGATGCCGTTTCCAAAGCAGGCTATGATCCATTTGCGAAAAAAGTCCTCGGTCTTACAGAGATGCAGAAACTGCTCGGTAAGAAAAAGTTTGATACCTTGCTTGCCGGCCTGATTGAAAAGCCAAAAGGCAAACCAGCACTCGCACCGGAGAGCGATAAAAGACCAGAATACAAGCCTGCCGACCCGGTCGAATCCGCAAAACAAGACTTTACTGATGAGAATTAGGAGGAAAACACTATGGCAAACAAAGTAAAGAATCCCATGAAGGTTATTACCGGCCCCAACACCAGGTGGAGCTACTGCAATGCGTGGGAACCGAAGTCCATCAACGGTGGCGAACCCAAGTATTCCGTTTCCTTGATCATTCCCAAGTCCGATACGGTGACTCTTGCTAAGATCAAAGCCGCCATCGAAGCCGCCTACAAAGAAGGCGAGGCCAAGCTCAAGGGAAAAGGCAAGACCGTCCCTCCTCTCGCAACACTTAAAACACCTTTGCGTGATGGAGATACGGAGCGCCCTGATGACCCCGCCTATGCGAATGCGTACTTCATCAATGCAAACAGCACCACTGCCCCCGGTATCGTGGATGCGGATCGACAGGAGATCATTGACCGCTCCGAAGTATATAGCGGGGTGTACGGCAGAGCCAGCATTAACTTCTACGCTTTCAACAGCAACGGTAACAAGGGTATTGCCTGCGGGCTGAACAATCTCCAGAAGATTCGTGACGGTGAACCGCTGGGCAGCAGAGCCCGTGCCGAGGATGATTTTGCGGATGATGACGATGACTCCACAGAGGATTTCCTGTATTAAGTAACAGCACATGACCGCAGAGAGGGCGGCGGGGTATGCCCTGCCGTCCTCTCTGCATCAGAGGAAGGTGGTGGATCGTTGAAATCCTTAAGCATAGATTTAGAGACATTTTCGTCGGTTGATCTGTCAAAATGCGGTGTTTACAAATATGCCGCCTCTCCTGATTTTGAAATACTGATCTTCGGTTATGCCGTTGATGGTGGCTGTGTTCGTGTAGTTGATCTTGCTTGTGGAGAAAGAATCCCGCAGAAAATCATCAACGCACTGGAAGATGAAGCTGTAACGAAGTGGGCGTTTAACGCCAATTTTGAACGTGTATGTCTATCAAGTTATTTGGGATACCCCGTTGGAGATTATCTGGAACCGCAGTCTTGGAAATGTACGAGGGTGTGGGCTGCGTATCTGGGATTGCCGCTATCGCTCGAAAGCGTGGGTGCCGTTCTCGGATTGGAGAAGCAGAAACTCTCTGAGGGCAAGGATCTCATTCGATACTTCTGTGTACCATGCAAGGAAACAAAAAATAACAACAGGAGAACACGGAACATGCCAAAACATGCTCCAGAGAAGTGGCAACGATTCAAGGCATATAACCTTCGTGATGTGGAAACGGAAATGCAGATACAGCAAAAACTATCTGCTTTTCCCGTACCTGATACTGTCTGGGAAGAGTACTGGCTCGATCAAGAGATCAACGATCGCGGCATCTTCTTGGACATGCAGCTTGTCAGAAACGCTATCAGTATGGATGGGGAATCCCGTGAAGAGCTGACATCCACTATGAGAGAACTTACAGGATTGAGCAACCCAAACTCGGTTATCCAGATGAAAGAGTGGTTAGCTGAAAATGATCTTGAAACGGACACTCTTGACAAAAAAGCGGTGGCAGAACTACTGGAAACATCATCTGAACCACTCAGAAAGGTACTTGTTCTGCGTCAGCAGCTTGCAAAGTCCAGTGTAAAGAAATATACAGCAATGGAAAATGCGGTATGCCCAGACGGTCGTGCACGCGGTATGTTCCAATTTTACGGAGCGAATCGTACCGGGCGGTGGGCAGGACGCCTCATTCAATTGCAAAATCTGCCACAGAACCATATGCCCGATTTGCAGCAAGCGCGGGAGCTTGTCCGGAGCGGTAACTTTGAGGCTTTAGATATGCTGTACGATTCCGTACCGGAAGTACTGTCAGAACTGATCCGGACAGCCTTTATTCCTACAGAGGGACGGAAATACATCGTTGCTGACTTCTCCGCTATCGAAGCTCGTGTCATTGCGTGGTTTGCCGGAGAACACTGGCGGCTGGATGCTTTTGCAAATGGTGAGGACATCTACTGCGCATCAGCATCAAAAATGTTCCGTGTTCCGGTAGAAAAGCACGGTGTTAACGGACATTTGCGGCAAAAAGGCAAGGTGGCAGAATTGGCCTGCGGTTATGGCGGATCGGTCGGAGCTATGAAGGCGATGGGTGGCTCTGCTCTTGGGCTGTCTGACGAGGAACTCAAAAAAATAGTAACGGACTGGCGGACTGCATCACCTAACATAGTTCGTTTCTGGTGGGATGTCGACAAAGCAGTCAAGAACTGCATTCAACACGGTACACCGACCGAAACCCACGGACTGCATTTCAGCTACCGTAGCAGAATGATGTTCATTCGTCTGCCAAGTGGGCGTGAGCTTGCCTACGGGCATCCGCGCATAGAAGAGAATAAGTTCGGTGGTGAGTCTGTGACCTATGATGGAGTAGGCAGTACAAAGAAATGGCAGCGCATAGAAAGCTACGGTCCAAAGTTTGTGGAAAACATCGTCCAGGCAACTGCGCGGGATATACTCTGTTACGCAATGCGGACACTAAGCACTTGTGCAATCGTAGCCCATGTTCATGATGAGATCATTATTGAAGCCGATCCACGAATGTCTCTGCGAGTGGTCTGTGAGCAGATGGGTAGAACACCACCGTGGGCGCCGGGACTGCCGCTCCGGGCAGACGGTTACGAATGTGCGTTCTATAAAAAGGATTAGTTGCGAACTGTAACTAATTTGGTGAGGAGGAAAACAGCATGCAATATGAGCCTATCCAATCCATACACTTCCCTGCTTGCCCGAACCATCCAGATTGTTTTGCAAACAAAATGGGCAAGTGTATCTGCCTTAACGATAATAAATTCCATAGAGATTGCCCATTTTACAAAAACAATGAAGATCATAGAAAAGAACTTCTCCGGTGCGGTAGGTACTTAAGGCAGACTGGACAGACAGAACTGCTTGAAAAATACAAGTTACTGGGGAGAACTACCCGCGAAGCGTGGGATTACCCAGAGGAGGAATAGATTATGGGAATCAGCAAGTTTAACAGTGAGGGGTACCACGACCCGACAGCATATGCCGCACTCACGAGGATCGAGAATGCGGCAAAGAAAACATATCGACCACTTGTATACATCTGCTCCCCTTATGCTGGAAACGTAGAGAGAAATGTGAGCCTGGCAAAAGTATACAGCCGCTTTGCGCTACAAAATTCTTGCATCCCTATCACTCCGCATCTCCTATATCCGCAGTTTATGGATGACTCCGACCCAGAAGAGCGCAACCTTGCCCTGTTCATGGGTATGGTCCTACTCTGTAAGTGTGAGCAGTTGTGGGTTTTTGGAGAAACCATATCGGCAGGGATGAGCGGGGAAATAGAGAAAGCCAAAAAGAAAAACATCCCTATCCGGCGCTTCACCTCGGAATTGGTGGAGGTGACCAATCATGCGTAATTTGAAAATCGCCTACGGAAATAGCCGCATGGATAAGCAGTGGAAGAATAATGAAATCAGTTGGCCGGACTTCTGCGCCAGAGTCAAATCCACGAAACGGACTACCGAGACAGTGGAAGAGTATCGCAAGCTGAAGAAAGGTGCGCAGGACAACATCAAGGACGTAGGCGGGTTCGTAGGTGGGCATTTGAAGTCAGGCAAACGCAGAAAAGGCTCTGTGCTGTGCCGGTCTATGCTGACATTGGATATGGATTACGGAGTGCCGGGTATCTGGGATGATATTACAATGCTGTTTAGTTTCTGCTGCTGTGTTTACTCTACGCATAAGCACACCCCAGAAAAACCACGGCTGAGACTTATCATCCCCCTCTCCCGTGACATCAGCGAGGATGAATATCCGGCGGTGGCGCGGATGGTGGCAAAAGATATCGGCATCGATCTGTTCGATGATACTACCTACCAACCGCACCGCCTTATGTACTGGCCGTCCACATCTGCCAACGGAGAATTCATCTTTGAGGAGATGGATGGAGAACTGCTGAACCCAGATGCCTATCTCTCCAGATATGATGACTGGCGAGATGTATCGACTTATCCGGTATCCTCACGGCAGTCAGAGGCTATCTGTCGAGAAGTCAAGGAACAGGCAGACCCTCTTACCAAAGAAGGTGTAGTGGGGGCGTTCTGCCGTGCCTACGGCATTGAAGAAGCTATTGACAAGTTTCTGGGTAACGTGTACGCACCATCAGCTATGACCGGCCGTTATGACTATATTCCGGCTGACTCCTCTGCAGGTGTTCAGATCTATGATAACAAGTTCGCATATAGCCACCATGCCACCGATCCAGCTTGTGACCGACTTCTAAACGCCTTTGACCTTGTACGCATCCACCTCTACGGTGACGATGACGAGAAAACATCCTTTAAGGCAATGACGGAGTTTGCTGTGAAGGATGACAAAGTAAAGCGTCAGCTTGCAGAAGAACGGCAGGTGGCGGCGCAAGCCGATTTTGACGATGAAGAATGGCAAACTGCTCTTGATCTGGATAAGCAAGGCCGCATCCGTGACACGCTCGATAACCTTGTTCTCATACTGCGCCATGATGAGGGCTTGCAAAACATTGCATTCAACTGCCATCGGGACGGCATCGATGCCAATGGCGGACTACCATGGGAGCAGATCAAACGAGGATGGAGCGACTCAGACTATGCATCGCTGAAAGTTTATCTCTCACAGACCTATGGTGTGTACTCACCTACGAAAACGAAAGATGCAGTCATAGCGGTTGCCGCCGAGCGCGCCTATCATCCGGTACGGGAATACCTTAATTCTCTGCCAGAGTGGGATGGTGTAAAGCGGGTAGATACGCTGCTGATCGACTATTTTGGTGCGGAAGACACAGGATACACTCGTGCAGTCATCAGAAAGACCATGGTAGCTGCCGTTGCCCGCATCTTCCGTCCGGGAACCAAGTTTGACAGTGTCCTCATCTTGAACGGTCCGCAAGGCATCGGAAAGTCCACATTCTTTTATAAACTGGCTGGCGACTGGTTCTCTGACAGCCTGACTCTCACTGACATGAAAGATAAGTCGGGTCCGGAAAAGCTACAAGGATACTGGATTTTGGAACTCGGTGAGCTTGCTGGCATGAGAAAGACCGATGTAGAAACGGTCAAGTCCTTTCTGTCCCGTGTTGACGATAAGTATCGGGCATCTTATGGAGTCAATGTGGAGAATCATCCGCGCCAGTGTGTCCTTGTCGGCTCTACAAATGCCGAGTCTGGTTTCCTGCGGGATCTCACAGGAAACCGACGTTTCTGGCCGGTGAAGGTTGGCGGAGCATCAGCAAAGAAGTCCTGGCAGCTCACCAGTCAGGAAGTAGAGCAGATTTGGGCTGAGACCTTGGTGCTGTATGCAAAGGGAGAGAAACTTTATCTGGAAGGTGATGAAGCCGCCGCTGCAGTAACAGAACAAGCGAATGCCATGGAGACGGATGAGCGTGAGGGGCTTGTACGGAGATATCTTGACACCCTTCTGCCGGAAGACTGGAAAGAGAAGTCACTTTTTGAGCGCCGGGATTATCTCAGTGACAGTGATTTTGGAGGCAAGCAAAGTGGGACTGTACAGCGTACCGCAGTCTGCAATATGGAAATCTGGTGCGAATGCTTCGGTAAGGACGGGGCGGCTATGAAACCAGCGGACTCCTATGCCATTGCCGCCATCATGCGGAAGATCGAAGGGTGGGAAAAAACGGACAGGACAACGTTCGCCATCTATGGGAGACAACGTGGATACAAGCGCAAGCTGTCCAATTCGGAATAATGGACAGCGTTAGCCTGTCCTTTTAGCCGTCCGGTAGTTTGTCCGACAGCAAAAGCCAACAGTACAGGGCATAAAAGGCATTATTGGGACAAGTGGACAACCTAATAACTTTGAGGTTAGTAATAATAAAAGAAAAGGGTAGGCACGTCCGCATACGCATGTGTACGCGCGTATAGGAAATTTTAAGGCGTTGTCCACCACTTGTCCATAGAAGGGAGAGCGCATGAGGGAGAAAACAATAGAGCAGAAATTCGTAAAGGCAGTCAAAGCGATGGGGGGTATAGCGCCTAAATTCGCCTCTCCCGGATTCGATGGGATGCCAGACCGTCTGATGCTGATGCCGGGTGGAAGAATGGCATTTGTTGAGGTGAAAGCACCAGGTGAATCTCCCAGAGCATTGCAGACAGCAAGGCACAGACTTTTGCGACTGTTGGGCTTTCAGGTATATGTGCTTGACAGTCAAGAGGATATAGCAAAAATCATCGAGGAGGTGATGACCAATGAAGCTTCATGAATACCAGAAATATGCGGCGCAGTTTATCAGAGAGCATCCAATATCCGCACTCCTGCTGGACATGGGCTTGGGTTGACAAAACCGTCATAACACTTACAGCGATCAATGATTTGCTGTTTGACAGTTTCGAGGTGCATAAAGTTCTGATTATTGCACCGTTGCGAGTAGCGAGAGACACATGGGCTGCAGAGATCAAGAAATGGGAGCATCTGCGGAATCTGATATACAGTGTGGCCGTAGGAACGGTAGAAGAGCGCAGATCAGCATTGCAGAGAAAAGCGGATATCTACATCATAAACCGGGAAAATGTGCAGTGGCTGGTTGAGAGCAGCGGCATCTCATTTGATTTTGACATGGTGGTGATCGATGAACTGTCCTCCTTCAAAAACCATCAGGCAAAGCGATTCCGGGCCTTGATGAAAGTGAGACCGAAGGTAAAACGCATTGTTGGATTGACAGGAACACCAAGTGGAAATGGATTGATGGATCTGTTCGCTGAATTCAAGTTGCTGGATATGGGACAGCGGCTGGGGAGATTTATCGGACAGTATCGTACTTCCTACTTCCAGCCGGATAAGAGAAACGGACAGATCATATTCTCCTACAAGCCACTCCCTGGTTCGGAGGATTCGATATATGAAAAAATCTCGGATATCACAGTTTCCATGAAAGCGACAGACCACTTGAAAATGCCAGAATTGATTTCAGCGGAGTATCCTGTGGTAATGACAGCCAATGAAAAGTCAAAGTACAATGAGATGAAGAAATCTCTGGTGTTATCTCTTGGTGATGAAGAGGTTACCGCCGCTAATGCCGCTGCACTCTCAAACAAGCTGTCACAAATGGCGAATGGTGCTGTTTACGGCGACTGTGGAAAAATCCTGATTCTTCACGACAGGAAACTTGATGCCTTAGAGGATATCATTGAAAGCATGAATGGAAAGTCCCTTCTTGTAGCTTACTGGTTCAGGCATGACCTTGACCGCATTAAGGAACGGTTGCATAAGCTGCATATTCCCTTTTCTACGATGGACAGTGCAACCAGCATCACCCGTTGGAATCGTGGGGAACTTCCAGTAGGGCTTATCCATCCAGCATCTGCCGGGCATGGGCTGAACTTACAGTCTGGTGGCTCCACCCTTGTATGGTTTGGGCTGACATGGTCACTGGAATTATATCAACAGACCAATGCCCGCCTTTGGCGGCAGGGGCAGTCAGCGGAGACAGTAGTGATACAGCACATTATCGCAAAAGGCACAATCGATGAACGCATCCTGAAAGCTCTCCGGGAAAAGGATAGCGCACAGGCGGCGTTAATCGATGCTGTAAAAGCCAATCTATGACAATCAGAGCCAATCATAGTCAATCCGAGGGATCACTTTCCGGAGGTTATGATTATGACTGCAAAAGCCTATTTGAAACAGGCACGGTTTCTGGATCGCTGCATTAAAACCAAGATGCAACAGATATCATCGCTGGAAGATATCGCAACCCGCTGCACAGTTACACTTTCTGACATGCCACGCAATCCGAATCGTGGTGGCTCACGGATGGCGGATGCGGTGGAAAAGATCGTTGATCTGGAAAAAGATATCAAAGGCGATATTTCAGAACTGGTAGCCCTTAAGCGTGAGATCATGACAACCATTTCCAAGTTGCATGATATCCAGCAACAACTGCTGTTGGAGAAACGGTATCTTTGCTATATGAAGTGGGAGGACATTGCAGCAGATCTGGGTGTAAGCCTTCAGCACGCCTACCGTATACACGGTCACGCCCTGCAAGAAATTGAGTCCGTTCTAAAAGATGAGAGTAAATGTGATTGAATGAGAGTATTTATCTGTGCTATAATTATAATAACGGATAATGTAAAAGCCCTGCCGGGTTCTCCCTTTCTTTCCCGGCAGGGCTTTTACATTATGCCCATTTGGAGGTGGTTATGGATGCCGACAAAACCAAAGCGCCCCTGTTCCTACCCAGGTTGTCCGAATCTATGCGTCGGACAGTACTGTGATGAACACGCAAAGCCTATGCGTGACAGCTACAACAGATACGAGCGGTCACCCGATGTAAATCGGAAGTACGGTAGAGCGTGGAAACGAATCCGTGACCGCTACGCTGCGGCGCACCCACTATGTGAGATGTGTCTTAAGGAAGGACGATTAACTCCCGTAGAGGAAGTACATCACAAAAAACCTATTTCGCAAGGTGGCACTCATGCGGAAAGTAATTTGATGAGTCTGTGCCAGTCGTGTCATACGAAGCTGCACCATGAGATTGGTGACAGGTAGGGGCGGTCAAAATCTCTACGGGAAATCATTTCGGACAGCGGTCCGGGGTCACGTGCAAAAAAATCGGTTTTCAAACGGGGTATTACCCCACCCCGGCTTGTAATTGAGGAACAGCACCCGGCTCACCTCTAAGTTGTGCGTACTGTGCCAGGTTGTTTAATTGCACAAGATGTCTTTGAATCGGAGGTGTGAGCATGGCGAAAGATGGAACGCAAAGAGGCGGTGCGAGGGTCGGAGCTGGAAGAAAGCCTAAGGCTCTAACCGAGAAAATCAGTGAAGGACTGAGTGCTTCCGTCTTGCAGTTTCCAGAGGAGCTGCTCGGTGTTGATATGCCTCCGGTAAAGGACTACTTGAAAGCGAAGCAGAAAAACGGTCGTAACCTTCTGGCGGAAGAAATCTATACAGAAACCTACACATGGCTCAAAGCTCGTGGCTGTGATAAAGCTGTTTACTCACAACTTATAGAGCAGTATGCCATGAGCGTTTCCCGGTGGATTCAGTGTGAGGAGGCTATTTCAGAGTTTGGATTCCTCGCCAAGCATCCCACGACCGGAAATGCTATCGCATCTCCATACGTTTCCATGAGCCAAGCATACATGAAACAGGTAAACCAGATTTGGTATCAGATCTTTCAAGTGGTCAAGGAGAATTGCAGCGGTGATTTTTCCCACACACCGATGGACGATACCATGGAGCGATTACTGACGGCAAGACAAAATCGCTGAGCCTATTACCGGGGCAGAGATCATCCCCGCCCTGGATTCCGATATACAAGATCTTTTTTCACCGGCAGACCTACAACCTATTACTGACCATAGCATTGATTTGAAACAGGAAACCGCAGATATCCAATCTTCCGCAGAAGCCTATCTACAGCGGACGGACCATGATACACAGGTTTTTCCACCTTTATTGAAGCAATTTTCTCTAAGTATCGTGAGGAGCCGTCAAAGCGATATGTATATTCCCAACGCCGGAGAAATTCTTGCAAACATTAGTTTGTCCTATATAGCACAGGCAACCATTTTATGGAACAATATTGAAAAAATGTTCGAGGAATAAGGGGGGGACATAAGCAAATGAAGTCAACGAAAGAGATGCAACTTGTTCCAATCAGTAAATTGATACCGTATGTAAATAACGCTCGGACTCATTCCCCAGAACAGATCACGAAGCTCCGCTCTTCCCTGCGCGAGTTCGGTTTCGTGAATCCCGTCATCATTGACCGGGATTACAACGTCATTGCCGGACACGGCAGGCTTGCCGCCGCCAAGGAGGAAGGAATTACAGAAGCACCGTGTGTCTTTGTGGATTATCTTACCGATGCTCAAAAGAAAGCGTATATCCTTGCAGACAACCGTATGGCGATGGATGCGGGATGGGATGAAGAACTTCTGCGCGTGGAAATAGAGGCTTTGCAAGGTGAGAATTTCGATATTGGGCTAACGGGCTTTGATGAAAAGGAGCTTGCAGATCTATTTGGTGATGATACCGAAAGCCAAGTAAAAGATGATGATTACGACCTCACAGCCGCTTTGGAAAAAGCGGCTTTTGTTATGCGTGGGGACATCTGGACTGTTGGCAGACACAGGTTGATGTGTGGTGATGCAACCAGTCCAGAGGATGTGTCTGCCCTAATGGGAGATACCAAAGCGAACTTGATCCTGACAGACCCGCCCTACAATGTTTCCTTCAAATCCGGCAGTGGTCTGACAATTCAGAATGACAGTATGAAGAATGCGGAATTCTACAGCTTTTTGCTATCTGCATTCAAGAACATGGCAGACCATCTTGAAAAAGGTGGATCGGCTTATGTGTTTCATGCAGATACGGAGGGCTTGAATTTTCGGAAAGCCTTCATCGATGCGGGTTTCCACCTTGCCGGGTGCTGTATCTGGGTGAAAGATAGTCTCGTTCTCGGTCGCTCAGATTATCAGTGGCAGCACGAACCTGTGCTTTATGGTTTCATGCAGAATGGAAAGCACCAGTGGTACTCCGACCGCAAGCAGACAACGATCTGGAACTTTGCCAAGCCGAAACGCAACGCCAATCACCCGACTTCCAAACCTCTTGACTTGCTCGGTTACCCCATCGGGAACTCTACACAGGAAAACGCTGTCGTGATCGATACATTCGGTGGTAGCGGTTCAACACTCATGGCGTGTGAGCAGATGAATCGTATCTGCTACATGATGGAGTTGGATGAGAAGTATGCCTCAGTTATTCTTCGGAGGTACGTTGAGGATACCGGGGATGCAGAAGGTGTATTTGTTACCCGTGACGGCAAGCAGATCCCGTATGCGGAGCTTGTAAAAGAGGTTGATATGAAGGGTGGTGGCGCAAATGACGAAACGTGAATGCGCAATCATCACCGCCTACACTGAAACCTCAATGCTCAAAGGTGCTGATTTGAAATATTTGTACGATTATCTGTCGAAATTCATAGGACGCCCAATTTTCACCCATGAAATTCCAGCAGTGTGTACGCACTTTAGGGATCAGATCAGAGCAGATTTTGTATTGCTCTGTGAAAACGCTGTTGAAGAGACAGATAAGTAGATGGGTTCCTTTTCAGCTAATGTGAGTAGGGTTCGATTATTACTTCCTTTTTGCTATGTGTAGGGGCTGATGTTGTAGCAGGAGCCCCTACACTATAGGCAAAGGAGGACAACTGTTATGCAAAATGAGAAATCGTTGACCCTCGGCAGCCTGTTTGACGGCTCCGGGGGGTTTCCTTTTGGCGGGCTGCTCTGCGGGATCACGCCGGTCTGGGCTTCGGAGATCGAGCCGTTTCCCATCCGGGTGACCACAAGGCGGCTGCCCTTTATGAAACATTACGGTGATGTGTCCGGGCTGAAAGGCTCCGAACTGGAGCCTGTGGACATTATCACCTTTGGCTCACCCTGCCAGGACATGAGCGTGGCGGGCAAGCGCAGTGGGTTGGATGGTAATCGTTCCAGCCTTTTTTATGAAGCGATACGGATCGTGAAGGAAATGAGGTGTGCCACCAATGGCAGATATCCAAGATACATCGTTTGGGAGAACGTGCCGGGCGCATTCTCCTCAAACAAGGGCGAGGACTTCAAAGCGGTCCTCGAAGCGGTCTGCTCCGTCAAAGACGGTAAAGCAGATATTCCTCGATATGAGAAGTGGCCGGGCGCCGGAGAGATCGTGGCGGATCATTACTCCATCGCATGGCGGGTACTTGATGCGCAATACTGGGGAGTCCCCCAGCGAAGAAAACGTATCTTCCTTGTCGCAGATTTTGCAGGTACAAGTGCCGGACAAATATTATTTGAGTCCGAAGGCTTGTCAGGGTATTCTGCGGAGGGCTTCCGCTCGTGGCAAAGAACTGCCGGAAGTGCTGCGGCTTGCGCTGGAGCGGCAGGCGGCATCTGCCTGAACGACCATGGCGGGTCCTGCATGGACATTTCCAACGAGGTGACAGGGACGCTCCGCGCCGAGATGCATGGTCATCCTCCCTGCGTGATGGATGCTGCGGGTTTCTGCACCGAGCATTCGGCGCACAGCCGATCCATCGGTTACGAAGAGGAGCGTTCTCCTACGCTCCGGGAAGGAGTGGTGCCCGCAGCGGTCTATGAGAACCATAGCCAGGATACGAGATACACCGGGCCTCTGGACATCGCTCCCACAGTTTCCTCCACCTACGGCACGGGTGGCAATAACCAGCCTTTTGTCGTGAAGGATGAGGACACGCCTAAGACGCTGAAGATCCGCTCCGGCTGCGAGGGCGGCGGCAAGGGTGCGCTGATTCAAGAAGACAAATCCGCGACCCTGTCCTGCAACAATGACCAGACACTGTTCGTGCCGTTCTGCAAAGGGACACGCCCGCATTCCAAAGAGGAAGCCCCCAACTGGAAGAACGGAAAAGTGGCAAACACGCTGAACACCTTTGACGCCGGGGAGCGGCGGTGCAATGAACTGATCGTCCAGGCTTACGGCATCTCCTCTGATAAATCAAACGCCATGCTCTCGGACAATCCGCACAGCGGCATCTATGAGGCGGAAACTTCCAGAACGCTGGATACTGGCGGAGGCAACCCCGGCTGCAACCAGGGTGGTATCGCCGTGGTGGAAAGCTACTCCATCCAAGGCTCCATGATAGGACGAGAGGATAAGAACGGTCCCCAGGGGGACGGCGTGAATGAGGATGTATCTTTCACATTGAACACGGTCGACCGCCATGCGGTCTACGCAATGACTACGGGCAGCTACACCCAGGTTAAGGAAGAAACCGCGCCAACGCTGATGGCGAGGGATTTTAAAGACCCGGCGACCGTCAACTGCGGATACACAGTGCGGCGGCTCACTCCCACTGAGTGCGCCAGACTGCAGGGTTTTCCGGACTGGTGGTGCGCTGGTCTTGGTACGAAGAATCCCACTGATGAGGATTTGACATTTTGGCGGGATGTCTTTGAAACACATCGTAAAGTCATGGGAATGTCCTCGAAAGCGAAAACCGATAAGCAGATCATCAAGTGGCTGAAGGATCCATACACTGACGCCGCTGAATACAAGATGTGGGGAAACGGAGTGGCATTGCCTTGTGTAGCATTTGTATTGGCAGGAATCGTGTACTATGCACAGTTATCTGCACAGTATTTTGTCAGTGATTCTACATCGAATTAGCTTGCTATATCCGGGCTTTAGAGTGATTAATGTAGTACCAAAAAAAGGAGGTACTTCACCATGACAACAAACGATTTTTATCTGGACTATAACGTGACCGGTTCGGAGCGCAAACGGCTGGTACAGGCGATCAGCACCTACACTGGCGCGGACGCAAAATACCTCGGCGCACCCACTTTCGCCTACATGGTCGATTACTTTACCATCGACCGCAACGGTGTGGTTTCTTTCGACGACCGTGCCGACAGCGAGGAGATTGAGGGATTGATTGAAACCCTCGTCAATGAGGGTTTTGTATCCCGGGTTTCCAACATCGGCTGCGAAGAGAACACCGACAGCGCCGCACAGGAGGGCGACACCGCCGAGGAAAGCAACGCCGCCACCGATACCACCGAGGGCGACAGCGCCGCGCAGGACGCGAACATGGGGCTTACGGTGCGAATCCCGCTGGATAGGGTGGCAGTCGGTAACCTTACCAGACTGCTGGAAGTCAAAGGCTCCCTCATCAAGAGTGCGCTGGGGCTTGCCGCCCTGCCAATCAGCATTGAGGAAAATACTGTCGCTTTCCCTTGGTTCGAGGAACTGCCGGACGCCGACGAGGTCAAGGCATACACACATCTCATTGCTGCTCTCTGCGAGATGAGCAAGAACCAGAAGCGCATCACTGCCACCGAGAAAGCCGTGGACAACGAGAAGTATGCTTTCCGCTGTTTCCTTCTTCGTCTGGGCTTCATCGGAGCCGAGTTCAAAACCGAGCGGAAAATTCTCCTCCGCAACCTCTCCGGCTCCTCCGCTTTCAAGAGCGGCCAAAAAGGAGGTGTTGACGATGCGGTTTCCGAATAAAGAGATCGTCGAGCAACTCCGTAGGGAGTTTCCCATTGGCACACGAGTGGAGCTTATGAAGATGGATGATGTTCAAGCTCCTCCCATTGGCACAATGGGTACGGTCAAAGGTGTGGATGACATCGGCTCTATCATGGTCGCATGGGACAATGGCAGTTGTCTTTCGGTTGCCTATGGGGCGGATTTAGTACACAAGATATAGTGTTTTAGTCCGTAATATACACAAAATATAGATAAAAACTTTGTGTAGTAATCGTATTGCTATTTCTCCGAAAAAGAGCGAATATGTGTACACCGAAAGGAAAAACACACCGAAAACGGAGGATGCAAACATGAAAAACACAGAGCTTCAGCAGACCGAAATGAAGAAACAGACCATCGGAGTCGAGGTTGAGATGAACAATATCACCAGAGAAAAGGCAGCCAGAATTGCCGCCGACTTCTTTGGAACAGGCAGACACGAATACACAGCCCGCCGCAACGGGTACGAAACCTACAGCGCATGGGACGCGCAGGAGAGAGAATGGAAATTTCAGAAAGATGTCAGCATTGCGGGACCAAGCGATCAAAAGTGCGAACTGGTCACGCCAATCCTCACCTACGCAGACATTGAGACCTTGCAGGAGCTTATCCGCAGGCTGCGCAAGGCAGGAGCCAAGAGCGATGCCACCAGAGGGTGCGGAGTCCACATCCACATCGGAGCGCAGGGACACACACCGCAGACCCTCCGCAACCTTGCCAACATCATGGCAAGCCACGAGAGCCTTTTAGCGGATGCTTTGAAACTCGACAGAGGAAGAATGAACCGCTACTGCAAAACGGTCGATCCCAGATTCCTTGATAGGCTCAACCTGAGAAAGCCCACCACGATGGCGCAGCTTGCGGACATTTGGTACGGCAGTCAGGGAGAGGACTATGGTAGAAACCAGCATTATAACGGCAGCCGCTACCACATGTTGAACCTTCATGCAACATTCACCAAAGGTACGGTCGAGTTCCGGCTTTTCCAATTCGATGCTCCGGCAAACGGCAAGCAGAACGGACTCCACGCAGGACAGCTTAAAAGCTACATTCAGCTTTGCCTTGCACTGAGCCAGATGGCAAAGATGGTAAAGACCGCAAGCCCTAAAGAGCAGCAGAAAGAAAATCCGAAGTACGCAATGAGAACATGGCTTTTACGGCTTGGGTTTATCGGCGAAGAGTTCGCAACGGCAAGAGATGTTCTCACCAGAAACCTTGACGGCGACACAGCATTCAGGTACGGCAGACAGGCCGCTTGAAGGACTTAGGTTAAACGCCCTGCCCTACGACCGCTACGGCGGTCTTAAGGTGGTAGAAGGACACTTAACCTAAGTCCTTCAGAAAGGACGGTCATAACTATGGAAAACAGATATTATATCGCATACGGCAGCAACCTCAATGTGCGCCAGATGAGAGCAAGGTGTCCGAGAGCCACTATTCTCGGAACGGCAATGCTTGACGGCTGGGAATTGCTTTTCAAGGGGAGCAAGACTGGATCGTATCTCACCATTGAGGAAAAGAGCGGCGGTAAAGTCCCAGTTGTGATTTGGGAAGTCGCACCATCGGATGAACGGTCGCTTGACTGCTACGAGGGCTTTCCGAATTTCTATTACAAAAAGGACATCAAGGTGACCTACAAGGGTATCCGCACAGGCAGACAAAGAATGCTCACAGCTTTTGTCTACATCATGCATGAGGACAGACCGATTGGCATTCCGACCGACTTTTATGTGAGAACCTGCCTTGAGGGATATGCTGCTTTCGGTTTCGACAAACGTTTTCTGACGGCGGCCTACGACAACAGCAAGGAGGTATGCGGCTATGAAAACTAATGCGGCGCAGGAGCGAACGTGTCCGCTCTGTGGGCGGCTCTACAGCGGAACCCCAGCTTTATCAAGGGCTGATAATGAAACGCTTATCTGCCCGGACTGCGGCACCCGGCAAGCATTGACCAGCATCGGTGTCTGCAAGGACGAACAAGACAAAATAATCAGCATAATTCACAGTCATTGCCACGAATAAACTACACAACCTATATACAAAAACTTTGTGTAGTAATCGTATTGCTATTCCTCTGAAAAAGAGCGAATATGTGTACTACCGAAAGGGAAAATACCACAAAAACGGAGGACACGAAAATGACGATCAACGAAGCGATGAGAAAGTACAGACTGCCGAATCCCACCGCCTTGGAAGACCTTGAATGCCGCTGGAGCAAGGTCTTGAACTTTGGGGACAAGGTTCTTCTGGCCGGCTACTACTACACCGGGCAGAATAAGCCCTGCTACTTCGGAGCGGTCTACGAATTCCTGACCGATGACCATTCCTGCGAAGGAACCATCGGGCTTTGTACTGTCAGCGAGGTCGAGTTCGAGGATGACGGCCACGCCATTGCATGGGCGATGAACCAGACAAAGTAAACCCTAAAGACAAATACACCGAGAACGGAGCCGCAAGGCTCTGTCTCTCGTACCGACAAATATTCAGGCTTGCCGCATGGCAGGTCATTTTTTATGCCAATTTCGGAGGTGATGACTACGAGAAAGCTTAAAAAATACAAGCCGACAAAGTTCAAGGCAAAGACATCTCACTATGACAAAGAAGCGGCGGACTATGCGGTCGGTTTCATTGAGTGCCTCTGTCACACCAAAGGAACATGGGCGGGTAAACCTTTTGAATTGATTGACTGGCAGGAACAAATCATCCGGGATATATTCGGGACGTTAAAACCTAACGGTTACAGACAATTCAATACCGCTTATATTGAAATACCGAAAAAGCAAGGGAAGTCAGAACTCGCTGCGGCGGTCGCCCTTTTGCTTTGCTGTGGTGACGGTGAGGAGCGCGCCGAGGTGTACGGCTGCGCCGCTGATCGCCAACAGGCGTCCATCGTGTTCGAGGTGGCGGCAGATATGGTGCGGATGTGTCCTGCCCTCGCCAAGCGGGTGAAAATCAACGCATCCATGAAGCGGATGATTTATCTCCCCACCAACAGCTTTTACCAAGTGCTTTCGGCGGAGGCGTATTCCAAGCACGGCTTCAACATCCACGGCGTGGTGTTTGACGAGCTGCATACCCAGCCGAATCGAAAGCTGTTTGACGTCATGACAAAGGGCTCTGGCGATGCCAGAATGCAGCCGCTCTACTTCCTCATCACGACCGCCGGGACGGACACCCACTCTATCTGTTACGAGACACACCAGAAGGCCAAGGACATCCTTGAGGGCAGAAAGATAGACCCTACCTTCTATCCTGTCATTTACGGCGCAGATGAATCGGATGATTGGACGGACCCCAAGGTGTGGAAAAAAGCAAATCCCTCCCTTGGAGTCACAGTGGGAATAGACAAAGTCAAAGCCGCCTGTGAAAGCGCAAAGCAGAATCCCGGAGAGGAGAACGCATTCCGACAGCTCCGGCTGAACCAATGGGTAAAGCAGGCTGTCCGTTGGATGCCCATGGAGAAATGGGATGCTTGTTCCTTTGCTACGTCTGAAGAGACGCTGGAAGGGCGTGTCTGCTACGGTGGGCTGGACTTATCCTCTACTACTGACATCACTGCTTTTGTGCTGGTGTTCCCTCCAGAGGATGAGGATGACAAATATGTTGTCCTCCCTTATTTCTGGATACCGGAAGATAACATTGATCTTCGTGTCCGGCGTGACCATGTCCCTTACGATGTGTGGGAACGCCAAGGTTATCTGATGACTACGGAAGGTAACGTAGTGCATTACGGATATATTGAACAGTTCATCGAGCGACTCGGTGAGAAGTTCAATATCCGGGAAATCGCTTTTGACCGCTGGGGTGCTGTGCAGATGGTGCAGAACCTTGAAGGCATGGGCTTCACGGTCGTTCCCTTCGGGCAGGGTTTCAAGGATATGTCCCCGCCCACAAAGGAACTAATGAAGCTGGTGCTGGAAGAGAAGATCGCTCATGGTGGTCATCCCATCCTCCGTTGGATGATGGATAACATCTACATTCGACAAGATCCAGCGGGTAATATTAAAGCCGACAAAGAAAAGTCCACAGAGAAGATCGACGGTGCGGTCGCCACTATCATGGCACTCGACCGTGCGATCCGCTGTGGCAACGATACCAGTGCTTCGGTCTACGATGACCGAGGCATTTTGTTTATCTGAGAGGATGGTGAGTAAGATGAATGTAACTGTTATGGGTGCAGAGATTTCCGAACAGGAAAAACAAGCATATATCGAACATGTCAAAAGGAAGAATGCTGGAAGGACTATCAATGAATTGGAAATTCATATTGATGGGGATTTTGCGGAACTGAAGTATTCATATGATGATGTTCCCTTCCAGCGAATCCGTAGAATTACGGGCTATCTTGTCGGTACACTTGACCGCTTCAATGATGCGAAACGGCAAGAAGTGCAAGACCGTGTCAAGCATGGATCGGAGGTTGAATAAATGGGATTCTTAAGTGGGCTGTTCCGGTCGAGGGATGCACCTAAAAACCGCACTACCGGCAGCGCATACAGTTTCTATTTTGGTGGAACTACCTCCGGCAAAGCCGTGACGGAACGCTCCGCCATGCAGATGACCGCCGTGTACTCCTGCGTCCGCATTCTGGCGGAGGCGGTGGCGGGACTGCCGCTCCACCTCTATCGCTACAAGGATAGCGGCGGCAAGGAAAAAGCCATCGACCATCCGCTGTATCTGCTGCTCCATGATGAGCCGAACCCGGAGATGAGTTCCTTCGTGTTCCGGGAAACGCTCATGACGCACCTTCTGCTGTGGGGCAACGCCTACGCACAGATCATCCGCAACGGCAAGGGTGAGGTCGTGGCTCTGTATCCGCTCATGCCGAACAAGATGACCGTGGACAGGGACGTAAACGGTCAGCTTTATTATCAGTACAACCGCTCCAACGAGGAAGCTCCGACTATGAAAGGCACGACAGTCAACCTCCACCCCTCGGATGTGCTTCACATCCCCGGCCTGGGCTTTGACGGTCTGGTAGGCTACAGCCCCATCGCTATGGCGAAGAACGCCATCGGCATGGCGATTGCCTGTGAAGAGTACGGAGCTAAATTCTTTGCTAATGGTGCAGCTCCGGGCGGTGTTCTTGAGCATCCCGGTACTATCAAGGACCCCCAGAGAGTGCGTGAAAGTTGGCAGTCTACCTTCGGTGGCAGCGGCAATGCGAACAAGATCGCCGTGCTGGAAGAGGGCATGAAATACACGCCAATCGGCATCTCTCCGGAACAGGCGCAGTTCCTCGAAACGAGAAAATTCCAAATCAATGAGATAGCCCGGATTTTCCGTGTCCCTCCTCACATGGTAGGGGACTTGGAGAAGTCGAGCTTTTCTAATATTGAGCAACAGTCTCTTGAATTCGTGAAATACACCCTTGAGCCGTGGTTGATGCGCTGGGAGCAGTCCATTCAGCGGTCACTTCTACTGGACGGGGAGAAGCCTGTGTATTTCGTGAAGTTCAACGTGGACGGTCTGCTCCGTGGTGATTATGCCAGCCGAATGCAGGGGTATGCAACCGCACGGCAGAACGGCTGGATGTCTGCAAACGACATCCGGGAATTGGAGAATCTCGACCGCATTCCGGCAGAAGACGGTGGAGACCTTTATCTTATCAATGGCAATATGCTCCCACTTGGTAATGCGGGGGCATTTGCAAATACATCAGCCGGGAAGGAGGAAAATGCTAATGAAGAAATTCTGGAATTGGAAGAACCTGAAAGTTCAGAATCAGGAAACACAGCCGGAGACGATGGAACGGACACTGTTTCTCAACGGCACCATCGCAGAGGAAAGCTGGTTTGATGATGACGTTACCCCACAGCTTTTCAAAGAGGAGCTGATGAACGGTGACGGTAACATCACGGTTTGGATCAACTCTCCGGGTGGCGACTGTGTAGCAGCGGCACAGATTTACAATATGCTGATGGACTACCCCCATGACGTGACCGTCAAGATTGACGGTATCGCCGCATCTGCGGCAAGCGTTATCGCAATGGCGGGTACAACCGTGCTGATGTCTCCAGTTTCCATGATGATGATCCATAACCCTGCGACCATTGCTTTTGGGGACCATTCGGAAATGCAGAAAGCAATCGAGATGCTTGACAGTGTGAAGGATTCTATCATCAACGCCTATGAGATCAAGACCGGGCTGTCTCGTGCTAAGTTGTCCCACCTCATGGATTCAGAAACATGGATGGATGCGAACAAGGCTGTGGAGCTTGGTTTTGCAGACGGTACATTGCACCGTGAGGACACAGTAGCTGACTTGGAATGCCCTACCGTATCCATGCTGTACTCAACGACAGCAGTGGTCAATTCTCTCATGGATAAGATTGCCGCCAAATGTAAAACCTCGACTAAGAAACAAGAAGAAATCGAACCGCAAGGCCGCTCCGTTGATTCACTCATGGAACGGTTAAACCTTATCAAATTTTAAGGAGGAATTCAGTCATGACTATTCTTGAACTGCGTGCTAAGCGTGCAAAGGCGTGGGAAGCTGCAAAGGCTTTTCTGGACACGCACAGAACCGACAAGGGCACTCTGTCCGCCGAGGACGATGCTACTTACACTCGCATGGAGCAGGACATTACTGATCTGGGAAAGGAAATCGCCCGTTTGGAGCGGCAGGAGGCAATTGATGCCGAGCTGAACAAGCCTGTGGGCACTCCCCTTACCGGGAAGCCCATGAGCAGCAAGGATGACCAGAAGACCGGTCGTGCCTCTAACGCATACAAGGAGGACTTCGGTCTGCACCTTCGCGGTCGTGCGCTCGTTCACAACGTGCTTTCCGAGGGTGATGATGCCAACGGTGGTTACCTCGTGCCGGAGGAATTCGAGCGGCGGATCGTGACGGGGCTTGATGAGGCGAATGTAGTACGTTCACTTGCAAAGGTCATCACCACTGGCGCAGAGAGAAAAATCCCGGTAGCCGCTACTCACTCTAAGGCAGAGTGGACAGCAGAGAACGGTGCATACACGGAAAGTGCGCCGACTTTCAATCAGAAGACCATCGATGCTTTCAAGCTCACCGATCTTGTGAAAGTTTCTATCGAGCTTTTGCAGGACTCCATGTTCGATCTGGAGAGCTATATCGCCGCAGAGTTTGCACGGGCTTTCGGAATTGCGGAGGAAGAGGCTTTCTGTGTCGGTAAAGGCACGACTCAGCCCACCGGCATCTTCACTGAAAGTGGCGGCGAGGTTGGTGTGACTGCCGCAGGCGCAACCGCTATTACTGCGGATGAGCTTATCAGCCTTGTGTATTCGTTGAAGTCTCCGTACCGTCGCAATGCTAAGTTCCTGATGAACGACGCTACTGTAGCGGCAATTCGCAAGCTCAAAGACGGCAATGGTGTATACCTCTGGCAGCCGTCTCTCCAAGCTGGTGAGCCCGATAAGTTGCTGGGTTATGATCTTTATACCAGTCCCTATGTGCCTACAATGAAGGGCGATGCCTTCACTGTGGCTTTCGGTGACTTCAAGAATTACTGGATCGCTGATCGCTCCGGCAGAACCGTTCAGAGGCTGAACGAGCTGTATTCTACTAACGGTCAGGTAGGCTTTGTAGCTACGGAGCGTGTTGACGGCAAGGTTATCCTTGCTGAGGGCATCAAACTTCTGAAGATGAAGAACGCAGGTTAAGGGGGGGCTGACCTATGAGCTACAACGCAAAAAACTACACCGAACAGGGCGGCGATGTCACGCATATCGGCGGCAAACTCATCATCGAAGAGGGCGCACAGGTCGAGGGATTAAACGGCGGAGAGTCCTACACTCTCCCCACGGCCTCGGCAGATACGCTCGGTGGTGTAAAAGCAAAGGCTAAAACCGATGAAACCGTTGAAGTTGCGGTTGACGAAAGCGGAAAGTTATATGTTCCTGCCGTCACCAAGGCTACCCATGTGGAAGATAGCAATACCACCAACGGGGACGATGTGACGGATCTGGTCACCAAGTTTAATTCCCTTCTCTCCGCTTTGCAAACCGCAGGCTTAATGGCCGCAGAGTAAAGGAGGTGACGGTGATGGATACAGCGGAACTCCTCTCCAAAGTAAAGAAAAATCTCATACTTGACCATGCGGCGGATGATGGATTACTTCAAAGTTACATCACCGCCGCTGTTTCTTACGCCGAGAGCTACCAGCACATCCCAGCGGGGAGCTATGCGGAGAAACCGATGCCGCCGACCACCGAGCAGGCGGTCATCATGCTCGTGAGCCATTTCTACGAAAGTCGGGACGGCTCCACGGGGGGCTTTTTCTCGGACAACGTACAGGCCGGGCAGCAGGTTTGGAATACGGTCAATCTGCTGCTCCGGCTTGACCGGGATTGGAAGGTGTGACCATGAGTTTCGGTAAGATGAACAGAGTCGCTGATATTGTTGAGGTTAGGACGGAAAAAGACGATGAGGGTTTTTCCACGACCGTGGAACACGTCCTTGCATCCATTCATGTATATCGTGAGGGGCGGCATGGAAGTGAACGGTGGGCAAATCTCGCCGCTTTCTCCGAGGCAACCGACCTGTTCCGTTTCCGCGTTATTTCTGATTTGACAGTCACCACGGAGCATTTCATTGTACTGGACGGTGAGCGGTTCAACATTATTTCCGTGGAGGATGTCAAAGGGCGCGGAATGTATATCGAAGTTCTGGCAAAGAAGGTGGTGAGCAGCATTGGCTAAAGTGGATATAAAGATGCCGGATGAATTTCTGGAGCGCATATCCAAGCTGGGTAGTGATTTTGATCCGGTCGCTGAAAAGGTGTTGGAAGCCGGAGGTGAGGTCGTGCTGGACAAAGTTCGCAGCACTCTGTCTTCTGTCATTGGACGTGATACCAAACAACCATCTCGCTCCACAGGTGAGTTGGAAAGCGCACTTGGTCTTTCCCCCGTAAAAGCGGATCGAAGTGGAAACCACAACATCAAAATCGGCTTTTCTGAACCACGCTCCGATGGTGACAGCAATGCCAAGATCGCCAACATCATCGAATACGGCAAGCATGGACAGCCTGCCAAGCCTTTTTTGAAACCGGCTAAAAGCGCATCAAGGTCTGCGGCAATCTCAGCCATGCAGCAGAAGTTTGAGGAGGAGGTCGGAAAGCTGTGAGTCTGCTGACAGAACTGAAAGAAACACTGGAGCCTCTGGGCATTCCCTTTGAAACAGGTGTGTTTTCCGACGAGGCTCCGGCACGGTATATCGTGGTCGTGCCGCTCTCCGACACCTTTGACCTCCATGCGGACAACACGCCGGGCGTCGATGTACAGGAGGCACGGCTTTCCCTTTACTCACAGGGAAACTATATTGCGGCGAAAAATACGGTCGTGCGGTCGCTTCTTGCCGCTGATTTCACTATTACTGCACGGCAGTATATCGGGTATGAAACCGAAACCGGCTATCACCACTACAATGTGGATGTAGCAAAATACTATGAAATGGAGGAATAGTTTATGGCTACGATTGGTCTTGATAAGCTGTTTTATGCAAAGATCACAAGCGATGAATATGAAGATGAAACCTATGATACTCCCAGTCAGCTTGCTAAGGCAATGTCTGCTGATTTATCTGTGGAAATGGCGGAGGCAACGCTGTATGCCGATGATGGTGCATCTGAAACTGTCAAGGAATTTACAAGCGGCACACTTTCGCTTGGCGTAGACAATCTTGCTCCTGCTGTTGTGTCTGATCTGACAGGAGCAACTATTGATAAGAACGGTGTCATCATCTCAACCAGCGAGGATGGTGGAAAGCCTGTAGCAGTCGGGTTCAGGGCGAAGAAGTCCAACGGAAAATATCGGTATTTCTGGCTGTATAGGGTTAAATTCGGCATCCCAGCTACTAACCTTGCAACTAAGGGTGATTCAATCACCTTCTCTACTCCTACCATTGAGGGTACAATCCTTCGCCGGAACAAAGCGGATAAAAACGGAAAGCATCCGTGGAAAGCGGAGGTCACGGATGGCGAAGGAGAAAACTCAGCAGAAACAATTACAAATTGGTATACGAAGGTATATGAGCCTGAGTATGAAGGGGAGGGTTAATTCATGGATGAAAGAAGTTCTATTGTGAACATCGGTGGTGTGGAGTACGAAATGCTCCTCACTACCCGTGCTACCAAAGCAATCGCAAAACGCTATGGGGGTCTTGAGAATCTGGGCGATAAGCTGATGAAAGCGGAAAACTTTGAGATGGCGCTGGATGAGGTCGTCTGGCTCGTCACGTTGCTGTGCAACCAGTCTATTATGATCGAGAACCTTAACAATAAGGATAAACAGCGTGAACTGCTCTCCGAAGAAGCAGTGGAACTTCTGACTTCCCCATTTGAGTTGTCGGTATGCAAAGACGCTATCAGGGAGGCACTATTTAAGGGTACGAAGCGAAATGTAGAAAGTGAGCCGGACTCAAAAAACGTAGTGGCCGAGTAAGCGACGACGAGTTGTTTACCCGGCTTTTATATTTTGGCATTGGTCAGCTACATCTTTCCCAAGATGAATTCTGGCTAATGCCTTTTGGCTTATTTATGGATCTATGGGAATGCCACAAGCAGTGGACGGGTGTTGCAAAGCCAAAGCAATATTTGTCCATTGATGAAATCGTCCCATATGGCATCTGAAGCGGAGTGAGGTGAGAACACATGGCAGACGATTTCGGTCTGAAGATTGGACTGGAAGGAGAAAAAGAGTTCAAGAAAGCTCTCTCTGAAATTAACCAGTCTTTCAAAGTTATCGGCTCTGAGATGAAGCTGGTTTCCTCGGAATTTGATAAAAACGATACCTCTGTAAAGGCTCTCACCGCTCGGAATCAGGTGCTGAATAAAGAGATCGAAGCCCAGAAACAGAAAATTGAAACCCTGCGCTCTGCCTTACAGAACGCCGCCGAGTCCTTCGGTGAAAATGATCGCCGTACACAGAATTGGCAGATTCAGTTGAATAATGCTCAAGCCGCGCTTAATGGCATGGAGCGGGAACTCGAAAACAATAACAAGGCACTGGAGGATGCAGAGAACGGTTTTGACGAAGCGGGAGATGAGGCAGAGAATTTCAGTAAAGAAATAGATAAAGCCGGAGATCAGAGCGAAGATGCTGGAGGCAAGTTTTCTAAACTTGGAGAGGTTGCAAAAAATGTGGGTAAGGCAATGGCGGCCGCCGTTGCTGCAATTGGCACTGCTGCCATCGCAGCCGGTAAGCAGCTCTGGGATATGTCAAACGATGTTGCTGAAGTTGGTGACAACATTGATAAGACATCGCAGAAAATCGGTATCAGTGCAGAGGCATATCAAGAGTGGGACTACGTCTTCCGGCGTTGTGGTTCTGATGTAAACAACCTACAGGCAGGGATGAAAACCCTGTCTACAGTTATTACCGATGCTGGAAATGGATCGGAGACGGCGGCTGAAAAGCTATCAGCGGTTGGGCTGTCTGTTGAGGAGCTGAATGGGCTATCTCAGGAGCAACAGCTTGAAAAGGTTATCACTGCCTTGCAGGGTATGGGCTCTGGTGCGGAAAGAACTGCTGCGGCAACTGACCTTCTTGGCAAATCCGCTACTGATATGGCAGCCGTTCTGAACACTTCTGCCGAGGACACAGCGGCACTCCGCCAAGAAGCGGAAGACTTTGGCATGGTCATGAGCAACGAGGCCGTAGCTGCGGCTGCGACCTTTGAGGACAGCCTTACACGTTTGCAAGATACCATGGGTGGCTTAAAAAATCGGATGGTCGGTGAATTGCTCCCCGGCATTACGCAAATCATGGATGGGCTGTCAGACCTTGCGGTAGGAAATGATCAGGCGGGCGAAGAAATAAAAAACGGTGTGACATCCGTTATTGAAACGATCTCCGCTTTGATCCCCCAATTGGTGGACACTGTCAGCATGATTGCGGCGGCGGTGTTAGAAAGTGCGCCGGGCATTATTCAAGCATTTGCGCAGGGTATTATCGATGCCATTCCAACACTTATCCCCGTTATTACACAGGTTATCGCACAGCTTGTTACAACTCTGCTCGAACTGCTGCCGCAAATCATCGACGCCGGTATACAGGTAGTTGTGTCTTTGGTTCAAGGTATTGCGGAGGCTGTTCCTACGCTGATCCCGCAGATCGTCCTTATAGTCACACAGATCGTACAAACACTTATCGACAATCTGCCTATGGTGCTTGACGCCGCGCTCCAGCTTATCACTGGGCTTGCCCAGGGACTTCTGGACGCAATTCCCGTACTGATCGAGGCGCTCCCTCAGATCATCACGAGCATTGTGGGATTTATCATTGGCGCTATCCCGCAGATCATCGACGCTGGGATACAACTTCTGACCTCGCTGGTAGCGGCTCTGCCGGAGATCATCACCGCCGTGGTCGAAGCGATACCTCAAATCATCGAGGGGCTGGTGACCGCCATCATTGGCAGCATTCCCCAGCTTATCGATGCAGGTATCCAGCTACTGACATCGCTGGTGGCTGCGCTGCCGGAGATCATCACGGCCGTAGTCGAGGCTATTCCTCAAATCATCGAGGGACTGGTGACCGCCATCATTGGCAGCATTCCCCAGCTTATCGATGCGGGTATCCAGCTACTGACATCGCTTGTGTCTGCTCTTCCGGAGATCATCACCGCCGTGGTCGAGGCTATTCCTCAAATCATCGAGGGACTGGTCACCGCTATCCTGGGGAGCATTCCCCAGCTTATTGACGCAGGCGTAAGGCTGCTAATCTCGCTGATACAGAATCTGCCCACCATCATCACCACGGTGGTCGGTGCCATTCCGCAGATCATTTCGGGATTGGTGACCGCCATCATCGGCAGTATTCCACAGATCATCCAAGCTGGCGTGGAACTGCTGACTTCACTCATCAAGAACCTGCCCACCATCATCGTGGAGATCGTCAAGGCGGTCCCTCAGATCATTTCCGGGCTGGTGTCTGCTTTCGGGCAGGGTGTATCCCAGCTTGCCAATGTGGGCAAGAACCTGGTGCAAGGCCTCTGGAACGGCATCCAGTCCCTTGCATCGTGGCTTTGGAATAAAGTGTCCGGCTGGATCTCCAGCATTTGGGATGGCATCTGTAACTTCTTCGGCATCCACTCACCCTCGACCGAGATGGCGTGGGTCGGCAAGATGCTGGTCAAAGGTTTGTCCGGCTCCATTGAGGACAACGGTGATGATGCGGTCAAAGCTGCCGAAGGAATGGCGGATAATATCAATGCTGTGATGAATGGACTGGCAAGCGATATGCAGTCTGCCATTCCATCCACTTTCGATTTGGATGCTACAGCCACCGTCGGAGCTGTCACCAGTGGAACCAACGGTTTGTCTGGTTTTGGTCCTTTGGTGACTGTCCAGCAAATGGTTGTACGAAGCGAGGAAGATATCCGAAAAATCTCTCAGGAACTTTATAACCTTATTCAGACCAGTTCCCGCGCGCAAGGCCGGTTCACAACAGCATAACGGAGGTGACTTGCTTATGGGTTTCACCTACAACGATATACACTCAAAAGATATGGGTATCCGGGCGCGGCTCACTTCTTGGCAGATCAGTGGCAGACTGCGTAATTTTACCGCGACTGTTCCGGGCAAGTACGGTGTAGCGGATTTTGGAGCGGATCTTGACTACCGTGAGATCCCAGTCTCCTGCAATATTTTCCCGCGACACACATTTTCGGAATTGGTCAAAACGTTGGATGACATCTCGGAATGGCTCGATCCTACTCAGGGGCTGCGCCAGCTCATCTTTGATGACGTGCCAGATAGATACTTCATGGCAAGACTCAACGATGCGATGGACTGTGAACGGCTCATTCGTGCGGCAGGCAGCTTTGATCTTAGGTTTTTCTGCCCAGATCCGTTTGCTTACGCTTTAGAGGATGAAACGTTCACTGTTACAGAAGAAGGTAGTCACACAATAAGACGGGAAAAAGGCAATGCGGAGTCCTTGCCGATCTATCGCATCACAGGCTCGATCTCCGGCAGCGGCTCTATCACCATCTCCACTAACGGCTCCGCGCTCCGTATCACAAATACCAGACTTTCCGAAAATGAAGTGCTGGTTATAGACACAGATAAAATGACAGCGTGGATAGAAAACAGTGGTGGGGCAACGCTCCGAAACGGGCTGCCATGTCTTGAAGAGTTAAATTTCCCCTCGCTGGTATCCGGAACGAACACAATAGCTGTCACGCTTGATAATGCGAAACTAACAGAAATCAAGATACAAGCACGGAGCAGATGGAGGTGATCGCATGGCGGTGAAAGTAATATTGAATCAGCAATCAGACTTTACAGGTGAGTTTCCTGCTCATTATGCGAAATCTGGCTTGTGGCGGTTCAATGAAAACACTGTGGATGATGACAATTGTGTTTCAGACAGCTCTGGCAACGATCGCCGTATGGAAGTAATCAACTGGTCTGGTACCACAGCAAATCTCATGAGCGGAGCAATGGGGCGTTATATCAGCATCAACACGCACGACCCATCAACAGAGCAAACCTACTTGAAAGTTACAAATGATGGCAGCATATTCAAAAATATCGGCGGTCTGATTATATGCGGCGGCTGGATTTGTCCCACGACCTACTCCGTGGGTAACACTTACTGTCCTATTGTGAGCACAAGAAACGGTCCGGGCAATCCCATTTTTTACATGTCGCTATATAATGGGAGACCGCGGCTTATGTTGTATAACTACGAAGGAAACTTAATCTTAGATAAGTCTGTGACACCGCCATTTGAATTGCAGAATGCAAAGTGGTATTTTATATCGGCCGTGATTGCACCATCCAATGGGAAGGCTTGCTATGTGGTTGGTAATAAAGAAACGGGTGAGATTTGGGTATCAGAAGAACTTACCATTGATGGCTATCTGACACGTGTTTGCACGGCGGATATTATCATGGGTATGCTCCAATCTGCTGGGCAGACCTACTGGTACGCGGGCTGTTTTGATGACTGGTTTCTTGATTGTGATTCACAACTCTCCGTCAATGATTTGGTGACATATTTTCAGTCCTCAATATGCGCAAACGGCGGTGACATTGCAAGTAATGTGGATGCCACATCTACTCTGGGCGCGGTCACCTTGCGAAACAATAGGGGTGTATACCCAACCGAGGGTACGCTTTATACTGCGGCGACTGAATGCGATCTTTCCGGCACTGGCAGAGTCTCTGTTACCAGCGAGTACACTTCCGGCGTCACATCGGTGAGTGACATTGAAACAGCTACCAGCGATGACCTTGAGGAATGGTCTGAGTGGGAGGCTGTTCCCTCAGACGGACAGCTTATGTCCCCTAACCGCACATACATCCGCTTTCGGGTAAAGCTATCCACGACAGATGTTACAAAGACACCAAAAGTGACAGATATCCGGCTTTACGATATTCCAAAATCACCTTATAAGCGGATAGGATATGCACGGCCTGTTGTTCTGGATGAAAATGGTGCGTGGGAGGCAGTGTTGGAAAACGCCTTTGATGTTATCCTCATTGGCGAAGTCAATGGAGAGGACACATTATCCTTCTCCCTACCCTTCCGGGATGAAAAAAGGAAATACATCGCAAATGAGAAGAAAATCCAGATCGTTGACGATGTTTATAAAGTGCGCACAATCACGGATGCCAAGGATGCTAACGGCGATGCGATAACAAAGGTGTACGCCGAAGCAGAATTTTACGATTTGGCATTCAGCACCCTTATCGAAGAAAAGGCGTTTGATGCTGTTAGCGCAAGAGCCGCCATGACTTATGCGCTGAAAAACACAGACTGGCTTGTAGGAACGGTAGGAGTAAACACCTACCGAACGTGGACAAATACAGACGACAACGCACTCTCCATGCTCCGTAGCATTGCCGATCTTTACGGCGGTGATCTTGTATTTGATTGCCAGAACCGACTTGTGCATTTGTACCGGGTACACGGCAAAGACAGCGGTGCATTGTTTGCGTATAAAAAGAACATGAAATCCATTGAACGCACAGTGGACACAAGAAGTCTTGTTACCCGGCTTTACGCTGTCGGTGCAAATGGAATGACATTTGCAAGTATCAATGATGGCAAAGAGTATTTGGAGGATCATACCTACACCGAAGATATCCGGGTAGCAAAGCTGGACTGCTCCTCCTTCACAAACCCATATGAGATGAAAGAGTATGCAGAAATGCGGATGGCTCAGTACAGTACGCCGTCCGTGTCCTATGTGCTTAATGCTATGGATCTGTCAGTGCTGACCGGCTACGAGCATGAGGCGTGGGAGCTTGGCGACTATGTGCGTGTGGAGGACAGTGAACTTGGCATTTCTGTCACAACTCGCATTGTACGCCGTGAATACAACCTACAGGAACCGTGGAATACCGTGCTGGAACTCTCCACCACGCTTAAAAACCTCGGCAACTCTGCAGCTCAATGGGATGCGGTTGCGGACACCTTGGGGGGATCAGGTACTTCCGATGTCAACGACATGGTGCCATTCAATCACCTACGCAATTCTCGCGCGGATGATGGTCTTGCGTATTGGGTTAATTCGGGTTTCAGTGTAGATCCTGCAAATGGAGCATCCGGTTACTGCTCTTTTGTGGCAGATGGAAAGCCGGGCAGAACACTGAGTATATCGCAGACCGTGTATCCGGCTAACCGATCCTGCTATACCATATCTGCGCAGATCGCTTCACAGGACTTACAGAAACTGAGCGATACGTCCAGAGTAGGTATTGAGGTGGACATCGAGTATGAGGACGGCAGCGTGGAGAAGAGATTTATTGATTTATTTTAGCGGAGGTGGTCTCGGTGGAGGCATTTTATAAAATAGCTCAGAAAATCCCGCCGGAAAACTACTCTATCCGAGTAAAAGCTATCACGGTGCGTTTGTGCATCAGCGACTGTAGTGGACGGATATGGTTTACCGATGTGCTTTTGCAGGATGGCTCTATTGCTACTGGATGGGTCGGCAACCCCTCGGAGATAAGGTGGACGCTGGATGGCTAACCTTTCTTTCGTCCGGCTGTCTGCAACTATCAATAAGAAAAGCGATATGCGTGTTGTGAGCGTTACTGTAACCCCTACTGTTACTAACTGCTCTGGAACGCTCTGGATTACTGATGTACAGCTACAAGAAGGCCCTACTTTAACTGGGTACCTCCCACACACAGAAACATCTCTACAGAAATACCGGGAGGGTGGTGGTGTCAAACCACCAGTATGGTTTAACGGGGTGGTGCGCTCCGAGGAAACGGTCATCCTGTTTAACTGTGGAAGTACCTCTGCTCCACTTGATATACACATCTATCCCAAAGCTGATATGTCAGACGGCAGCGTATCACTATGTCAGGGTGTTGGTGGTCAGCTTGTGGCATTTCCCAACAAAGTAGAAGCAGACGCCGACCTTGCCTTATGCGCTGAAGCAAGAACGTGTACAAAAGATGGTGTCTCGGAAAAGAAAGATGGGTTTTACCAGTACAGCGCCGCGTGGGATTCTAAGCATAAAGTTAAGCTGGAATCAGGCAAGACAGCACGGGTGCTTTTTGAGCTACAGGAGATGCAGGAATATAAGCCTGCTGCAATGACGGGATTCCATTTCCCGACTCCAGATAGTGATGAGCCCTTCATATTAGGTGTTTCCACAAAATCATAATTCGATAGAAAGGAGGGCTATGATGGCATTTTCCTATGGTTTTTTCGATGCCAAAAACTTAGATAGAATTTATACCGCACAGAATTTCAATGACTATCTATCCAGTCTGATCTGCAACGGTATTCATGACAACTATGGGCAATGCTTTGAGATAACAGCGTCCGTTAATGGGTTGTCTGTCACGATTGGAACAGGCAAAGCATGGATCAATGGGCATTACTTCATCAATGACAGCCCCTATGTGCTTGATCTAAGTCGGTATGCGGAACAGGCGTTAAGTAAGTATGTGATTATTGGAATATGCTGTAACACGGGAGATAATTTCCGTGAGATTTCAATAACAGTTGAACCCGGAGCGGGCGCAGATGCGCCTGAAATTCCCTCGTTCTTTGAGACCCCAACTGAAACCTACTTAACACTTGCGGCCGTGTATCTGCCGGCGGGTGTAGCTGCCTTGTCGAGCGATAACATTGTGGATTACCGAGATGATGCAAGTAAGTGCGGTTATGTTAAATGCATCCTTGGCAAATGCGGTGTTACAGAGTTGCAGGCTGCTTTTTCCGAGCTTGAAAGTAGTCTGTCCATGCTGGAGATGCAGTTAAACAGCCTCTCTGAAACAGTCGATACATTCATCAACAGTGGTGGTGGCGGGGGTGGTGGGGACTGTAATTGCGGACCCAAGTTAGATGCCTTGGAAGACCGCATCGCTGCATTAGAGGACTTTGCGGCAAAGGGCGGCTTCGTTGGTCCCGGCCCTGCACCCGGTCCCGGTCCCGGTACTGGTGGTGACGGTCCTAATGTATGGTTTGGTACAGCTATTTACGGTACGATCGCTACCATGGACTATGTTGCCGCCGCAATTTATGGCGTCCGAGCAGTTATGGGAGTACTGCAAACCTTGAACGAGTATACGATGGAGGAGGATTGATTATGGCGATCCAGACAAAAATGACAGAATATAAGCAAGGTGAGGAAGGCTATTCGGCCATGGTTAAGGACATCACATCTCTTTTTGATTGGGATAGCACTGAAGAAAACGAAACCAACACCAATACCAGTTTCAAAAAGAACTGTGGGGACGGTAATGGGTATGTTGGACTCAGAATCGAAAAAGGTAGCCAATGGCCGGGTGTTTCGCTAATTTGTGGCAATGGAAGTGCCAATTATAGCACCAATATCAATAGTAGTAGTGGTAATGGTAGTAGTAGTAGATATGTGGCGTATGCGTATAATGCGAATGTGCTGGCTTTTTGCGGTGCGCAGGGTCAGTTACCTTGGACACAGTACACGTATACTTTTTTTAGCGGAATATCTACAAGCAAAAACATCAAAACAAATAAAACTGGTTATTGTTGCTTTGGTGGGGATTACAGTGGTTCCCGTTTCTATTCCGAAGAAAACTATGCAGCTGAGTATGTATCAATAACTGTGAGATCGAATTGTACGATAGCTGCCGCTATTCCCCTGCACAATCCCTCTGCCGCCGTAATCTCTAATGATGCGCTTTTGCTGACAGCATTGCCCGACACCAAGTATGCGTGCTTAGAAGACGTGACATTTAATGGTACAAGGTACACACGGCTTGGTATGATTCTCGTACCAGCTTAAAATTTAGAAAGAGGTGTTTAGTATGGATGCAATGGTTTTGAAAACACAGCAGTATCTGAATACAAACTATGGTGGTGACAGCCGATATGAGATTATTGAAGAGGATGGACTGACAGGCTGGGCTACCATATATGCTCTTACAAGAGCTTTTCAGATTGAACTGGGTATTACCGCAACAGCCGACAGTTTCGGACCTACAACAGAGCGTCTGTTTAAAGAACGGTATCCCAACGGGATCAAGCAGCAGGCAGACGGTGATGAAACGACCAGCAGGGTGTATGCAATTATCCAAGGAGCATTGTGGTGTAAGGGCTACAGTACCGGCTCATGGGACATCACAGAGCATTTCTACAACGGTACTGGGTCTGGTGTGAGGGAATTAAAACAGGATGCCGGGTATGAAGATCCGGACTCTACAGTTACGCTTAATGTCATGAAAGCACTCCTTTCCATGAATCAGTATGTGACAATATACAGTCAGGGCGGAACAAGCCAAATCAGAAGTATTCAACAGCAGCTAAACCGTAAGTATGAGGAATACATCGGTTTAATTCCTTGCGATGGACTTTACGGAAGGGAAATGTGCAGGGCACTCATCCTTGTCCTACAAGCTATCGAAGGCTTTTCTGTATCAGATGCTACCGGTAACTTCGGAGAACAGACTAAATCACGTTGCCCAATACTTCCAGACACACAAGGATTGTTATCCAGTCATGTGGAGGAAGAGGCAATTTATCTGATAAAGTATGCGTTGAACTGCAATGGTTATAGCATAGGCGTAGATAATGCAGAATGGACTGAAGAATTGACTGACTGTATTAGTACCTTTCAGAGTAATCTGAGGCTAAACGTTACAGGTAGGGCTGATCTCGATACTTGGATGTCACTGCTATTGAGTAAGGGAAATCCGGATAGAGCATGTACAGCCTGCGATACGCGGTTTGAGATAACAAATTCCCGCGCCACAGAACTTCGGAGCAAGGGGTATAAAGTTGTAGGACGGTATCTAACCGGTACGACATTTAAAGTGTTGCGTGATAACGAGCCGCAGAGAATACTGGATAACGGGCTGTACTTCTTTCCTATTTTTCAAGAATCCGCTACGGAAGTCTCTTATTTCACTCCGGAGAAGGGGAAAAAGGATGCCAACGCAGCCGTGAGAGCTGCACGAAAATTCAGAATACCAGAGGGCAATGTAATATATTTCACAGTAGACTGCGACCCCACTGGTCCGCAGATATCCTCTCGCATTTTACCGTATTTCCAGTCAGTGTACGAAAACATGGATAAGGGCTATAAAATTGGGATTTACGGCACAAGGAATGTATGTAGCACGGTATGTGAAGCTGGATACGCTGAAACGTGCTTTGTAAGCGATATGTCTACTGGCTACAGTGGAAATATGGGCTTTAAAATGCCCACAAATTGGAACTACGATCAGTTCGCGGAAATTGATATGGACACCACTGCTGATGGAGAGTGGGCTATTGACAAAGATGCATATTCCGAAAGATATGAGCCCGTAAAAACTCTTGACAGCTATGTCTATGTTCAGCCGGAAAAACCATCGACAGAGGATTATCCCACTATATCGGAAGTTTTGCCTTTGATAGAGCAACTGGAAGACCTATATGTGGAGTGGTATACACCTCTGTTTCAGGCAGCACCAGAAACTGTGCCATACCTGTCTGCACAGGTTTTAGCAGCAGGTATTACTAATTTTTTGAGACACAAGAGATATAATGATATTTTTTGGCAAATCGCTTTAAGCGCCTCAGATGAGGGTTTTATTAGTTATGTAAAAGAGAAAGACCAAAACCTATATAACCGCATAGAACCCTACCTGAGTGATGAAAGTCCTATTATATCTGATGAAAACGGTGGATTGATTGACTTTGCACATTTAGCAGCAACAGCGGAAGGCTATTTTACCCATTCTATCTTTCCCGATGCGTGGTATGGGTGGGCAACGGATTTAGCCACTGCGATTTTAGACACAGAAAGTATAGCAAACCAATACAGCAGTTATCAGAAAGCGGCTGATATTGTTGTTGGTGGTGCTTACAGATTTCCTTTTGAAGATCTTTGTAGTGATGCTGATTCTATTAAAATAGCAGAGCTAATTTCAAATTCATCTTCCACTACGCACTCTTTTTCAGAAGCACTGCGCACTTATTATTCCGGTTACGCAACTAAACGCTTCCGCTATTACTTGGATGACCTTGGGTGTTTAGAAAACCTCACATCCATTAGGGACTCACTTATGGACAGCACACGCGCTCGACTCTCCTTGCTCGTGTGGTGGTTGAAAGAAAAGTGGGCAGAACTATTGGATCAAGCGTTAAAAGATGAACTCAGCAGAACTATTTATGCCATAGAAAATGCGCTTTCTTACTCATTAGCATATACCTCCTGCTGTAATTCTCTCGCAAATTATATTTACTGCGAAATAGAATAAAACCACGTTACAGCTACTGGCTGGGCTTGCCTTTTGCTGATTGTTGAGTTATAATAAAGACCCATCGGCAGGAGGAAGTATAAATGAAAAGAAATGTATCGAAAACCCTATTGATAGCTCTGCTTATCATTGAAACGCTTATCATAGTAGCATTGGTTTTACCGTCACCTTCTAATTCTGCTCTGTCCGGCAAAAAGACTGTACTGTGTCGTGATGTTTCACCAGACGGTAAATATTGCGTTCTCATAGAAGAAAATGGGTCACCCGACTGGCCATTTGGCTCTGATCATCTTAGCATTGCGCTCTATGAAAATAATGATGAACATTCATACAGTGTCAGATTCAATGCTGATGTTGCTACTGATGGTGGTCAAGCTGACTATGAGGTGGAGTGGCTGGATGATGGCGTTCAAATCGCTTTGATTGGAAATGATCAACCTACCTGTTATTACATCTTACCGTTTAAAACATTAAAGGAACTAAAATAGTAGTATCCGAAGGAATAGGATTGCTGGGGAGCGTCTGTAAGGACGCTCCCTCATTTTTTACTGTGTGGGTGTGTTTGTATGGATTTTCTGAACAATCGAAAAGTCATGGTGTGGACGTTCATGGGCAATAGCCGGATGTTCGAGGCACTAAGCAAGTACGGAGACAGGATCAACACGGTCGGTCTGTTTTCGTTCAAAGTGAGGGCAACCGGAGAGATTTATGAAAGCGGTGTAGAAATATCTACTATGCTACCCTACATCCACAAATGGCCGCATATCGACTGGTTATTGACCATATCCAATGATGGAACAAGCAGTATTTTCACGGCTCTGCGGAATAACACAGGCGGCGCACAGGACAGATTCCTTTCAGAAATCGTGCGCATCATGGAGAAGTACCCATGGTGCAATGGGGTTGATATCGATTTGGAAAAAGGCGGTGACTACTCTACAGCCACTGCCTCAACTGCAATGTTCCGAAACATCTACAATGCGGTCAAGGCATACAATCCAGCGAAACTGGTCAATATCTGCCTGCCGGGTATGACGGGTGTTAATGGCTCAGTGGGTGGTGAGAACTGGTGCGTATATGGTGATCTCAACGATTGCTGCGATACAGCATCCATTATGTCATATGGCATGGCGTGGGCAGGTTCTGCTCCGGGTCCAGTTTCGCCACGCTCATGGTTGGAATGCATCTATGACTACGTTGTGCGGGTTATGAGTCCCGAAAAAGTGTATTTTGGTATGCCTGCCTATGGCTGGAATTGGTATATTCACGATACACCACAGAATCTGGGACGAACGTACCGAGGGGTGTCTAACACCTACTATGCCGCCAAGTTATGGATGACAGGTGGCTATAATTTCACAGGTGACGGACCGCCGCAGCCGATGATTCCTATTGTTGCCTATTGGGACGATGTCAACAAAGTCCCATGGGCATTGCCGCATGTCTACGATTACATGGAGGGGCAGGATACTGCAATGTACTATCCACCACTCATGGCAGAAACATATAATGGGCGGCGATACCTCACTGCTTATGGCAAAGCACAACACACAGAGGCTGTGGGTGTCATTCTTGATCATGGAGCAGAGCCTGACAGTTACAGTGGCAGTGTGACTATCTCGGATGATGTTATAACTCTGGGGGAAGAAGGTACAGCAACCTACAAGTTCACTGTTGGGAGCGATGGAGCTTACGACGTAGTCGTAAAGCTCTGTTTTCCGTTCTGGGATAAAAACAGCATCCACATAGCTTTGGATGGGCGGTCACAGCATATTCAGGAATCCCGCTTGTGGTGGCCTTACTGGCGCAAAACTTTCTGGACTACTCTTGCAAAAGGAGTTAATTTGTCGGCAGGGCAGCACACTCTCATGGTATCAGCAGGAGTACATGGCGTACAGTTCTATAGCTTTCGGGTATGCTCTGCCTATACCGAATACCCCTATGCTGGGGAAGCCCTCTATACACTTGCACCACGAAAATTCAAAGACGTGAACGGTGATATGGTGGGACCAGACCGGGGATTCAAGCTGACACTGGAAATGCTCCGAAGAAAGCCAGACTCTGCGCTCATCTGGTATGAGGACTTCCGAGACACACCCCCCATCCCAGCAAGCTATTGGTCAACACTGGATGGGAATTGGACTGTTTGGAGAGAGCCATCTACTGGAACAGGGCGACCGTACTCGCAGCTTGAAGGGAGCGGGCGGCTTGCGTGGGATTACGATGGTTTTTCTGATATCCATCTCCGAGCGCAGATTATTTTCCCATATGATGGCGGAGGAAGAGCCGGTATATTTCTTGGCGGTCTGTTCTGCTGTCTTAATTATGATACACAACAGGTGGAACTCTACGAGGGTGAGACACTGAAAGGCCAGTATAAAACCAGCTTTGCCAAGACTGCGGCATCCGATTTGCGAAAAAATCCAACAGTATGTACCATTGAAATGCGCAAACGCGGAAATAAAGTGCGGGTATACTCATCCGCTTCAAGTATTCTACGCTTTACAGCTACCGTGTCAGACAGCGGCGGCTACGCAGGCATCCGATCTGACAAGAGGGTTTGCTGTCAGTTACTTCGCTTGGGTGATGCATGGACATATGAGCCATATGAGAGGTTTGACGTGCAAATGCCGGACGGTACTCTTCAATCATTCGGCAGAATTGAGCGTACCGACTGCGTATGGGATGAGGAGTTTCAAGTGTTCACATTGACTTCCGATGTGGAAGAATCCGAAACTCGGAGCGAAAGCATATCCCTTGACTATGACTTTTTCCATTCTGATCTCTTGCCCATAACCTGCGGAAACAACTATACAGTGACAGTTATACCGAAGGACATCAACATATGGATATCCCGGCTGTTCCTCGGTGATGCAGATGGCTTTTCCATTCTCTACTATCAGGATGTAGATAGCCTTGTCTACTGGGCGAATCAAGCGGCGTTCCGCTGGGGACTGCGTGGTATGTGTATGTGGTCGCTGGGGCAGGAAGATATGCGATTGTGGGAGTACCTCCCCAAACAAATCGAATAATGGTAAATCGAGCGTCGGTTGCAAGACTGGCGCTCTTTTTATGCTCAGAATTCTATTTTCAAGGAGGATAAGACAATGAAGCAATATTGGACTGAGATTCAGATTGCCTTTTCTGCGCTGGGAGGTTTCCTCGGCTGGTTCCTTGGCGGTGCAGACGGCTTTCTGTATGCGCTGATTGCCTTTGTGGTGATCGATTACTTGACAGGGGTGTTGTGTGCAATTGCGGACAAAAACCTATCCAGCGAAGTCGGATTTAAGGGCATCTGCCGCAAGGTGTTGATCTTCACGCTTGTGGGTATCGGCAACATTCTGGACATGTATGTGCTGGGACAAATCGGTATTCTGCGGACCGCGGTCATTTTCTTTTATATCTCAAACGAGGGCGTGTCCCTATTGGAAAATGCTGCCCATCTGGGTTTGCCGATACCAGAAAAACTGAAAGATGTGCTGGCACAACTGCACAACCGCTCTGAGAACAAGAGCGAAGAAAAAGACGAGGAGGAATAAAACATGTTTGATGAGAAGAAAACCAGCGAAGCCACTGAGGACGAGGCTATAGCCCCTGAAACGCTTGAGAACCTATCTAATAACAAAGGAGATGAAGAATAATGGCATTCACGAACAGTCCTCTTGTATCTCACACAAGGATCAGTCCCAACAGGACACCTAATCGTAATCATGCGATTGACACCATCACCATCCACTGTGTGGTGGGGCAATGCTCTGTAGAAACGATAGGTAATGTATTCGCCCCATCTTCCCGACAGGCATCATCCAACTATGGCATTGGCCCCGATGGAAGAATTGGCATGTACTGTGAGGAGAAAGACCGCTCATGGTGCAGTTCAAACGCCACAAACGATCACCGTGCTATCACAATTGAAGTGGCAAGCGATACGACAGAGCCGTATGCCGTGACCGACAAGGCCTATGCTGCTTTGCTTGATTTGGTAACAGACATCTGTAAGCGCAACGGCATCAAAAAGCTGGTATGGTCTACCAGCAAGACCGACCGAGTAAATCATCGTAATGGATGCAACATGACAGTCCACAGGGATTTTGCGAACAAATCCTGCCCCGGAACTTATCTGTATGAAAGGCATGCTCAGATTGCTGCCGAGGTCAATAAACGGCTGGGCGCCACGGACAGCAACGTTCAGAACGATGTTAATGCGGACAAAGGTACACTGTATCGTGTCAGAAAGTCATGGGAGGATACGGCATCACAGAAAGGCGCATTTACGGAACTGGACAACGCAAAGCGGTGTGTGGACAACAATCCGGGGTATACGGTCTATGACTCATCTGGGACAGCCGTGTACCCCTCTGCTGATCCCACGGTCAACACATTCACACCATACACAGTCAACATCGCTATTCCTAATCTGAACATCCGCAAAGGACCCGGCACGAATTACGCCACAACCGGACTCTTTACCGGGAAAGGCGCTTTCACTATTGTGGAAGAGAAAAACGGGCAAGGTTCCGATGCCGGTTGGGGGCGGTTGAAGTCTGGGGCTGGCTGGATTTCTCTCGACTACTGCACAAAACTCTAACGACTAAATCTATTTTGCCTATGCGCATCTCTTTTGAGGTGCGCATAGGCATTTTTATTTTATGCGGGTTCGATTGTGCGTCTTTTTTCGTTTTTATGTAGAGGAATATCTGAAAGGAGAGAAACACACATGAATCACGCCAACACAACAAAAGCTGAACGCTCTCGTAATCTTCGATACAAACGCCCGGCACTCGAATCGATGAGTTATTCTGATGTTCGTGACGAATTAGACGAAATCTGTGAAAAATGCAGTGATATTCACTGGTGGACAGATACGGACGAGGATACGCTTCTGAACGCATTAGACGGTGATGAAGAAGATGCGTGGGAGTTTAGAATGGCATTTTCGGCATTAGAGGCAAAAAGCGATAGATTACAGAATGAGTTGTATGATTATGGTATGCCGGATGAGCAGACATTTGATGATTGCACCGTCGCTCTGATTGGCAATCGGTATCGTGCAGTCGGATACGATGATTATGAGGAAGACTATTTCAGCCTGACCACTTATGAAGAAAATCTTGCCGAGACGGAAGCAGGCAAACGCTTGATGCGCCTTACAAAAAAGGATATGATATCGACCATTGGGCAATGTTTCGGTATCCTCATGGCGTATTATGATATCCGGCAGCAGTATGATTATCTACAAGCGACATTTGACATTCTGCGAGACCAGAACACATCGTTACTCGACACCATAAAAGAGATCGACAAACTCTATGCAAGTGCTGATGCGGAAGGCTGGAACGGTTTTAGCGAGATTGAAAAGCGGTTTGACAAGTTGCTTGATACTCTGCCGGATGATATTTGGATAATCTGAGGGAGGCGGGGGCATGGAGCTAACAAATCCGATTCAGATCACAGCTAATCGAAAAAACGAAACTATCTACATCGTAGAGCATGTATCCAGCGATCATGCGAAAGAAACAGCCACTGATAAAGTCAAGCGGCTGATACTTAATGAGGCTGGCAAAAGAAACAACATGACAAATATGGAGAATTGACTTGACTTTTCGGCGGTCTTGCGGGAATATCATAGTACCCGTTTGAAGGCTGCCGGGAAGGAGGACACATGACAGCAAGACAGCCTTACAGCAGTGACAAAATTACAGCACTTTATTGCCGCCTTTCTCGTGATGATGAGTTGCAAGGTGACAGCAACAGTATCCGAAACCAGAAATCCATCCTCCAGAAGTATGCGGAGGACAACGGATTCACCAACACTTCCTTTTTCGTGGACGATGGGTACAGCGGTACGAACTTCGACCGTCCGGATTGGCAGCGGTTGATGGGTTTGGTGGATGAGGGCAAGGTAGGGACGATTATTGTCAAGGACATGAGCCGTCTTGGGCGTGATTATCTTAAGGTGGGCATGTATACAGAGATGATCTTCCCCAACGCCGATATCCGATTCATCGCCATCAACAACGGTGTAGACAGCGACAACCAGACGGAGAATGACATGACGCCGTTCATCAACATCTTCAACGAGTTCTACGCAAAGGACACAAGTCGCAAGATCCGCGCCGTGTTTAAGGCAAAGGGGCAGGCAGGAAAACCGCTCTGCACCAATCCGCCCTACGGCTACATCAAGGACGCACAGGACAAGACCCACTGGATTGTAGATGAATCTGCCGCCGAAGTAGTGCGGGACATCTTCCGGCTGTGCGTCCAGGGCTACGGTGTGTCGCAAATCGCAAATGAGATAACGAAGCGGCATATCCTCAATCCCACGGCTCACGCAAAGGCGAACAGCATCGGGATCCCCGACAACAGAGAAAATGCGGACGATTACACATGGGTTGACAGCACAATCTCCCATATGCTTTCCCGGCAGGAGTACTTGGGGCATACGGTGAACTTCAAAACCTACCGAAAATCTTACAAGCAGAAAAAGCAACTCAAACGTGACCCTTCCGAGTGGCAGATATTCAAGAACACCCACGAAGCCATCATCGACCAAGAGACATTCGATATTGTCCAGCGTATCCGGGACGGTCGGCGCAGATGGACACCAATGGGTGAGATGCCTATCCTCTCCGGCATGGTGTTCTGTGCTGACTGTGGCAGTAAACTCTATCAGGTCAGAGGCAGAAACCTACCTCAAGGCGAGTACATGGTCTGTGCTACATACCGAAAGAAAGGCAAGCACCTCTGCACGTCCCACCAGATCCGCAACACCGTCATTGAGGAACAGCTTCTGGACGGCATACGCAATATCACAGCATACGCACGGGAGCATGAGGCGGAATTCGTACAGATGGTGACGAAGAAGTCTCAAGAGGAACTGAATCGCAGTCTGCGAGACAGCAAGCGCGAATTGGAGCAGGCAATGAGCCGTATCCACAAGCTGGACGGCATTATACAACGTCTCTACGAGGACAATATCGAGGGCAAGGTGAGCAATGAGCGGTTCAGCCGGATGAGCGCCAGCTATGAGGAGGAACAGCACACGCTGGAGAGCCGCGTGGCTGAACTGAAAGCCCTGATCGCCTCAGAGAAAGAGCGTAGTGCCAGTGTAGACAGTTTCCTTACCCTTGTGCGAAAGTACACAGACATTCAAGAGCTAACCGCAGAGGTTATCCGCGAGTTCGTGGAGAAGGTCTACGTCTACCAGACCGAGCGCGTAGGCGGCTACAAAGTACAGCGCATCCGCATCGTGTGGAACTGCATCGGAGAGTTCACACTTCCCTCAGACGAGGGCAAAGAAAATCCGGCATAGCCGCATTTCACGACTATGCCGAATTTTCCAGAGATCATAAATCCCTTAGTTGTACCGCCTTTCGGCGAGCTTTTTTGACAGGCTGAAGCAGCAGCGCCGTCTTATGACGGCGCTGCTGCTTGATGCAGTTTTACAGCCACTTGTCCAGGGCTTCCTGGAGCTTGGCCACCTCCACAGGCTTGGCCACGTGGCCGTTCATGCCCGCCTCCTGGGCCCGGTGGATATCGTCGGCAAAGGCGTTGGCGGTCATGGCGATGATGGGGACGGTTTTGGCGTCCGGCCGGTCCAGGCCCCGGATGGCCCGGGCCGCCTCATAGCCGTCCATGACGGGCATCTGAATGTCCATAAAGATCAGATCGAAGGTCCCCGGCGCGCTCTGCGCCATCCGGTCCACGGCCTCTTTGCCGTCGGCGGCGGTCTCCACCTGGACGCCGATAAAGGACAGCAGCTCCTGGGCGATCTCCCGGTTGAGCTCGTTGTCCTCCACCAAGAGCACCCGCTTGCCCTCGTGGCTGTCCTCTTCCAGCTCGGCGGGGGCCAGCTTCGGCCCGGTCTCATCCTTGACCAGCACCGACTTGAGGGCATAGACCAGGCGGGAGCGGAACAGGGGCTTTTCGATGAAGGCCTGGATGCCCGCGTCCCGGGCCTGGGCCTCCACCTCAGACCAGTCATAGGCGGTGAGAATGATGATGGGCAGCTCGTCCCCCACCCGGCGGCGGATCTCCCGGGCGGTCTCCACCCCGTCCTTGCCGGGCATTTTCCAGTCCAGAATGACGGCGGCGTAGCTCTCCCCGGCCCCGTGGGCGGCGGCCGTGCGCTCGACGGCCTCGTCTCCGCTGAGGACCCACTGGGCCTGCATCCCTACGCTGTGCAGGATCTCGCAGGTGCTGACACAGGAATCCGGATCGTCGTCCGCCACTAAAACCCGCAGATCCTTCAGCTCCTCCACGTCTTCCGACTCCTGCTCCCGCAGGCGCAGATGGAGCCGGACCGTGAAGGTGGAGCCCTCGCCCAGGCGGCTGGCCACCTGGATGTCCCCGTCCATCATCTGGACGATGTTCCGGGTGATGGACATGCCCAGGCCGGTGCCCTCGATGTTCTCCTGCACCGACTGGCGGGAGCGGGTAAAGGGATCGAAAATGGTTTTCATAAACGCCTCGTCCATGCCCACGCCGGTGTCCTCACAGACGAACTCGTAACAGGCCATGCCGTGGATATGGGAGGCGCACTCCCGGATGGAGAAGGTGATGGTCCCGCCCTCGGGGGTGAACTTCACCGCGTTGCCCAAAATGTTCACAAAGATCTGCCGCAGCCGCAGCGTGTCGCCGATGACGTTCTCGTGCTCCACCCGGCTGATGTGGACCTTCAGGTTCTGCCGCTTGGCGTTGACCTGGGCGCGGATGATGGTGACGATGCTCTCCACCATGTCCGGCATACTGAAGGGCTCCTCGGACAGGGTGACTTTGCCGCTCTCGATCTTGGACATGTCCAGCACATCGTTGATCAGAGCCAGCAGATGGCGGCTGGAAATGGTGATCTTGCTCAGACAGTCCGTCAGCCGCTCCGGGTCGTCCAGATGCATGGCGGCCACCGCCGTCATGCCCATGATGGCGTTCATGGGGGTGCGGATATCGTGGCTCATGCGGGCCAGAAAGTCCGACTTGGCCCGGTTGGCGGCCTCGGCGGCCTCCGAGGCGTCTTTCAGCGCCTGGCGGATCTGGAAATCCCGCTCCTTCAGGGCGGTCACGTCCTGGATGGCGAAGAGCACCCGGACAGGCTTGCCCTCCCGCCGTTGGAGGCAGAGGATCGAGAGGTTCTCCCAGTGGGGCTCCTCCGTATCCAGACGGTACTCGACCTGGAGATAGGGCACCTCTTCTGTGAGACGCTCCTGGATCTGCTCCGGAGAGAGAACGATGCCGAAGGCCTCCTCCCATCCGCCCTCTAAGCTGCCCAGAGGGGCAAGGGTCTGCACCATCTGCGAATAGGCGCCTTTTTCCGGCAGCAGGCCCTTCCGGCCCTCCAGGTACTCATAGTGGTCCTTTTCAAAATCCACCAAGATGAAGCTGGAGAAGAGCTGGAGGGTGGCGTCCACAATGCGGGAGATCTCCTGCTTTTCGTGCAGCAGCTGCCGCTGTCTGGCCCGGTTTTTCAACACCAAAAACAGCAGATAGGCCAGAAAGGCGGCGGCCAGCTGGACCTCCAGCCGGATGCCCAGGGCGTTGGCCTCCACGGCCATGCCCGAGGTCACAGAGGAGGGGAGCGTCTGCACCAGGACCCACTCCCCGTCGTCCAGCACCTGCACGTAGGCGCTGCCCATGCCGTTGTTGCCCTTATAGTTAAAGCTGTTGAAAGCGATATCGTTGTGCTCCAGCGTGTCCGACAGCTTTTGCAGATCCTCCGGGTTCAGCCGGTCGCGTTCGCGCCAGTAGTCCAGCAGATTCTCCGGCTCGTTGCTGTTCCCTACGGAGAGGATGACGGAGCCATCCCGCTCCAGCAGGTAGGTGCTGCCCTGGACGCCGAAATAGTCCGAGGAGAGGACGTCGTCCACCGTATCCCCCCGGTAGATGCAGCTGAGCACGCCGATGATCCGCCCCTCGTAATAGAAGGGGCTGTAGAAGATCAGCAGGGTCTCGTGGGTGATACGGGAATTGTAAATGACGCACTTGCCGCTTTTGCCCTGCATCCCCAGTTGAAAATATTCCCGGTCGGACAGGTCCGCCGTCTGGCCGTCAGAGGTCAGATCCGTCCCGTCGGCAGAGATAAATTCCACGTAGTCAAAGGGGGACCGTTCGGTCATGTCCTGGAGCATTTCCATGTCCACCCGGGGCTCGGTGAGCAAGGCGCCGTAGAGCTGGGCCATGATCTCCGTGGAGCGCCGGGAACTGTCCAGCAAGTCATTGATCCGGTCGGCGGTCTGGGTGGTGGCGGCCTCGATGAAGCTGTCGTTGCGCTGTACGATCCGCTGCCGGTTATCCCGCAGGAAGCTCACAAAGGACACCACGACAAAGGCCAGCAGCGCGGCAATAAACACGGCCTCGAAAAGCCGGCTTCGTTTTTCCTTTTCCATAGTCTCCTCCTGTCTCTCCTTCCGGGCGGTCCCGGCTTTCCGGGAAAGGGCGCGGGAATATCGTGATAACGTGATAAAATGTCTATATATTTTAACATGGTCTGCGGGCAGATGCAAGGGACAGTTTTCGCTTCAGGGCGGCATTTTTGCAGGGCCCCGATCGGGCCGGAAAAAGCCTGCCAGAGCTTTTCAAAATTTTTAAAACCGTCTCATTGTAAGGAAGCGGAAAGAGGGATACAATGGTCTCCGGAGGTGAAAAGACCCATGGCGAACGAGGAAAAGAAGAACTTTAACGCGATGCTCCATGACAGCAAGGATATGCCGAAATTTCAGACGGTTACCGATGAGGCCAGTATCCAAAAATACGGCGGGAACAGGATGTACTTTGCCCCGCCGATCGACTATGATACCGCCATGAAGAAAGTGCCGTATGGAAAAGTGACCACGGTGGGGGAGATCCGCGCGCATTTCGCAAAATGCTCCGGAGCGGATTTTACGGAACCGATCACCGCCGGCATCTTTGTGTCCATAGCGGCCTGGGCCAGCTTTCAGCGGGGCGGGGATGAGACGCCCTATTGGCGCACATTGAAGGCCAACGGCGAACTGAATGAAAAATACCCGGGCGGCGCCCGCGCGCAAAAAGAAAAGTTGGAGGCAGAGGGGCATACGATCATCCGGCGCGGCAGAAAAAACATCCGGTATTTTGTGAAGGATTATGAAAAGAAGCTCTTTGAATGGGAGTAAAATACAAGCTCGGGGAGCACAGACCCCGAGCTTGATCCTGTTATAGAGCGGTGTTTGGCCGGTTTTCATCCCGGCTGCTGCATGCCGCCGTGTTTGGACAGCAGCGCCGCACATTCTACATGGGCGGTGCGGGGGAACATGTCCACCGCCGTGACGGCCCGGAGGGCGTAGCCATGGGCGTTGAAGCGGAGAATGTCCCGGGCCAGAGTGGCCGGGTCACAGGAGACGTAGACCAGCCGCTCCGGGGCCATGGCCGCGCAGGCGTCCACGGCGGCCTGGTCCATGCCCCTGCGGGGCGGGTCCACCACCAGCGCCTCCGGCCGGAGGCCCCGGTCCGCCAGGGCCCGGGCCGCCTGGCCCGCGTCGGCACAGAGAAATTCCGCGTTTTCGATGCCGTTGGCCCGGGCGTTTTTCCGGGCGTTTTCGATGGCCTGGGGCACGATCTCCGCCCCGATCACCTGTCCCGCCTGCCGGGCCAGGCACAGGCTGATGGTCCCCGCGCCACAGTACAGATCCAGCGCCAGGCTGCCGGGGCCGCAGGCGGCGTAGTCCAGGGCCCGCTGGTACAGCTTCTCCGCCTGGGGCGGGTTGACCTGGAAAAAGGCCTGGGGTGCGATCTCAAAGGACAGGCCCAGGAGCCGGTCCCGGATGTTGGGCTCTCCCCAGAGAGGGTAAAAGTCCCCGGCCAGGACGGTATTGCCCCGGGTCTTGTTCACGTTGAGGACAATGCCGGTGAGCTCTGGGCAGGCGGAACGCAGAGCCTCCGTCAGGGCGGCGGTTTTGGCGCCGAAGCCCCCGGCGGCCACCACGCAGGCCACGGCCCCCGGGCCGCTCTGGGCCTGGCGGCAGAAGAGATGCCGCACCAGGCCCTTGCCGCTGGCCTCCTCGTAGGCGGGGATGCCCTCCGCCGCCATGAACGCGGTCAGCGCCCGGGCGGCCCGGCCGCTGAGCTCGCTCTGGAGCAGGCAGCGCCGGACCGGGATCAGCTCATGGCTCCGCTCCCGGAAAAAGCCGAAGGCGGGGGCCCCGGCGGCCTCCCCTACGGCAAAGATGGCCTTGTTCCGGTAGCCCTCGGTCCGCTCGCTGCCTAAGATCTCGGTACAGGAGAGGGTTTGTTTCCCGATGCGGCTCAGGGCGGCGTTTACCTTCTCCAACTTGAAGCGCAGCTCCTCGGCATAGTCCATATGCAGCAGATCGCAGCCGCCGCAGCGGCCGAAAGCGGGGCAGGCAGGCTCCCGCCGCGCCGGGGACAGGCGCAGGGCCCGCTCCCCCCGGCCGTAGACTGCCGAGGCGCTCACCTTTACGATCCGGACCTCCCAGCGCTCCCCGGCCAGGGCCCGGGGCACGAACACCGCCCGGCCGCCGGAGCGGCATACGCCGTAGCCCTCGGAGGAGTAGCCCTCGATATCCGCGGTAAAAATTTGATTTTTCATTAAATTTTCCATAAGAACAGTGTATCACACTCTGGCAAACTTTTTCAACATAATCCGCGCGGCGGGACAAATAATACAGGTGCAGACAACAAGGAGGATCCAATATGAAAAAAATACTTGCAACTGTACTGGCTGCCGTGCTGCTGTGCGCACTGCTCTGCGGCTGCGGCGGCGACCGCGCGGAGGACGGCGTTGTCCTGCCCTCCGGCTCTCCCATGATTTCCCCGTCCATGACGCTTCGCCCGGAGGACGGAGCCGTCAACGACAGGGACGGCTTCATCGGCGACGGGGATGACCGGATCGGGGAGGCCCAGACCAGCCCCGAGATCGGCGCGGACAGCGCCGCCGGGGACGTGACCGGCAACACCGGAAACACCGGGACCGCCTCCTCCGGTAGCGCCGCCAACAGCGGCAGCGCTGGGAGCACCGGCTCCGCCCGGTAAAAACGAACACAGGGGCTGTAGCGAAACGTCAAGTTTCACTACAGCTCCATTTCTATACCTATGAGAGGGAAAGTTAGGGAAAAGG
>CANQVD010000025.1 GCA_947627215.1 uncultured Eisenbergiella sp.
TCCACTGCTTTTTGTAAGAGTAAATGCCACTTTTTTTCTAGTGCTTTTCAAAGTGGAAATAAACTTTTCACTTCACCCCCGGGATCGCTGTCCGGTCCGGGGGCAGCGGTCCCGGGGCGCTGGCCTGGCTCAGTACTCCACAGGGTTACTCACAATAGCGCATGATGGCTTCGACGATCTCCGGATAAGGGAACGTGCAGTCGCTTCGGCGGAAGATGCCGAAATTCTCCCCTTTGCCCGCAAACGCGTTGTTGTCCCACCAGCAGCAGCTAATCTGCCTCGCGCGGGCCGCCGCCACATAGTAGGTCGTGAAATCGACCCGGGCCTGCGTATTGCCGCCCTTGTCCCTGGCGCCGTACTCGTCGAGAACGACACCGGTCCCGTTTTTCACATATTTTTCAAACAGGGCGTCCATCAGCGCGTCGATCTCGGCTGTGCTCTCCGGACGGTCCAGGCTCCACTGATCCGTGCTGCCGCTCTCCTCGGGAGACTGGAGGGCGAAATTGTAGGGCGTATAGGCGTGGACCTCCACCAGGATCCGGTTTTTGTTCCCCGCCGTGTCCTTCGGCAGTTGAAAATATTCGTTGACCGCGCCGTGCAGGGATGCGTCGTAGCCCGGCACCAGCAGATATCTGTCCGCGTTTCGGGCGCCCGAAGCGCGCACCGCGTCCACAAACACCTGATTGTATTCATTGATCAGCCGAACCGCGTCCACGCATTCCTCTTTGCCCAGGTCGAGCTGCCATTCATATTCCGTCCCCACCAGCCGCGGCTCGTTCAGCGACTCCAGGATCAGACGTTCATCATATGCCGCAAAGCGCTGTGCCAGTTGGGTCCAGACCGCCCGCAGGTAGGCCTTCGACTGCTCCGCGTATTCCGGGGACGGATACATATACCGAACGGAATTGTCGTGATGGATGTTGAGGATCACATACATATCGTCAGCTATCGCGTAATCCACCACTTCCTGCACGCGGTCCAGCCACGCCCCGCTGATCGTATAGCTGCCGTCGTCCGACACATGGTTGTGCCATGACACCGGAATGCGCAGCGTCTCAAAACCGGCGGCCCTGACGGCGTCGATCATCTCCTTCGTCGTCCGGACCCCGCACCAACTGGATTCATAGGACATTTCATCCGCCGCGTTCACGGCGGAGCCTGCGTCAAACGTATTGCCGAGGCACCAGCCGGTCTTCAGCCTCCGGACGAAATCGACGGCCGACGCGTCCGCCCCCGCATCCAGCGCACGCTTCTCCATACTGACCATCGGCACACGAATCTTTCTCTTTTCCATTTCGTATCAGCCTCCCTTTCCTGCCGGATCTCATGCCCTATTTTACTCTGTGCGGGCGGCGGGCGCAAGACGGAGAATAAATTTTCCGCACTTTTTTGAACGGAAAAACGGTGTTCGGCCGCGCGGACAGCCAAAGGCCGCCTGCCGGGGACATCTGTCGGCAGACGGCCGGACGGCGGATCACAAAAACACGTCTGTATCCTATGAAAACCGCCGCTTCACTTCCTCGTATTTTTCCTGCGTCATCAGCGCGTCCCGGTCCGTATCCTGAAACGTCACCACATAGGTCCATCTGCCGTAGGGCTCGATTCGCCTGATCCGGGACAGGTTGATGATATAGGATTTGTGACTGCGCAGAAACAGCTCGGGATCCAGCTTCGCCTCGATCTCTCCCATTTTCGCGGAGGTGACGAAGCTGTCCTTCGCCGTATAGATCACCGTAGCGCCATTCTCCCGCTGAACGAGCAGAATGTCGGCCATATCCACAAAGCACATGCTCTCCCGCCCTTTCACCAGCAGACGGGAAAGTCCTTTTTTCGTCCGGGAGATCCGCTCCGGCTCCTTTTCCGGCTCGAGCGAACCCTGTTCGCCGATACGGCTCAGCGTTTTTTCCACCCGCGCCACATCGAAGGGTTTTACCAGATAATCGAAAGCATACAGTTCAAAAGCCTCCGGCATATATTCCGCGTGAGCCGTCGCAAAAATGATCTTCGTCTTCGGAGCGATCTCCGTCATGATCCGGGCGCACTCCACGCCGCTCTCGCCCTGGATGCCGATATCCATGAACACCACATCCGGCAATAGCCTCCGAAACTGCACGATGGCATCGGAAAAGCCAGCGCTCTCGCAGACGATCTCAAAACCGTCCTGTTTTTCTATGATCTTCCGAAGCAGAAGGCGCACGCCGTCCTCGTCCTCCACCAGCATCACTCTGTTTCCCGCCATCTGTCCTCCTCATGCTGCGGCCCGTTCAGGGCTTCTGCTCTTCCGCACCGCCGCCCAGCTCTATGCTGACGCTGCCGCCGCTGCCCAGCGATTCCCGCAGCAGGGTATCGGCCTTCACGTTCTGCATCCGGTAGTAATCCATCACGCCCAGGTTGCCGTCCCGCAGCGCCTGCGCCATGGCCTTGGGCACCTCTGCCTCCGCTTCCACCACATAGGCGCGCATTTCCTGTTCCTTCGCCACCGCCATGGCCCTGCGCTCCTCCGCCTTGGCCTGCGCGATGTTTTTATCCGCCTCCGCCTGCAGCGTCTGGAGCTGCGCGCCGATGTTCCGGCCCACGTCGATATCGGCGATATCGATGGAAAGGATCTCAAAGGCGGTTCCGGAATCCAGCCCCTTGGACAGAACGAGCTTGGAAATATCGTCCGGATTTTCCAGCACCGCCTTGTGCGTCTCCGCGGAGCCCACCGTGGTCACGATGCCCTCACCGATCCTGGCCAGGATCGTGGCCTCGCCCGCGCCGCCCACCAGACGTTCCAGATTGGCCCGCACGGTGACCCTCGCCTTCACCAGGAGCTCGATCCCGTCTTTGGCCACCGAGGAAATATTCGGCGTCTCGATGACCTTGGGGTTGACGCTCATGCGCACCGCATCCAGCACGTCGCGCCCGGCCAGATCAATGGCCGCCGCCTTTTCAAAGGGGAGATCGATGCCGGCCCGCTCCGACGCGATCAGCGCGTTCACCACATTGTCCACATGGCCGCCCGCCAGATAATGGGCCTCCAGTTGATTCACCGACAGCTCCAGCCCCGCCTTGCGCGCCTTGATCAGCGGCAGCACGATGGCGGAAGGCACCACCCGGCGCAGACGCATGCCAATCATGTTGAAAATGCTCACCCTCACGTTCGCCGCCAGGCAGGAGACCCAGAGTCCCACCGGCACAAACACGAAAAACAGCACGATGAGCAGCAGGATCACGCCGCTTAAGATCACGATTCCGAAAACAGACGCCGCAGTATTCATATTCTTTCCCTCACTTTCTCAAACTTACACTTCCCGCACCACCAGCCGCAGACCGTCCACCCGGATGATCTCCAGCGGGGTATCCTTCGTGATGTATCCGCCCTCCGTCACCACATCGAACTTGATATCGTCGAAAATACCCGTTCCGGACGGCCGCAGATCCGTCAGCGCTCTCCCGCGCTTCCCCAGCAGATAATTCAGATCCGCCGAACTGATGTAGCCCTCCGTCCGTTTCTGCTCTTCCTCCAATACCAGAGGCGATTTCAGCTTCCCCCTGGAAAACAGCCAGAGAACGACGGCGAGCATGACGCCCAGAAGCGCCAGCACCGCCAGCGTCACGACGGCGCCCTCCGCCAGCGAATCCGTCGTGCAGAAGACTCCGATCACCAGGCAGACGATACTGCCGATCCCTGCCGCGCCGAAGCCCGGCATCGCCATTTCCACGGCCGCCAGCAGAAAACCCACGATCAGCAGCAGGATCCCCAGAACAAATACCCAGTTCAGTTCCAGAACACTTATCCAGTTCATCCCCGGCGTGTATATCTGCTCCATTTTTTCCCTCCTTTCCCGGAATGCCCGTGCAGAAAAAAACGACCTGCCCGCACCGCCCGAAAACGCCCGGGCGCCGTCCCTTTCTTTTTCCGATCCTATCCCCTTTGCGCCGAAAAGGAAAGGGATATCCCGCAAGTTATACAGATATCCCTTCAAACTGTCATATTTTTGGCCGTCTGCGCGTCCTTCTTCACAACGGGCAGCTCCACCAGAAAAACGGTCAGCCCGTCTGCCGAATCCACCGACACCGTGCCGCCCGCATCCTTCACCAGACGGGACACAATGGCCAGCCCCTGTCCGTGCCCGTCTTCCCGTTTCGTGGTGAACCCGGCCTGAAAAATGTAAGGCAGAACAGGAGGCTCGATCGCCGGTCCGTTGTTCTCCACCTCCACCCGGTAAACGGATGCGGCCTCCTTCATCCGGACCGTCAGGCGCTTCTCCCCCTCCGCAGCCTCCAGCGCGGTCATGGCGTTATCCAGAAGATTGGCCAGCACCCGGCAGAAATCCCATGGCTGCATGGGGAGACCGGCCAGTGTGGTCCCCACCTCCAGATAAAAATCGATGCCTTTTTGCTCTGCAGTGTCCATCTTGGCCTGCAAAAGCGCGTTCACCGCAGGCTGCGCGGTCTTCAGGGCCCGGTTCAGCTTCTGAATGCTTTTGAAAACCGGCCGGATATAGGCCCTCGCCTCCTCATACTCCCCGAGCTCCATCAGACCGTACACCACCTGAAAATGATTCATCAGATCATGCTTCTGTTCCCGCAGCTTCCGGTTCAGCTCTTCCAGATTTCCCATGGCTTCCGCATAATTCCGATCCCGGTATCCCGCCGCAGCCGCCAGACCGGCAATACTCAGAAGGCTGGACAGAAGGATGAGTCCCACGCAGATCCGCGCGATCTGCAGAAGGCCGCTGTCCCGGATCCCCTCCAGCGACGCGAAGAGACAGACTGAGGCCACAAGCTGACCGGCGCTGACGACCAGAAGCGCTCCCGTCAGCTTGCCCGGCACAACGCCTGCGGCGCGTTTCTTCCGTTTTTCTGTCCTTATTCCGCTTCTCCCGGCTGCGTCCCGCTTCATTCCGTTTCCTCCGGCTTCGCTCCTCTCTTCCTTCTGTTTCCTCCGGCCGTATCCTTCTCCTCATCCCGTTCTTTCAGGTTCCGTCGCTCTCTTTCTCCCGTTTTCCCGCCTGCGTCCTTTTTTATTCCGTTCCTTCGACCCGGCAGGCGGTCAGCACATATCCCGCCGGCGCCGCACATTCGTACAGCCGCGCCATCGGCCACCGGCCGTCCGGGCAGCACACCGTCCCCGCCTCCCAGTCCGCCCGGATCCGGTCAAATCCCAGGGACATGCCCTGTCCCGTGAGCTTCATATAGCTCTCCTTGGCGGAAAAAAACCGCAGGAAATCCCGCTCCGGTCCCGGCAGAAGCATGCCTGTCTCCTGATCCGCGTTTTTCCATTTCCGCGTCAGGGCAGTCCGCTCCGCTTCCGTCAGGCAGCGTTCCGGCATCCCCGTCCGGATGCGGCGCAGCTCCTGAATATCCACCCCCACAGGGCATTGGTCCAGCACACAGGCCGCGTAGACGCCGGAATGGGAAACGCTGATACAGCCTTTTTCGAGCACGGGTTGTCCCAGCGGCGTGTATTCCACGCGCGCGCCCGCCTGCCCGTCCTGCTCCAGCGCATACCGCATCAGAAGTCCCGCCGCCGCGCAGGCGGCCCTGCCCGCGGCGGTCCCCAGCGCATCCAGCTTTCTTCGGCGCGCCTCATCCAGCAGGGCATACGCCCTTTGCAGCATCTCTTCCTGAAAAAGAGGGCGGATGTCAGCCAGATAAATCCGCAGCATCCGCTCTTTTCCGACATCCGGCGTGCCGCCGAAGGCGGGCATTCTCCCGCTCATCCTTCCACCGCCGTCAGATAGTTGGTCACCGCGTATACGATCTGACCGTTATAGGACAGCTTCGTCCAGCCCTTGTCCGCGTCCACGGCGAGCCGTTCCGCGGTCTCCTCTCCCGTGAGCTGGGCCGCCACCTCGGAAGGCGGCTCCGTGGTGGGCAGCGTCCGCAGATTGGTCCGGCCGTCCTTGGCCTTCACCTTTCCGGAGGCCGCGGTAAAGCGCCGGCCCGCCTCCGGGTTTTCCGGCGTGGGCTTTTCCTGCTCCTTATAGTCCATGCTGGTGGCCAGCAGCCGGGAAGAGGCGTAGACCACCCGGCCGTTCACCTCCAGCCGGGACCAGCCCGTATCGCTGCTGCCGCTGATGCCGGTGCGCACCACCGCTTCCCCGTAGCTCAAAGTCCCCACCACGTTTCCGGTCTCCGTGCTGGGAAAATCCCGCAGATTGACCTTATCCCTGGCCGTCACGGCCTCGCTGACCGTCCGGAACGTCATGCCGCCCACCTGTACGGTATCCGAACCGCTCTGTCCCTGGCCCGCCGTGCCGCTGTCCTCTTGGCCGCCGCTCCCGGACGGAGCGTTTTCACCTGTCTGCCCATCCGCACCGGAACCGGCCGGGCCGCTTTCACCCGTCTGCGCGCCGTTTCCGCCCGCCGAGCCCGACAATTCATCCGTCAGATAGCTGTGCACGGCGTACAGGCGCTGTCCTTCCCAGATCACCCGGTCCCAACCGTTGCTCCCAATGCCTGTGCGCTGCACCTGTTCCCCGTTTTTCAGCAGGTGGATCACAGAGCTCCCCACCGTGGTGGGGATGTTGCGCAGGTTCGTGGAATCCTTCGCCGTCACCAGATCGTTTACCTCGGCGAATTCAAGCCCGACCTCCGGATCGGCCGCCACAGGCGCCGGCGCCGTGGGATCCTTCGGGTCCGCCGGCGTCCAGTCCGCGCCGAACCAGGCCAGATCGAGATCCGCCTTTCCCCTGATCCCGGCCACCGTTCCCTGGCTGGTATACTGCCACATGACATATTTCCCGCTGTAATCGGGGGACGCCGTCTGCGGATAGGGCAGATCCGGATACTGAGAGACCCAGACCATACAGCGGTCCTCCAGCACGCTCATATCCCACTGGGCGCTTCCCTCCATCTCATTGCGGGAGGCATAAAACATGCCGGTATAGCCGAAGCCCTGCACCGCATCCAGAAAGGCGCAGGCGATCTTCGTCCGCATTTCCTTATCCAGCGCGTTCTGACGGCTGTCCGGCGACTGAAAATCCTCGCAGTTATAGGCCACGGGATAGGTGATCGGATACCGGGAGATCAGCCCCGCCACCCAGGCCGCCTCTTCCACCGCCTCCTGTTCGCTGACCGCGGAGGAAAAGAAATAGACGCCGATGCGGATGTCGTTCTTCGCGGCTTCCTGCAGATTATAGCGGGCGCCCGGATCCTCATAGAGAACGCCCGTGGTCTTGGCACGGTAGCCCACGCGGATCATGGCGAACGCCACGCCCGCCTCCTTTACGGCAGCCCAGTCGATGACGCCCTGATATTTGGAAACATCGATGCCCAGGGTGGCCTCCCCCTCCGGCACATATGTATCTTCAAAGGCGGTCTGTGCGCCGCCCGCATCTTCGGAAATGCCGCCCTGGGGATCCTCCGCGTCGTCGATGCCGCCCAACTGCGCCACCGGCGCTTCTGACTGCCCGCCTGCGGAATCCGACGGTGCATTCGCCTGATCGGAAGGATCCGTCGGCCCGTCCCCGGACAGCATCCCCACCGCTCCGGATTCCTTTTCTTCTAAACCGCCCTTTTCGTCCGGGGAAGCGATTCCGTCACCGAGGGCATATGGAGCATCCGCTTCCTCTCCATAACCGCTTCCAGTCATTTCTCCGGACACGGTTTCCGCCGGGCCGTCAACAGATACCGCGGAACGTTCTTCTTCTCCGATCCACAAAAACACAGTCAGCAAAATCACCAGCACGACCGCGAGTCCCGCCGGGACCGCGATGGGCCAGACGGAACGCCTGTATTTTTTTCTCCGTCTCCTTCTTTTCTTCGACACTGGCGTTCCCTCCGTCACCCGAGAAGCCGTCCGAGCGCCTCATACGCCTGACAGAAGGCCGCCTCTCCATCCGTCCGCCCGCGCCGGACCGCCGTGCGCTCCAGGAAATTCAGCCCCGCGAAATCCGTCAGATGCGGTTCCAGGCTCAGGAAACCGGCATAGCCCTCCCGGTCCAGTTCGTGCAGGATCTCCGCGACATGTCCGTCGCCCTCTCCCGCAGGCCTCACCTCTCCGGTTTCCGCCAGCGCATCCTTGACATGGACATAGGCGATATAGGGCCGCAGCATCTCATAAGCCTCCAGCGTATCCTGCCTGCACTGCACGAAATTGGCAAAATCAAAGGTACACCGGAAATTTTCCCCATAAAACTGCCGCATCAGATCCAGGCACCGGTCCGCGCTGTCCCCGTAGATCCCCTTCTCGTTCTCATGCAGCAGCACCGCATTTCTGCCCCGGGCCAGCTCCACCATTTCCTCCATGCGGGTGAGCACGCCGTCGCGGAAATCCGCCGGATCCTGTCCCTTCGGGAGGTAAAAGCTGAACATCCGGATATAAGACGTACCGAAAATCTCCGCCAGATCCAGCACATGGAGCAGGCTCTTCCGGTGACTTTCAAAATCGTCCCCGATCCCGATCTTTCCGATCGGCGAACCGACAGCGGAGATCCGGATGCCGTTTCGGTCCAGCTTCTCCCTCAGGGCACGCGCGCGGGCCAGATCGTAATCCGCCACGCCGATCCCGTCGCCGCTGCGAAACTCGATCCAGGCAATCCCCAGCTCCTTCAACAGAGCGATCTGGATATCCATATCCGGTCCGATCTCATCTGCAAAACAACTGATGGGACAGTTTTTCAGGATCCTGCGTTCTTTTTCCATACTTCTCTCCTGCCTCCGTCTTTCTGCCGCCGGGAATACGTCTTATCTGGTCCCCACCCGGCTGTCCTTTCTCTTTTCCTCTTCCGTCAGAGCGGCGTAATCCACCAGATCATGGTGCATCTTCGCCAGATCGTTCCGGCTGCTCTTCTCCCTTGAACCGCTGTAAACGTATCCCTCCGCGCGCATATAGGCGTTCCATCTGCGATGCTCCAGCCGTTCTATGCCATCCCGTTCTGCCTCGGTCAGCTCACTTTCCGGCTTGTCGGCGCCCGGGATCCCGCACGCCGTCCGCGCGGCCCGATGGAGGGCCGAAGCGGTGGAGGAACGGTAATTATACTCATACTGCCAGAACTCTTCTTCTTTTCCCCATTTCTTATGGAGCCGGAGCGCCTCCTCCTCCAGTTCGGAATTGAGGATCACCTTTTCGGAAAAAGAGGACGCGATGTCCCCGATCCAGTCGATGTCATAACGCTGTCCGCGGTAGTTCGTAAGGTCCCGCAGGGCCTCTTTTTCCTCTGAATCATAGACCACCGTCTGGATCACGGGCCTTATCCCCGCCCGCTCAAACAGCATTCGCAGGTTCACTGCGGCTTTGACATTCACCGCGTCCGAGCCCAGCGCGATAAACACATAGGTCGCGTCCCGCATTCCGGCGATCTGATCCGCAAAAGTCCTGGTATCCGCATCCATTCCGGAATGAATCCGGATCGTATACTCCGCCTCTCCGAAGCGGATCACGCCATTATAGGCCTCCGACATCAGCTCCGGACAGAGCGCCTCAAACCGTTCTCCGGCCAAATCATCCCTGTCGAACGCGTCGATCCTGATGTGATAACCGTCCATCTGACAATACCAGGCCAGAGCCTTGACCATTTCGGTGCCGTGCAGGCCAAGGCCCAGCACCACCGCATGGATATTCCTGCCGTCCTCCGCCCTTTCGGCAGGGACCGCGTTTCGGAACAGCTCGGGGCCGTGCTCATAGAGCGTGCGGTTGATCAGCGACCGGACCTCATTGATCCGGCGCACCTTCATCGGGATGCTTCCCGTATGCGCCAGCAGAAGCTCTCCCTCGATCCCCGTTGAAAGAACATAGAGCCGGGAATGCGGAACGTTTCCGTAAGCCTGGATCAGCTTCAGCGCCTGCCCGATGTTTTCCGCCTCGTCCCCGCTGACCGCGAACAGATACAGGGGACACGACGTACTGTGAAGCTTCAGATTCAGCGCGAGGATATCCTTTTTGAAACAGATCCCTCCGATTTCCCCGGCCCTGTCCGACAGCGCCTGAGAATTCTCCCCGTCCCCGGGGAACACATCGGTAAAGACGATCAGCGATCCGGGATGATGCTTCCGGATATCGCCTGCCAGCGCCAGAGATTTTTCGTTCAGCCGGGAAAACAGATAAAGCGGCCTCCTCCTGCCCAGGAAAAAGCGGATGCGGGCGCCGGTATTCTGAAAGAGCAGCACCAGGAAGCCGAACGTGAAGACGGGATCGACGACAAACAGGACCGTCACCGCCGCAGAATACAGAGGCGCGATCCGCCCGACGGAGCCCGAAATGTATTCGATGACGATTTCCGAATCGGCATCGATCGTAAACATCTTAAAGGTCCCCTGCAGCGCGAACAGAGCCGTTTTCAGTCCCCAAAGCTGCGCTCCCTCACAGATCAGGCCGTAGACGGGAAGCAGCAGGATATAGGAAGCGAGAAACAGCCCGACGAAGACAAGGTTGTATGGGGTGACGAGGGAAGCCGCCCTGAAATATGATTTTTTCCCGACGGCAAACGCGCCCGCCGCAGCCGCGGCGAACACAAGAAACGCCGCCGTCAGATAAACTGTCCAGTCCATGACTACCTCTGATCGTTTTCATCGTGCGGACGCAGCGCGATGGGAAGCGTCCGCTCCGTCAGGATCACAGCAGATGCGCCCGCAGCTCCTCCCCGCTCTTCGCGCTCAGATACGCAGGCGGAATATCGAACAGCGTCTTCGCGCCGCTCTGCCCTTCTGTGGACATCCGGTATGCCGCCCTGGCGCAGGCCGCCAGCACGGAGCCCGTGAATTCCGGATTGGAATCCAGCTTCAGGCTGTATTCGATCACCTGGGTGTGCTCCCCGCACAGGCCGGTCTTCCCGGTGCGAATGACGCTGCCGCCATGGGGCAGTCCGGCGTGATCGCGCAGCAGCTCCTCTTCGCTGATGAAATGCACCGTGGTGTCATAATCGGAAAAATAATTGGGCATGGTGACGATCTCCCGTTCAATCCGGGCTTTGTCCGCGCCCTCCTTCGCTACCACAAAGCATTCCCGCGTATGCTTCTGCCGCGTGGTCAGCTCCGGTGTCTCGCCGCGGCGCACCGCCTCCAGCGCCTCCGGCACCGGCACCGTATACTGTCTGGCGTCCGCCACGCCCTCGATCCGGCGGATGGCGTCGGAATGCCCCTGGGAAACGCCCCGGCCCCAGAAGGTGTAATCCTTTCCGTCTGGAAGAATGCAGTCCGCATACAGCCGGTTTAAGGAGAACATGCCCGGATCCCAGCCGCAGGAAATGACGGCTACCTTACCGCCCTCCCTGGCCGCCTGATCCACCGCCGCGAAATGCGCCGGGATATTGGCGTGGGTATCGAAGCTGTCGATCACATTGTAATGGCGGGCGTACAGAGGCGTCTGCACCGGCAGATCCGTTGCGCTGCCGCCGCAGAGCATCAGGACGTCGATCTCCTCCCGCATGGTCCCCAGCGCATCAGCGGAAAGCACCCGAACGCCCTCCGATACAGTCTTCACCGTTTCCGGCGCGCGGCGGGTAAAGACAGCCGCAAGCTCCAGATCCGGATTCTGCCGGATGGCGCTCTCCACGCCCTTTCCCAGATTTCCGTAACCCAAAATACCGATCCTTATCTTCATCTCTTCTTCCTTTCCGCTGCCGGAGAAGCTCTTGTTCCGCCGCCGGAGAAAGCCGGCCTCTTCCCACTTATGGGCAGCACCGGGCATTCCCTGCCCTGTTTTTCCTATACGCCCGCAGGGGCCTCCGCCCCGCCCGCAATATAATCCGCCAGATCCTTTTTCAACTGCTCCCAGGCGTCCTCGTGTTCCACATAATAGAGCGGGCATTTCTTCCCGCCCGCGTCGTAGTGCCGGCGAATATCCGATATGCTCAGGTCATATTCCTTCAGCAGCCAGCCCAGCAGCCGGATCAGCGACTGATAGGTGGCGTCCTCGAATTCCCCGCTTTCCTTCAGGTAACAGCATTCGATGGAGAGAGAATTGTAATTATGCTCCTTCACCGCATAGCCGATCTCATCCAGCGGCAGGCACTGCACGATCTCGCCCTCGTAACCGATGACGAAATGAGCCGAAGCGGAGGTTTCGCCGGTGACGCCCAGATTCTCAAAATAACTCCGGTTCTGGGCCGCGCTGGTGCCCGCATTGGCCGTATAATGCACGAACAGCTCCGTCACCTCCGGCAGAGGCTCTCCCGGCCGGGAATATTCGTTGGGGGTGAGAAAATTCTCCTGGATCTCCGGCTTTGCCGAGCGGTTCTCGACGGGAGGCTCCGTCTCCTGCCGCATGACCTCCACCGCGTCCTCCTTTTGCTGCCGGTCCCACAGGAGGCTGCTGGCCTTCCAGATCCCGAAAACAGCGCCGGCCAGGATGAGGACAAAAACCGCCGCGGACACGCACCGGACGATCATCACCTGCCTGCGCCGCTTTTTCCGTCTGGCTTCCCTTCTGGCCCTCTGCCTGGCAATATCTCCGGGATGCGTCTCCCGGCGCTCCCGTTTCGCCCCGTTTTCCCGCCCAATAATCTCCAGCTCGTCCCTATCCTGTGTACGCATAAAACCGCTCCCCATCATAAGCAATTTCCCGCCGCTGTCGAAAACAGTCGGTCTCTGAAAATATTTTATCACTGGAAGCGGTACGAGAATTTAAACAAATCGTAAATATTTCTTAAGAATACGGTTTCGCATGACGGTCCGGGACCTCCCCGCGCCGCCTCCCGGGTCCTCCGGGGTCCAGGAGGCGGCGCGGGGGACAGCCGGGCGTTACTGCGCTTCTGTGATCCCGATCCCCAATTCCGCAAGCTGCTTTTCGTCCACCGTATTCGGGCACTCCGTCATCAGGCAGGAGGCGTCCTTGACCTTCGGGAAGGCGATGACGTCGCGGATGCTCTCCGCGCCGGTCAGCTCCATGCACAGACGGTCCAGCCCGTAGGCCAACCCCGCGTGAGGGGGCACGCCGTATTTGAAAGCGTCCAGCAGGAACCCGAACTGCTCGTGGGCCTTCTCTTTCGTGAAGCCCAGCGCCTCGAACATCCGCTCCTGCACGTCGTCCTGAAAGATACGGACGCTGCCGCCGCCGATCTCCACGCCGTTTAAGACGATGTCATAGGCCTTGGCCCGCACGCTGCCCGGATCGCTCTCCAGCCGGTCCAGATCCTCCTCCATGGGCATGGTGAAGGGATGGTGCATGGCCACGTAGCGCCCTTCCTCCTCGGAATATTCAAACTGCGGAAATTCCACCACCCAGAGGAAATCGAACCGGCTGTGGTCGATCAGGCCCATCTGCTCGCCCAGCTCCAGGCGCAGAGCACCCAGCACGCTCCAGACGATATTGTTCTTATCCGCGGCGAACAGCAGCAGATCGCCAGGCTGTCCGTCCATGGCCTTTACCAGCGCGGCCAACTGCTCTTCCGTCAGGAATTTGGCAAAGGAGGATTTGTAACTGCCGTCCTCCTGCACCGCCAGATACGCCAGTCCTTTGGCCCCGTACCCTTTGGCGAAATCCACCAGCGCGTCGATCTTCTTTCTGGGCATGGCCGCCTGTCCCCTGGCGTTGATGCCGCGGACGGAGCCGCCCGCCGCCAGCGCGCCCGTGAACACGGAAAAGCCGCAGTCCTTCACGGTTTCGGAAACATCCACCAGCTCCATGCCAAACCGGGTGTCCGGCTTATCGGAGCCGTAACGGTTCATAGCGTCGATCCACTTCATCCGCGGGAAGGGAACCTTTACCTCCAGGCCGATGGCCTCCCGGCAGAGATACTGGAGCAGACGCTCGTTCACCTCGATGACGTCGTCCACATCCACAAAGGAAAGCTCCATATCGATCTGCGTGAACTCCGGCTGCCGGTTCGCCCGCAGATCCTCGTCCCTAAAGCACCTGGCGATCTGGAAATAACGGTCATAGCCGGAGCACATCAGAAGCTGCTTGAAAAGCTGCGGGGACTGGGGCAGCGCATAGAACGTGCCGGGATGCACGCGGCTGGGCACCAGATAATCCCGGGCTCCCTCCGGCGTGGACTTGCACAGGATCGGCGTCTCGATCTCCAGAAAGCCCTCATCCGTCAGGAAACGGCGCACCGCCGCGCAGATTTTGCTGCGCAGGATGATCTTCTCCTGCAGATCCGGCCTTCTCAGATCCAGATACCGATATTTCAGACGGATCTCCTCCTTGGTCCTGGAATTGGACTCGATGGGGAACGGCGGCGTCAGCGCCTCGGAAAGCACCCGTACCTCTTTGGCCCGCACCTCGATCTCGCCGGTGGCCAGGTTCTCGTTCACCGCGCCGGAGCGCCTTTCCACCCGGCCCACCACGGCCACCACATATTCGCTGCGCAGACGCTCCGCCTTGGCGAAGCTTTCGCTGCCGCAGTCCGCTTCTTCAAAGATGATCTGCAAAAGTCCCGAGCGGTCCCGCAGATCCACAAAGATGATGCCGCCCTTATTCCTCTGTTTTGCCACCCAGCCCATGACGGTGACCGTCTGCCCCGCATTGGCGGCGGACAGTTCCCCGCACCGGCAGGTGCGCTTCAAACCTTTCATTGTCTCTGCCATGACTTCCTCCTTATTTCAGCGGGTCCCGATAGAACTCCACGAATTCCTCATAGCCCTCTTTGGTCAGTTGCTCCTTCTGGAACTTTTTATTCTTGTTCATGCGGGCCACCAGCACCTGAGAGCCGTCCTGTCTGGCCCGCTGCGCCCCGGCGATGACCTCGCAGAGCCGCTGCCCCGCCACGCCCTTTTCCACCAGATAGGCGATCTTCTTCGGCTGCCCCGGAATCGTAAAGCCGCTCTCCTGCAGGAGCAGGATGATCCGCTCGAAGCCGATGGAAAAGCCGCAGGCCGGCACGTCATTGCCCGTGAATCTGCCGATCATCTTATCGTAACGTCCGCCGCCCGCGCAGCTTACGCCCAGACCCGGCATGACGATCTCAAAGATCGTGCCCGTGTAATAGGACATGCCCCGCACCAGCGTGGGATCGAAAACGATCTCAAAATCAGAGGAGCCGGTGGCCTTCACGCCGTCGATGATCTCCCGCAGGTTCTGCCCGATCTCCGGCTCCAGGAAATCGCCCAGCCTCTCCGTCAGCCACGCGATGCCGTCCGCCGTCCCCTGCTCCAGCCCGGAAAACAGCGCCATGTATTTCTCCACGGATTCCTTTGAAAAGCCGCTCTCCTCCAGCTCCCTCGCCACGCCTTCGGCGCCGATCTTGTCCATCTTGTCCAGAATGATGAACACCGTATCATAGAAGTCCTCCGGGAAACCGCTGTAAGCGGCCATGGCTTTCAGGATCCGCCGTTCATTGATGCGGACCTGAAACCCGCGAAAGCCCAGCCGCCCCAGCGTGGTGGTGGTGGCCAGGATCAGCTCGATCTCCGCCAGATTGGAGGGTTCTCCCAAAATATCGATATCGCACTGCATGAACTGGCGGTAACGCCCCTTCTGCGGCCGATCCGCCCGCCATACATTGCCGATCTGCAGCGCCTTGAAGGGAGACGGCAGATCATTGGCGTGATTAGCGTAAAAACGCGCCAGCGGCACGGTCAGATCGTAGCGCAGACCGCCGTCCGCCAGATCCGCCTCCTCCTGCGCCGTTTCCAGATTCAGCTTTTCTCCCCGCTTTAAGATCTTGAAGATCAGCTTTTCGTTCTCTCCGCCCTGTTTGCTGCTCAGATTGCCGATGCTTTCCACACAGGGGGTCTCAATGGATGTGAAACCGAACTTTCCGTAGGTGTCCTTGATCACGCCGATGCAGTAGTCCCGCAGTTGCATTTCCGCAGGCAGAATATCCCGCATGCCGGTGACCGGTTTTTTATTCAGTGCCATAGTTCCTCTCATTCCGCCGCCTGCGCGGCCTGACTTTTCATCCCGTCCGTACGCTCCGGAAGGAAGCCGCAGGAAACACGCCGTGCCCGGCACTGGCGGCCCCGCTTCTAAAGACCATTATATTTTTGCAGGACGAAATGTCAAGCCGGAGTTTTTTTCTGTGCCCCCGCGTTCTGCTCTGTCCATGTCCGCACACTCCGGTTTCCCCGCGCCCGTACAGACGCTCTCCGCAGGCCCCAGATAAGCGCTCCGACGCGCGCCGTCCCGGCTGATCACGATCCGCTCCAGCACCGCTCCGGCCTCCAGCGCTCCGACGGTCAGCTCCCACTGCCCGGCCTCAAAGAAGTCCGAAAAGCCCGTGCTCCTTTCCTGATCCAGCACGCCGGACGACCATCTCGGATCCCCCGGCTCTCCCGCCCGGAAATCCGCGGGCACCAGGGTGAGAATCCGCTCTTTCTTCCTTCCGCCGCCCTGTGTGCGTACCGCCAGACGGATCGGTCTGCCGTGCTCCGTCGGATTCGTGGGCGCGGCGATGAGATCCACCCGGTATTCTCCGGGCTTTTCCAGATAAAAACGCCAGGTCAGCTCCGGTTTTTCCCCGTCTTCCGAAAAAGCAGCGGTGGACGGCGCCACCTTGACCGCGCTTCCGTATTTCCCATATCCCTTCAGGATCCGGAAGCCGCCCTTTTCCGTGTCCTTTTTTTCGCAGAAACGGGCCGCGTTCATGGCGATCACGCCGTTTTTCTCCAGAAACGTCCGCGGCAAAAGATCCCCGGCGGGCGCCTTTCCCCAGATGTCCGCCGCGGCCAGCGTCTCGCCGTCAGAGATCAGAAGCCGTACTTTCTTCGCTTCTGCCGGAAGCGCCTTCGGCACGCAGATCAGCCAAATCTTTTCCAGCAGAGACGTCCTGCCCGCCGCGGGCAGCGTCCGGAAAAATTCCAGGGATGTCTCCGCGCCTTCCCGCATGGCGGTCCCTTCCGCTTTCGTCCCGTTTGCGGCAGTCGCTTTCGCCCCGTTTGCGGCAGCCTCCCTCGCCCCATCCTGCGCGGCGTCGGCCTTTTCCCGGGCGATCAGCAGCCAGGGCGGAAGCGGCCCGCCGTCCTCGGACCGGATCTCATAGGAAACGACGCCGGTCCCGGTATTGGCGATCTCCAGACATACCTCTTTGCAGCCCGCGTACTGAAAATCCGGCACCTCCAGAACGATGGGCGCGCCGTAATTTTTCGTGGCCGTCCGTTCCTCATCCGCCCGGGACACGCTCATCCGCGGACGGGCAACGGGCTCCACCCGCATGAGGACCGGATAACGGCAGTCATCCTCGTTCCACTTGGTGAAACCGATATGGCTGGCCAACTGCATCCCGTTCCATCTGCCGCCTCCAAAAGCGCTCCATTCCTCTGCCAGCTCCCGGTCCCGCCGGATGCAGGCCGCGGACAGCTCCGCGTACGCGTTGGCCACGGTCCTTCCCTGTGCCGCATAATGCTGATTCTTTCCGGCATACAGATGCATTTTCAGAAGGTTCATACTGGCTACGGCCGGATAATGCACCATGCTGTAATAGGCCCCGGCCGGCGTTTCCGGCCGGATATCCGCGGCCTTCGGCAACTGTGGCGGAAGGGCCTTCTGCCCGGACAGCGCCAGAAGCGCCCGCAGATTTTCCTCCGACCGCCTTTCCACATCCTTCGCCAGCGCCAGCATCCGGTCCGTTTCCCCATAATGACAGGGATGGTAAATGCCAGCGTGAAGCGCCTCCGGGCGGCGCAGGGCGTTGATGTCGATATAATCCGTGAATATGCCGGCGATCCGCTCCCGCAGCGCAGCGTCCGCGGCCGGGAAGCAGCGCTGTGCCCACTGCGCTGTATATTCCCGTGCGCTGTCCGGATTCCCTGTTCCCCATTTGTCAAAATCCCAGGCCAGCGCCATAAAGTAGGTCAGCGGCACCTCATGGAATTTCACATCTCCCACGTTGACGATCCAGACGTTCCGGATGCCGTATTCATAGGCCTGGCCCATCTGCTCCCAGATCCGCGTAAGGGGTGTGGAATCCACCCACTCATAGGAAATGGGCGCGCCGTGGTAGTCGAGATGGTAATACATCCCGAACCCGCCCTTCCGGTCCCGGATTTCTTCCGTCGGCAGGGTGCGCATCTGTCCGTAATTGTCCTCGCAGAGCATACAGGTCACGCCCTCCAGACCGTCCCAGTCTTTCAGCCCCGGCGTCTTCTCGTCCCCGTAAAAATAGGCCTCCACTTCCTTATAAAGGGCCAGAAGCAGCGGCGGCTCGCCGCTCTCCCGCTTCACATGCCGCCGGATCAGTTCCCGCTGTACGGTGATGATGCGCTTCAAAAGCTCCACATTTTCCGTCACCGTGGCCTCCGGTCCCAGCATACAGGAATCGTACTCGCCCCGCATGCCGATGGTGATCATGTTGTCGTATTTTCCGCTTCTTTTGAGGGCATCCTCCCAATAGCGGGTCAGCCCCTTTTCATTGGTATAAAAATTCCACGCGTCCCCGTAGGGGCTGTCGGGCCCGCAGACCTTTTTCCATTCCTCGCTGGCCCGCAGACAGGGCTCGTGATGGGAATAGCCCATGACCACGCCGTAAAGGTCCGCCAGCTCCTCGTTGGCGCTGCCGGGCCCGTCCAGCGGGAACGACGCGCTCCACATCGCCGGCCAGAGATAATTGCCCTTCATCCGCAGCAGAAACTCGAACACCGTATCGTAGCACGCCGCGTTGAAGCCGCCGAAATGCTCCGTCGCCCAGCTTCCGAAGCAGGGCCACTCGTCATTGATGAAAAATCCCCGATAACGGACGGAAGGCTCTTTGGAAACCGTCTCGATGTCCGGACCGATCGTGACGGATTCCCGTTTCTGCGGCGCCGCATCCCCAAAGCAGCACAGCGGCGTGACGCCGATGTATTCGGACAGCGAAAACATCCCGTAGATCGTGCCCCGCTTATCGCTGCCGCAGATCAAAAGAATCTGTTCCAGCTCCCGGGGCCATTCAAAGGCCGCATCCGCTCCGCCGCACAGACCGGCCGCATCCGCCCCGTGCGGCGGCTCCGCATTCCCACCGTCCGCCGCGGCGAACTGCTCTCTGGCCAGCAGCCGGATCTGATACGTCTCCCATCCGGGCCGCAGATCCACGAGCCCCCTTCGGGTCAGCTCGTCCAGCAGTGCGCTCTTCCCGAGGGTCGCGCACAGGATCACGCGCGCATGCCCTTCCAGCTCGTCCTCCGCAATGACCCGTGCCGCCCGGCCGGTCACCTTTTCCATATCCTTCGCCACTTTCCCGGCGATCCGCCTGACGCCCTCAAAGGCGGTATGCTCTGCCAGCAGCGGCGGCAGTTCCTGCCGCCGGTTCCATTCCATCGTTCTCATCCGTTTTTCCTCATTCCTTTTACATACAGCCGCCCGGACCGGTCCGGGCGGCTGCCATCACTCCACATATCCGAATCCCAGTATGGTGAAATCCAGTTCCTCGTCCCCCGGGCACATCCGGATCTCCACATGGTGGATCTTCTTTTCCTGCTCCCGAAAACAGATCAGCGGATTGCAGTGCGTCCACCCGATCTGCCTGGGATCGATCAGAAGCACCTGCTCGCCGTCCGCGAACACCTGCGCTCTGCCGGCCCTGACCGAACCGGAATCCTTATAGACCAGCAGCAGCGTCCGGCAGGAAATCTCCATCCGGAAGGGCCTCGTTTCGCTTCCGCCCTCATGCTTCCAGTTGTAGGGGAACTGCGGCGTCTGCCCCAGATCCATATCCCGCTCCACGCCCTGGAGCTCCGCATCCGCTTTGTCAAAATCGCCGCAGTCAATGACCGCGCCCGCGGGATTCTGTTTCCGGTCCAAAAGCCTGACGCCCTCAAAGGCGCCGCCCAGCGGCGGCGCCGGAAGCGCCGTCCCTTCCGGTCCGACAGCCTGCCCGGCGGATCCCTCCGCGGCCTTTTCAAACAGATCGTTCAGACAGTCCGCCATGATCCGATGCCCCACATTGGTCGGATGATACCGGTCATAGAAAAACTGATTTTTGCTGACCACCCTGCCCTCGCCCGGCTTTTGGTAAAACTGTTCCTTCACCGCATCCCGAACGCTGACCATGGGAAGCCCGTAAGCCTCTCCCACCGGCGACAGCCGCTCCTGCAGGTTCCAGTCGTCCACGAAAACCGCGAACAGAAGGATCACCGCCGGACGGTTGGGCGCGTTCAGGATCTTTCTCACCAGGGAATCATAGCACTCTCCCTTCGTCTCGTCCCCCTCATCGTTCACCGCGAATTCCACCACGACTACATCCGGCAGCACTTCGCCGTCCCGGCACACATCCCGTTCATACCGGATCATACCCAGTTCGGAGGGCGTTCCGCCCACGCCGGCCTTGCAGTAATGAATATTTTCCTCCGTCCCCCTTCCGGCCGCCCGACAGAAGCCGACAAACGCGCGGTACGCATAACAGCCCGTATGGATCGGCACGGCCCCCGCGCCCTGGGTGATGGAGCCTCCGAGAAAGGCCACCGTCACATCCTCTCCCCGGCGGGCCTTTTGCAGCGCCGCATAAAGCCGCGCCGTATTCCCCGCCTGCACCAGGGATTTTTCGATCATCGCCCGATAAGCGGCGGAAGCAAAATCGACCGCCTCCTCTTCCTGTACCGGGGGCGCTTCAAAGCCGTCCTGCAAAAAGAACCGGACCCAGACCCTGTACGGCATGCCCGCCTTTTCAAAACCGAAGCGGATCTGCCCCGACTCCTTGTCATCCGAAGACCACTGACAGTCGCCCAGGACCAGCCGTCTTTCCGCCCCGTCCGCGCGCAGCCCCAGCCGCAGCATCGTGCCGGAGCCGTTGGGATCCGTCTTCCCGTACATCTGAAACGCGAAGGAAACCTCCGCCGCCGGATCGTCTCCCTCCGCCGTCACGCCGATGCTGTGTACCAGCCTGCGGAATCCTTCCGTTGTCTTCAAAAGATCCAGCATCGTTTCATCGGAAATACCGCCCACGATCCGCGCGCTGCTGATCATCCGTCCGTCATTCTGATACAGGAACGAAATGCCGCCTCCGTCCGGCGCGGGGCCGCCCGCCACTTCCTTGTTCCGCATGATGTAAAAATAACTCCGCTGTTTTTCCGGGTCCTTTGGAGCCCTCGGTCCTTCTGTCATCTTTCCTCCGTTCTGGCCGCGGTCAGTTTATCCGCATTCTCCGCCAGCGCGTCCGCGATCTCCGGGGCGTACCAGGTCAGAGAACGCCGGTCGAAGATCCCGAATTTTTCTCCGTCCGCATCGTAAATGCCGTTGTCCCACCAGACGCACGGGATACCGCGCTGCCCGGCCATCTCCATATAATCCGCCAGCCACGCCAGCACCTGGTCCGTATTCTCCCGCGCCGTCCCGTCCGCGTCCCGGTAGGACTTGCGGACCGCGCCGAATTCCGTGATGATCACGGGCACGCCCCTGTCGATGAGATACCGGTCCAGAAGCTTCATATTAGCGGAAAGCTCTCCCTTCAGCGCCGGCGTCCATTCGCTGACGCTGTCCTGCCCGGGATCAAAGGCGAAGAAATAAGGCGTATACATATGCACCGCCACGGCGATGTTCTCATCATCCGCCGGGATCTCCAGCTCCCCGAGGGTCTGCGCGGTGACCGAATTCCCGTAAGGGCAGAGGATCAGGCACCGGTCGGCGTTTCTGCCGCCGCAGGAGCGCACGGTTCGCACAAAGGCGGCGTTCAGCCGGTTGACCGCTTCTCTGCCTTCTTTCGTGCCGCCGCTCCATTCCTCCGGCGAACCCTTGACCCTGGGCTCGTTCATCCCCTCAAACAACAGTTTTTCCCCGTAATCGGCAAACCGCCCGGCGATCTGCTTCCAGACGGCGCAAAGCTCTTCTTCCACCTGTTCCAGCCCGTCTTCCTGCGGTTTCAGCCAGTAATCCGGCTCATGGTGGGTATCCAGGATCACATACATGCCCTCGCCGTAAGCATAATCCACCACCTGAGCCACCCGCTCCAACCAGTCCCGGTCGATCTCATAATCCGGCGCGCCGCCCACATGCTCGCTCCAGGTGACCGGAAGACGCAGCGTGCGAAAGCCCTGAAGGCGCACCGCGTCGATCATTTCCTTCGTGGTCTCGGGATTTCCCCAATAGGTCTCATCCGCCGCCGGATCTGGCGCACCGTGGGCGTCAAAGGTATTGCCCAGATTCCAGCCCACACCCATGTCGGCCAGAAGCCGCGCCGTATTTTCCCTGTTCCGCATTTCGTCCCCGGCCTGCACTTCCTGATCCTCTGTCTCCGGGAAGCCCTCTTCCTCCGGCGTCTTCTCCGTCCGCTCCGTTCCCGCCGCCATGCCGTCCGCGCCGCCGGACGGCGTGCAGGAAGTCCAAAGAATGGCGGCGGTCAGCGCCGCCGCGATAACGGTCAACCTTTTTCTCATCCTCATAACCTCTAATTTCTACTTTTATTTGCATCAATTCCTGCCGAAAATTTGTTAAGAACACCCAATTTACTTTTCATGAAAAAAAAGGTACAATACAAAAAAGGGAGTGTGAAGCATATGGCAAAGATAAACGCTGATTTTTACAGCTCCAATAATGATTACTCCGGCACCCGCAAAATCCAGGCGGACATACAGGAGCTGGTAGAATACCGCGGGAACGCCTCCGTGCGCATCTGGTACAACGAGCAGACGGAATGCTTTGCCAACCACTGGCACAACGCCGTGGAGATCATCCTCCCAATGGAAAACTGGTATGATGCGACCGTCGGAGAGGAGCATTTTCATCTGCAGCCCGGAGATATCCTGTTCATTCCTTCCCGCGCTCTCCATTCTCTCACCGCGCCGGAAAGCGGCATCCGCTTCATCTTTCTGCTGGATCCCGTTCCGCTGGAATCCATCCGCGGATTTTCCAGAATGGAATCGCTGCTCGCCTCCCCGCTCTATCTGACCCGCAGTCAGAATCCTTCGCTTTATGAGGAAGTGTATCATATCCTGCTGCAGATGCGCAACGAATACTTCGGCTCCAACGAATATTCCGACCTGTCCGTCTATTCCCTGTTTCTGAATCTGTATGTGGTCCTCGGGAATGACCGATCCAACAATCAGGCGCTCTCCTCTTCCGGGCAGATCACCCGTCAGAAGGAATACGCCGATAAATTCAACGGAATCCTCGAATATATCGATTCCCACTATACGGAAGATCTGTCTTTGGAGGATATGGCCTCTTCAGCGGGTTTTTCCAAATTTCATTTTTCCAGACTCTTCAAACAGTATACCGGCTTTACCTTCGCCGCCTACGTCTGCCACCGGAAGGTCCGGGTCGCGGAGGAACTGCTGAGCCAGTCTGACCTGCCTATCACCCAGATCGCGATGCAGTCCGGGTTTTCCAGTCTTCCCACCTTTAACCGCGTCTTCCGCCAGCAGAAGAACTGCTCGCCCTCCGAATTCCGCACCAAAAACGGAATCATGCATCACATGCATAGCTGAATTCACGGAACACGGCAGAACCGCCCGGCTTCCTGGTGGAATAAACGGCCAGCCCGCAGCGGCAGCCGGTAAAATGATCCAGTCCAAAGTAAAGCTGATGCGCCCTGCCCACGCTTTTCCAGTTTTCTCCCTCTTCCGTCTCTCTGCTGGAAAAGGAAACCTGATCCGCCCCGTCGGAAAAATCCGCCTCCATCCGCATACGGACGACGGCCCCTTTCAGTCTGATCCGCGCCGTCTCCTCGCCGGAAAGATAATCACTGTTCCGAAGTCCTCTGTCCTTTTCTTTTTTCTCCCGGCATAAAAGCACCGCATAATATTGGCCCAACTGCTTTGTGACAGCCAGCATGGCATAGCAGCCCTGCAGCGCGCACAGGCCGGCATAGTCTCCGTCCCGAAGCGCTCCGGCATCCACCGTCACCTCTATGCGGGATACGGGCATCATCAGCCTCTGGGTCAGCGTATTCACCGCCTGCGTCACATTGGCGCAGATCTTTCCGGTGGTGATGCGCAGACCGCCTTCCGGTTCTGCCGTCCACAGCTCCGGCTCCGGTTCATGGTTCCACTGCCACTGTTTTTTCAGATGAAAGGCGCCGTTTTCATCCGGCTCATACACAAAATCGTCCGAGGTGAAAATCGGCTCATAATGGCATTCCGGCCGCGCGCTTTCCATCGTCAGGACCCGGGGCGCCTTTCCCCGCTTTCCGAACACCGGGAAACCGTCTTCCCAGTGCACATCGACCAGCACCGGAACACGTCCCACCGCGCCGTGATCCTGCAAAAGCACACTGTACCAGCTTCCGTCCGCTGCCTGCACCACGCCGCCCTGGGCGACGCCGCAGTTATGATAGCCCAGATCGTCGTCCAGCACCGGGCCTCCCGAGAATTCCCCTTCCAGCGAATTGCCGCAGAAGCAGTACTGCGTCCGCCGCATGGTTCCCGTGCTGGGCCAGTCCAGCACGAACAGATAATATTTCCCGCCGATCTTATAAAAATGGGAGCCCTCATACCCCAGGAAAACCCCGGGGCGATCCTTTACCAGCCTTCGGAAAAGGCCTCCCGGCGCAAACCCGCCAAGATCCGGTGCAAGCTCCCGGATCCAGATCTCGGAATTGCCGTAGACCAGATAAACCCTTCCGTCGTCATCGAAAAACAGAGAGCTGTCATGATAATACCGGTCCAGCTTCCGGCACTCCCACGGGCCTTCCACCTGGGGCGCGGAATAGAAAAAGGTCCGGCCGGTGCGTCTGGCCGCAAAACACACGTAAAACCGCCCGTCATGATAACGCAGGCAGCCCGCCCACATGCCGCAGCCATAGCCGTTTTTTTCATAATCCAGGCTGACCTCCGGAAGATCTCCGAAGCTGTCGAACACATAGGATGCGATCTCCCAGTGCAGCAGATCATAGGAGCGCAGGATCACGCCGCCCGGCAGAAAATGCATGGTGGAGCAGAGCATATAATAGGTATCTCCCACCCGGATCACATCCGGATCGGGGAAATCGGCTCCGATCAGGGGATTCTTTTTTTTCTGTAGCTGCGCTGCCATCTCTTCTCCCACTCTTTCTTACGCGTATTCCGCAGGCGCTGTTTTTGCTTACTCTCCGATAAACTGATAAAACGCGGGCTTGGGCCGATAAGCATCGTCGAATAGCAGGGGACACTGGGTCAGGCCCGTCGTGTTCCCGCCCCCGATATTGGAACGGCTCTGAAGCCAGGAATAGTGGTCCACCGTCCCCCAGAAGGTGATGCCCGTCACGTTGACGCCTTCCTTCGCGTTGGCCTGCTGCATAGCCCAGTAAAGCATCCGGTAGCGCTCCGCCTGCTTTTCGTATTCCTCTTCTTTGGACGCCTCGCTGCCGTCATACCCTTCGCTGGCCCGCATGTCGAACTCCGTGATCTGCACGTTTCCCACGACCTTCGCGTACCTTTCGATGGAGGTTTCAAAATCGTTCCAGGACGGGGACGACATGTTGTAATGCCCCTGCATCCCCATGGCGTCAATGCGGGTGCCCTCTCCGGGCGCGCCCTCCAGCGCCCTGACGGCCTCCAGCAGCGCGAGGATCCCCCGCTGTTTATGGAAGGAGCATTCGTTGTAATCGTTGTAATACAGCTCCAGATCGGCCGGCGCGTATTTGTTGGCGTATAAAAAGGCGTTCAGAATATATTCGTTGCTCTGATAAACCTTCCACCAACTGGAATTGCTGCCGTGGGTATCCTGGCTTAAGGGTTCATCGGGATTCTCCCTGTCGGAACGGTAGGTTCCCGTATTGTCGCTGACCGCCTCGTTCACCACGTCCCAGCCGTAGAACATGCCCTTATACCTGCTGTCCTCCCCGGTGAAGTGGGTCAGCACCGTCCGAATGTACCATTCCAGCCGCTTGTTCATGGTATCCTTATCCACATAGTCTTTGCTCTTGTCGTAGTCCACATGGAAAAACCATTCCGGCGTCTGGGAGTGCCAGACCAGCACATGGCCCCGCACCATGATCTTCTCGTCCGGATGGTTCTGATTCCAGCCCATCACCTGATCCAGCATCGATTCCGCTCTGGAGAAATCCATCTTCGGGACGAGGATCGTTTCCCCGTTCAGTTCGTCCTCCTGGGTGCCGGGGCATTTCCCGTTGCTGTAGCCGAACAGGGCGTCCGGCTTGAGCTCGTTCCCAAAGGTGAGCGCGTTGAAATGCGTCGTGATGATATCCCAGACCTTTTTGTCCCGCATCTCAAACTGGGTCGCCTCCGCGCCGATCCGGCATCCCATTGCCTTCTGTACCGCATCCTTTAAAACGGGCACTTCGCTCTCCTCCTCCGACATGCCGCTCTCCTTCGCTTCCGCCGCCGTCTCTGCAAAGACCGTTTCCGCCGCAGGCGCTGTTTCCGCCGCGGAATCCGCTTCCCGCGCGGAAACGGTCTCATTCGCAGGAGCCGTTTTGTCCGCAGTCTCTGCTTCCTCTGCTGACGCCGCCGCGTTTCTGCAGCCGCCCAGGATCGTTCCCGTCAGCAGGATAAACGCCGTCCAAAAAGCCAGCTTTTTCTTCATGCCCATGCCCTCTCCTTCCGCCGCCTTACCGCCTCGCGGGCGTTCTGGCCGCCGGAGCCGTCAGCGCGGCGATCCTTCCCCGGATGAATTCTCTCTGTTCGTCCTTCACCAGAAAATACAGGTAGGCGTCCAGCACATACTGCTGGGGCATCCCCCGCCCGGCGATCTTGAAGTTCACGAATCCGCGGCCGATATAATCCCCGATCTCCTCATTGGAGATAAAGGCGGGACGTTTCCTGCATTCCTCGAAGGTCTTGTTGGGATTCGCGTTGGGACAGGCGAAGACGTCCTTCACGTCGAACTCCAACTGGGCCCTGGACTGCTGGGCGTAGTGCTCCGCCCTTCTGGGGCAGCCCGGCGTGCAGACCTCATTGACCAGGATCTCCACCCGTCCCGCACAGGGCTCCAGCCGCTTCAGCACGTCCTGATCGTGATTCAGATCGTAGTCCAGCACCACCAGGTAATAGTCCCGCTCCAGCTCCTCCATCAGCCTTCCCGTCTCCACGATCCGCTTCGTGGTGGAGGAGATCAGCGGGAAGTGGGGATATTCCCGGCGGATGTAGTCCTCCAGCACCCTGGTGTTGACCAGGACCTGATTCATCCCGTTGTCCGCCAGCCGCATGATGAGGTTGCAATAGGTGTCCTGCAGGTGCTTCTCCTCCAGACAGGAATTGGTCCAGGTGAAACGCACCGGGACGCCCCTGCTGTTGTACAGCTTCAGGGTCGCCTCGATATCCCGTTTCCCGGCGATTCCCATCACCACCCGTCCGCCGTTCCAGATGGCCCCGGGAAAGGTGCCGTAAACCGAGCCGATCCGATACTCTTCCCGGAAACAGTTCGGATATTCCTTCATCAGCGTGATCACCGCCAGATTCAGCGCCCGGAAATAACAGAAGCCGGGCAGATGCCAGTATACCTTTCTCTCAGCCATTTGATCTCCTTTTCATTCCTGGAACATAAACGTTCGCGCTCCAGCCGGACAGAGTATCCGCCGAGGCTCCCCGCCTCACGACTGTCCGGAAGGACAAAAATCCCCCGCCTGACGGATGAAGTCCCCGCCTCACGGCCATTTGGAAGGCCGGGGCTTCGCCACCGTGATCAGATGACTCGCCGCCAGACTGTTCAGCAGCGTGGTGGCGGCATCCACCCGGTACTCGGGCCGGATCAGATAATGACAGTAGACCTCCAGGATATAAAAGAGGTTCGCCGTCCGCCCCTCCAGCTTGAAGTTCGTAAAGCCCATGGGCACATACTTTTCCCAGATGTCCTCCGGGGATACGTAGGTGCAGTAGCTCTGGATCGTGCGGAACTCGTTGTGCTCGCCGTAATCGCAGTGCCAGGGCTCCAGCGGGATCTGACGGTCCGGCGTGCGGGTCCGGTTTTTCAGCATGATCTTCTGGTTCTTCGCCTCGTTCTCGTAATGCTTTCCCCTTCTGGGGCAGTTCGGCTGGCATACCGCGTTCACGAGGATCTCGCAGCGCCCCTTGTCCCCGATCTGTTCCAGGACGTCAAAGCGGTTGTTGAAATTATAATCCAGCACCACCAGATGATAGTCCTTTTGCAGCTCCTCGTTCACGGCGCCGATGTCGCGGATCTCCTTGCAGGTGGAGCTGTTGATCTTGAACCGGGGATAATTCTTCCGTATGTAAGCCTCCAGGAGCGGAGAAACCACCAGCACCTCGTTCTTTCCATTGTCCGCCGCCTTCAGACAGAAGTTGCAGTAGGGATCCTTCAGGTCTTCTTCGTTCAGGAACGTATTGGTATAGGTGTAGCGCACCGCCACGCCCTTCGCGTTGATATTTTTTATAACGTTCTCGATATACCCGGCGTCGCACTGATCGTTGGGGGATTTTCTGCCGCCGTTCCAGAGCGACATGGGGAACTCCCCGAAAAAGGACGCGATGCGCACGCCCTCCCGGAAATATTCCGGCCTCTTCTCCAGCATGGACAAGAGAACCATATTCAGGGGATAATTCTGCCGCAGGCCCGGCAGGTGAAACATGACCTCCATCGGTCCGCCTCCGCTTTTGTGAACAAAGGGGATGGCGCCCGGAAAACACCATCCCCAAATCAGTTGACTGTTACAAGCTGTTTCCTCTTCGATCACTGCGCCAGAGACGCGTTGAACTCATCCACCGCGGTCTGCCACTCAGCCAGGTTCTGCTCCAGCAGAGCGTCCGCATCCGCGCCGACACCCGCCTGATACAGGAAGTTGTCGTTGGGGTTGAAGTTCGGAACGATGGCGTGCACATCGTCAACGCCTCTGGTGGTCATCATGTCGATGGTCTCGTCCACGGAACGGGTATCTCTCATGCCGCCGTAGAGGTTATCCAGCAGACCGTAGTAGCCTTCCCACTCTTCGCCGGGAACGTCGTCGGTCCACACGTCATACGCGAACATCAGCAGTCTCGCCTTGTCATCGCTGTAGGAAGAAGGCATCATGGTGACGTTGTTGGACTTGTTGGTCACATAGTCGTCCATTCTGGGCCCCTTGGGGAACATCACGAAGCCGTAGTCCACCTGCTGGGTCAGCTCAACGCCGTTGACCGCGGTAGGATTGCCTTCCGCATCGACAGACTGACCGGTCAGCCAGCCGCCCTGATATGCGCAGTAGGCATCGTCAAACATGAAAGCGGCCTCGCCGTTCATGAAGCGGACCTTGTAGTCCTCCCAGTTGGAACCGTCCTCATTGCTGTAGTTCAGATAATACTTGCTGGTCACCTCGTCCAGCGCGAAATGCAGACCCTCACGGACCGCATCGCTGTCAGCGGTCAGGGAATAGGTGCCGTCCGCGTTCTTGGTCACCAGAGCGCCGCCGTTGGAACGGATACACTGCATGACCATGCCGCCGTTGTTCTGTACACAGCCGTATACGTCGATCTGTCCGTCGGCATCGGTATCGCGCTGTACCTTGTCCATGATGTCGATCCAGGCATCCCAGGTCCAGGTGCCGTCCGCCTGCATGTCATAGATCGATTCGGGATCGATGCCGGCATCCTTCAGCACCGTCTTATTGAAATAAAGTCCTCCTCTGGGCTCCGAAGGACCGGCATAAAAGCCGTACTTGGCATCGCCCACGCCCCAGCTCGTCAGCTCGCCGTTGCAGGTCCATTTCTCACGGGAAAGGTCCACAACGTCGCCGTCCAGCTTGGAAATGTCATACGCCAGACCCTGGCTGACATAAGAAGCGGTGGAAGCGGAATTGGTCAGGATGTAAATGATGTTCTCGTCAGAGCCGGAAGTGGCGGCCTGCACGAAAGCCTCGCCGATGGAGCCTTCACCCCAGCCCCAGCCTGCGTAGTTCTTCTGCACCATGGTGAAATTGTAGGTCTCCTGCAGCCAGTCGCGGTACTCCTTCTGCGCTTCCTGGAATTCCGTGGTCAGCGGCGCGTCGGGATCGGTCCACCAGTCGGCGATGGTGATCTCCATGCCGCCCAGATCGAAAGGCTCGCCGGTCTGAGGATCGATCCTCACCTCGGCCATGCCCTCTTCTTCGGGAGCGGCGGTCTCTTCCGCAGCGGTCTCCTCGGGAGCCGCGCTCTCCTCAGCGGCCTGAGTCTCCGCAGGCTGCGCCTCGGAAGCCGGAGCCTGAGATTCTGCAGGCTGGCTGCTGCTGCCGCAGCCGGCGGTTCCCGCTACCATCAGGGCAGCAAGACCGGAAGCCATAACTCTGTTAAGCGTTTTGATTTTCATACTCTCCTCCTTATGATCTGATCTATAAATTTCAGCCGCGGCGCGCTCCGCAAAAACTTTCCGGGTCCGGAACGCGCCGGACGAAACTTACTGTGCAAACGATGCGGCATGAGGCATCACATCTTGATGCCGGTGCTGCTTAAGCTCTCCACGAAGCCCTTCTGCGCGAACAGGTACAGGATGATCAGCGGCACGATCACCATCAGGGTGCCGGTGGCCAGCATACAGTTGCTGTACGGGACGGAAACGCCCGCGGAGCTGGCCGCCCCGCTGATCCTGGCCATATAGCCGCCGAAGGTATCCGGAAGCTGCTTGAGCTTGATGCTCAGCAGGCTGATATCGCCTAAGAACATGCTGGAATAGAAGCCGTCCGTCCACTGCCACACGAAGGCGAACAGGAAGCAGGAAGTGAGGATGGGCTTCGCGTCCGGCAGCATGATCCGGATGAAGGTCTTCAGGGTGCCGCAGCCGTCCACATAGGCGGCCTCCTCCAGCTCCTTGGGGATATTGCGGAAGAACTGGCGGATCATATAGATATACAGTCCGTTCTTTAAGCCCATGCAGCCCGCGCTCATCAGATAGTACGGAAGCACGGAGGACTTTAAGTTGATGGTCGAACCTGTAAACAGTTTAAAGAGCCCCAGCACATCGAAGAACCGGAAATGCAGATGCAGGGAGGTGGAAATGACCTGCGGCGGGATCAGCACCATCACCATGACACAGGCGAACCAGAACTTCTTTAAAGGGAACTGGAATCTGGCGAAGCCGTATCCCACCAGGGTGCTCACGCTCACCTGAAGAATGGCGATGGTCAGCGAGATCACCAGGGAATGGATGATGGTCGTGCTGTATTCCATCAGGCCCGCCGCCAGCTTGTAGTTCTGCGTGGTGAAGTGCAGCGGGATGGAGGTCACGATGGGATCGTACAGATCCTGCTCCGTCATGAAGCTCACCGATATTTTGTTCAGAAGGGGCTGCAGGATCAGGAAGCACAGTCCGAAGAGCAGTATCGCCCGGCAGATGCTGACCGCATAGCCCATCACGGTCTTGCGCAGGAGGTAGCCGCCGGACTGACGGTTCCTCTCCCAGAAACCCGCGTATTTCGCCGTCGCCGCGTTTTTTTTCTTACTCATAGTAGTAAACCCCCTTCGAGATGATCAGCGAGCTGACGCCCACAATGGCCATGACCAGCACGAAATATGCCCAGGACATGGCGGAGGCCAGGCCGTAATTCAGGTTTACGTTCATCAGATCGGTGATCTTTTCGATGATCTCGTTGTCCGATCTCATGCAGAAGTCCACCACCGTGTAGATCCAGTTGACCAGGAACAGGGAGCTCACCATGGGGAAGGTGATCTTCCAGAGGCTCTCCCACTTGGTACAGCCTTCGATGTCCGCCGCCTCATACATGCTGGAGGAGATCGTCTGCAGGCCGGAGAGGAAGATGATGATCTGGATGCCGGAGGAGATCGCCACATCGTAGATGTTGTCGATGATCTCAAACAACTGTTCGAAGGCCCTGACGCCGACCCCGGTGGTCCGCAGGATGCTCTGAATCGCGTCCGTGATTCCGGCAGTCCCTCCCGCGTTCACCTCCACCGTGGCCGCTACGGCAGCCATCAGGGCATTTTCCGAATCCAGCTTCAGCATCACGCCGGAGGCCAGGATCACCGGCAGGAAGAACACGGAACGCACCAGCGCCCTGCCCTTGAAGTTCCCGTTGATGATCAGCGCCACAAAAAAGCTGAACACCATGATGGCCACGGAGTAGATCGCCATCCGGGTGATCTCCTCCGTCAGGAGCCTCGTATACTCCGCATCCACCCGGAAGGCGTAATTGTAATTGAACAGTCCGCGCCATACCGGATTAAAGGTTCCCGCTCCCAACTGCACATCGCAGAAGCTCATATACAGCGACTGGAAGAGAGGCTTTACCATAAAGACCAGGAAACCCACGATGAACGGTGAGATGAACAGATATCCCGAGATGGCTTTCCGTTTCTGAAGACCTGCTAACTTGTTCTTCTGTCGTCTTTTCATAACCACTACCCTTTCTGATTCCTTTTCCTGTCAAAGCCCCGCGGGAAGCGCTGCCGCGCCGCCCGCAGGAGGCTTTCAGCGGACTACCTTATAATCCCTCGCAGGGACCGCCACGCCGTCCGGCGTCACCGCGTCGGTGAAGCTGTAGTTGACATAGACCTTGGTGCCGTCCTCATAGGTGGTGCAGGACAGCTCCTCGCCCAGCTTCTCATGATCGGTCATCTGCTGGCTGAACACATGGCCCAGCTCACTGTTGTACCGGTTATATGTCTCCAGCATCCTGTCGTGCTCGATGGCATAATCGGATGCATAGTACTCGGTGTAAAGGGTCTTCTGCAGGGCAAAGGCCGTCTCCCGCATCAGGGAGAAGGAAAGGCCGGCCCCGTATTCCGCGGACTCCAGCAGCTCCTCCTGCTCGTTGCCGCAGATATTCAAAGGCGCACCCGTGTAATTCACGAAGCCGTGGACCGCAAGCTGATAGAAAGGAATTTCTTCATCCAGGATGGTATAGCCGCTGCCCGCCAGGTCCATGTTGGTCACCAGATCCGCATAGGGGATCGCATAGTCGTTGCCCATATTGATCAGGTTCTTCTGGCCGCCGTCCTCGATGTCCCGGAGCATCTGCGCCTGGGATTCCATGGCGCTCTGTCGGCTCACCGTGTCCTTCAGATAATAGTCGGAGGACAGCTCCATGCCCGTATCCCGGAAGGCCACATTGGCGTTGTATTTCACCGCCGCCTCCGCCAGGGTCTGCGTATTTTCTCTGATCAGGTCCGGATGCAGCAGGTAATAGCTGTCAAGCCCTTCTCTGGCGCTGTAGGTCACCGGATTGTAGACGAACAGCTCCGCCCGCTCCTTGGAAATGAACCGTGCCGCGTCCGTGAAGGAGAAAAAGCCGTCCAGCAGGCCGCTGTCGTATTCGTAGTGGGTCACGCCCTCCAGGTACAGATCCACGCCCAGCTCCTTCGCAGCATCCCCCAGGGACTGCAGGTCTTTTTTGCTGCCCAGCGCGGAAATGGTCTTCGCCTTGCGCAGGATCTTCTGGTTCACGCCGCCGTTGCACCAGCCCGTCAGCTTCACGGACATGTTGTCCATACCCTCTTCCGAAAGCTGTCGGATCATCTCCTCCGCGTCGCTGTATTTCGTCAGCTTCAGCGGCCGGGAAACCGGCACGCCCAGGATCTGCCTGACCTTATCCACCGCGCCCACGATCTCCAGGGCCACGGGCGTTGAAGCGTCGTCGTTCTGCGCGAAGTAGGTTCCGTACTGATCCTGCAGGTATCCCTGATAGGCCTTGGCCATATCCACATAATCGTTGCTGTCCACAAAACGGTAGCGCTGGGTCAGCGTCTCATGCGGCAGGGTTTCCAGGAACTTATAGGTATTCTGGCTGCCCAGATCTCCCACCTCAAACAGCTCGCGGGGGCTGATGCTGTAGACCGCGTTCACATAGTTGTAGCTGCCGCCGTGTCCGGCGATATCCGCCTGCACGGACGCGTACGGGGCGCCCTCCTCCAGGATACAGATGAAGGAGTCGTCGCCGTTGGCGATGCCGAAGGCGTTGAAATAGATCCTCGTATCGTGCACCACCGCGTCTCTGGACAGCGCCATATCCCAGCCGTACAGGTTCGCGTAATAGGACGCCTGAGAGAGCTTGTTGTTGTTGAAGTTGATCAGCGCGCCGCCGCCCTCCGGCACCATCATGTAGCCCGTATCCTCCGGGCCGCCCGCGCCGAAATAGGGCAGCATCACCATCGTATAGATGGGCGTGCTCTTTTTGTACTGCAGATCGTCCAGCGGCATCTCCACCACCAGGTCCCCGCCGTCCAGACGGTAGGTCATGCTGGCGTTGAACACCAGCTTATTGCTGGACTTGGTCTTATTGCTCAGCGCCTTGTCCGCCTCCAGATCCTCCGCGGTATAACCGGCCGTCTCGAAGATCTGCTCCAGCTTGATGGTCGCCGCGCCCGAAACCGTGGTATCCCTCAGCACATAGATCGGTTCCGTCTCCAGGATGGGGTAATCGGCCACCAACTGCTCCGGATCGTCCTCCTCATCCAGGTCGTTGATGTCATACTTCTTATAGTAACGTCTGACGAAGCTGGCGTCCTTCTTGCCCGCCGCGTCGAACCATTCCTGCATCTTCGACTCCGTGGTGACCGGCGGGATCGCGTATTCCCGCTCCGCCTCACCGATGGAATAATTGACCTTGATATAATCGTCGCCCTGCTCGATCTCATAGAGCTGATTGTCGATGCCGTAGCTGAAGTTGTCAAAGGTGGTCTGCAGACCCGTGGCCTGGCTGAACGTCAAAAGCAGGGTGGACTGCAGCCTGCCCTTGTAGGACGCCACCGCCTGTGGGTCGGAGGCCGCTTCCGGCGGATTGGAATACCAGATCTTCCCCGTATCCTTCACTTCCAGCGAAAACTGTGTGGTGGCCGGATCCATGGTCATCTTCAGCCTGTCGTTTTCCACCACGATGGGCTCCGTCGTCCCATCGTACCCGTTCAGCTTCACCACCGGCTCCTGCTCCGTAGTCGTCTGGAAATTGAGGATAACCACAATCGCAGCCGCGATGACGGCCGTTATGATCACGGGCACCGCCAGGCCTTTGAGCTGTCTGACCAGCGCCGCCTTCATTTCTGCTTTTCTAACTGATTTTTCTTTCTTCATGGTCACTCCCATCCTTTTCGTCCCGGCAGATATCTTTTCTCATGCCGCTGCGCCTGCTATAGTCGGAACATGATTTCCTTGGCCAGGGATATGAAATACGCTACGCCCTGGGAAATCATGCTGAAGAACAGCAGCAGGATAAATATGATCACCAGCATGGCAAACAGACTGGCCACAATAAAAAGCAGGTTCTTTGCCATCGAGAACTCATGAATCTGTCCCATGGCTGCGATGAACAGCATCGCGGCCCACACCAGGGACAGGGCGCTTATGACCGAATAGAACTCCGCCTCATCCACTGTCACGAAATTGCTGAAGAACATCAGCGGGAACTGGATCAGCGGGTACGGCGTCAGCGCGTAGCAGCTCGCCATATATACCTGACCCAGCCTCGCCTTGCCGTCGAACAGGGTGGTCAGTCCCCAGTTGCCGATCACGAAGATGGCGAGCGGGAACGCTACGCTGGCGATATACAGGAAGATATTGATGCCCTCCCAGTAGACCGTTATGAAGATGAAGCTGGTATAACGGAGTTTCAGCACCCTGATCAGCAGGGTGAGAAACAGGATGGTGTTCGCCGCCGCGTAGGTGCCCCGTTTTTCATGGGTGAGGTCCCAGAAGCCGTCCAGCGGATGGGTGATGCAGTACAGCGCGAACTTCAGGCTCTTAAGATACCGTTGCATGTCGATTTTATTGTTCAGTGCAGCAATCATACCGGCCTCCCTTTCCCTAGAATCTGAAGATATCAGCGATATCGATTTCATGCTTGATGCTCTTGACCCTGCCGATGGAAAGCGGGATCAAAAACACCGCCAGGATCACGATGACGATCACCACGATATGATCCTCCACCCATTCCTTCCGATACTGCTTGTAAGCTTTGGAATAATTCTCAGCGTCATACTTGAGCTCGAAGTAATCCATGGCCTCCCGGTACCGCTCCTGGCGCAGCAGGGAACGGCCGATGCCGATATAGGCCAGATCGTAGTTGCCGTCCAGGTCCATGACCTTCTGCCAGCTCTCGCCGGAGAGCACGTAGTCGCCGTCATCGAACTGCTCGATGGCGTCATAGACCGTTTCGCCGAACTCCGTAGGGGTGAACAGCGTCACGCTGCAGTCCTGGGTATCCAGCACCAGCAGATCGTGTCCCATGTGCTCGATGGCCGCCGGGAGCCGGAAATAGCCGTCCATGTTGCCGTTGCCGCCGAAGCAGAACACCGTCTTGCCCTGGTCGTCGTAGCCGAAAAGACGTCCCCTGTTCTTATCCAGGCAAACGTAGATGTCGTTGTCCAGTACGGTCACATCCGTGAAATAGGAAGGGCCCTCATAGCCGCCGCCCTCGCCCCAGTACAGATCGCCGTACACGGGATACTCGCCGTTCTGGACCAGGATGTCGCTGCCCATCAGGTTCAGCTTGCGCACCGCGTCCGCGGCGCCGGAATCCAGATCCTCTTCCTCCTGGCCGCCCGCACAGGCGTAGATGAAGCCTTCCTGATCCATATAGATATTGTCATATGCCGTGGGAACAAAGGAAGCCATACGCTGTCTCTGCTCCTGGGTCGCGAACTTTTTCCAGAGATAGTCCACCAGGTTGTAGGTAACGGGGGTCGCTCCCACGAAACCGGAGAAGGTGCCGTCCGGCTCATATTTGCACAGGCCCTGGTTGATGCTGACGGCGATGCAGTACACACGGCCGGCCGTGTCCACCACCAGCTTGGAGGGCTTGAACGTGCTGTCCGCACTCACCGTGGAATCCACGGGGAGATCGAACTGCAGCAGATAGTTCAGATCGCTGTCCAGCTTCACGATCCGTGCATTGCCCTGATCGCAGATATAGATATCCCCTTCCTCCGAAACGGCGATATCCGTGGGCTGGGACAGGTCCTTGACATCCGTATCGCCCTGGATGCTGGAGAAGATACGCTCCACGGCGAACTGCTCCGTCCCCGTCCGCTTCAACTGCACGATCCGGTTGTTGCCGGTATCGCAGATATAGACCATATCGTCCTTTACGAACATGCCCTGCGGGTTGCTGAAATTATCCTCCAGCCCGAAGGCCTCCGCCGGATACACCTTGGTCACCGTGTAGAAATCCGGAGAGTCCTGCACGTCGCCCCAATAGTCGTAATTGTATGTATAGCTTCTCTCCCGCGCCGATACGGTCACGGAAGATGAGGCAAGGATCACAGCCCCCAGCGCCAGCGCGCCGATCATTTTGATTCTCTTTTTCATAGGCCACCTCATTTCCCGTTAATCCTTCAGACCGGAGCTCGCCATGGTTTCCAGAATCTGGCTCTCGGAGAAGATGAATATGGCGATCGGAACGACCATCAGCACCACCAGCACCGCGGCGCCCTGCCCGGTCCTGGCAATACCGCCGCTCTGGATCTGCTGCATGGCGTAGACAAGGGTCTTTTTCGCCTCGGAGTAGATGAAGGTGGCGGCCTTGTTGTTCCACAGGCCCTGGACGGAGAAGATGATCAGCGTCATCCAGGCGGGCTTTACGTTGGGCATCACGATTCCCGCGAATACCTTCCACTCGTTGGCGCCGTCGATCTTGGCCGCCTCGATCAGGGAGGTGGGCAGGCCCTCCATGAACTGCTTCATCAGGAACAGTCCCATGGGGGATGCGAAGGCCGGAATGATGATGGCCCAATAGGTATCGATCCAGCCCAGCGCGTTCAGGATCAGGTAGTTGGGGATCTGCGTCACATAGCCGGTGAACATCATGGCCACGGTGACCAGCTTGAAGAAGCCTGCCCCGCCGGGGAAATCGTACTTCGCCAGCACGAACGCGCCCATGGAAGCCACGATCAGATGGCCCAGCGTTCCCACGAAGGTGATGAACACCGTGTTGAACAGATACCGGGAGAAGGTCACCCAGGATTTGCCCATGGTCACGAACAGATCGGAGAAGTTATCCGTCGTCGGATTCTGCGGAAAGATCCGCGGCGGGAATTTGAACAGCTCATCCAGCGGCTTCAAGGCGCTGCTGACCGCGTACACGATGGGGAACACCATGACCACCGCCACGAGCAGAAGGAACAGGTAAAGGAAAATGTCTCCCCAGACGGAACGGTTGGGTTTCCTTCTCTTGATCAGCTTCTTGTGATAAACCGCTTCCACATTTTGTTGTTGTTTTTTCTTCTTCTTGCTCATCTCAGGTCCCCACTCTCCTCAGCAGACTTTGTATTGCCTTGTTACAAAGGATCATAATAAGGAACAGTATCGTCGCGATCGCGCACGCGTAACCCATTTCGAACCGGGTGAAGCCGTAGTCGAACAGGTGGGTGACGATGGTGCGGGCCGCGTAATCCGTACTGGGATATCCGCACAGAGCCATGGTCACGTCGCAGACGCCGAAGGCCTGGGTGATGGACATGACCGCGCCGAACATCAGCATGGGCTTCATGTTGGGAAGGGTGATGTACCACAGCTCTTGCCATCTGTTCCTGATGCCATCCATGTAACCGGCCTCAAACTGGGAGCGGTCCACGCCCTGTAAGCCTGCCACGAAGGAAAGGAACCCGGTGCCCAGGCTCATCCAGAGGATGACCAGCATACAGATGGGAAGCATATACTTCGGATCGATGAACCAGAGGACCGGCTTATCGATGATGCCCAAGTTCATCAGGAACGCGTTCACATAGCCGTAGGCGTCGCCCCGGAAGAACACGGAGAAGATCACGTAACAGTTGCCCGCGATGGAGGGCGCATAGAACACGACCACCGCCACGCTTCGCACCCAGCGGGGCAGCTCATTGATCAGCCAGGCGAACAGGAAGGACATGATGTAGCCCAGCGGCCCGGTGATCACGGCGATCATGAACGTGTTCTTCAGACCGATCAGGAAGATATCGTCCTCCAGGATCAGGCTGATGTAATTCTGAAGTCCGATAAAGCTGGGCGGCTCCAGGATGTTGTAATAGGTGAAGCTGAAAAAGATGGAGGCCACCACCGGCGCTATGTAGAACAGCGTGAACAGCAGCGCGTAGGGGAACAGGAACGCGTAGCACATCTTGCTCCTCTTCGCCTTCTTCCAGGCCACCTGAAGATTGTGCTTGCGCAGCGTCAGGTATTTCTTCCAATATTCTTTCATGCTCTCCTCCCTCATTCTTCCAACGGCAGGCCGAACTCGATCCGCTTCTTGGTGAGCTCGTCATTGATAGTTACCGCGTAATCTATGATCGTCTCGCGGGAATCAACCTTTTCGTTGATCACCTTCCGGATGGCGTTGGTGATATGGCGGCCCGTAAAGTATCCGCCCGGCACCTCCCGGATTCCCACGGTCTGATCCCACTGGTCGCTGAGCACCGCGATATCGTCCGCGCTCCAGGAAAGCTGTTCGAAAGCGTCCTTGTTCGCCGTCGCGTACCGGGCCGAGGAGCCCAGCAGAGCCTCGATCTCACGGCCGAAGCGCACCTGCGTGTCGGGCTGCGCCCACCACTTCATGAACTCCCAGGAGGCGTTCCGCAGAGATTCTTTTTCCGTGGCGATCATCATGGTGGCGTTGCCGGTGATGAAGTCGGAACGGTCAATATAAGTGCTGCCGTCCGGATTCGTGTATTCCGTGCCGGGGATCAGGGTGAAATCCCACAGGCCGCGGATCTCGGGCGCCGACACCATCAGCGTATTGTAGGTCGAGTACGCCGATATGCCGATGGGCATTTCGCCGGAACGGAACCGGCTGACGAAATCATAAATGGTCGGAAGGCCGTAATCGTTGAAGTACCTGACGTAATCCTTGAAGGCCCTCACGCCCGCCTCGGAATCCACCGTGGTCTTGCCGCCCATCTCGGTGTACATGTCGCCGCCGTACTGATACAGGAGCGTAAAGTACAGGGACAGATCCGGCGAATTGGAGGCGATCGACGTCGTGGCCGCCGCCGAGCTGCTGCTGCCCGCCGCCGTCGGGATGCCGATGGAGAGGTTGTTGCCCTGGATCGTCGGAAGCAGCTCGATCAGCTCCTGCCAGGTCTGGGGCACCTCCACGCCCAGCTCCTCCAGCACGTCCTTGCGGTAGAACATCACGTTGAAGGTCTGGGTCTCGGGGATGGCGTAAATGTGTCCGTCCAGACCGTACTGCTCATAGGAGCTCTTCGTATAATGAGAGAACACATCCTCCCAGCCCGGGAACTGGGTCAGATCCTCCACCGCGTTCCGCAGGGCCAGGTTGACCGGCTGGTCCGCGCCCACGGAAAGCACCACGTTGGGGCCCCTGCCCGCCATCACCGCGTTAAGCAGGGCGCTGGGATCCACGACCTCCACGTTGACCTTCACGCCGGTTTCGGGGGTAAAGGTATCGTCCACCATGGACTTTAAGATCGTGCCCTGGTCGCGGCCGGTCAGGATCCAGACCTTGACCACGTCCTCACCGCTCTTTTCGTCATAGACATCTCCTACCGCGTTGTAATCCACCACGAAGGAGGCCGCGAAGGATTTCATCTCGTGCCAGACAGAGCTGAAAATGTTCGATTTATCGCTGGCCGGTTTCACGTCGGTGCTGCACACCTCGATGTAATCGATATCCAGTTTCGTTTCGCTTAAGTTCAGGGCCGCCGTGCCCAGAGAGGTGATATTGTCCTTGAAGGTGGTGAACTCCAGCGTGATCTTCTGAGGCTTCTCGCAGAAGCGCTCCAACTGCTGGGCCACCGTCTGGGCGGAGGCGATGTTGTCCGCCTTCTGTCCGCTGTAGGCCACCATGTCGTCCACGATCTTGAACAGCCGCTTGGACTCCAGATCCATGGCCTCCATCACTTCGGGATAATTTCTTTCAATGAAATAGTCCCTGTACTGGTCTGGGTTCGCGCCGGTATACACCAGGACCCTTCTGTAGATCTGGTTCAGGCGGAAGGTGGAATCCTCCAGCTCCTCCAGGATGGCGCCCACGCCGCCCAGCGTCGCCTCCAGGCGGATGGTATGCGTTCCGGCCGTCAGATAGAACTGATACGGATTGCCCGCGCCGTCTCCCAGCACCATGCAGTTCCAGTCATTGCTGTATTCAAAAGCGATCTCCTTCATCTCCGCAAAGGGGACCTGGCCGTCTATGTATACGGTTCTGCTGCTCACCACGCCGCGGGAGTAGTTCTGACGGCCTTTGACCATGATGTTGTAAAAGCCGTCCTGCGGAACCTCAAAATCCCACTCGATCCACTGGCCCGAGCTCCTCCAGGCGTCGCCGCCCACATAGTTGAGCACCGTGGTGGTCACGCTGTTGGGCTGGGTCGTGGGAGAAGATCTGTCATATTTCGCATAGAGAGAGGACTCGGAACGGAAGGTGGAATCCTCGCCCTGAATGATCTGGGAATATCCCGTCACACTGCTCCCGGAGGGCTGCGCCGCCAGATACTCCTCATAGGACGGCGTGTCCGTCACCGCGCGCAGCGTCAGTCTGCGCAGCGCCAGGGGCTCGTTCTCCCCCACCAGGGTCAGCTCATTGGTCCCCTTTTCCAGATAAAAGAGATAGGGCTCCGTCTCATAACCCATGTCGTCCCGGAAATAGGCCGACTGCCACTGGAAGGACTCTACCTGGACAGGCCGGATCTCATTGCCCTGGTTATCGACCTTGACCTCGCCGCCGTCGGTCCAGATCCTGCTGAAGGTGATATTGTTGGCCCCGTCAAAGGGAAGCTCGCCGTTGAGATATACGGAACGCTCTGCCGGCACGCCTCTGGATTCCGGCGCCAGATACTCCATATAGAGATTGTAAAAACCGGTCTCGGGCACCTCTACCTGCCAGGTGACGGTGGAGCCGGACTCCGTGAGCAGGACCTTCGCCTCGCCCTCATAGTTCTCACGGGTCTCCACGCCGGCGGCATCGGAATACTCGAACAGATCGATATCCACATCCTGCCCGGGATACGCCGCGTCCTCATGGGCGAGAAGATATCCGGTATAGGTTCCCTCTCTCTCCATGCCCGCCACATCCCTGGTGAGATCCGCTCCCGCGTACTTGTCACTGAAATTCTCTACAGTATCCCGCAGGATGAAAAAGGCGAAAAGGGCTGCCGCCGCCACGATGATAACACCTACGATGATTTTTTTAGCAGAATTTTTCATAAAACCCTCCAAACACCAACTGTAGTTGCCTGACCCATATACAAAATGCCAGCGCATTTTATCTCGTATAATTGAATCATACATAACTTTTGTCGGCTTTTTCTACATAATCCTTGCCATTGGCTTATCATTTTTTGCTTTTTTCGAGCCCGCCGCGGTCGTTTTCCGCACACTTTTCCTCGCAAAAAATAAAAAAGGCATGACAGCCTGCACAAACTGTCATGCCTTTCTCATCTCTGATTCGTCGTTTTTTCCGTCTGCGCTCCGCCGCTCCGCAGACCGTGCGCCGCGCTCCGCCGCAGTCTGCCGCTCAGCCGCCCCGCAGGCCATGCGCCGCGCTCCGTCCGCCCGCTGCCCGCAGGCGCGGGATCACTTCAGCTCCCCGATGATCTTTTCCCGGAGCATCCGGCCGAACGGAGAAATCCGCTCGGTCTCCGGCCTGGCGCCCTCCGCCGTGAAGCGCATTTCGACGGGCGTTTCTTCATCAAAAGGCTTCCATTCCGGCATCGGCGTCCCGTCCGCGTCGCAGCCGTTGGGATCTCCGGTCTTCACGAAGTTCACAAGATAGTTCGCCATCTGGCGCGCCAGGTCATAGTGCCGGCCGACAAAGGGCCGCCAGCACTTCGCCAGCGTCTCGAAAAAGAACCAGAGATCGACGGAATGGAACGTCCCCGGATCGTCCCAGCCGGGAATATCCGGCTCGAAGCGGTAATAATAGCCGTTCATCCCGTTCCCGGCCTTCCTGCGCGCGGCGAAAAGTGCCTTGACGGACTGCTCGATCCCTGAGGTGCGGGCGGAAAAACCGCTTTCGTCAAACCGCGCTTCCTCCAGCGCCAGGAACGCGTCCGCCCGGTCTCCGAAGATCTGTCTGACCTTTTCGGCATATTCTTCGGGCGACTTCGCCGCAATCCCGTTCGGGAACTCATCCGCGGTATTGCCCGCCATCACGGGAACGTTGACATATTTTCCTTCCGCAAACAGCTTAACGGCGTCTCCCACGGTGAACCGGCCGTCCAGGACGCCGAACATTCTGCGGCCGAACGCGTTGTACTTCGCCAGAACGGTCTTCGCATCGATCCGCCTCGCCTCTTCGATGGACCGGCAGCCGAGAAATTCGAGAAAGGCCTCGCCGTTCTTCTCGGCTTTCTCCATCGGGATGGGCGTTCCGAAACCGTCAGCCTCGTAAGGATTCCGAATGATACCGCTCATGACGAACGCGCGCTGAAACAGCCCGACGTTCTGCGGGCTGGCCATCTGGCTCATGACGCTGCCGCCGCCCGCCGACTGTCCGCCGATGGTGATGCTGTGCGGATCGCCGCCGAAGGCCGCAATATTGCGCGCCACCCACCGGACGCCCGCCTGCTGGTCCAGGAAGCCGAAGTTCGCGGGCGCGTCGGGCTGGTCGCGGGTGAGATCGGGATGCGCCAGAAAACCGAAGACGTTCAGGCGGTAATTGACCGTCACGACGACAATCCCGCGGCGGGCCAGCCGTTCGCCGTCAAACTCCATTTCGGCGGGATAGCCCCACTGGAATCCGCCCCCGAAGAACCATACGAATACCGGCAGCTTCTCCTCCGCCGACCTCGCCGGGGTCCAGACATTGAGATACAGGCAGTCCTCATCCATGGCGATCCCGGGATCCACATGCCACTCCCGGCAGTAGATGTCCGTCCCCAGTCCCGGCGTATCCTGCACGGAGATCGGCGCGAACCGGAAGCAGTCCCGCACGCCCTCCCAGTTCTCGGCGGGCTGGGGCGCGCGCCACCGGTTCCTGCCCACCGGCGGGGCCGCAAAGGGAATCCCTTTAAAAGCCGTGATCCTCGGGTCTGCGGCCTCTATGCCGCGCACGGTTCCGTTTTCTGTCTGCACGATTCTCAACATGATGCTCCCTCCTGTCACCGTATTTTATAATAAGGTAAACGAACCGAAATGCGCCCCGCTGCCCCGGAACGTGAAGTACAGGGCGTGTACGCCGTCCGGGATGGCGATGGGCTGTTCGGACCGGAACATATGCCAGATGTTCCAGCTCTCCACCGGGATCTCGCCCAGCACCGGGCCGTCCCACGCCGTCCTGACCTCGACCCTGCCGTGCATATAGCCGCGCGCGGTGATCGCCACATCCCGGACGCCCTTACAGTCAAAATATTTGAAGCCGACGGTGACGCCGTCGCAGATCCCGGCCACATAGCCGGTCTCCCGGTCGCCATCGCGGCCGTCCTGGACGATCTTCGCGTTGCCGAAGCCGTCTCCGTTTCTGTTGAAGAGATTGCAGGCCAGATATGCGGGATACTCCCCCTTTCCGGCCAGCGGCCCGCCGTTCAGCCCGCAGGAGGTCATCTCGGCCTGCGGAATCCTGCCGTCGGGAAGCACCTCGATCCTTTCGGCACAGCCCTGCCTGGAAAACCAGGTCCCGTTGGTCTGACGGTGATAAAAAATATACCATTCGCCGTTTATTTCCACGATGCTGCCGTGATTGTTGCCGATATTGCCAACGTTCATCTGCGCGGGTTTGTAGGACGAGATGCCGATATCGCCGTTGGAAACGAGGACGCCGCCGTACCGAAAGCCCTCCCGCGGAGACTTGGATACAGCGTAGCAGAGCTCATGCATGACCTGTGAGGAATAGATGAAATAATAGGTATCCCCGATCTTCCGGATAGACGGCGCCTCGAAGAAAGCGTGTCCCTCGAAGCCGGTGCCCTGCGCGTACATGCAGCCCGGCGCGATGATCACGGGAGCCTCCGCGACCGTCAGCATGTCCTCCCCCAGAACGGTGGCCTGCGCGCCGGTCCGGGAGCGGTCTCCCTGCCCGCAGAATCCGGTATAGAGATATGTCCTGCCACCCTCGGTGAGAACGCCGGGGTCGAACTGCGGCTCATCCCCCTCCCGTTCGCCCAGGAGCGTGCCGTCGGGATAATGGACATAGCCCAGGAATTCGTACCTCCCGGCGGGCGTATCGCATACCGCCACCGATACTACGGATACCTTGTCCAGGACATAATAAAGATAATATCTGCCGTCAGGCCCCACCGTCACGTCGGGCGCATAGAGGCACATCCTGCCGTCGGGATTCAGGGGATCCGACGTCTTCGGATAGATGACGCCCTCATAGCGCCAGTTTCCCAGATCGTCCACCGGCGCGGACCAGCACACGTAGTCTCCCATGCAGAAGACGTAGCCGTTGTAAAAATCGTGGGAGCCGTAAACGTAGACCCGGTCCCCAAACACATAGGGTTCTCCGTCCGGAATGTATTCCCAGGACGGCAAATACGGATTAAAAGCCTGTTTTTTCATGAAGATCTCCCTTCCCGATACGAGGCTGCGGATCAGACTGTTCGAGGTTCCTTTCGAAGGCTGACCCGCTCAGCGCTCCTCTCCCGGATCCGTCCGTTCGGCCTTTCTTTCGCGGATCCGCCCGCTGCGGCGGATTTTCTTCATGATACCAGAATTCCGGTCAAAAAGCAATTTTTCCGCACGGATTTTGTGATACAGGTGCAAATAATATGCCCATAAACATCGTCGTAGGTGCAAAAAACTTTGAAAATAACTTGGAAAATGGTGCAGATTATGATAGGAAGTTTCCCGCATGAAACGAATCGCTTTACAGAAACTGATCGCCCGAAAACAGGCGGCCGCTGGACGGACCGATCCACTCGCTGGCAATGGAACAGGTATATAAATATCTGCTCGTAGGCGGTATGCCGGAAGCCGTGGAAACCTATATTGAAGGTGGGAATCTTCTGGAGGCCAGGGAGATCCTGAAGGCTCTGTACGACAATTATCTCGCTGATATGGAGCTGTATCAGGCAAGTCAGGAGTCCATACTGCGTTCACGGGTCCTGTTCCAGAACATTTACAGGGAGCTGAACAAAGAATCCAGGAACTTCTCGCCCGGACTTATCGAGGAAAAGAGCAAAACAAGAGATTTCGCGACATCGATCCAGTGGCTCACAATGGCATATGTTCTCAACCAGTCCTTCCAACTGAAAGAACATGTCACAATGCCGCTTCGTTTGTCTCCGTCGAAAGAGAAAATGTCCTGTCCGGCATCTTCTTTGAAAATTTTGTCGCCAATGAGCTGACTGCCAAAGGACATAAGCTGTTTTTATTGGCGCGGCAAGGCATCTGCAGAACTCGAATTTGTGATCGAATCGAATAACCGGCTGTACCCGATCGATGTCAAAAAAAGCAGAGGCACGCTCCGTTCCCTCGAAAAGTTCTCAAACCATAATCCGTTCGAATACGCCGTTAAAGTTTCCAAAAATAATTACGGCTATGATCCCGGACAGAGGCTGCTCACGATACCGTTTTACTTCATTCCGTTTGCAGCCAAAGATCTTGCCGACGGGACAATGACGGTATGACCGGCTCCGCCGCACATTCCGCGGCTCAGCCGCCGAACAGCGCGCGCTTCGGATTGAATTCCTCGCCTTTCGTTATCGTCCTTTCCCATACGGCGGCTTCTTTATTTTCCGAACAGGTCACTGTGCGTCCCGGTGCGGGCCAGCGTCAGCACCAGCACATCATCCTTCATCGTTTCAGCTCCCGGAGTGCTTCTTCCACATCGGAATAGTACTTTACGCCTGGATCACGCGCGATCCGCTCTGCCTCTAACATGGCGGCAATCGTTTCTTTGTTGGGCTGATCCAGCCGCACCTCAAACGGGAAGCCGCCTGCCCGGAGGGACTGGCGCAGAAAGACGTTGATCGCGGTGGTAAGGTTGACCCCCAATTCATTGTAAAGACTCTCACACTGTTTCTTGATGTCGCTGTCCATGCGGACGCTGAAATTTGTTGTGCCTGCCATGAGACTGCCCCCTCTTTATCGACTGCACATATAGTATATGCCATCTGCATTGCAAAATCAACTCATAAGACAGGAATTTCAAAAATAAAAAGCTCAACCACCGAATAACACACATTTTCGCTCGATCATTTCATCGATCCTGTCGATATACTGAGCGGCTTCCTTGACGTTCTCGCAGCGCTCGATCCGTCCGTCCGGGTATAACCGCTTGCTGATCGTGCCCGCGCCCAGCGCCAGGATGTCCTCTTTTTCCTCCATGATCAGGATATTGTAGAGGCCGGCCTTGCCGGACCGGGCGTATCCCACGTTCTCAAAATTGCCGGACATATTTTTCTGCCGGTAGAGATAATAGGGGGCCATCCCCATGGCGCGGGCGCCCCGAGCGGCGATCTCCATGGTCTCATCCGTGTTGTTGAGCATGGAGATCCCGTTTTCCTGGATCCACTGGCTCAAACGGGAGGCCCGCTTGACGGCCAGGGAATGCACGGTCAGGCTGTCGGGCCCCAGCGCGCTGACCCGTTCCAGGGTGTGGGAAACCTCCGCCGGGCCCTCCCCCGGCAGTCCCAGGATCAGATCCATGTTGATATTGTCGAAGCCCTCGCGGCGGGCCAGACCGAACGCCTCCTCCACCTGCTCCACTGTGTGCTGCCGTCCGATCAGCCGCAGCGTCTCCTGATTCATGGTCTGCGGGTTCACGGAGATCCGGGTGACGCCGCGGCGCTTCATCACCCGCAGCTTCTCCGCGGTAATGCTGTCCGCCCGCCCCGCTTCCACCGTGAACTCCTGCACATGGGAAAAGTCAAAGGAATCCCGAAGCTTTTGCAGGAGCCGCTCCATCTGCTCCGGCTCCAGCGTGGTGGGCGTACCGCCGCCGATATAGACAGTGTCCAGGATGCGGCCGCGGCAGGCCTTCTGCACATAATCGATCTCTTTTTCCAGCGCCGCCAGGTAGTCTCCCACCCGCTCCTTCCAGACGCCGATGGGGAAGGAGGTAAAAGAGCAGTACAGACAGGTGGTGGGGCAAAACGGGATGCCGATATACAGGCTGTAACCCTGCTCGTAATGGATGGGGGCCAGGATCTCACGCTCCCGCAGCGCGATGTCCACCGAAAGCGCCGCCTTTTGGCGGGAAGCCAGATAGGTTTCCTGCATATACGTGGTGACGGCTTCCTGCTCCCATCCAGCCTCCAGCAACTGCATGGCGATCTTGGTGGGCCGGATGCCGGTGAGGGACCCCCAGGGGAGCCGCTTTCCGGTGAGTTCTGACAGCACGCGGTACAAAAGCCGCTTCAGATCGTTTTTCACCTCGACGCGGTCGTCCGGGCGGGAAAGTGTCACCTGAGAACAGCGTTCCTCCGGGCGCGGCCCCACGCCGCCATCCGGCGCATCGCACGGCCGCCCTCCCGCGCCGCCGTCTGCCGCACCCATCTCCCCGTCCTGTATCCGCGTCCGGATTTCAATGCGTTCTTTTTCAAAGCGAATGAAAAAAGCTGGCAAACCGTCGTCGCTTTCCAGCTTTTTTTCTCCCTGCACGAAAACCTTCACATCCTGTTCCGGATAGAAAGCCTTCACCAGGGAATGAATATCGTATGCGTACTTTTCTTCATTTAAAATGACCGCGATCATCCTGCGTCCGTCGTCCTTTCGTGAGCCGCGCCCGTCACTGCCGGCAAAACCGAAGCGGTGTCCCGTGCCCGCCAATGGCAGGAAGGACCGCCCGTCACTGGCAGAAGGGATTATACTGTTTTTCCGCCCCGATGGTAGTGGAATCCCCATGTCCCGGGAACACCCGTACCTCCTCCGGCAGCACGAACAGCTTCTCCTTAATGGAGCGCACCAGGCGGCTCAGGCTGCCGGTGGGAAAATCCGTCCGGCCGATGGAATATTCAAAAAGCGTATCGCCGGACACCAGGATATTTGAGCCCTCTATATAATAACATGCGCTGCCGATGGTGTGTCCCGGCGTAGCGATCACGCGGATGGAAATCCCGGCCAGCTCGATCTCCTGCCCGTCCGAGAGCCACACATCCGGTGCAACCGTGACCTTTCGGCCGTTCTGCGCCGAAAGATTCACATAGGCGTCCTGACAGACCACCTTTTCTGGCTCCAGCGCATAGAGCTTCGCGCCGGACAGCTCCCGCAGCTTCTCCACGCCCAGGATATGATCAAAATGCGCGTGGGTCAGAAGAATTGCGGTCACAGACAGACCTCTGGACTGCAAGGCCTCATAAATCTCCGTCCCCCGGTCGGCGGGATCCACGAAGATCACCTCCGCGCCGCCCTCCCGGTATAAAAAATAGCTGTTCGTCGCGCAGACACCCAGCGTCATGCGCCCGATCTTCACTTCCGCCATAGGATCTCCTTTCCTGTCACAATCACGCCGCGTCCTCCGGACGCCCGTTGCCGTTTCCGACGGTCTCAGCCCGTGGTGCGCTCGATGTCCACGATATTCGGAATGCCGGAAAGCTTCGCCGCGATCTCGTTCAGTTCGTCGCGGCTGACGATCTCGAAGGAGATGGAAATCGTCGCAAGCCCCTGCTTGCTGGTGCGGGTGTTGAGCGAAATGATATCCACGTTGCGCTCCGTCAGCGCCTTCGTGATGTCCGCCAGAAGGCCGCTTCTGTCGTGGGCGAATATATTCAGCCCGGCGGCATATTTGCCTCCGGTTTCTCCCTTTTCGGGCTGCTCCCACTCCGCCTCGATCAGCCTGGAGCGCTCGTTTTCCGGCAGATGGATGATGTTGACGCAGTCCGTCCGGTGGATGGAAACGCCTCTGCCTCTGGTGACGAAGCCCACGATCTCATCTCCCGGCACCGGAGAACAGCACCTGGAAAACCGTACCGCCACATCGTGAATGCCCTTGACCACGATGCCGCTCTTTCCCCGGGGCTGCATCTGCCGGTTCTGCACCGCGTTCTTCCCCGCGATGGAAGCCAGCACCTCTTCATTGGAAACTTCCTTCGGATGATCCTTTTCGTAGAGCTCCTGCATCCGGTTGGCGATCTGACCTTCCTTCAGCGCCCCGTGTCCCACGGCCGCCAGCAGAGAATCCCAGTCCATAAACCCGTATTTTTTCTGAACGAGGGCCTGATATTCCGGCCGCAGGATCTCGCCCAGATTGATGGAACGGGCCTTACAGTAGGCGTACAGAAGCTCCTTGCCCTTGGTGATGTTTTCTTCCTTCAGCTCGTTCTTGAACCACTGATTGATCTTATTGCGCGCCTGACTGCTCTTGACCACGGACAGCCAGTCGCGGCTGGGACCCTTGGAATTCTGCGAGGTCAGGATTTCCACCTGGTCCCCGTTCTGGATCTGGTAATCGATGGTCACCAGCTTGCCGTTGACCCTGGCGCCGATCATCCGGTTGCCCACCGCCGTATGCACGCTGTAGGCGAAGTCGATGGTGGTGGAGCCGGCCGGCAGCGTCTTGACCTCTCCGGTAGGGGTAAAGCAATAAACGCTGTCCGAAAAGAGGTCCAGATCGCTCTTCAGCGTGTTCATGAACTCCTTGTTGTCGGACATTTCCCGCTGCCATTCCAGAATCTGGCGCAGCCAGGTCAGCTTTTCCGCCTCCTGCTCCTCGACCTTTTTGCCGTCCGAAAGCTCCTTATATTTCCAGTGGGCGGCAATTCCATATTCCGCCACACGGTGCATTTCGTAAGTGCGGATCTGAATTTCAAAGGGCTGTCCCGTGCTGCCGATCAGCGTGGTGTGAAGCGACTGGTACATGTTGGGCTTGGGCATGGCGATATAATCCTTGAAACGCCCCGGGATGGGCTTATACATTTCATGGATCACACCCAGCGCCGCATAACAGTCCTTGACCGAGTCCACAATGATGCGGACCGCGAACAGATCGTAGATCTGGTCGATGGTCTTGTTCTGGTTCTTCATCTTTTTGTAGATGCTGAAAAAATGCTTCACGCGGCCGTCCAGATGAGCCTCGATCCCGGCCTTCCGAATATGCTCCGCCACCTCGGTGACGATGCCCTGGATGTATTTTTCGCGCTCGCTCTTGCGCATGGCGATCTTTTCCACCAGATCGTAATAGACGTCCGGCTCCAGATATTTCAGGGAAAGATCGTCCAGCTCCACCTTGATCTTGGAAATACCCAGACGCTCCGCGATGGGCGCGTAAATATCCATGGTTTCCCTGGCGATGCGGATCTGCCGGTCATGGGACATATGCTTCAGGGTGCGCATGTTGTGCAGCCGGTCGGCCAGCTTGATCAGGATGACCCGAATATCCCTGGCCATTGCCATGAACATCTTGCGCAGATTCTCCGCCTGCATTTCCAACTGGACCTCCGCCCGGTTGCCCGAGTTGTCCGCCAGATGCAGATGCTCCAGCTTGGTCACGCCGTCCACCAGAAGCGCCACGTCCGCGCCGAACTCCTCCGTGATCTCCTTGTCCGTCATGATGGTATCTTCCACCACGTCGTGCAGAAGTCCGGCCACCAGCGTCTCCTTGTCCATTTCCAGATCCGCCAGAATGATGGCCACGCACAGAGGATGAATGATATAGGGCTCGCCGGATTTGCGCACCTGTGTCTTATGCGCCTCATAGGCGATGTGATAGGCCTTCTCGATCAGGGAAATATCATCCGAAGGGTGATATTTGCGCACACGGTCAATCAGGTCCTGATACAGCTTCTCGGGGCTCGTGAACTCCTGAATGTCCTCGATCCGTCCGTCGTCCAGCACCAGACTTGCCTCATTCGATTGTGTGGTCTTTTCTTCTGTCGTTCCCATACACATTCCTTCAGACAGCCGGACCCCGCGGACAGCAGATGCGTCCGCCCTGCCGCCGGCACCCGCTCCTCTATTTCCCGGGATAACTGATCGCGGCATCCAGCCGGTATCCGGCGATCCTCGCTCTCCCTTTCAGCCCTTCCAGCTCGATCAGCACCAGAACGCCGACCACCTCTCCGCCCTGCGCCTCGATCAGCCGGATCATGGCCTCCGTCGTACCGCCGGTAGCGATCAGATCGTCCACGATCAGCACTCTCTGGCCGGGCTTCACGGAATCCCTGTGCATTTCAATGGTGGCTGTGCCGTATTCCAGCGCGTATTCCTGCGCGATCGTCTCGCGGGGAAGCTTTCCCTTTTTCCGGATCAGGACAAAAGGCTTTTTACAATTATACGCGATCGGGGCCCCGAAAATAAATCCTCTTGACTCCGCGCCCGCAACCACGTCAAACTCCAGATCCTTCACCAGATCCTGCATCGTATCGATGGCCAGATGCAGTCCCTCCGCGTCCTCCAGCACGCTGGTCACATCGCGGAAGATGATCCCTTCCTGCGGAAAATCCGGTATGCTCCTTACATATTCTTCCAGCTTTTTCATCCGTTTATACCTCTTTCCCCAAATCCCGCCGCCGCATCCCGTGCCGGCTGCCGGCACTCCCCGGATGCGCCGGCCAAAAAAGCGCCCCGCGCATCCCTCCCGGGCGGACGCCGCGGGACATCCCGCTCCGCCCGATTCTTGCAACATTATATTCTTTCCGCCTCACAAAGTCAACAAAAGGCGAAAAAATGGGCGAAACGCTGTTAAAAAAGGTTATAATTCAGAGACAGCGCGCGCCCGCGCCGGACGCCCGGACGGGGAATCGCGGTCACAGAAACGGATTTTTCAGCTCCACCGTGTCCGCCACACGCAGACCGCAGCGGCGCACCATCTCCTCCGCCCGCGCCAGCGTTTCCGGCTGCCAGACATCCGCCGCACGATGGGCGTCCGCGCCGAAGACGGCAGTGCAGCCCTCCTCCCCCGCGATCCTCCAGAACTGCTCCCGGGGATAATGGCGGTTCCCCTGCAGCCCCAGGAAGTTGATCTCCAGCGGAATTCCAAGCTGCCTTGCGCACCGGCACAGCCGGCGGTTGGGCGCGTCGTAGCGCTTTGGGTCTCCCACGAACCGGAGCATATCGGGATGGGCCGCGTAGGTGAAACGCCCGGTCTGCAGCGCTTCGATCACATTTTCACAGTACCGCTCCAGGATGCGCGGATCCTCTGTGGCCGCACCGCTGTAAACGCCGTCCATTTCATCCTCCACGCAGTGCTGGGCCAGCAGAAAATATTCCACCGGATACTCCCCCGTGAACCGCAGCAGGTTTTCAAAATGGCGCGGATAATACTCCACCTCCAGCCCCAGACGGATCTCGATGTCGTCCCGGTATTCCTCCCGCAGATCCAGCACCGTTTTCACATAGCCGTCCATATCCGCAAGGCTCATCCGAATGCCGGAGGTGAACCCGTCCGGATAGGGACAGGGCGTGTGGTCGGAAAACCCGAGGATCTTCAGGCCGCCCTCGATGGCCCGCTCCACGTATTCCCGTTCCGTGCCGTCCGCATGATGGCACCGGTATGTATGGGTATGATAATTCGCGATCATTCTTTCCTCCCTGTGTTTTCTCCCGCGCTGTCCGTCTCCCGGATTTTTCACCCGCTCCCGGCGGCCGCGGCCTTTCAGTTTACGATGTTCTGCACCCATACCCGCCGCTTCAGCAGCACCGCGCCGATGCCGCATTTGAGGAGATCCAGGCTTTTGCAGGTGAAATAGATCGGCACGATGGGCATATCCGTGAAATGGCTGAGCAGAAAAACCGCCGGTATGGAACAGATCCATACATACATGCAGTCAAAAAAGAAGGTGACCACCGTTTTTCCGCCCGAGCGCAGCGTGAAATAGGAGGCGTGTATGAACGCATTGACCGGCATGAACAGCGCCTCGATCAGGATGAAGCTGGCCGCCAGCGCGCGCACGGACTCCGTCGTATTGTACAGTCCGGGAAACAACGGCGCCGCCAGCGCCATGAGCGAACCCATCCCCAGACAGACCGCCACGGAAAAGAAAATGAGCTTCCGGTCCTGGTCCACCGCCTCCTCCATCCTGCCCGCGCCCAGGAGCTGTCCCACGATGATCGCCACCGCGCTGCCCAGCGACATGAACACTACGTTGAAAACGTTGGATACCGTGGAGGAAATGTTCTGTCCTGCCACCACGTCCAGTCCCCGATAGGAATAGCACTGCAGCAGCACCGCCATTCCGGCCGCCCAGATCGTCTCGTTCAGCATCAGCGGCGTTCCCTTTCTGACGATCTGCCAGGCCAGCGCTCCCGGGATCTTCAGGGAACGCCAGGCGTGCCGGATAAAAGGATTTTTGTCCGCATGCAGATGGGTCCAGCACACCGTGATCCCGCACTCCACAAAACGGGAAAGCACCGTGGCCCAGGCCGCGCCCGCCACACCCATCGCCGGCGCGCCGAAGTGTCCGAAGATCAGGATATAATTGAACACCAGATTGACCAGGACCGCCGCCACACCGGCCAGCATGGGGACGAAGGTCTCCCCGCATTCCCGCAGCGTGCCGGAATAGACCTGTACCGCCGTAAAGGGGATGAGGCCCAGCAGCATGATGTGCAGATACTGTCTCCCGTAAAAGAAGGTGGCGCCGATCTCCTCCGCCGTGCCGTCCCCCCGCAGATAGAGCGAAATCAGACCGTTCCCTCCGAACACAAAAACGCAGACCGCCAGCACGAGAAACAGCGCACAGATCAGGACCTTGAAGCGAAAGGTATTGCGCACACCCTCATGATTGCCCTGCCCGTAAAACTGCGCGGCAAAAATCCCGGCGCCGGAAACGGCCCCGAAGATACACAGATTATATACGAAGATCAGATTGTTGGCGATGGCGACGCCGGACATCTGCACGGTCCCCACCTGTCCCACCATGATGTTGTCCAGAAGGCCCACGAAATTGGTGATGCCGTTCTGGATCATGATGGGCACGGCCACCAACAGGACCATTTTATAAAACTGTCTGTTCCCGATGAATTTTTTCATGCTCCGCCGTTCCGCCGCCCGGCAGCCGCATATGCCGCGCCGCACGGGGTTTTCTTCCCTTTTTCTTCCATCACAAAAGCGGCCAAAGTCTGACCTGACTCCGGCCGCTTCGAGTATGTTTTCCATCATACCACCCATGCGGAACAAATGCAAACAGAATATTCTTCTGATGCTCGCGGCAGATGGGAAATTCCGCACCGATCCCGGCGGCCCTTTGCCGGCCTTCCCGCGCCGCCTCGCCGGCCGGAGGG
>CANQVD010000026.1 GCA_947627215.1 uncultured Eisenbergiella sp.
TTTACCACTTTTCCCACGTTTCGTTAAGCAAGTTACGATGCAAGCATCGGGGAATGTACCCTCCTATGATTCAAATATATCCTGAAAGATATAATGATGCATTTGAAGAAGATGGGCATAATCATAGGCACCATATAAAGGCTTTATCGCTATTTCTTTCAGCCGATAAGTTACATAATCTGCTTCTGCTTCATCCAGAAGATTTTTATCACGAATGTCCAACAGATTCTTCAGGACATCACAATCCTCATACAGATAGATATCCTGCATTCTCTTATCCCTCTTTTACTTTGTATTTCTTGTCAAGATACCGCTTAATATCCTCCATGGTAACTTCTCCGCGCTTTTCTTTTTCAATATACTCTTTAAATTCTTCTGTCGGCTCAAGACCGTCTACTTTTATCATACCTACTGCATAATCCCATGCCTGCGTATTCGTCATGTGTATTCCCTCCGTCCATAATCTTTGATTTGCTGTTATATTATCATTTACCGCTATGATCCTCAATAAATCTGCCAGATTCTTTATTCGTCAAACGTCCCCTGCGCTGTAATTTTTTTGACAGACCCGTTTTACCCTTTTTCTCCCTTTTGATCGCCTGGCTCCGCTTTTCCGCGACAAAAACAAAATATCCATTGATCCTGTAGATCTTAACGCCGCCAAATACAGAGATCAGTTTGTTCTTATACCAATCGAGCCTTTTGGTGACCATGATCAGTTTCCCGCCCAAAACGAGTTTTTTAAATCCTGTCTCGATAAAGCGTTTGGGGACAGAAAAGTCCGCATGATACGGCGGATTGGATAATATCAGCGTAAAATCGTTTTCTTCCACACGATCATAACCGTTGCTCAATCGGATGTCGATATTGGGTACGCCGTTCAGGGCCGCATTTCTTTTCGCGAAATCCACTGCCGGTTCGGATATATCACACATGATCACATTCTCTTCGCCGATCAGTTTCGCGGCAAGGATTCCGACCACACCATACCCGCAGCCCAGGTCCAACACCTTATCGCCGGGAAGAAAATCCACAACCGACAGCATGGACATCGTACCGGCGTCAATTCCATGGGGCGAAAAAAGAGCATCATCCGTTTGAAATTTTAAATCGATATCTTTAATCCTTGCTGAAATCATAAGTATCTCCCGAACAGAGCGGCGACACTCCTCTTTGACCGGTTTCCCTGAGGCGATATCCCACGTTATCAGCGTGCAAGCAGGGTGTAAGTGGCTTCCCAGTTTCGCATGATCCGCACATCTGAAAAGCCTGCTTTCTTCAGGACCTCAATTTCATGCTCCACGGTCAGCGGCGTGTCATAGTGATAAAACGCATTTACTTCAAGTCCCTGCTCCGTTTTCAGCTTTTCTAATTCGGAAAAGTAAAAATGCTCTGCTTCTTCCGACTCTGCGAAATAATCTGTCAGAACGAAATACCCGTTATCGGTCAGCGCGGTATTCAGCTTCTGATACAGTTCCAGCTTTTGCGCGGCGGTGAAGTGATGGAGCGATTCGACTGACACGGCGGCGTCAAAACAGTTTGCCTCAAAAGGAACATCAAAATAGGAACCGCAGATCAGCCTGATCTTACGGTCCGAAAATTTCCGATTCAGCGCTGACAGCATATCGGAAGACAGATCTATCCCTGTCACCGACGCACCGCCGTTCAGGGCAAAGTAATATTCAAGTTCAAGACCCGTACCGCAGCCCAGATCCAGCACATTTGCATCTCGTTCCAACGGCAGCAAGGCCGCTGTATAGGGATAAAACTCTTTTGCGCCCTTGATCTCCGTCATCATATGCTCGTCATATCCGTTCAAACGGGCGGTGAAAAAAGCATCCATTTTCTCAAGTTTCATAGGAATCTCCATTCCGAAACGGGAATTACCAATTCTATTTTGCGGTGAGAATATGCCCAATATCCGTTCCGGCAAAGCCGCATTTTCGACATAAACGTTCCGGATTAGATGGATTATTCATTTTCCCGGAAACCGTTGCGAACTTTGCCTTATTCTTCATTTTAGAGAGCAGCGTATTTACTGCGTAAAGTTATACACTCACGCCGCTTTCCAAAATAGCAAAAGTCTTTTCCTCACAATTGATCTCGGCAAGTGCGCCGTAAGGCAAAACAAACCCAGGAGACGAGTGGCCAAAATTCAGTCCGTACAATACAGGAATTGCGCAGGAATATGTACCGGAGATGATTTCTCTGATCCTCTGCGACCGCCGTGAAAAGGAGCCGTTCTCGTTGGCCTTCCCAATAATGATCCCGTTGAGTTTCTGCAAAATACCATTCTCGCCCAGGTAATGGAAAAAAATACTTACGGCAGTTTCATCAAAAAATTCCGGTATATCCTCCACAAACAGGATCGCCCCATCATAATCTTCCGGTTTGAGCGCAATAGCGGAATCTTCAAGTTCCATGAGTCCTGTGTGGCCGCCTATCAATCGTCCTGTTACAGTCCCTATTCCCTGGATAAGAACGTACCCATCGTTTGGATAATACTTTCTTCTTGTTTCGGCATGGAGATAGTCTAACGGCTCAAATGTCCAATCGGGAGAAGGCTCTATCTGCCCAATGGCCTGTGTGTCAAATAACGTTTTCAGAAACCATTTTTTACTATAACTATGCCATCCGGACTGGTCCGATATAGGATGGAACAGATTGCTGCCATAAAAAGAGGACAGTCCACAGCGATAACACAGCAAATGAATATTCATAACATCCGAATATCCGATAAAAATTTTAGGATGGCCTGAAATTGCTTTTGCGTCTATGTAAGGGATGACTTTTATGCTGTCATTTCCTCCAACATTGGCAATAACTGCATCAACAGCATCATTTTCAAATGCCCATATGATATCTTCCGCCCGTGCTTTCGGGTTCTTTGACAAATAATCGGAACCCCTCATCGAATTTGGCGCGGCAACTACCTGAAGACCGATTTCCCGCAGGCGGGAAATCCCTAAATCGTATACCCACCTTGTTTCCGTGTCGCCCGCCCAACCGTTACATGGGCTGACGGTTGCGATCGTATCGCCTTTTGCCAGACGCCTTGGTTTCATAAGTGTTTTCATGATTCCATTCCCTAAAACAACCCCTCATTCAGACACATTTCGATAAATACAATACAAGATCATCGTCATTGCAGCAATCACGGTACGGCTCACAGATCTGATCCCTATACCAGACGCCGCTCCCGTCCGGAATGTATCCCCGCTTGACATACATTCTCTGGGCGCTTCCGTATCCGCTGTGCAGTCCCACGCCGAGATATACCACGTCCGAATAAGAGAACGCGATCTGTTCCGCAACATCCATGAGCTTGCCGCCAATGCCTCTGCGCCTGTATTTCTCCAGAACGCCGAAGTCAACGATCTCCGCATAGCCCCGACCCGCGAACGCGCCGCTCCTGGCATCGGGATAAACGTTGATATATCCGGCAACATTCCCATTCCATTCGGCCACCAATGCGATCGCTCTGCCCTCGGCCTGGTGTCTCAGCCTCATTTCATATTTATCGGTCGTCGCCTGCCAGCCCTGCGCGATTTCTTCCTCTGTAATGATCTGGGCATCGCTCTGCTGCAGATCCCGGATTACAATTCCATTTTCATCATAATAGACCATACCCATATCTCCTGTAAATTACGTTTGACCGGTCACTCCCGCTCTGTCCGAATGGTAAACTGTTCCGGAAGATTGAAAATGTCTGTTTTCAGAAAGATAGGATAGAAATATTCATCCCGCAGCCGTTCAAATGCAAGCCATTCAAAGTCATGCGTATGGCGGCCTTCCTGGAGCGTAAACCGTTCCCCCTTGTCCAATAACCCCGTCCCGGAAATGTCCATCAGATAATAGATGCAGATCTCATGATAATCCAGCCGGTCAACATCTTCGGTAAAGAAACTCTGATTCAGCCATAAAGGGCGAATGATTTCAGGCGTGATATTCAGTTCTTCCTCCACCTCTCTGACCACCGCATGCTCAGCAGTTTCTCCCATCTGAACTCTGCCCCCGGGCAAATAAAAATATGGGGAACGTTCGTCGTGCATTGCCAGGATTTTATTGTTCGAGATAATGACAGCACAAACCCTGTAATTGAACTTTTTGCGTCCGGAAATATAGGTGATGTCCATTCATATGCCTCCCTTCCAATGCCGGTTCTATGTTCCTGCTGAACTTGATACAAGCGAAAAGCTTTGTCAAGTTATCGTTTCCGCTCCATTTGCTTATAAGAGTATCATCTTCTTCAAATCTATTAAGGATTTTCTCCCACTTTTTCATATCCTGTTCTTCATTCGGAGGATATTTTGTCAGGTAATCAAAATACAGCGTCTTTAAATCATGTACATCTTTGCCGTTTGCTTTTCTAATGTTCATAATTTATCTCCTAAATCGCAATGCTGTTATTCGCTTAAAATTCGAGGTGTCGAGGTGGGAACGCAGGCAAAAATCCCCGTCGCTTTGCCTCATTTATTAAATGTGGTTGGATATTAGGATATGTCCATCTTTCCGGCAGCTCATCCAGCAGCGCGATTTCCTCAATTTCACTATGTAACTCTGTTTCAAAAGACTCAATATCGGCAAAAAACAACATACCGAAGGTTTCCTCGCCATCAAAATTATCAGGTGCTGTAACAGAATATACACAAACAGGTTTTATTTCAAATTTTACAGCGCTGGTTTCTTCATAGAGTTCCCGCTTCGCCGTATCCATAATATTTTCTCCCGCCTCCCTATGACCTCCAGGGATTTCCCATGTATCTCTGTCCTTATGCCTGCAGAAAACATATTGATCCTGTGTTTTGGAAATAATGACCGCGAACTTAAGCAATTCATCTTCTACACTTTCATAAAATTTAACCTCTGTCATCCAAACCTTTCCTCCTACCCATTCTTTCATTTTGGGAAAACGTGAATTTACCATATCCCTATTTCCCTGTATATTCTCTCCGTCCAATAACGTCTTGATTTCCTACATGGCGGTAACCAATGCTATTCAAAGCGGCAACGACGTCATTGAACAAAGAGTAATCTCTTATGATACAGAAAAAAGACTTTCTTACTAAAACGCCGGGAATTGTATAAATTCAACCTTGTCTCCGTCAGCAACGCCAACATACATTTCCGCTGTATATTTTCCCTTCTCTAAGTAATGCTCTATAACATATTTGGCGGTATAAGGCATCTTCAATTCGTGTAACTTATTCATTGGAAACCACTTTAAAATTCCTTCGTTTGATACGAGGTCAAAATCCTGTTTCAGACGCGCGAAAAAATAATAGTTTTGCCGCACTTCTTCCTTTGTACGCCTTAATGTAATATACCTTAAGGAAAAGTCCTCAATATCGTCTCCCGTTATCCCGAGTTCTTCCTGCATTTCCCGCAGTACGCAGGCCCTGGAATCGTTCAATTCATTTTCTTCAAAATGCCCACCTGCAGAACCTGTCCAAACATTATTTACGACTCTGCCGCCTTGTCTGTACAACAATAGCATATTCTCATCATTCACCAAATAAATTGAAGTCATATTTCGCAATCTGCCAAGCATAATGATCCTCAACTCCTGTTTTATTTCCCTATGCCATCCTTAAATTTAACGCAAAGATGCATTTTTGATTTCCCCCAACCTTGTATCAAACTCCGTAAGATGATATCTATGTTCCTGCTGGCTTTGATACAAACAGAAATTTTTCAAAAAAGCAGTTTATACAGTTTTTTTACACCGAAAAAACACAAAATCAGGACAGTGTATCGTTCCGCCAAACATATCCGGATACTGCACTCTCATTTCATCAGATATATGTGATTCCTGACATTCTTCGATGATAAAACCGGATTTGATTATCAAATTCAGCAGACTGGAAAAGGTTCTATGGTAAAGTTCATAATCATCCAATACCCATTTTATTTTTCTGCACCCTTCCACAAAATAGTTGCTGATATTTGCATATAAACGCTCTCCTGATTCCGAGCGGGTGTATCTGTCATAGGTTCCGTCATATGCCGTTGCCATTGGATGGGACATACTGAAAACAAGTTGTGCCTCTTCTTTCATCAACATGGAAATGTTCTTCAATAGAGTATCAAAATCTTCAACATAATCAAATACCAAAGAACTTGTGACCAGATCAAACTGCCTGCCTATATGGTCAATATCTTCCATTGCCATCTGCTGATAGGTAATATTACATGCCTTGTTGTGCGCTCTTGCGTATTCCAGCATTTTTTCGGAAATATCAATCCCCAGAACTGACGCGGCACCCATTTCGGAATACTGTTTTGCATGCTGCCCCATGCCGCAGCCGATATCCAGAATCTCCTTTCCCTGCAGGTCAGGAAGCATGGAAAGCAAAATAGGAGTTTCAATACAATCATTAAAATTGATTTTATTGCTCCTGATCTTTTGAAAGTTCTCAAAGAAAACCTCATTGTCGTAGATGTTTTGTTTTGACATGCCTATATCCTCCTGAACGAAGAAAAGTATAGCACATTTTTCTATCCCGAACAATACAGATGATAAAGGCGGCGGCTTATAAGCGGCCTGAATTTCCCCCGGTGCGTATTAAATTTCCCTCCGGTGTTTACTTTCGATCAATTTGGGAATATAATAATATTGAACTCAAGTTTTCTTTAGATTTCAAGAATGAAGGGGTGAATTTTATGAATTTAGCAAAAGTTTCTGCTAACGGTCAGATTACAGTACCGATAGAAATCCGTCGTCTGCTCGGCCTCAAGTCCGGCGATAAAATCCTGTTTTTCCAGAAATAGATCAATCCCACCCTTTGCAGACATCGATCCATGCGGCAAATCCGGAATACGTTTCCAGTTCGGCTATGGTCAGTTCGATTGCGCTGTTGCTGCTCCCGCAGGCCGGAAACACGGTTTGAAATCTTTTCAGCGATATGTCAAGATATACTGCAACGCCATCGTTGACCGCAAACGGGCAGACTCCGCCGACAGCATGACCGATCAGGGCCGCCGCTTCATCCGGAGACAGCATTTTTGCCTTTGTTCCAAATTGTGCCTTATATTTCGGATTATCTATTTTGGCGTCTCCCGCCGTCACGATCAGGACAGGGCTGCTGTCGCTGTTTCCCCTGAACGAAAGCGTTTTCGCGATCCGGCCGGGCTCACAATGCAGCGCTTTGGCGGCAAGCTCGACCGTCGCGCTGGAAACCTCAAATTCCTGTATCCGGCTTTCCATCCCGTATTTCCTGAAATATTCTTTGACTCTTTTGACCGACATTTTCCTGCCTCCTGATATCCGCTCCCGCAGCGGCGTTATTTTTCTGCAACCAACGCTACATATCGATCGCACTCTCATCCAGCAAAAATTGTTCTACACTGATAAATAGGATTCCGTTTTCATCCCGCCATGGATTAATATCGTCTCTCACAACCACCAGCTTCTTAAAGAAATCCGGAATTCTTTTCAGCGACTCCGTTTCCTGTTCCTTTTTCTTCGGGTCGGCAACCGTAAGCGCCGACTGTATATAGCATCTCCGGTCCCCCCGGTTTACAACAAAATCAACCTCCAGATTTTTTCTGATCTTTTTCCCGTCCCCATCCACACAGTTATATTCGACCATTCCGACATCTACATCAAATCCACGCCGTTTGAGATCACAGTACAACACGTTTTCCATAATATGCGTTTCTTCCTGCTGCCGGAAGCCAACACGCGCATTCCGAAGACCAACATCTGTAAAATAATACTTTTGAGGAGTCTTCATGTACTTTTTCCCTTTGATGTCATACCGTTCTGCCCTCTGCAGGAAAAAGGCGTCGATGAAATAATCGAGATAACGCTCTATTGTTGCAGAAGCTATTTTTATCCGCTTCTCACTGGCAAATGTATGAGACAGTTTTGCCGGATTTGTGAATGAACCGATCGCTGAAGACACAATATTTAAAAGATCCTCCAGTACTTCCGCATCATTGAGGATCATATGCCGTTCCACTACATCCTTTAAATACGTTTTTGTAAACAGTTCACGCAAATATTTGCTCTTTTCTTCATGCGTATTCAGAGACAGCACTACAGGCATCCCGCCATAGGTACAGTAATCCCTCCATGCATGCCGCTTATCTCCCGCATAAGCAGCATAAAACTCTGCGTATGACAGCGGGAAAACACGTATTTCATCACCGCGGTCCCGAAATTGAGTGAGAATGTCAGAAGACAGCATCTTTGAATTACTGCCGGTTACATAGATGTCAGCATTCTTAATCTTCATGAGCCCCAGAACCACGTCGATAAAGGTAATCTTTGCACCGGGATCGTCAACATATGGATTCTGGATTTCTGACACGAATTGAATTTCATCGATCAGGACGTAATATCTTTTCGATTTATCCGCGATCCTGCTCCTGATATACTGATACAGTTCCATGGGATTGCGGTATCTCGCATTTGGCAATTCATCCAAAGCAATTCCAATGATCTGATCCTCATTTACGCCATTGTTTAAAAGATATCTCGTATATAACTCAAATAACAGATAGGATTTCCCGCAGCGGCGGATTCCTGTTACAATTTTCACCCGACCGTTGTCTTTCTTCCTGATAAGCTGATCCAGGTATTGTTTTCTTGCCAGTTCCATATGCTTCCCTCATCCTGCTTCTATTTTATATATTCCGTATTTCTCAGGTCTATGGACAGCATACCACGGACATAATACTGTTTCAATAACAAGTTGTAAAAAAAGTGCGGATTTCCGCACTTTTTTATGATCCGTCTGTTTTTCAAAGCACTGTATGATTCAAATATCCTGGGCAGATATCACCGGACTGCGCAATCTTTCACCCAATCTTTCACCCGGCCTTTCCTCCCGAAAAAAATCTTGACACCTCCCCGCCCCGGTGCTATAATGACACCAATTTAACAGAGCAAACCGATGAAGCGGAAATAACGGCAATGATGCCTTTACAGAGAGCCTGCGATGCTGAGAGTCAGGTGAGAAACAAGTTGTCAAATGGGCCGCGGAGGGTGCAGTCAAATGTGATCCGTCACAGAGTATTCTGCAACGTGAGGGCATACGTCAGTTGCCGGGGATATGTCAGTATCCTGTCGAGCGCACGGGATTTCCCGTGAAGTCGGGGTGGCACCGCGGATAAGATTTTATTCGTCCCTGACAGAAAGCATATTTCTGTCAGGGGCGTTTTTTATTGCGGGAAACGGCGCCGCAGACATTCCGGCGCATCGGGCCGCAGGGATGTCCGGTCTCAGACCGAGCGGGCCTCGGACACTTCCGTCCGGCCCCTGACAGCGATCAGGAGGTGAAAAATTGAAAAATAAGCCCGATGGCTTATTTTTCAATCTGCGTTTTGTGCCGCGGGCGTCACAAAACGCGGGAGCGCAGCGCCAAATCTGAGATTTGGCGCGCGTATCAGCTCGCATACGCTCGCAGTATGGAGGAAAAATTGAAAATAGTACCGACCCTGGACGAGGTGAATCGGATCGCCGCCTCCGGCGCATATGATGTGCTGCCGGTGAGCTGCGAGATGCTGTCCGACTTCACCACGCCCATCGAAACCATGAAGATCCTGAAAAACGTCTCGACCCACTGCTACATGCTGGAATCCGCCGCGGCCGACGACAGATGGGGCCGCTACACGTTCCTGGGCTTCGATCCGAAGATGGAGATCACCTGCATGAGCGGCGAGATGAAGGCCGGAGATCTCAGTTTTTCTACCGAAGACCCCTCCGGCTGTCTGCGCCAGATCCTGGCCCGGTACAGAAGCCCCCGTTTTGACTGGCTCCCTTCCTTCACCGGAGGGCTGGTAGGATACTTTTCCTACGATTATCTGGGCTACAGCGAGCCCTCGGTCCGGTGCGGCGCGGAGGACACTGAGGCGTTCAAGGATGTGGACCTGATGCTCTTCGACAAGGTCATCGCCTTCGACAACATCCGTCAGAAGATCGTCCTCATCGTCAACATGCCGCTGACGGAGCCGGAGACGGGCTACAACAGGGCGGTGATGGAGCTGGAGCATCTGGCCAGGCTCCTGCGCACCGGGAAAAAGAAGGAGGAGCCGGGCGGACGGCTTCTGGGCGAGGTCACGGCGCTGTTCGACCGGGATGCCTACTGCGCTATGGTGGAAAAGGCCAAGCACCACATCCGCGAAGGGGACATCTTTCAAATCGTGCTCTCCAACCGGCTGAGCGCGCCGTTTGAGGGGAGCCTGCTCAACACCTACCGGGTGCTGCGCACCATCAACCCCTCCCCCTATATGTTTTATTTTTCCGGCACGGACGTGGAGGTGGCCGGTGCATCCCCGGAAACGCTGGTGAAGCTGGAAAACGGCGTCCTGCACACCTTCCCGCTGGCGGGCACCCGCCCCAGGGGAAAGACTGAGGCGGAGGACGCGGCGCTGGAGGCGGAGCTTTTGGCCGACGAAAAGGAGCTGGCCGAGCACAACATGCTGGTGGACCTGGGCCGCAACGACCTGGGAAAGATCAGCCGGTTCGGCACCGTTTCCGTGGAAAAGCTGCACTCCATCGAACGGTTTTCCCACGTGATGCACATCGGCTCCACCGTGCGGGGCGAGATCCGCGAGGACCGCGACGCTCTGGACGCCATCGAAGCCGTGCTGCCCGCCGGGACCCTGTCGGGCGCGCCCAAGATCCGGGCCTGTCAGCTCATCGGGGAGCTGGAAAACAACAAACGGGGCATTTACGGCGGCGCCATCGGCTATATCGACTTCACCGGCAACATGGATACCTGCATCGCCATCCGCATCGCCTACCGGAAAAACGGCCGGGTATTCGTCAGAAGCGGCGCGGGGATCGTGGCCGACTCCGTCCCGGAAAAAGAGTATGAGGAATGTCTGAACAAGGCGAAGGCCTCCCTGAAGGCGCTTTCGCTCGCACAGGAGGCAGAGCTATGATCCTTCTCATCGACAACTACGACAGCTTTTCCTACAACCTGTATCAGCTCGTCGGGGAGATCTGCCCGGATATCAGGGTCATCCGCAACGACGAAATGACCGTGGAGCAGATCGAAGCGCTGACACCGGAACGCATCATCCTCTCCCCCGGGCCGGGCAGGCCGGAGGACGCGGGCGTGATCATCGAGGCCGTGAAAAAACTGGGGCCGACCGTCCCCATCCTGGGCGTCTGCCTGGGACACCAGGCCATCTGCGCGGCTTACGGCGCCGCGATCACCTACGCGAAAAAGCTGATGCACGGGAAACAGTCGCTGGTCCGCTTCGATCCGGACTGCCCTCTGTTCCTTCACTGTCCGGGAACGGCCCCGGTCGCCAGATACCATTCCCTGGCGGCGGACCCGACCACCCTGCCGGACGTCCTGCGGGTGACGGCCCGCACCGAGGACGGCGAGGTGATGGCGGTCCAACACAGGACATTTCCCGTCTATGGCGTCCAGTTCCACCCGGAATCCATCATGACCCCAGACGGAAAGACAATGCTTAACAACTTCATAAACGGAAAACGATAACTATTAATAAGGTAAAGGAGAAAAATCATGATCAAAGAAGCCATCGAAAAAATCGTAAACAAGCAGGATCTCACCTATGACGAGGCCTATACCGTCATGAACGAGATCATGAGCGGCGAGACCACGCCCACCCAGAACGCGGCCTTTCTCTCGGCCCTCTCCACCAAGAGCGCCCGGGCGGAAACCACCGAAGAGATCGCGGGCTGCGCGGCCGCCATGCGGGACCACGCCACCAAAGTCACCACCGACATGGAGCTCTTTGAGATCGTGGGCACCGGCGGCGACAACGCGCACAGCTTCAACATTTCCACCACCTCCGCCCTGGTGGCGGCGGCCGGAGGCGTGAAGGTCGCCAAGCACGGGAACCGGGCGGCCTCCTCTCAGTGCGGCACCGCCGACTGTCTGGAAGCCCTGGGCGTCAACATCCAGCAGAGCCCGCAAAGATGCGTGGAGCTGCTGAAGGAAGCAGGCATGTGCTTCTTCTTCGCCCAGAAATACCACACCTCCATGAAATATGTGGGCGCCATCCGCAAAGAGCTGGGCTTCCGCACCGTGTTCAACATCCTCGGCCCCCTCACCAACCCGGGTTCCCCCTCCATGCAGCTTCTGGGCGTGTACGACGAATATCTGGTCCAGCCGCTGGCGCAGGTGCTCATCAATCTGGGCGTGAAGCGCGGCATGGTGGTCTACGGACAGGATAAGCTGGATGAGATCTCCATGAGTTCTCCCACCACGGTATGCGAGTTCAAGGACGGCTGGATGAAAAACTACACGATCTGTCCGGAGGATTTCGGCCTCACCCGCTGCACAAAGGAAGCTCTCGTGGGCGGCACGCCGGAGGAAAACGCGAAGATCACGCTGTCGATCTTAAACGGCAAGCAGGGCCCCAGGCGCGGCGCTGTGCTGATGAACGCCGGTGCCGCGCTCTACCTCGGCGGCAAGGCCGAGAGCATGAAGGATGGCATCGCGCTGGCCGCGGAGCTGATCGATTCCGGCAAGGCTCTGGAAACCCTGAAAAAACTCATCGAGGTCAGCAATCGGCCGGAGGCGGAAGATTGAAAAATGAGCTTGATAGCTCATTTTTCAATCGGCAATTTGTGCCGGAGCGTCACAAATTGCCCTGATGGCAGATGAGAAATCGCATTCGCGAATTTCTCATCGCCCCGTCGCGTAAACGCTCCGGAATGGAGTAAAGCATGACGATCCTCGACCAGTTGGCCGCCCATGCGAGAGAACGCACGGAACTGGCAAAAGCGGCGATTTCCCCGGAGGAGCTGCGGGAGCGGGCCCGCTCCCTTCCCTCCCGGGGTTTCGCCTTTGAAAAAGCGCTGAAAAAAGACGATATCGCCTTTATCTGCGAATGCAAAAAGGCCTCCCCCTCCAAAGGGCTGATCGCGCCGGATTTCCCATATCTGCAGATCGCCCGGGAATACGAGGCGGCCGGGGCCGACTGCATCTCCGTCCTCACCGAGCCCAAGTGGTTTCTGGGCAGCGGCCGTTATCTGGAACAGATCGCGGCGGCGGTTTCCATCCCCTGCCTGCGCAAGGACTTCACGGTGGACGACTATATGATCTATGAGGCCCGGCTGTTTGGCGCTTCCGCGGTGCTGCTGATCTGCTCCATCCTGAACGAAGCGCAGCTAAAGGCCTATATCGGCGTCTGCGACTCGCTGGGCCTTTCCGCCCTGGTGGAGGTCCACGATGAGGCCGAGATCCGAATGGCAATAAACGCCGGAGCCAGGATCATCGGCGTCAACAACCGGAATCTGAAGGATTTCTCGGTGGACACGGAAAACAGCCGCCGTCTCCGGGAAAAGATCCCTCCCGATGTGCTCTTCGTTTCGGAGAGCGGCGTGAACGGCCCGCAGGACGTGGCGAACCTCCGCGCCATCGGCGCGGACGCGGTGCTGGTGGGCGAGGCGCTGATGCGGGCCCCCGACAAAAAAGCGAAGCTGGCCGAGCTGCGGGGCCTGTGACGGCAGGCGGCCGTTACCATTTTTCACCATCCTGCGAGGTTATCCATGACAAAGATCAAACTGTGCGGCCTGTCCCGCCCCTGTGACATCCAGACTGCCAATGAACTGCGGCCCGACTATATCGGCTTCGTTTTCGCCCCCAGAAGTCACCGATATGTGACGCCCGGGCAGGCCGCGGAGCTGAAAAAGCGCCTGTCCCCCGATATTCAGACAGTAGGCGTATTCGTCCGGGAAGACCCCCGCGCGGTCGCGGCGCTTCTGCGTGACGGCATCATCGACATCGCCCAGCTCCATGGCGGCGAGGATGACGACTACATCCGGTCGCTGCGGGCGCTCACCGACAAGCCCGTCATTCAGGCATTCCGGATCGACACGGCGGATGACATCCGCCGGGCCTGGAACAGCCCCGCGGACTTCATCCTGCTGGATTCCGGAGAAGGCGGGACGGGCACATCCTTCGACTGGACGCTGCTCGGCGCGCTCTCCCGTCCCTGCTTTCTGGCCGGCGGCCTGGCCCCCAGCAACGTGGGAGAGGCCGTCCGCACCCTGCACCCCTACGCGGTGGACGTCAGCTCCGGCATCGAAACGGACGGTCAGAAGGACAGCGCGAAAATGGAAGCATTTGTGACCGCGGTCAGAGCGGCGGACGAAGCCGCGGCCCCTTTATCCCGATTTGGAAAGGAAGACGATCTATGACAAATCCCAACGGACGCTTCGGCATTCACGGCGGACAGTACATTCCCGAAACGCTGATGAATGCGGTCATCGAACTGGAAGAAGCATACAACCATTATAAAAACGACCCCGCCTTCAACCGGGAGCTGACGGAGCTTCTCAACGAATACGCGGGGCGGCCCTCCAGACTGTATTTCGCCCGGAAAATGACGGAGGATCTGGGCGGCGCGAAGATCTATCTCAAACGCGAGGACTTAAACCACACCGGCGCGCACAAGATCAACAACGTGCTGGGGCAGGCGCTCCTGGCGAAAAAAATGGGCAAGACCCGTCTCATCGCGGAGACCGGCGCGGGCCAGCACGGCGTGGCCACCGCCACCGCCGCGGCCCTGATGGGCATGGAATGCGTGGTCTTCATGGGTGAGGAGGACACCGTCCGCCAGGCCCTCAACGTCTATCGGATGCGGCTTTTGGGCGCCACGGTGATCCCGGTGAAGACCGGCACCGCCACCCTCAAGGACGCGGTCTCCGAGGCGATGCGCGAATGGACCTCCCGCATCAGCGACACCCACTACTGCCTGGGCTCGGTGATGGGCCCGCATCCCTTCCCTACCATCGTGCGGGATTTCCAGTCGGTGATCTCCCGAGAGATCAAAGAGCAGCTTTTTCAAAAGGAAGGCCGTCTTCCCGACGCGGTCCTCGCCTGTGTGGGCGGAGGTTCCAACGCCATTGGCAGCTTCTATCACTTTATCGGGGATAAAAACGTGCGCCTCATCGGCTGCGAGGCTGCTGGAAGGGGCATCGACACCTTCCAGACGGCCGCCACGATGAACACCGGCAGGCTCGGCATCTTCCACGGCATGAAATCCTATTTCTGCCAGGACGAATACGGACAGATCGCGCCGGTCTACTCCATCTCCGCCGGTCTGGACTATCCCGGCGTGGGGCCGGAGCACGCCTATCTGCACGATATCGGCAGGGCGGAATATGTGCCCGTAACGGACGATGAGGCCGTGGACGCTTTCGAATACCTGTCCCGGATGGAGGGCATCATCCCCGCCATCGAATCGGCCCATGCGGTCGCCTACGCGCGAAAGCTGGCCCCTTCCATGCAAAAGGACCAGATCATCGTCATCACGATCTCCGGCAGGGGCGACAAAGACTGCGCCGCCATCGCGCGCTACAGAGGGGAGGATATCCATGAGTAACATTAAATCCGCTTTTGCAGACGGAAAAGCCTTTATCGCTTTCATCACCTGCGGTGATCCCGACTTAAAGACCACCGCAGCGGCCGTCCGCGCCGCGGTCGAAAACGGGGCGGACCTCATCGAGCTGGGGATCCCCTTTTCCGACCCCACGGCGGAGGGGCCCGTGATCCAGGGCGCCAACCTGCGCGCCTTAAGCGGCGGCGTCACCACGGACCTGATCTTCGCTTTCGTAAAAGAGCTCCGGCAGGATGTGAAGATTCCCATGGTCTTCATGACCTACGCCAACGTGATCTTTTCCTACGGCGCAGAACGGTTCATCTCCGCCTGCCGGGACATCGGCATCGACGGGCTGATCCTGCCCGATCTTCCCTTTGAGGAAAAGGAGGAATTTCTTCCCTTCTGCCACAAATACGGTGTGGACCTGATCTCCCTCATCGCCCCCACCTCTGCCAACCGCATCGCCATGATCGCGAAGGAAGCGGAAGGCTTTCTGTATCTGGTGTCCAGCCTGGGCGTCACCGGCACGAGGAGCGAGATCACCACGGACCTGGCTTCCATCGTCCGCGTGGTCCGGGAAAACACCGATATTCCCTGCGCCATCGGCTTCGGCATCTCCACTCCCGAGCAGGCGAAAAAAATGGCCGGGCTCTCCGATGGGGCCATCGTTGGCTCCGCCATCATCAAGCTTCTGGAGCAGTACGGCACCGACGCGCCCGCGCACATCGGCGCTTATGTAAAGTCCATGAAGGACGCGTTGCGCTGAGCGGGCAGACCCCAGTCCCGAAAAGCCGCCCGCCGACAAAACGCCGCCCCACCCCTGTGTGCACATCCCTTTTCCGGACACGCTCGCGCTCGAGAAAAACGCAGCGGATGCTAGGTTCAGCTGCGCCCTGTCGGGCTTGCTTCACCAGAGATGCGAAGCAGCTCTTGGGCCGAGCGTTTTTCTGACGGTCCGGGAAAATGGGATGTGCACACAGGGGTGGGGCGGCGTCTTGTCGACGGGCTGTTTTACGAGGCCGACTGCTCAATGCAATGCATCCGGAAAAGGGATGTGCCCGCAGGGGCGGGGCGGCGTTTTGTTGGCGGGCTGTTTTATGTGGACCTGTATGAATCACTGCCGTTCTTTTCTCTGATACACGATTTCTCCGTTGATGATTGTGAACAGGGTCCGCGAAAAGACTTCCATTGGATTGGAGGTGAATACGGCGATGTCCGCGTCTTTGCCCTCTTCCAGGCTGCCTACCCGGTCATAGACGCCGCAGATCCGGGCGGGATTGCAGGTGATGACCTCCAGGCCCGCATACATGGGCAGTCCCTCTTTCACCGCGAGTCCGGCGCACAGCGGCAGGGACTGGATCGTGGATACCGGATGGTCGGTGCAGATAGCGATCTGTACGCCCGCCCGGTACAGGACGCCGGAGGTTTTGAAATCCACATTCTGGATCTCGATCTTGTTCCGGCTGGACAGATCCGGCCCCACGATGGCGGGGAATCCGCTGGCCGCGATCTCGTCGGCGATCAGGTGTCCCTCGCTGCAGTGGTCCAGCGTCATGCGCAGGCCGAATTCCTCCGCGATGCGGATCGCCGTGAAAATATCGTCCACCCGGTGGACATGGGCCTTCAGCGGGATCTGACGGGAGAATACAGGCACCCAGGGCTCCAGGCAGAAGTCTTCCTCCGTTTCTCCCTGCTGCCGCTGTTGGCAGTACCTTCTTGCCGCAAACAGTTCCCGGCGCAGCATGCCCGCGATGGCCATCCGGGTCACCGGACTTTTTCCCATCCCCGCATAATTCACCTTGGGATTTTCCCCGAAAGCGATCTTCATGGCGGCGGGCGCGCGGACGATCAGATCGTCGATGCGCCGCCCTCTGGTCTTCAGGAACGCGAACTGTCCGCCCACCACATTGGAGCTGCCCGGTCCCGCCATCAGGGAAGTGATCCCGGCCTGCACCGCATCATCAAAGGCGGCGTCCATGGTATTGATGGCGTCGACGGCCCGCAGCCAGGGCGTGACGGGCTCCACGTTTTCATTGCAGTCGTCCCCTTCAATCCCCTTTTTCTCTTCGGTGATGCCCACATGACAGTGGGCATCGATGAGGCCCGGCATCACCAGACAGCCGGAGGCATCAATGACCTGCGCCTCCGCACCCTCCGGCATCTGAATATCCGGCGCGATCCGCTCTATTTTCCCGTCCCGGCACAGAATGTCCAGCGCCTCCCCGGCCAGGGCGTCCGCCCTCTCCCGGTCCGCTGCATGATCCCGCGCCGTGCCCTGCGCCATCCTCAGCACACGTCCGTTTTTGATCAGAAGCATTTCCCTCGCCTCCCGCTCTCATGCTTTTCGGCTGCTGCACAGTGTCCGTGCCTTTTTCCCGCTGCCCGATCCGACTGCGCGCTTCCCGGCCGGCAAACGGCGTCCGCGCCAAACGGCTTCTCCGTTATCCCAGATAATCCAGCGGGTTCACGGGCTCCCCGTCCTTCGTCAGCTTGATATAGACGTTGGTTCCCTCCACGCTGTAATATTTCGTGGGCGCCGCCACCTGTCCCAGCACCACGCCCTCTTCCACGAAATCGCCTTCCTCCACGGTCACGTTGGCGAGCTGGCCGTAGGTCAGTTCATAGCCGTCTCCCAGGCTGGTCACGACTGTGTTTCCGGTCTGGGCGTCCTCGTAAACTTCTTTTACCATACCGTTTGCCGCGCAGGTCACATTGGTTCCCTGGGTGGAGGCGATCACTACAGAAGGATTATACCTGTACTGCCGGAGCGTGGGGAAATAAATGGTCTTGTCCATGCTGTAATTGAGCAGGATATTCCCGGCGATGGGCCAGGCCAGATCATCGTTCTCCGAAAAATGCAGGTTCAGCGCCTCCCGCATCACATCTGCCACCGCTTCCAGCGCTTCCTCCTCCGCACCTGCCTCCATACCGGAAACCGGCGCCGCTGATGCGGATACCGTTCCGGAGGTGCCGGCCGTTCCTTCCGCCGTCTGTCCTGTACCGTCTGTTTCCTGTCCGCTGTCCGCGGTCAGCCCGGCCGCTTCCTGCCCGCCGTCACCGTCCGGCGCATCCGAACCCTGTCCGTCACTGCCTGCCGGCGTATCCGATGTCTGCCCGTCGCCTGCCGCGTCGGCTTCCTGCCCGCCGTTATTGTCCGGCGCATCCATCACCCATTCCTCCGCTTCCCCGGCCTCCGGACCGTCTGCCGTTCCAACGCCTGGCACACCGCTCCTTTCAATCATGGCATATCCCACGTTATTGACCATGCCGCCGGAAACGGATCCATCCGTCAGCGGATCCAGCGAATCGACTGCCTCCGGCGGGTCGGAAACCGCTTCCGGCAGAAGCTCGTCCTGCATATCCGCCGCCTCTTCGGCCGTCCCGGCGTCCCGGGCCGCGGCCTGTGTGTCCGCACCCTGCGCCTGTCCGTTCAGCAGCCGCTCCTGTTCGATATAATAAGGATCATAATCCAGTTCTCCCTCCGCACGCTGTCCGCTGGTCAGGTTCCTCGCCGTGCTGTTTTCCGCCTGCGCCACCTGTCCGTCTGCCGCGTCATCCTCCAGCACGGAGAAATCCACCACATTACCCTCCGGCTCCTGCGCCTGACCGTTTCTGTAAATGTAGACTCCCGTCACCGTCATCGCCGCCATCACCAGCACGCTGGAGGCGATCATGATCATTTTCTCTTTCTGATAGCCTGATTTCCTTCTTTTCATATCCATTGTCCTTTCTGCGGCAATGGGAGACTCGTCTTCCCGCTTCCCATCGCCATGAATTTATGACCGCCGTCCGCGCGCCGGTCCGGATTGAATTCCGTCAGGCATAGTTTTTCCAGTAATATCGGGATTATTCCATTTTTTCCAGCGTCAGCCCCTCAAAAAAGACGTCCAGAAGCTGCAGGTAATCCGCTCCCTCTGCGGCCAGCAGATCCGCGCCGTACTGGTCGAAGCCCAGACCGTGTCCCACCCCCTTTGTCCGCATCACGACCTCTCCGTTTTCCTCCTCCAACACAAAACAGGCGGAAGGAAGCGCAAAAAGCTGCCGGAACCGCTCCCCCGCCATCCGCGCCGTATCGCTCTCCACCGCGGTCACATACCCTGCGCCGTCCCGGACCAGCCGCAACCGCGCGTCCTGTCCGGGCAGCTCCATTCCGGCTTTTTTCAGCGTTTCCAGGAAATTCGCCCAGGGTATCCTCTTTTCCTGCAAAAATTCCTCTGCCTCGATATCATGGGGACAATCGACGCTTTTGCACCAGGAAAACGCCTCCGCCCCCCAGATCTGCGCCGCATCCCTGGTCTTCCCGGCGCTGAGCCGGAAAAAGGGTGGACCGACCGTTTCGCCCTCCCGGGCCAGCACGATCCCTTCCGTCTCCCGCACCGCCGCGGAAAACTTTTCCTCCAGCGCTTCCCAGTCCGCTCCCCAGTGATCGCGCCGCTGCGCCGCGTCCAGATATTCCAGCCCGCTGTCCGCCTGATACAGAAGGCCGGATGTGTTTCCCCGCGCCCCCGCTTTCGCCCGGCAGATGCTTCGCAGGATCACAGCCTGCGCCTTCAGCGTTTCCTCCCGGTACTCCTCCGGTATACAGGCCGCCAGCGCGCCCACCAGAAATTCCTCCAGCGGCATTCGCAAAACGCCGTTTTCCCGCTCCAGGCACAGCGTCAGGCCGTCCCGCGCGCGCAGAGCGGCCCCGGAGGTCTCCACCGCCTCCTCCTGCCGGATGCCGCTCACCAGACTGCAGGTGTAGGGCAGCAGGAGCAAAAAGAAAAGAACCGCAAGAAGGTCCTGTATTCGCTTCCTTCCTGCGGTTCCGGCCGCTTTTCCTTCCTGATTGGTTTTCCGCATGGCGCATCCCTCCCCCACATTATATGGAAGGGAGCGCTCCGTTATGCGTTTCCGCCCTCCGCGCAGAAGACCCTCCGCGGATCGGCGCCGGCCGATACGAAACGGCCTTTGTCCGTTATCCCACGCGGTTATAATTGATCAGACATCCTTTCAGGATGATCTGACGTTCCTCGTCGGTCAGTTCGCCCAGCGTCACCGTGAACGCCGACAGCCCGCCGTCCTTCACCACATACCCCGTGATCTCCGGCACTTTTTCCTCCACCGCGGTCCGGATGCCGGGGAAGAACAGATAATCCAGATTGGCAAAAGGCAGCGCCCCTTCCCCGATCAAAAACGGCAGCATGCCCCAGTTGATCAGATTGGAACGGTAACGCTTGGTGGCGTATTCGTTGGCGATGTTGGCCCAGCCGCCCAGCACCTTCTGACAGCTTGCCGCCTGCTCTCTGGCAGAGCCGTCGCCCGGCTTCACCGCGAAGATCGTGGAGCCGAAACCGAGATTTTCCCGCTTCACGTCAGGATACTTCGTATGCACAGCGTCCAGCACGGCCTTCAGCTCCGGCTTTTCCTCCGCCGGACATCTGCCCTCCATGAGGGCCATCTGAGCCTTCTGAATGTCCTTCGCCAGCCCTACATAGGCGGGATCCTTTCTGGACAGGGTGAATTCCGCCAGTCCCAACGGATTGGAGCGGTAGGAGCTGGTCTCCCCGGAGGGAATCAGCTCATCCGTGGTGGTGACGGGATCGTGGATCTCGGAAACCACCCGCAGGATCAGATTCTCCGGCAGGGCGCACATGGCCGGCCAGTCTTTGATGTTGGGGCCGAACTGGATCTCCACCGACGGGTCCGCAATGCCTTTGGAATCAAACACCCGGTTTTCATATATTTTCGCATCGAAATGATAGCGGTATTTCCCGATGGGGCCGTCGAATTCCGTCGCCGCCGTCAGCCGCCCCTGATTGGCCGCCGTCGCCGCGATGGAACGGGCGTCCATCAGCGCCACGGAAGCGATCTGACCGCTCTGCAGCCTGGAGCCTTCCCGGTTCGGGAAGTTGCGCGTGGAATGCCGGATGGAAAAAGCGTTGTTGGCCGGCGTGTCTCCCGCGCCGAAGCACGGGCCGCAGAACGCGGTCTTCATCACCGCGCCGGTCTCCAGAATTGCCGCCGCACAGCCGTTTTTGATCAGCTCCATATAGATCGGCATGGAGGCGGGGTAAACGCTCAGCGTGAAGCCGCCGTTTCCGATATAACTGCCCCGCAGGATATCCGCCGCCGCGCAGATGTTTTCAAACCCGCCGCCCGCGCAGCCCGCGATGATGCCCTGATCCACATAAAACCGGCCGTCCTTCACCTTGTCCCGCAGACTGTATTCCACCGCGTTGTCCAGGCTCACCGCCGCGCGTTTTTCCACGTCCGCCAGAATATCGGTGAGGTTGACGTTGAGCTCCTCGATCGTATAGGTGTTGCTGGGATGGAACGGCATGGCGATCATGGGCTTCACCTGATCCAGATCCACCGTGATCAATCCATCGTAATAGGCCACCGTGCCGGGCTTCAGTTCCCGGTACTCGCCGCTCCTGCCGTGAATCTCATAAAAATCAGCGATCTCACTGTCCGTTTCCCAGATGGAGGACAGGCAGGTGGTTTCCGTGGTCATCACGTCCACGCCGATCCGGAAATCCGCGCTTAATGACGCGACGCCGGGGCCCACAAACTCCATCACCTTATTTTTCACATAGCCGTTTTTGAACACCGCGCCGATGATGGCCAGCGCCACGTCCTGCGGCCCTACGCCCTTCTGCGGCTTCCCCGTCAGATAGACGCAGACCACGCCGGGCATATTGATATCGTAGGTCTGGTTCAGAAGCTGCTTCACCAGCTCCGGTCCGCCCTCGCCCACGGCCATGGTGCCCAGCGCCCCGTAGCGGGTATGGGAATCCGAGCCCAGGATCATCTTCCCGCCGCCGGCCAGCATTTCACGGGCATACTGATGGATGACCGCCTGATGAGGGGGGACATAGACGCCGCCGTAGCGCTTCGCGCAGGTCAGGCCGAACATGTGGTCATCCTCATTGATGGTGCCGCCCACCGCGCACAGAGAATTGTGGCAGTTGGTCAGCACATAGGGAATCGGGAATTTCGTCAGCCCCGACGCGCGGGCCGTCTGAATGATGCCCACGAAGGTGATGTCGTGGCTGGTGAGCTTGTCGAACCTGATTTTCAGTTTTTTCATATCGCCGGACGTATTGTGGGCCTCCAGGATCCCGTAGGCGATGGTATTTTTCGCCGCCTCCTCCCTGGAAACGTCCCGGCCGGTCTTTGCCCGCAGAGCTTCCTTCTCTCCGGGTCCCTCCGGCACCAACTCCCTGCCGTTTATGAGATAAGCGCCTTTTTCCGCCAGTGTTACCATATCGTACTGCCTCCTTTACCGTTCTGACCGAAATGCCGCGGCCCCGGGATCCCGGACCGGATCTCTGTGAACCGCAGCACCGGAATATTTCCATAACGATTTTATTAAAACACACTCGTTGAAAATTGTCAAAAATTATGATAAAATAATTTTGTTTCCGATATCAGGCATTCTTTCTGTCTGCTTTATCTTTTCGATTCGGTCTGTTTTATCCTTCCGACGCGCTTTTGCATCGTTTTTCAGAGGTGATCCCATGACCCCATTTCCGCTCGTCCCGCAGCCGCTGTTCTGTGTGGAAACGATTCTTTTCATGCGGCGGCTCGAATGCCGGAGGGAGCTCTCCTTCCGGGAAATGCAAAAAGAGCTTTCCGGACCGGGAAACGCCGCCACCGCGCTGCTGATCCCGGAGAAAGGCCCTCTGCTTCTGAACACTCTTTGCGGTTCCGTCTCTCTCCCGCCCGGCCAGGCGTTCCTCTGCCCCTTCCCCGGGCCGAAATCCTGCCAAAGCCCGAACGGAGCCGGCTTCACCCTGACCCTGCTGCTGTTTTCCTGCGCGCCTGCGCCGCACATCCTGGAAAACCGCGGCTTTCCGCTCGGCGTAGAGGAGCGGACGCTGCTCCAAAAGCTGTTCGGGGAGTTCTCCGCGCTGCTCGAAAGCACACCGTCCGGCTGCGGCCCCCGGACCGGCTGTTCCCATCTGATCCGGCTATATCTGGAAGAGCTTCTTATCTGTCTGACCCGGCAGCAGATACAGGCGATCCCGCCCGGCGCGCAGGACCCCGCGGAGCTGTCCCGGATCCTCCGCTATCTGAATGCCCATCTGGACGCGCCGCTCAGCATCGGGCAGATCTGCCGCGACAACCTGATCGGCCGCGCCCGTCTCGCCGGACTGTTTCACAGCGCTTACGGCTGCGGCGTCATCTCTTTTTTCACCTGGCTGAAAATCCGGCGTGCCCAGGAAATGATCCGGGACGGCCGGCTGAACTTTTCCCAGATCGCCGACGCCCTCGGCTATGCCTCCGTCCAGTATTTTTCCCGCCGATTCCGTCAGATCGCCGGGCTGACGCCCTCCGGATATGCGGCCGCGGTGCGAAAGGGCGGACAGATACAGAAAGTCCCGGCGCCGGGTCCGCCGCGGGCGGGATCCTGCCGGGAGCTTTGACTGCTTTGTCTGACAGCGGAAAGCAGGCGCGCCTGCCGCCGCTGCCTCAGGCCGCCGCCTTCTTTTTCGATCTCTTGTCGATCATCAGATACACGGTGGGCATCAGGATCAGAGTCAGCAGCGTAGAGGCGATCAGGCCGCCCACGATGACCAGCGCCATGCCCTGCATCATCTGCGCATTGTCGCCGATCCCCATGGCCAGGGGCAGCATGGAAAGGATCGTGGTCAGCGTGGTCATCAGGATCGGGCGCAGCCGGATGGAACCGGACTCCACCAGCGCGTCCTGCAGCGGCATTTCCTGCCGGAGCTGGTTCGCCGTATCCACATACAGAATGCCGTTGTTCACCACGATACCTACCAGCATCAGGAAGCCCATCAGGGAGACCATGCTCAGCGTGGAACGGGTAATGTAAAGCAGGAAAATGGAACCCACCAGGCTGAACGGGATGCACATCATAACCATCATGGAAAAACGCGGCGACTCGAACTGCATCGCCATCACCAGAAAGACCAGGAACACCGCCGTCAGAATGGAGCGATACAAAACGGCGAACTCCTCGTTCATCATGGAGGTGAGCATATCCTCCGTCTGAGTCACGCCGATGGGAAGCACCATGTTCTCCACCCGCCCGATCATCTCGTCTCTGGCCGAAAAATGCGCCTTCTGCGTGGTGGTGGCCACCAGGCTCACCTGATAGCGTCCATCCACCTTTTCTATGGTCTGCGCCGCATCCGTATAGACAGGCTCCGCAATCTGGCGCAGGGGCACCTGCATGCCTCTGGCATTCACCAGAACGGCGTCCATCAGGCTGTTCACGTCGTCATACAGGCCCTCCGGATATTCCAGCTTCACCTCATACTCTGCGCCCTGATTGGTGATGGTCAGCGCGGTGACGCCGCTGAGCATATAGTTCAGCTCCTGCGCCACCTGAACCGGCGTCAGCCCGTAATGCATGGCCATCAGCGGGTCCACCTGTATCTTCACCGCCGTGCTGGCGTCCGTGGTGGAGGAGACCACCTTGATCACCCCGTCCACCTGCTCCATTTCAGCCTTCACGTCCCGGGCGGCCTCCTTCAGGGCATCCATATCGTAGCCCTGCAGATCAATCTCCGTGGTGGAGGTATTCATCATGCTGCCGCTCATGCTGCTGCCGCCGGAGGAAATGGTCAGTTCCATATCCGTCACGTCCCGGGTGGCCTCATTCCATTTTTCCACGATGTCCGCCGTGGACAGCTCCCGATCTCCCTTCAGATAGGCGCGCAGGCTGGCGGAGGAATCGCTGTTGACGGTCAGGCTGTAGCTCAGCACGTCCGGCTCCTCCGTGGCCATCTGTTCCATCGCCGACATAGCCGCTTCCTTGGCCTCCAGCGTGGTGCCGGGCCGGAACGACGCGGCGACATCCACGATGCCCTCGTCCGAAGCGGGCATCAGTTCCATGTCCACGTCCGTAACCATCCACACCGCCAGCGCCACCAGCAGAAGAGTGACGAGGATCGTCAAAAGCTTCCGGTACAGGATCCCGCGCAGTATCTTTTTATAGCCGGCAGTGATCACCTCCAGCAAACGGTTGACAGGCGAATTCTTTTTTTCATGGGGCTGGAACAGGGAGTAGAACAGCGGCACCAGCGTCATGGCGGAGATCAGAGAGGCCGTCATGGCGAAAACGATGGTAAAGCAGAGCTGTCCGAAGATCTGTCCCACCAGATCCTCCACCAGCGCCATGGGCAGATACACGACGCAGGTCGTGATGGTGGAGGCGATGATGGACATCGTCACCACCTTCGTCCCGCGGAAGGCCGCCTCTTTGAAATCCGTCTCCGTGTCCTTCGCCCGGAAACAGCTTTCGATGACGACGATGGAATTGTCCACGATCATGCCGATGGCGATGACCAGGGAGCCCAGCGTGACGATATTCAGGGAATACCCCATCATGTGCATGAGAATGATGGTGGCCAGCAGGGAGATTGGCATGGAGCTGCCGACGATCAGGCTGGCCTTGAAATCGCCGAAGAACAAAAACAGCACGGCCATGGAAATGAACACGCCTGCGATCAGCGTCTTCGCCACCGACCAGAGCGAAGCCGTAATGGTATCCGCTGAATTATACTCCATCACCAGGCTCACATTCGGATTCGCCGCGGAAAATTCCGCCATGGCCTCCTCCACGGAGTCCGTCACCTGCACCACGCTGGCGCTCTGCTTTTTCTGAACGCTGATGCTGACGTTGTCCCGGCCCGCACTGCGGCTGATGGTGTCGGACGCTTCCTTGACCTGGGAGACCTCCGCGATATCTGACAACTGCACCACGCCGCCCGTGGCCGTCACGATGGGGACCCGGTTCAGCTTCTGTGCCGTGTTGTACTCCATCGCCGTGCTCACGGACACGTCCTGCGAACCCTGTCTCACGCTTCCCGCCGGGAGCGTGAAATCCACTGCCGCCAGATAGGATGCCACGTTGCTGATGGTAAGCCCGTACTGGCGCATCGCATCCTCATTGAGCAGGACACGGATATAATCCTGCGCGCCGCCGGAAACGGAGACCTGCGCCACATCCGCGATGGATTCCAGCTCCGGCACCAGTTCGTCCTCTATTTTTTTGCGCAGATCCATGTTCTCGTCCGTCACAGCAGAAAGCGTCATGTCCGCGGTCTGATTCATGTTCAGCTCGATGACCACCGGCGCCTCCGCGTCCGCGGGCATCAAAAGGCTCGCGGTATCCAGCGCCGTCCGCAGATCCGCGTAGCACTCGTCGATATTCACGCCGTATTCATAGGAAAAAAGCACGGTCGAAACGTTGGCGGAGGACTGAGAGGTGACGGATTCAATACCGCCCAGCACAGAGCCCGCGTCCTCCACCACGCTGGTCACCAGCTCGTCCACGCTCTCCGGATCCGCCCCCGGATAAGCGGTCATGACGATCAGCATCGGCATATCCATATCGGGAATGAGCTGCATTTTAAAATCAGGTATGGAGCTTAAGCCGAACACCGCCAGCGCCAGAATGATCAGAATCATCGACACCGGCCGTTTCAGCGCCAGTCTTGTCAGATTCATTCTCCTGTCTCCTCCGGCGCGGTCTGTGCGCCGATCACCCGCACCTTAACGCCGTCCTCCAACTGCGTGGACCAGGTGGCTACCAGCCGGTCACCGGCGGAAATTCCTTCCGTCACCTCGACCATATCCTCGCTCATCAGTCCCAGCGTCACCGGCGTCCGCACCGCTGTGTCTTCCTCTGTGACGACGAACACATAGGCCTGCTCGCTCTCAAAATGCACCGCATCGTAAGGGATCAGCACCGCGTTTTCCGTCCGGAAGGTGTCCACTGTCAGCTTCACCGCCGTTCCGCTGATGAGCTGATCCCCGCCGGCCTCCGTCACGGCCTTTATCACGAACAGCCCGCCGCTCTGGGCGTCTGCCGCCTCTCCGATCTCCATGACCGTGCCGGTAAAGGTATTGCCGTTTTTCTCCAGCGTGACAGGCATTCCCACATAGAGATTCGCCCGCACCTGCTCGCTCACCGAAAACGTGACGTTCATGGCATCCTGATTGGAAATCACAAAGGCCGCGTAGCCCGGCTGGGCGAGGCCGTACTGCTCCACGCTCCTGCTCACCACCGTGCCGGAGATCGGCGAGGTGGGAGAATAATACTCCAACTGGAGATTCGCGCTCTTGATCCCCACATCCGCCGCCTGCATCTGCGTCGCCAGCGCCGCCGCGGAGTCCTGATAGGCCTGCCCGTTGGCGATCCCGTAGGTCACCTGGGCGTCCTGCAGATTGTCCTCATAAAAATCGATGGTCTTTTCCGTCGTATCCCTGGCGGTCACCGCCTGATCGATACTGCTGTCCAGGGACGCCTGATTGCTGCGCAACTGGGATGCCTGATACTCCAGCGCCGCGATCTGAGCGGCATGCTCCAGGATTTCGGAGCTGGCCGCGCCGCTGCCGATGTCGTAAGCATCGTAGCCCAGCTCCTCCGCGTCCGCCTTCGCCGCATTGATCTCCTGCTGCTCGCGATAGGCCGCCTTTGCCCCATTCAGATCCGTAGTACTACGCGCCGGTACATGTCCCTCCGGCAGAACCTCACCGCTGAAATAATACCCCCGGGCGGTTCCTTCGATCCCGTCCCGACTGTAAAACGCGGTTTCCTCCGACTTCTCCTGCACCGTCGGCCCCGGCAGGGATTCCCCCGCAGAAAGGCCCTCCAGTCCCGGGAGCTTTTGCTTTCCCTCCGCAGAGGTGTTTCCGGGAACGCTTTCCTCCTCCGACTGTGCACCGGTCCCGGCAGTCTCATCGGTTTCGCTGCCCGCAGAGGAACTCTCCTCGGAAGAAGCTTCCGTTCCGACAGGCGCGGTCTCACTCCCGTCCCCGTCTTTCCCATCTCCGGAATCCTGCTGCCCTTCTCCGATCCCGTCCGCCTCAGAAGCGGATGGCTCCGACTCTTCCGAGGACTGGACTTCCGTCTCGGGAGCGCTTTCTCCGCTTTCCGGCGTTCCCTCCGTACCGTCCGCCGCAGGCCCGTCGGCCAAGATATTCGGCATCAAGTAACCGGGCCCCGGATAGGAAGCGGCATACGGCCACTCATAATAATCCGGCGGCTCCGGATAATCGTATGCAACCCTGTAACGGTAATTCCCGTTCACGCTTCCCATACGGTCAATATACCGTTCTGCCCTGGCCACCACCTCGGACCGTCTCGCCTGGTTTGCATTCATCTCTGCCAGCGAGCTCTCGATTTCGGACAGAGCATCCTCCATCTCCGTCTTGGCCTGCTGCGCATCCACGATGCCGTCCACCGCCGACTGATACTGGTCCTTCGCGTTCTCGATCTGGAACTCGATGGAACGGATGTTGGACTGCATGGAGATGTTGTTCATCACCTGACTGGAACCCAACTGCATCTGCGCCGTGATCTCGGCGCTTTTGCGGGTCAGCTCGGCATTCTCCTTCTGCAGCCGCGCCGCGTCGTCCTTGATATGGAACAGCACATCCCCGGCCTTCACCTCGTCGCCGACCTCAAAATAGACCTGATCCACCTCGCCGGAGACCATCGGCATGACCGTCACCTGCTGCTGAGGCGACACCGTACCGATGAATTCATTGCTCACCGCCAGCGTCCCGATCTGTGCGCTGACCGCCTTTACCGCCACCGCGGCCTCCTCCGCCGGTTCCGTTTCTTCGGACGGATCCGCCTGCTGCGCGCAGCCGCTCAGCAGAAGCGATGCCGCCAAAACCAGAAAAAGCCTCCGAAACGATTTTTCCGCCATCCTAATTTCCCTCTTTTCCGTACAGACCGTGCCGCCCGCACGTCGTTCCTTCCGTCTCCGCACATTCAGGCAGCACCTATCATCCGCCGTTTTCCCGTAAAAAATCAAACGCAGATCCGTCCGGCATTTCCCGGCCGGATATCCGGGCACGGCACTTTGGCTTCATCAAAACAGCGATTTCATTTTTATCTTAGCTTTCCGTTTCTTTTCCGTCAATAAAATAAATATTAAATCTGCCGAAACTTCATGCCTCCGTTTTTCGCACGGAACGAAACGGTCCTTCGTTCCCCCTGATCTGCGCAAAAGCTATCCCCTCCCGCCGGGACACAGACCGCGCGGAAACAAAACGAGGCCGTCGGAACGAATCCGGCGGCCCCTCGGCACATCTTTTATTTTGTGATCTCTTCTTCTCTGGGCAGTTCCACCTTGTCCAGGTGCCACAGCTCATCCACATATTCCCGGATCGTGCGGTCAGAGGTGAACTTGCCGCAGCTTGCCACATTGAGGATCGCGCTCCTCGCCCAGCCCTTTTCATCCTTATAGGCAGCCTCCACGCGGCGCTGCGCCTCCGCATACGCCTTGAAATCGGCCAGGATGAAGTAAGTATCCGCTTTGGACGTGCTCTGCGTATTGAGCAGAGAATTGTACAGCGGGCGGAACAGCTCGGTATCGTGGGAATAGGTCCCGTTGATGAGCTGCATCAGCACGCGGCGGATATCCTGATCGCTGTTGAAAATATCCATGGGATTGTAGCCGCCGAAGTTCTCATAGCGGATGACATCATCGGAGCTCAGGCCGAAGATGAAAGCGTTCTCCCTGCCCACCTCTTCCACGATCTCCACGTTGGCACCGTCCATGGTGCCCAGCGTCAGCGCGCCGTTGAGCATGAACTTCATGTTGCCGGTGCCGGAAGCCTCCTTGCTGGCCGTGGAAATCTGCTCGGACACGTCCGCCGCCGCGAAAATCCACTCCGCGTTGGAAACCCGGTAGTTTTCGATGAACACCACCTTGATCCGCCCGTTGATCACGGGATCGTTGTTTACCACATCCGCCACGGAATTGATCAGCTTGATGGTCAGCTTGGCGATGCGGTAGCCCGCCGCGGCCTTGGCGCCGAAAATGAAGGTTCTGGGATAGAAGTCCATATCCGGATGGTCCTTCAGCTCGTTGTACAGATACATCACATGCAGGATGTTCAAAAGCTGCCGCTTGTATTCGTGCAGGCGCTTCACCTGCACGTCGAAGATGGAACGGGGATCGACGGAAATGCCGTTGTGCTCCCAGATGTATTTCGCCAGACGCACCTTGTTCTGGTATTTGATATTCATGAATTCCTGCTGCGCCTTCTCATCGTCCGCATAGACGCGCAGCCTGCTGATCTTGGGCAAATCGGTGATCCAGTCGTCTCCCACATGCTCCGTGACCCAGGAAGCCAACAGCGGATTGCCGTGCAGCAGGAATCTTCTCTGAGTGATGCCGTTGGTCTTGTTGTTGAATTTCTCGGGCATCATCTCATAGAAATCCTTCAGCTCCTGCTTCTTGAGGATCTCGGTATGCAGTCTCGCCACGCCGTTGACGGAGAAACCGGCGCAGATCGCCAGATGGGCCATTTTCACCTGACCGTCATAAATGATCGCCATTTTGCGGACCTTCTCATGGTCGCCCGGATACCTCTGCTCGATCTGCTGGATGAACCGCTTGTTGATCTCCTCCACGATCTGGTAGATCCTGGGCAGCAGACGGGAGAACAGCTCGATGGGCCATTTTTCCAGCGCCTCAGACATGATCGTGTGGTTCGTATAAGCGCAGGTCTTCGTGGTCACGGCCCAGGCCTCGTCCCAGGTCAGATAATAATCATCCATCAGCACGCGCATCAGCTCGGCCACCGCCACGGTGGGATGGGTATCGTTGAGCTGGAACGTCACCTTCTCGTAGAACTTATGGATATCGTCGTGGTTGCGCATGTATTTCGCCACCGCCTCCTGTACGGATGCGGAAATGAAGAAATACTGCTGTTTCAGACGGAGCTCTTTTCCGGCATAATGGTTATCGTTGGGGTAGAGCACCTCCACGATGTTGCGGGCCATGTTCTCCTGCTCCACGGCCTTCTGATAATTTCCTTTGTCAAAGGAATCCAGGCTGAAGCACTCCACCGGCTCCGCATCCCAGATACGCAGGGTGTTCACGATGCCGTTGCCGTAGCCGACGATGGGCATATCGTAGGGGATGGCCCTGACAGACTGATATCCCTCCTGCTTGAAAACGAACCGCCCGTTGGCGTCCATGTGCGTGCTGATCCAGCCGCCGAACTTGATCTCCTTGGCATACTCCGGGCGGCGCAGCTCAAACGGATAGCCGTCCACCAGCCAGTTGTCCGGCACCTCGATCTGAAAGCCGTCGCGGATCTCCTGCTTGAACATGCCGTAACGGTAACGGATGCCGCAGCCGTAGGCGGCATACCCCAGTGTCGCCAGGGAATCCAGGAAACAGGCCGCCAGACGTCCCAGACCGCCGTTGCCCAGCGCGGGATCGGGCTCCTGATCCTCCACCACGTTGATGTCCACGCCCAGCTCCTCCAGCGCTTCCTTCACGCTGTCATAGGCCTGCAGGTTGATCAGGTTATTGCCCAGCGCCCGGCCCATCAAAAACTCCATGGACATGTAATAGACCATCTTGGGGTCCTGCTTCTCGTATTCCTTCTGGGTCGTCATCCAGTTGTCCACGATCACGTCCTTGATCGCATAGGAGACCGCCTGAAAAACCTGCTGCGGCGTAGCCTCCTCCAGCGTCTTGCGGTACAGGGTCTTGACCGTACTGCTCACGCTTCTCTTAAAAAGCTCTTTATCGAATTTGATCGATGCTTTCTGCAACATAAATTCTCCTCCTCAGAGTCCTTTTTCACAATCTCTTATCAAACATATCACGTCCGAAGACCCGGACATAATCATAACAGAAATTATACCAATACTTTCCCCGATGCGCAACAGCCGAATTTAAAGAAAAAAAACGGCTTGCCGGGCATTTTGCGGGCAATTTCCCGAAAACAGGCCCCAAAGGCCCAGTTTTCTCCGCAGCCGGCAGTTACAGCCAGGATTCCACCCCTTTGAAGGTGCGAAGATGACGGTCCAACTGAAACAGGAACCGGCCGATCAGCGGGTTCTCATTCTCCTCATGCACCAGGCTGTATATGATGCGGCGGGGCGGTCCGCCCTTCAGCCTGCGGATGCGGATCCCCTTTTTCTCCAGCCTGGAGGCCACCGTCACCGGCACCACCGCCCAGGTCCTGTCCGTCAGAAATTCCTCCATGAGCGACATCTGGTCCAGAAAGACCAGCGGATAGACGCTGTCCGGGAAACAGCGGATATGCCACTGATCGCAATCCCCGTTCCAGGGCAGCCGGATCTCCGCGGCCGGGTCCAGCTCCTCCACTAAGACTTCCCCGCCGGGGTCGGACAGGGAGGCCCCGCCCGCCAGCACGAAGGGCTCCGAGAACGCCGGTCTCACCTGCAGCGATCTGGCGTATCTCTGATCCGATACAAAGGCCAGATCCGTCATTTTCTGTTCCACATAGCCGTATGCCTCGTGGGAATGATACTGATGAAAATTCAGGTGATACTCCGGATTTTCCCCGAGAAACCGCTGAAAGACCTCCGGGAAGATGTAATGGCTGACGCTCCCCACAGAGGCCAGCTTCAACTGGCGCTGCTTCTTTTTCCCCAGGACGGCGCCGGTCTCCGCCCATAGCCGCCTCCATTTCTCCGCGATGGGCAGAAAGTCTTCCCCCTCCCTGGTGAGCCTGGCCTCCCGCACGCCCTTCTGCCGCGCGAACAGCGGATAGCCGATCTCCTCCTCCAGCGTCTGGATCCGCCTGGTCAGGGCGGGCTGGGTGACGAACAAATGCTCCGCCGCCGCGGAAACCGTTCCGTACCGCACCACGGCGAGAAACGCTTCTATCTCCGGATTGGTCATGACCGATTCTCCTTTTAATATAATGTTTAATTTATATTTTATATCAGAATTATTCATTATGCAATCCCCGGAAAATGTATTACGATTACTCCGATGAGAAGGCACCGGTACGGAACGGACGGACCCGCCGCCCGCCGGAGCGCGAAAAGAGGACTCCATGAAACCAATGACCGCATCCCAAACAGACACCCTGCTGTCCGGCAATATCCGGCGCGAGCTCATCGCGCTCACGCTGCCGCTGCTTTTGTCCAATATCCTCCAGCAGCTTTATAATACGGGGGACTCGCTCATCATCGCCCGCTTTCTGGGGAGCCTCGCCTTCGCCTCCACCGGCGTCTCCGGCACGCTGATGAACCTGTTCCTTTTCATGCTGAACGGCTTCTGCGTCGGCGTTTCCGTTCTGTTCGCCCAGGCTTACGGCATTGGCAATCCCCGGGTGTTCCGGCAGGATTTCTTTCACGCCCTTCTGACTGGGACGGCGCTGACGCTCCTGTTCGCCGCTCTGACCATCGGCCTGCTGGACCCGCTCCTGACCCTGATCCGCACGCCGGACGCGCTGAGGGACTATTGCCGGATCTATATGACGGTCATCCTGGCCGGACTTCCCGCTTCCTTTTTTTATAATTTCTTCGCCTCTGTCCTGCGCTCGGTGGGCAATACCCGGTGGGCGCTGTACGTTCTGCTGCTGTCCGTGACGGCGAACATCCTTCTGGACCTTTTGTTCGTCGCCGCATGGGGCATGGGGATCGCGGGCGCCGCCTATGCCACCGTGCTCGCCCAGCTGCTGTCTGCCCTCTGCTGTTTTCTCTGCCTGAAAAGAAAATATCCCGACCTGATCTGCCGCCGGGAGGATCTTCGTCCCCGGTTCCCCGTCTTCGCAAAGGTTCTCCGGTTCGGCATGGTTTCCGCCCTGCACCAGTCCAGCCTCTATATCGGCAAGATCCTGGTGCAGGGAGCGGTCAACACGCAGGGTGCCTCCGGCATCGCGGCCTACACCGCCACCATGCGGACGGAGGGCTTCGTCAACTCCTTCGGGGACAGCGGCTCCCAGGCCATGAGCATTTTCATTTCCCAGAATTACGGCGCGGGGAACCGGGAACGGACGAAGGACGGCTTTCGCCAGGGCGCGATCCTGCTCACCGCCTTCGGGGCCCTTGCCTCCGCCCTCATGTTTTTCGCCTCCCGCGCCTGTCTGCTCCTGTTCCTGGATCCGTCCGACGGACTGTCCCTGGGATACGGCGTTTCCTATCTGAAGATCGTGGCGCTGTTTTATGTCCTCTGCTTCCTGGGGAACGCCTTCGTCGGCTGGTTCCGCGGGATCGGCCGGGTCGCGGTCCCCTTCTTCGGCACCACGCTCCACCTCACCCTGCGGGTGATCCTCTCCTGGGCATTCATCGGCAGGCTGGGACTTCCCGCCGTGGCCCTCGCCACGGGAGCCGGATGGATGCTGGTGATCGTGTTCTTCATCGCCGTGACCGCCCTCCTGCGCCGGTCAGGTCCTCTGGGATAAGGCCCCGGCAGAAGACAGGGGCAGCGGCCGCCCTTGCGTATTCCTTTTCCGGACACGCTCTCGCTCGGAGAAAAACGCAGCGGACACTAAGCTCGCCTGCGTCCTGACGGACTTGCCTCGCTAAGTGCCGGCGTTTTTCTACGGTCCGGGAAAATGGAATACGCAAGGGCGGCTGCTGACCCTGCTTTCTGCCGGGGCCTTATCCGGGAGGGCGGACGGATCATAAATACCGCTTCAACAGGAACGCGCAGAAGTAGGGGAACGTATAGATCTGACCGCCGTATCCGATATTGCCTCCCGTGAATTTGATCCCACAGCGGATATCGGGATACCTCTCTCCGCTGATCAGAGTCCTCATGGACTTGGCCGTCCCGTTCGCCGCCTTCACCTCCACAGGGATGAGGGCGTCGGCCGTCCTGACAAAAAAGTCCTGCTCCAGCGTGGAATCTTCTTTTTTGTAATAATAGAGCCGGTATCCGGACTTGACCAGCGCTTCTCCCACCACGTTCTCATAGAGCGCCCCTTTATAGACGCCGAGATTTTTGTTCGCGCGAAGGTCCTCCTGGGCCTCCTCGTCCAGCATCGCCACGAGCAGACCGCTGTCTGCAAAGTAGATCTTGTACCTGGTCTCGTCATAATTGCCCTGAAGCGGCAGCTCCGGGAAATTCAGACAATAGCAGAGATTGACCATTCCGGCGTCGTTCAGCCATTCGATACATCCGCGATAGTCCCGAAAACGCGCCCCGGAAGCCACCTTGGAAATCTGGAACTTTTTATTGTCTTTCGCGAGCTGCACCGGGATGTGCTGAAATACATTCAGGATCCTCGTCTGATCCAACCCCCCGGCATATTTCCGGATATCCTCTTTATAATCCGCGATCAACTGCCGCTGAGTCTCCAGCGAGCCTTCAAAAGTTCCTTTTGAGATAAACTCGCGAACGACCGCGGGCATCCCGCCCAGAATGCAGTAATCGAGAAAAAGCGCGCTGCAGACCGACATTTCCGCCTCGTTAAACGGGGTGAGGCTCCGCATATGCTCCAGCATATCGTCCACAAAGGCGTCACCGTACCCTCTGGCCCACAGAAACTCCTCAAAATCCAGAGAGCACATCCCATAATCCGATTTGTACCCGACACTGTTGCTCTCGATCTTCCGGTAATTGATCCCCAGCATGGAGCCGCTGCAGATCACGTCGAATCTGCCGTCGATCTTGAAAAACTTCAGCGCCGTAGCGATATCCGGAAATTCCTGCAGTTCGTCAAAAAAGATCAGGGTATCTCCCACAGGGAAGCGTTTGGACGGATCCAGCCGGGAGATATTCTTAACGATGTCATCCACCCCGTAACCGTCCGCCGTGATCATCTTATATTTCGGTTCTTCCACAAAGTTAATATTAACCACGCTTCCATAATGCCTGCCGGCAAACCGGCTGACCGATTCCGTTTTGCCGACCTGCCGGGGGCCCTTAACGATCAGCGGCTTCCTGTCCGGGTCGGACTTCCAGGCTTCCAGATACGCATCAATTTTTCGTTTCAGATAGAGCATGCCCTTCTCCTCCTCTGTTTCTTAGTTTATATTATACCCGCAAAATCCTGGAAATCAACCGCGTTCACAAAAAATGAGCGAGTTTTTTAGTGTTCTGCACATTTTTAGAACGAGTTTTTTGCCGCCCTGCACATTTTCAGGGTGGGCGCCCCATTCCCACATGTCCGCAGACCATTGAAAAGGCCGAATCTGCTGCCGTACTTCTGTAAAATAAAAGACCGCGGACAATCTGCCGCGGCGTTTGCTTTCATTATTCTAAGATTTTTGTTTACGCTTTTCCTTCGGGGAAAACCACCGTAACCGTTGTGCCTTTTCCCTCTTCGCTTTGCAGTTCTATTTTTGCATGATGCAGGCGGGCTGCGTGTTTGACGATAGATAATCCCAAACCGGTACCGCCAAGCTCTTTTGACCGGCTCTTGTCCACCCGGTAGAAACGCTCGAAAATGCGCTCCCGAAGCTCCTGCGGAATACCGATGCCCGTATCAGCCGCGCAAAGGCGAACGCCCTCCGCAGTGCGGCCCACGGACACCTTAACCGTTCCGCCCTGCCGGTTGTACTTGATCGCATTGTCCGTGAGGTTATAAACGATGCTCTCAAGAAGCTGCGGGATACCACATACCACGGCACTTTCCCCTTCAATGCTGACGGAGACACCGGCGCTTTCTGCCTCGCGGGAAAGTGACTTCACTGCTTCGGCAGCCAGATCATAAAGATCGACGGGCTCCCGCTTCATATCCCCCGCTCCCTCGTCCAAATGGGAAAGGCGAATAATATCTTCCACCAAAGCGATCATGCGTCCGGCCTCGCCGCGGATCTGAGAATAGAACCTTGGCATATCCTCTGGGCGCACCATGCCGTTTTCCAAAAGCTCCGCGCACCCCGCGATGGTATGCAGCGGTGTTTTGAGTTCATGGGATACATTCGCCGTAAACTCCCGGCGCATCTGTTCCGCCTGCTCCTTCTCCGTAACGTCGAGCATGAGAAGCACCGCGCCGGAAACATTGCTGCTCCCCCTGACCGGGTTCAGCGCAAGCTGATATTTCCCGCCGTTTAAGTCTACGATCTTTTCTGTCCGCACACCGCTTTCCATTCCCGAAAGAAGCTCCGACAGTTCTATATTCCGATTGACCGATAAAATGTATTTGCCGATGGAATTGCGGGTTGTGCCAAAAAGGATGGCCGCGGCGCGATTGATCCCCAGGATCATGCCCTTTGTGTTCAGAAGGATAATGCCCTCGGCCATATTTTCCGTAACGGCTTCAAATTCCTCCTGTTTTTGCTGAAGCGCCTTTTCCTGCCTCCGGATCTGGCGCTGCTGGGCGTCGATCCGCCGAAAAAGCGGTGAAAGCTCATCATATCCCTCATTGTTCAGCGGATCGTCCAGATTGAGCTGATTTAAGGGAGCGGTAATGTTTTCGGAAAGACGGTGTGCCAGCCAGAAAGAAATACCGATGGCGATCACAATGATAATGACGATGGGCTGCGTCATGCCGAGAAGCAGCGTCAGGAGTGTATTTTGTGCAACGGACAGCCGGACCACTGTTCCGTCGGACAGCCTTTTTGCGCTGTAAAGTGTGCGTTCCATCAGCGTCGCGGAATACCTGGCGCTCTCGCCGTAGCCGGATTCAAGCGCCTCCTCGATCTCCTCACGGGCAAGGTGATTTTCCATTTCAGAGGAGTCCGCTTCACTGTCATAAAGCACTTTGCCGTCCGCACTGATCCATGAGACGCGGTATCCTCTGGGGGAGAGTCCCTCAAGGTATTCCGCGCCCACAGTCTCGACACCCCGCGCCGCCAGCTCGGTCTGCGTCTTTAACCCCCTTTGCTGGACATTTCCAAAATAATCATAAAGCACGCAGAGAAAGAGAGCCACGGATGCAAGGAAAACCGCGATCGCAGCAAAACAGATGGATCTGAAAATTCGTTTTGTCATTTCTCCGCCCCCAGCCGATAGCCAACACCGCGCACGGTTTCGATGCAGTCGCCGCAGCGTCCCAGCTTGCTCCGCAGCGTACCGATATGAACGTCCACCGTGCGGGTTTCCCCTGCGTAAAGATCACCCCATATGCTTGTGAGAAGCTGGTCGCGCGTAAACACCCGGCCGGGATTTTCCATAAATCTTCGGAGCAGTTCGTATTCCTTAAAGGTAAGCTCAACCCGCGCCCCGTCCACTGTTACCATGTGCTGTGCCGTGTCCATCCGTATCCCGCCGCGCGCCAGCACCTCGCTTTGAGAAACAGGAGAAATACGGCGGAGCACCGCTTTTACACGGGACACCATCTCCATCATGCCAAAGGGCTTTGCAAGATAGTCGTCCGCACCGAGATCGAGCCCGATCACTTTATCATATTCGGTCCCTTTGGCAGTAGCCATGATGACCGGCACCTGACTGCCGTCCGACCGCAGCCGTTTCAAAATACCGATGCCGTCCTCGCCGGGGAGCATGATATCGAGAAGCACCAGCTCCGGACATTCCTGACGAAATGCCTCCCAAAAGGACGCTCCGTCCGAAAAGCCCTTTGCCTCAAAGCCCGCAGCATTCAGGGTATATATCATCAGATCACGGATCCCGTTGTCATCTTCTACACAGAAAATCAAGAAATTCACCTTCCTTTGGATGGGAAATGCCCGGCAGTCAGGCAAACGGCTGTCTGCCATGATATTGTATCATATTCTTGTACTTTTTCAATCGGTCGGCGGCTGCACGCTTTTCTGGTCTACATCTGCGGCTGCACGCTTTTCTCGCCGGTAACAGCGAACAACACCCAATCGGCAATATTCGTGGCATGGTCTCCAATCCGCTCAAAATATTTTGCCACCATCAAAAGATCAAGGGCATATTCTCCCTCGGTAGGATTCTGCGCGATCAGAGAGATCAGACTGCTTTTAATGTCAATGAAGTAATCGTCCACAATGTCGTCAGAAGCAATGACCGCTTCGGCTATGGAGATATCCTGCTTCACATAAGCGTCCACGCTGTCCGTTACCATTTTGATGGCCGCCTTTGCCATTTCCCGGATTTTGATGTGTTCCGGCAGCGTTCTGTCATTCAGGAACGGCAGGATTTCCGCAATATCCTCCGCCTGGTCTCCGATCCGCTCCATATCCGTTATCATTTTCAGGGCGGCCGATATTTGCCGCAGATCCCGCGCCACCGGCTGCTGCTGGAGCAGAAGCCGCAGGCACATGGATTCGATCTGCCGTTCCTTTTCGTCTATTGTCTGGTCGAGCGGGGCGATCTTCGCCGCCAGCGAATCGTCCTTTTGGATGAGAGCAGAAGCCGCCAGAGAGATCACTTCTTCGCACAGCGCCCCCATCTTGATCAGTTCCTGTCCCAATGTATTGAGCTGCTCGTCAAACCGCGTTCTCATTATCCGAACCTCCCCGTAATGTAGTCCTCCGTACGTTTGTCCTCCGGCCGGGAAAACATCTTTTCCGTATCCCCGTATTCTACCAGCTCACCCAAAAGGAAAAATGCCGTCCGGTCTGAAATGCGTACCGCCTGCTGCATATTGTGGGTGACAATGATGATCGTATATTTTTCCTTCAGCGTCATTGCCAGTTCTTCGATTTTTGAGGTCGAGATCGGATCGAGCGCCGAGGTGGGTTCGTCCATTAAAAGGACTTCCGGTTCCACGGCCAGCGCGCGGGCGATACAAAGGCGCTGCTGCTGTCCGCCGGATAGCCCCAGCGCGTTCTTTTTCAGTCTGTCTTTTACTTCGTCCCAAATCGCCGCGTCCCGTAGGGATCGTTCTACAATATCGTCCAGCTTCGCTTTGGCACGGATCCCATGCGTGCGGGGACCGTAGGCGATATTGTCATAGACCGACATGGGAAACGGATTGGGTTTCTGGAACACCATGCCGATTTCCTTGCGGAGCATGTTGACATCCACGCCGGGCGCAAAAATGTCTTCTCCCCTGTAGGAAACCTCCCCCGTTATCTTGACGTCCCGGATCAGGTCGTTCATTCGATCCAGCGTCTTCAAAAAAGTGGATTTTCCGCAGCCAGACGGCCCGATCAGCGCCGTGATCGCCTTTTCCGGAATATCCAGACTGACGTGATGGAGCGCCTGTACGCTGCCATACCAGAGATTCAGGTCCCGGACCGTAATGATATCATTCATGGTTCTGCCTCCTTTTGAACCAGCGCCCTGCAAGCACAGCGAGGAGATTTACAAGAAGCGTGAGCACCGTCAAAATGGCCGCGATCGCGAAGGCCACGCCAAATTCGCCCTGTTCCTTCGCGTAAACATAAAGGGAAACCGTCAGCGTTGCTCCGGCGCTTCCAAGCCCCGCAAAAAATCCGTTCAGCGTATGGGCAAATCCCGCCGTAAACAGCAGCGCCGCCGATTCTCCGAGAATGCGCCCCACAGACAGGATACAGCCCGTGATCACCCCATCGATACAGCCGGGCAGAACGACCGTGCGTATCACACGCCATTTACCGGCTCCGAGCCCGAAAGCTCCCTCCCGGTACGACTGCGGCACCGTTTTCAGACTTTCCTGCGTGGTACGCATAACGGTCGGCAGGTTCATGATCACAAGCGTCAATGCTCCCGCCAAAAGAGAGGTCTGCATATTCAGGAACTGGCAGAAGAACAGCATACCCACCAGCCCGTAAATGATGGACGGGATCCCGGAAAGCGTCTCGGCGGCATATTCGATCACAGCGACAATTTTCTTGTTTTTCGCATACTCCGTGAGATAGACCGCTGCTCCCACGCCCAGCGGCAGCACAAAGACGAGCGTTGCGGCGATCATGTACATCGTATTCAGAATGTCCGGCAGGATACCGATTTTCCCGGAAAGATAGCTCGGCTTTGTGGACAGCAGCTCCCATGAGAGATTCGGGATGCCCTTTGCGAGGATGTAGACTAAAAGAAACAGCACGAGGGCGCAGGTGAAAACGGCGCTGGTCCCGCACAAAACACGCAGTAAAGCGATCTGGATCTTTCGTTTTGCGTTTATTTGACTGCTCACAGGTTTCATCACTCCTTACTGCGTTTCAAGAAGAAATTCAGAACCGCGTTGATCAGCATAATGAACAGGAACAGCACAAGGGCGATGGAGAAAAGCGCCTGTCTCTGCAATCCGCCGGAATAGGACATTTCGCTTGCTACCGCCGTTGTCAAAAAACGGACGCTTCCGAAAAGCTCCGGCAGATTCGGCGCATTGCCGGATACCATCATAACAGCCATCGCTTCTCCGATCGCCCGTCCGACCCCCAGTACCACCGCCGCGGCGATCCCGCTTTTCGCTGCGGGAACTGAAACCCTGAAATAAGTTTCCACCGGCGCCGCGCCGAGGGCCAGCGACGCATCTTCATACTCCTTTGGCACAGCCTCCAAAGCTGTAATCGACACATTGATAATAGAGGGCAGGATCATAATGGCCAGCACAATGATCGCGGCCAACAGGCTCGCTCCGTCCGGGATACGGAACAGACTTCTGATGCCGGGAACAAGCACCATCATTCCCACAAGACCATAAACAACTGACGGGATGCCTGCCAAAAGGCTGACAGCGCCTGATACGACCGTCCTGACTTTTGCAGGGGCGAGCTTTGCCAGATAGACCGACGTTAAAAATCCGATCGGTACGCCGATCAGGATCGCGCCTGCCGTGCCGTAAATGCTTGTCAGGATAAACGGCAGAATCCCGTAGGACGGTTCGCTTGCGGTAGATGCCCATCTGGGATTGAACAGAAAATCCCCAAGCCCGATCTTACGGATCGCCGGGATCCCCGCGACGACCAGATAAAGCGTGATCAGCAGCACGCACCCCACCGTTATCAGGCCGAGGATCAGAAAGATTCCGTGAATGAAGGTCTCAAATGCTTTTTGTTTTTTCATTCCTGCGCACCTTGCTTTTGGGAAAGACCGGCGGCGATCGAACGCCACCGGTCAATGTCCCTTTATTTTACGGGTACCGCTCCCGCCTGCGAGATAAATGGGGCCGCCTCGTCCGATGTCGCAAAGTCAAAGAATTTCTGCGCCGCATCGGAAAGCTCCACGCCGTCCTTGGTTACCAGCACGAACGGACGCTGAATGACGTAACTGCCATCTTTCACAGTCTCCTCACTGGGCGAAACGCCGCCTACAGAAAGAGCCTTTATCTGAGCGTTGAGGGCGGCGAGAGAAGCATAACCGATCGCGTCCGGGTTCTGAGAAACGGTGGTGATCACGTCGCCGGTCGATGTAAGCTCCTGACGGTACTTGCAAGCGTCCTCCGTACCCGTAATGGATTCAAAACCATCTCTTGTTCCGCTGCCCGCTTCACGTCCGATCACAACGATCTCGGCGTCAGTTCCGCCGACCTCGGACCAATCTGTGATCTCCCCCTTATAGATTTTGGCGATCGTCTCGATATCGAGGTCATTTACTGCGTTTTTCGGATTCACAATGACGGCGATCCCGTCGTTGGCAAGGACAGTTTCCGAAAGACCGTCCGCCTTTTCTTCTTCTTTCAGGCTGCGGCTGGAAAGGCCGATGTCACAGCGCCCTTCCCTGACGGCCTGGATCCCGGAGCCGGAACCGGTGGGATTATAAGTGAAAGTCATGCCGCTGTACTTTTCCTGAAATGCCTCTCCCAGAACGCCGATCACTTCCTCCATCGATGTGGAGCCGTCAGTGGAAACCGTTCCGCCCTTTTGCTGCGCCGAGCAGCCCGCGAGCGCGGATACCGCCAGAACCGCGGCTGTCATGAGCCCCAAAAATTTTCTCATTTTCATTTCTCCTTTGATGATTTTTCACCCCGGGGTACAATGCAATGATAGCCCGGGAATGTCAAATTCTTTATCGGAGAAATGTAAAATCTGGGTAAAATTTTTGAGTAAAAGAAAGTACCCAAACCGATTTTACGATTTGGGTACCCTTTTTTAAAAAGCTGTATCGGTCTCCGCCGTATCCTCTCACTCCTCACGGCGGCTCTCAAATTTGCGCTGCAGATCCCGCCGGCGGCCGACATCAGGCCCGAAATCTGTATTCGCAGGGATTGAAGCATATCGGATGCAGGTTTCCTTAAGGGCAGCGTTTATCTCGTCTTTTCCACCCCGATGGTCACGGTCTCGCCGTTGACGTTCCACTCCTTCTGCACCGCCAGCGCCTCATCGGTGACGATCTCATCGGCCAGCACCTTGCCCGCGATCACGTCCCGGTTGGCCGCCGCGACGGCCGCGATCTTCTCATTGCCGCAGACGGCGACCCGGATGCGGTCCATGACCTCGAAGCCCGCGTCCTTGCGCATGGTCTGGATCTTGCTGATGACCTCGTAGACGAAGCCCTCCTCCACCAGCGCATCCGTCAGGTTGGTGTCCAGCACCACGGTCATGACATTGTCCGCCTCGGAAACATAGCCGGGCTTCTGGCTCATCTCGATGAGCAGATCGTCCCTGGCGAGCTCCACCGCCGTGCCGTTCACCTCGAAGCGAAGCGCGCCCTCCGCCTCCAGGGCGTCCATAGCCGCGTTGCCGTCCAGCGTCTCCAGATATTTCCGGATGCCGCCCAGTTGTTTGCCGTATTTGGGCCCCACGGTGCGCAACTGGGGCTTGAAGGTATAGGTGGTGAACGCCCGCACGTCGTCGGTGAAGATCACCTTCTTCACGTTCAGCTCGTCCTCGATGATCTCCGTATAGAAATCGGACAGCGCCTTTTCGGCCTTCACGAACATGGTGCCGATGGGCTGACGGTTCTTGATGTTGGCGGTGTTGCGGCAGGCGCGGCCCATGACCACCACCTTGAGCACCTCGGCCATATCGGCCTCCAGCTTCTCGTCGATCCAGTCCGGGTTCACCGTCGGAAAATCGCACAGATGCACGCTCTCTGGCGCGTCCGCGTCCGTGCTGCGCACCAGGTTTTGATACATTTCCTCCGTCATGAAGGGTACCATGGGCGCGGCGGCCTTGGCCGCGGTCAGCAGCGCGGTATACAGCGTCATATAGGCGTTGATCTTGTCCTGCTCCATGCCCTTCGCCCAGAAACGCTCCCGGCTCCTTCTCACGTACCAGTTGCTCAGATCGTCCACGAAATCCTCCAGGGCCCTGGCAGCCTCCGGAATGCGGTACGCGTCCAGACTGCCGTCCACGGTCTTCACCATGGTGTTCATCCGGGACAGGAGCCATTTATCCATGACGGACAGCTTTTCATATTCCAGCTCGTGCTCGCTGGCATTGAAATTGTCGATGTTCGCATAGAGCACGAAAAACGCATAGGAGTTCCAGAGGGTGCTCATGAACTTGCGCTGTCCCTCCAGTACGGCCTTGCCGCTGTAGCGCTTGGGGATCCAGGGGGCGGATACCGTAAAGAAATACCAGCGGTTGGCATCCGCGCCGTACTTCTCCAGCGCCTCGAAGGGATCCACGGCGTTGCCCTTGGATTTGCTCATCTTCTGGCCGTTTTCATCCTGCACATGGCCCATGACGATGACGTTCTCATAAGGAGAGCAGTTGAACAGCAGCGTGGACTCTGCCATCAGGGAATGGAACCAGCCCCGGGTCTGATCCACGGCCTCGGAAATGAACTGCGCCGGGAACTGCTGCTCGAACAGCTCTTTGTTTTCAAACGGATAATGGTGCTGCGCAAAAGGCATGGCGCCGGAATCGAACCAGCAGTCGATGACCTCCGGCACCCGGTGCATCTGTCCGCCGCACTTCGGGCAGACCAGCGTCACCTCGTCGATATAGGGACGGTGCAGCTCCACCCCGGCGCTCTTCGGATCGCGGCTCATCTCGGCCAGCTCCTGCCTGCTGCCCACGCAGTGCTGATAGCCGCAGCCGCACTCCCAGATGTTCAGAGGGGTGCCCCAGTAGCGGTTCCGGGAGATGGCCCAGTCCTGAATGTTCTCCAGCCAGTTGCCGAACCGGCCCTTGCCGATGGAATCCGGAATCCAGTTGACCGTATTGTTGTTGCGAACCAGATCGTCCCGCACCGCGGTCTCCCGGATATACCAGGAATCTCTCGCGTAATAGATCAGAGGGGTATCGCAGCGCCAGCAGTGGGGATAGCTGTGCTCGAATTTGGGCGCGGAAAACAGAAGGCCCGCCTTCTCCAGCGCTTCCAGCACCATGGGATCGGCCTTTTTCACGAACACACCGGCCCAGGGCGTCTCTTCCGTCATCTCGCCTTTGCCGTTGACCAACTGTACGAAGGGCAGGTCGTAGATCCGGCCCACATTGGCATCGTCCTCACCGAAGGCGGGTGCGATATGCACCACGCCGGTGCCGTCGGTCAGCGTGACATAGGAATCGCAGGTCACATAAAATGCCTTCTTCTGCTGCTTTTTGCAGATCTCCACTGCGCAGTCGAACAGCGGCTCGTATTCCTTATATTCCAGCTCTTTTCCGGTACAGCGCTCCAGAATCTCATAAGCCGGGACATCGGGCGTTTCCTTATTTAAATTGCCCAGCACCGTATCCAGCAGGGCCTCGGCCATATAATAGGTATAGCCGTCGGCGGCCTTCACTTTGCAGTAGCTCTCCGCGGGGTTGACGCACAGCGCCACGTTGGAGGGCAGCGTCCAGGGCGTGGTGGTCCAGGCCAGGATATAGGCGTCCTCCCCCTTCACCTTAAAACGGGCGATGGCGGAACGCTCCTTCACATCCTTATAGCCCTGTGCCACCTCCTGCGCGGACAGCGGGGTGCCGCAGCGCGGACAGTAGGGCACGATCTTGAAGCCCTTGTACAAGAGGCCCTTGTCCCAGATCTGGCGCAGCGCCCACCACTCGGATTCGATATAATCGTCGTGGTAGGTGACGTACGGATCGTCCATATCCGCCCAGAAGCCCACAGTGCCGGAGAAATCCTCCCACATGCCCTTGTACTTCCAGACGCTCTCCTTACACTTGTCGATAAAAGGCTCCAGGCCGTACTGCTCGATCTGATCCTTGCCGTCCAGACCCAACTGCCGTTCCACCTCCAGCTCCACCGGCAGGCCATGGGTATCCCAGCCTGCCTTGCGGGGCACGAAATAGCCCTTCATGGTGCGGTAGCGCGGGATCATATCCTTGATGACCCTGGTCTCCAGATGCCCGATGTGGGGCTTGCCGTTGGCCGTAGGCGGCCCATCGTAAAAGGTATAGGTAGGACAGCCCTCCCGGATCTTCATGCTCTTCCGGAAAATGTCATTCTCGCGCCAGAACTTTTCAATCTTCTTCTCGCGCTCCACAAAATTCAGGTTCGTATCGACCTTATTGTACATGCGCTTCTCCTTTCTTCCTGCTGTCCGCGCATCCTGCGCGGAAACTACAAAACCCCGTCCTTGTAAAAGGACGGGGCACCGCTTCAGACGTGACTCATCGACCACCTTTACAGCATACGCCCGCACGGCCCGAAAGCACCGCGGGAAATATGGTTTCCGATAACGCCGGAACTGCGGCAGAACCTACTGGAGCCTGCGCACCGTATGCGGCGGTCATTCAACCACCGGTAGGCCGGGCACGGGATCGTTCGGCGCTGCGACTCGGAAGGGATCTTGGGCTGTCCGTACTCGCGCCGGTTCGCACCTGCTCCGGCTCTCTGAGGCTTTCAGACACAGCTTACTGGCTTCGTCACAGTCTTTTCAACCGATATCGTTCAGTGTTTCTCAGTATACAACCGGGCTTTGACGCATGTCAAGAGGTTTTCCGGGAGAAATGGAAGGATTCCATTTGGCATAGCCCCGTCTTCTATTTCGCGATTTTGCATGCATGGCCTCAGCGCCGTTCCCTGTAAGCCTGTCCTGCAGAGATTTCACCCGCCGCTGCCCACAGCAATTCTCAGCGCTTTCCTCTGATTCTCTGTTTCAATAACGTGAAATATGTGCCTCAGCAAACAAAATAGTCTTCCATATTCTCATTCTCTGTTCCGTAAAAGCTCACAATTTCCTGTTCCAGCTTTACGTTCTGTTCCAACATATATTTGACCGATTCCCGGTATGTTTCCTGCTGCTCCAGTGACCTTAATCTGGTTTGATCCATCTGCGTCAATGGGCGCAAACAAGATTGGAAATACGGATTTTCCAATTCTTTTCTCGACATCCGATACAATCGGAACGGAATCCCCGTCATCCGACACAAATGCTCATGGATATAAAAACCGCCGGCATCCATATCCCCAAAGTGCCAAAAAACGAGCTTGGGATTGTCTTTGTAGACTTTTTTAAGGAAATCCCTTTGAGAACGTACGCAATATCCGCCGAGATAAAACAGCACAGCAGCAGAGATTTTCAGGCGCAGCCAGGAAGTCCGGTTTTCAACCGTCATAAAATGAGGTGTATGGATATGAATCCATTCCAACTGATTCAATTCGTCCGCAGAAAATTCCACGCCATCTGAAAATGCTCCCAGTTCCAATTCTTTTCCTGCTATCCGAACGGTCATATTGCCCTTCAGACAAATCTTCTGTCTTTCCCGCACAATATGATATTCCTCCAAAATCTCGTCTTCCAGTTCGTCTTCCTGACAGGGCCGTTCCAAATATTCCCGCAGGATCCTGCACACCGGGTGCAGTGTATTTTCTTCCAGGTATTTCGAATCCCCATAGATCAGCATGGATGCCTCCCGCAGAAACAGCTCTTTTTCATTCTTCTCAATAAAAACAAGCGCCTTAAGCACATCTCGCAAAAGCAAATAGTTCTGCGGGATCTGATTCTTTTCCAGCCTCTGCTTCCATTTTCCACACGCGTAATTGGCGGCGGGGGAGCCGTTTTCGTATGCGGCAATCAGTTCCTCAAGATGCCTTTTCATGGCATATCTTGGCTCATACTGATAAGTTTCCTCCAAATACTGCTCAATTTCCTCAATCTTCTCATCGACCAGATAGATTATACGGATTTCATTGCTGAACCCTTCCTGCTCAAAGGTCAGAAAACCTCTCTCCCTGCATCGATAAACCGTCTGATTTACTGCCTCGATTTTTTCCAGATCGCCGTCATTTTGTTTGTATTCTTTATACAGCTTGTCCGGCGTTATACTGGTACGCCTGGCAATCACATTGGTTCCGCTATCCTTTTTACTTTTCCGATATTTTTCCGCCAATGCTGCGAGCAGTTTTTTTTCATAATTATCCATATGCTTTCTCCTCATGGAACTGCACGATACCGAGTTCCATTCTGTCCGCCGCCACACGAAGCGCCGGAAGAATCACCTCGCACGCATTTCCGATGGAATCCGTCTTGTCCGGTGAACAGAAAATCACCTGAAGCCGCTGCGAACGCAAAAAATTCAGCATCAGTTTGACATTTCCCGGATCCATCTTTGCAAACGGCTCGTCAATAAAGACAAGACGGGTCGAATTGATCCGCTGATTGTAGATCAGAAGGAGAGCCGAAGCCAAAATCAAAAGGTAGGGGATCTGTACCTCCGCACCGGAATTAAAACCGGTCTGACGGGACAGCTTCGCCCGATTCAGGACCTGATTTGTGATCAAGATCTCATAGGTCATGTAGTTGCGATAATCCGCAAACCGGGATATGGCCTCCTCACTGTTTTTTTCGATGATTCGATTCACAATTCGTTTCATGTCCTGCTCAAGCTGTTCCCCTTCTTCGTCGGATACTGTCGTCAGCATGCCAAAGGTCATCTGCCCTTCCGTTCTGCTCCCAAGCTGCTCTCTTTCGTCCAGGAATCGGGCATAGTCGATAATCCTGGCATATTCCGAACCATCCCGAACATAGTGAACATCAAATTCATATTTCGCTGCGAAATTTAAATTCGCCAGTTCTCTGTTAATCTGTTTCAGATCATCTCTGGCCCTTTCACAGGATTTCAGAATTGTCAGCACAAATTCATTTTTAAAGATATCTTCATAGCGGCGGGTCTGCTCCTCGAGCTTTTGTCGAATTTCCTGCAGGTTATCCATCCAGATCCGATCCCGTCTGGCCGCATACTGACTGCGCCCTTCCGTCCCCCTGGGCAGCATATTGCCGGAATGCTTTGCATTATAGTCGGCCTGAAGCTGCATTAAACTGCTTTTATGCTGTTCAATACTCCTCCCGATACGTCCTCTGGTCTCTTCAGCCAACAGGCCGCCCGGCCCCTTTTTCCCATTTTCCAAATATTTTTCATAGGCTTCCACGGTTCTCTGCACAACCGCATAATGTTCGATCTGATATTCCTCGTAGCGTTTTTCCTGCTCCCCCAATTTTTCCGTTTTATCTTTTATTCTATCTTCACAGCGCACAATGATTGTCTTCTGTTCGCTGTCTGTCCTGTAATTTTCCGTATATTCTCCGTTGATTGCCGCCTGTTCCTCCTCAAGGCGTCCTACCGTCTCATTCAGTTCAATATATTCCTGATTGTTTATCTGAGCCTTTCGCAGACGTTCCAACTGCGCCCTGCATTCTCTGACAGCTCCGGACACACTCTGATATTTTAAGGGAGCATCATAATCATATTCCCGGAAAAATTCTTTATTTTGTGCCAGAATGCTCTTTTGTCCTATCAGATCGCTCTTAGCGGCCAATTTCTCTTTTCTCTCCCCCTGAAGCCGGGAAATTTCCCTCTGCGCCCGAATCCGGTTCAGCTCAAAAGCCTTCTGTCCCAGATAGTACGAATGAATCCTTTCAAACCGCAGAAAATAGCCGTCCATGGCAACGGACACACGCCCTTCTTTGGAAATCGCATTTTCATACATTCGCACTTTTTCCAGCGATACGGCGTGCATCCTGCCAAGCTGAAATTCAAAATAACGCTTCGCCGTCGGATTCTTGATCTGCAGCATGGATACCACAGAGTCCTCTTCCACCTTTACATTCCGCCGCATCAGGAGCTTCGTATTAAACAAATGGGCATAACGGTATTCCGATTGATTGAGTACATCGTCCGCAATATCATAATATTCCGGATCCACCAGAATCGTATAACGGCGAGGTCCTAAAAACGCTTCAATTGCGTTCCTCCAATCCTCATCCTCCAGACCGATCACATATTCACAGGCAAACTTCGCCCGGGCAGATATTTTTCTTCTCTCCAGTTCCCGGTTGATCTGCTCCTTTAACCCCACGTACTCCGGAATTTGTCTATACGTATTTTGATGCCTTTTACACTCCTCCAAAATCCGATCCTGCGTATCCAGTCCTTTCTCCAGGTCGTCGATGCTGCGTTCTGCGTCAGAAATCTGCTTCACAATTTCATCGTAAGCCTGCTCTGTCTTCCGCTTTATTCCGGCAACCGCTGACGCTTTCTGTGCGGCAGTGTATTCGTATCCGCACAGAGAAGCCAGAATATTCTCGTCCGCAATTCGTTCTGCTTTCCCGAAAAACCAATTCATGATTTCGCTGACAACCGTTTGAAACCGCTCCAGAGCACTGCACTTGTCCTGCAAAGCTTCTCTGTCTTTTTCCAGCTTTTCCAACCTTTCCTGTTCCTGGCTGATCAAACGCATACTGTCCAGACTGTTCAGGCTTATTTTTGCCTCCATCAGCCTTTTTTGCACATCCCGTTTTCGATTCTCCAGAATCTTCAGGTTTTCTGCGACATCCTCCCGGGTTCTCTGTGCCTGCTCCCGCTCCGTATTTTGTTTTTCGATCTCCTCCTTCAGGGTCTTCATGCTCCTGTATACAATACGAATATCATCGGCCAGCAGACGATTCCTCTCACTTTCCCACGCATCGTATTCTCCCAATACGCTGTCCAGTTCCCTGATTTCCTCCTGAATCATATTAAAATTATCATTCAGTTGCTCAATATTCTCCTTCGCCTCAATCAGTTTCCCAAAATCCACATTCCGCTCTTCCAAAACACTTTCACGGATAAACTGGTCAATTCTGGCATTCGGATCGTATGACATGATTCCCCGCAGCTTCCGAAGATACGTCGGTATCTGCCCTAAATTCAGCTTCAGGCCTGTCATCTGCATAAATCGGGGAAGTCCCTGCTCCCGGTTCAAAAGTATCATCCTGTATTTCTTCTGAAGAGCCGCTGCACTAAAAGGGATATCAACCCCTTCTTCCTTATAAGTGTGCTCCATCTGATCCAGCGAAAAGCGATCCAATACATATCGGTAAGTCTGGCAATTGTTCGCCGCATTTGTTTCAATCACCGCTCCCAGTACAAAAGATTTATCCTCCACATCATCAAAATATTCCAGTGCGACATGGCTGTAAACATTCGGCATCTGATCTGCCGGACGCATATAAGTGCCTGCCGTAGCGTCCAACAAGCCCCTTGTATAGGAAGATAACGTCCGGCTCCCCTTACTTTCCGATGATTTATTAAAAACCGTGTCTCCGTAAGCTGCATACTTGATCGCATCCAACAGGGCTGATTTCCCATTTCCGTTTCTTCCGGCAATCAGCGTAAAAAAGCCAATCGGCGCCGTCTCATTTAAAAAACCGTACCAATTAATTAATCGGACTTTTTTAAGTGTGATCATTCCTCTTCCTCCTCAAAATCTTCCGGAATTACCTGGTCTGTCAAATTTTCATTCCTTTGCACTTCTTCCTCCTCCGGCGTTTCCTTCAGATATTCTTTCACAACCGTCTGAAACTGCGGAACATCCCACCCAAACTGCAGGGAAGGATACAATTCAATCTGCATATCCTCCCCTTCTTCCTCGTCGTTGAAATTGATTAAGCTGTATTTTTTGAACAGACGAAAGGCCGCATTCAAGTCTGCACGCACTAACGGCAGACCATAGGATTTCATTTTATCAATCAGATCTCCCTTCGTCACAAAATTTCCTTCATTATAACCGAGATTTTCCAGATAAACCTCCCAGAGCACCAGCAAAAGATGATATTGCAGTGTCGTAAATGTTACCACATTAGCGCGTTTCAAGCCTGTTGTTTCCGCATCCTCCTCGCTGGCTATCAGCATGCAGACACCGGTTTTTTCATCAATAATCACATCAAATCCTATCATTCTAAGATACTCGGAAATATCCTGCCGGTTCGATTCCCTGGAAACAAACTGATACAATTTTTCATCCTTACTTTGAAGAATGAAGGTCGATTCCAGAAGCTTTCGTATGCTCCGCTTAAACAGATTGATACTCTCTTCCTTTACAGAAATCTCCAGACGAATATCACTCATTGCTCTCCCTCCTCTTCACAGTTACTTTACGAATTCCCGCGATCTGCGTTTCTATCATGCCATCACCGAGTTCCACTTCATAGGGAAAGCCTTCTGTTCCGGAATATATAATACTGGCGGCAAACATGATCGCATCATCTCTGGTACGAATCCTGCTCTCCTCAATCTGAATTTTCTTCCGGGCTCCCATCAATTGTTCAAAATATCTCTGCACATTCTCCATATTATATCGATCCGGTGCCCCAGACAGCAGTTCATCTGTCAAACGCTGCCGTTCCTCTTTTGACAGAGTACTCACGGGCAAACCTGCCGTCTTCCGGTTCGGATTGGACTTTTTTCGCCGCTCAAATGACTTTTTCCCAATATAGCCCATACTCATCAGGCGGTGCGTCTCAGCTAACCGGCGCAGTATCGCTTCTCTATCCTCATCATCCAGATTCTTCATAAGAATCAGAAGCCGATTTAATTCATGCTCCAGATTTGTATTATTGCTGACTACCATCATCATTCTGGTGGAATACAGATTATAATAGGTGTTGATTTTTCGGTCGATGTAATCCATTTCCTTCTCATATTCCAGATTGATAAAGCTGTCCAATTCTGCAAACTGACGATCAATTTTTTCCTTTACCCGTACCTCTTCCAGATTTTCGATTCGCCGGCAATCTTCAATCATGCGGCCGTACAGTTCCGATTGCCGCAGCTTTCGCAGCATTCGATCAATGTCCGCTATATAAGACGGTATCATCCCGCTCTTCTTTATGAAAAAATAATCGTTAAAAAACCGGTTCAGCAATTCATCCTTAATCAAAAACTGTCCAAAGCTGTTGGCATCCGCCATTTTAAGCACAGCCCGCATAATCTCCCGAATGCTGTCCTTCAGAATCAGCAAATCATTCTTTAAATCACACTCATTTTCCACCAGCGGAACTAAGACGTTCTGGTAAGGACGTATTGCCCGGGCACTGTCCCTTCCAAAGGAGGATTTTAAAATCTCATACATGGAAAATATATGGTTCGTAATTGCACCATTGGCATCCCCGTCAAAAATTTTGTGAATCGCGTCAATCAATTTCCGGCAGTATGCTGACACCGATGCAATATTATCCCCGCTGCGCCCGATCTCCTGAGGCGTAATCCAGCCGCACATCCGAAAATACCGCAGAATCGCAGAGGCATTCTCCTGCGGACTTTTCCCGCTTCCTACCTCTTCTCCGATATTTTCCGTCTCTATGGTATACTCGCAGTTTTTCAAATACAGAATCAGCGTATTCCTGGCATCTGTCTCATAAAGAACGGAAATCTCCTTCGACTTCTCAATCAACTGATCAATGCAGGCCATGTATATTTCTCTGTTGCGGCAACAAAACGGATTGAAAAATTTTTCATCAATTAATTCAAAAAATGACATTGTCTGTCCCCTTCTCGTTCGATCCGAAGAAAACCTTCCATTTTTCAAAGTGACATCATTATATCATGAAGCGACATTTTTTTGAAAAAATATTATGCAATTTTAAATATGGAATGAACCCCTGCAGCCGACATCGTTTCAGACTGACGGGCCTGCGGAGGGCGGCGGCCAGGGTGAACAGCAGTCCCTGCCGGGCATTTTTTCTAAACTGAAATTCGTTCCTGCCGCTTTTTTCGTCAATGCGGATATACGATAAACCGGAAATTAATATTGTTCAACAAAAAATTTTTATGTTTTTTCAAAAAAGCCCATGTTTTACAGTTTTAATGTCAAAAGATCCCTGCACTGCCCATAAATACGGACTTTGCAGGGATCTTCTCTATG
>CANQVD010000027.1 GCA_947627215.1 uncultured Eisenbergiella sp.
CCACTGCTTTTTGTAAGAGTAAATGCCACTTTTTTTCTAGTGCTTTTCAAAGTGGAAATAAACTTTTCACTTCACCATTTTTCTGCGGCCGTCCCGCGCTGTCTCATCGTTTTTCCACGATATTTCCTTCTTCCTTGAAGATGCTGTCGGCCGGGACATAGCCTCTCACGCGGGAAAGCGGATAAATATTGGTATTCCTGCCGACCACGGTGCCGGGATTCAAAACGCTGTTGCAGCCCACCTCCACGTGATCTCCCAGCATGGCGCCGAATTTTTTCAGACCGGTCTCAAACTGCACATCGCGGCTCTTGACCACCACCGGCGTCCTGTCGCTCTTGACGTTGGAGGTGACGGCTCCGGCTCCCAAATGCGCCCGGAAGCCCAGAATGCTGTCCCCCACATAATTGTAATGGGGCACCTGCACCTGATTGAAAAGAATGACGTTTTTCAGTTCGGTGGAATTGCCCACGACGGCGCCCTTCCCGATGATGGCGCTGCCGCGCACGAAGGCGCAGTGCCGCACCTCCGCCTCCTCATCCACAATGCAGGGCCCGTTCAGACAGGCGGTAGGAGCCACCTTCGCGCTTCTCGCAACCCAGACATCCCCGCCCCGTTTTTCAAAGCGCTCTTCGGGAAGCGTATTCCCCAGAGCGATAATGAAATCGCGGATCTTCCCCAGCACCTCCCACGGATATACCGCCTGCTCCAGCAGCGGGGCCGCTATGCTTTCCTTCAGATCGTAAAGATTCCTGATCTCGATCGCTTCCATCATTTCGCACGTTTCTCCTTTTTCTTCTCCGGATAAAATTTCGACGCTTCCTGAAACTGCCGGTACAAAACCGGCTGATTGTTCAGCGCCTTGACGGCGTTGGTCCGCCGCGTCACGAAATCCCGCAGCTTCCCCATATATTCCTCCGGGGTGATCGTCCCCTCCGCCACGCCCGTCAAACCTTTTTCCCAGCTTGCGGTCAGCGCCGGGTTGAGCAGCGGGCGGATGGAATCGGCCACCACGTCATAGATCATTTCCCCCATCAGCGTGGGCGTGATGATCTGTGTTTTTTTGTTCAAGGACAAATACTCGATGGTGAGCAGCTTTTTCAGGATCTCCGCCCGGGTTGCGGAGGTTCCGATGCCGCTGCCCCGGATCTGGGCCCGCAGCTCCTCCTCCTCGATGAACTGTCCCGCATTTTCCATGGTGAGGATCAGCGTTCCGGAATTGTAGCGCTTGGGCGGGGAGGTTTCCCCCTCCCGCACAGCCATGCCGCGCAGCGGCAGGGACGCGCCCTTCCTCAGTCTGCCAAGCGCCTCCAGAAAGGCGGCGTCGCACCGCAGCTCCCCGTCCTCTCCGTCTCCGTTTTTCTCACCGGCCGGAGCCTCCTCCGCGCTCTCCGCCGCGGGACCGCCGGATCCGCTTTTGGGCTCCTGCTCCTGACCGGCCGGACGCGCCACGCGCAGATACCCTTCCTGCGCCAGCACCCGGAAGGAAGTGAAAAACCGCTCGCCCTCCGGCAGGAAATCCGAAGTGACCAGCGCGGTCAACGATACCTTCTGATATACCGCGGCCGGATAGAAAATGCTCAAAAACCGGCGCGCGATCGCCTCATATACCCTGCGGGCCATGAAAGACAGGCTTCCGCAGGCGGCCAGCCCCTGTCCGGTGGGAATGATGGCGTAATGGTCCGTGATCTGCTTATCGTTCACATAGCGGCTTTTCGCCAGACGCTTTTCCAGCGAATCCGCCCCGTTCTTCAGGATCTCTCCGACAAATTCCGCCAGCGGCGCATACCCGCCGAGCCCGCGGATGTTCTTTCGGATCTCCTTCGCCACCGCCGAAGAAAGCACACGGGCGTCGGTTCTGGGATAGGTGGTGAGCTTTTTCTCGTAAAGCTCCTGCGCGATGCGCAGCGTTTCGTCCGGGCTGATCTTAAACCGCCTGGAACAGTCGTTCTGCAGCTCCGCCAGATTGTAAAGCAGCGGCGGATTCTTCTGTTCCTTTTTTTTCTCCAGCTTCTCCAGGACCGCGGCGCGAAACGCCTCCGTACAGCTCTGCTCCTCCAGGGAAAAGCCCAGCTTTTCGATCAATTCCTCAGCGTTCTTTTTTTCCCGAAAGCCGTTCTCCTTATATAAAAGCGGGGAAGCATACCAGGCGCTGCCCTCCGCGGCGCGCCATTCCCCCTCGAACGGTCTCTCTCCGTCCGGAGCAGGAACGCGGAAGCTTCCCGTCACCCGATAAAACGGCGTTTTGACAAAGGAGCGGATCTCCCGCTCCCGGTTGACCACCATGCCCAGCACACAGGTCATGACCCGGCCCACGGAGATCACGGCCCGGTCCCGCTTCAGATAATTTTTCACATGGCTGCCGTATTTCAGCGTCAGCACGCGTGAAAAATTGATGCCCATCAGATAATCCTCCCGGGCGCGCAGATAGGCCGCGTCGCTGAGGTGATCGTAGGCGGACAGGTCCTTCGCCTCCCGGATGCCCCGCAGAATCTCCTCCTCCGTCTGCGAATCGATCCAGACCCGGCGGCGCTTCTTCCCCGTGACCTGCGCCTTCTGCTCCACCAGGCGGTAAATATATTCGCCCTCCCGGCCGGAATCCGTGCAGACATAGATCGTTTCCACATCCGGCCGCTTCAGCAGAGAGGCCACGATGTCGAACTGCTTTTTCACGTTCGGGATCACTTCGTATAAATACGTATCCGGCAGAAAAGGAAGGGTATCCAGCGACCATCTTTTGTACTTGATATCGTAGGCCTCCGGATAGCTCATGGTGACCAGATGCCCCACGCACCAGGTCACCACCGCGTCCTTCGACTCCAGATAGCCGTCCCTCCGGTCCGCGTTCAGCTTCAGCGCTTTGGCGAACTCCTGCGCCACGCTTGGCTTCTCCGCGATGAATAAATTTTTCCCCATAGATCTTCCTAATTGTCTTTCGCCGCGATATACCCCTTCGCCGTCAAAAGCTCCGCGCACAGAATGCCGCCGCCGGCCGCACCGCGAACCGTATTGTGAGACAGGCCCACGAACTTCCAGTCATAGACGGTGTCCGGGCGCAGGCGCCCCACGGAAATGCCCATGCCGTTTTCAAAATCCACATCCAGCGTCACCTGGGGACGGTTATCCTCCTCCAGATACTGGATAAACTGCTTCGGCGCGCTGGGCAGCCGCAGCTTTTGAGGCACGCCAGAAAAAGAGACGAGCTTTTCGATGAGCTGTTCCTTCGCGGGCTTCTTTCTGAACTTGACAAAGACCGCCGCCGTATGGCCGTTCAGCACCGGAACCCGGATGCACTGGGTCGTGATCAGGGGACCGTCCGCCGGCACGATTTTACCGTCCTCCACCCTGCCCCAGATGCGCAGCGGCTCCTTCTCGCTCTTTTCCTCCTCGCCGCCGATATAGGGGATAACGTTGCCCACCATCTCCGGCCAGTCCGCAAAGGTTTTGCCCGCTCCGGAAATGGCCTGATAGGTGGTCGCCACCACCTCATAGGGTTCAAACTCCTTCCATGCGGTCAGCACCGGCGCGTAGCTCTGGATCGAGCAGTTCGGCTTCACGGCGATAAAACCGCGCTTCGTGCCCAGCCGCTTCCTCTGGGCGTCGATCACCGCCGCGTGCTCCGGATTGATCTCCGGCACCATCATGGGAACGTCCGGCGTCCAGCGATGCGCGGAATTGTTGGAGACCACCGGGGTCTCCGTTTTCGCGTAGTCTTCCTCGATCTTTTTGATCTCCTCCTTGCTCATATCGACGGCGCTGAACACGAAATCCACGCCCGCGGCGACCTTTTCCACCTCGTTGACATCGGCCACGATCAGCTTCTTCACCGCCTCCGGCATGGGCGTATCCATCTTCCAGCGGCCGCCCACGGCCTCCTCATAGGTCTTTCCGGCGCTGCGGGGGCTGGCCGCCACCGTCGTCACCTCGAACCAGGGATGATTTTCCAGAAGCGCGATAAACCGCTGCCCCACCATGCCTGTTGCGCCCAGGACGCCGACTTTCAGTTTCTTTTCCATAATCTTTCTCCTCACATTCCGCCGCTTCGCAGCCTCTATGACAGGAGCGGAACATCCGCCCCGCCGTCACGCGCGGCCGTACGGGCCGTCACACGCTGCCATATCTCCGTGCCGTCACGCCCATTCCTCTTCCAGATACTCCCGATTCCTGGCGATCACGGCCTCCATCGCGGCCTTTCCCGGCGCGCCGAAGGTCAGGCGGCGCTCCACGCAGGCCTTCAGGCTGATCGCTTCGTACAGGTCCGCCTCAAAAAACGGGCTGAGCTTTTTCAATTCTTCGATCGAGCAGTCCTCAATGCTCTTTCCCTTTTCCAGGCAATACAGCACCAACTCTCCGATGATCCGGTGCGCATCCCGAAATGGAACGCCCTTCCCCACCAGATAATCCGCGGCGTCCGTGGCATTGGTAAAGCCCTTCATGGCGCTCTCCTCCATGACCCGCTTATCGAACCGCAGCGTCCGCACCATGCCCGCAAAAAGCGCCAGGCACCCTTTCACCGTATCGATGGCGTCAAAGGTCAGCTCCTTGTCCTCCTGCATATCCTTATCGTATGCCAGCGGGATCCCTTTCATGGTGGTCAGAAGGCTCATCAGCGCCCCATACACCCTGCCGGTCTTGCCCCGCACCAGCTCCGCGATATCGGGATTCTTCTTCTGGGGCATGATGGAGGAGCCCGTGGAATACCCGTCGTCGATCTCCACGAAATGATACTCGTTGCTGTTCCAGAGGATGATCTCCTCCGAAAAACGGCTCAGATGCATCATGATGAGGGAAAGGGCGGACAAAAACTCGATCACATAGTCCCGGTCGGACACGGAATCCATGCTGTTCGCGGTGGGACCGAAAAAGTCCAGGAGCGAAGACGTATAATCGCGGTCCAGCGGATAGGTGGTCCCCGCCAGCGCGCCCGCTCCCAGCGGACAGTAATTCATGCGCCGGTAGATATCGTACATCCGCTGTCTGTCCCGCCTGAACATTTCAAAATAAGCGCCCAGATGATGGGCCAGCGTCACGGGCTGGGCCTTCTGCAGGTGCGTAAAGCCGGGCATATAGGTCTCCAGATGCGCCTCCATCAGCTCCTGCAGCACCTGCAGAAGCTCCTTCAGAAGAGCATCTGTTTCCTTTACCTGTCCGCGCACATACAGCCGCATGTCCAGCGCCACCTGATCGTTGCGGCTCCGGCCGGTGTGGAGCTTCTTGCCCGCCTCCCCGATGCGCGCGGTCAGATTCGCCTCCACAAAGCTGTGCACGTCCTCGTATTCCTCCGTGACGGCCAGCCTTCCCTGTTCCACATCCTCCAGAATCCCGGAAAGCCCGGATACGATCCGGTCCTTTTCTTCCGCGGTCAGGATGCCCTGTTTCGCCAGCATGGCCGCGTGGGCCTTGCTTCCCTCGATATCCTCCCGCAGGAAACGCCGGTCAAAAAAGATCGACGCGTTGAACCGGTACGCCAGGCGATCGGTCTCCTTTGTAAAACGCCCTCCCCAGAGCTGCGCCATGCTGCCTCCTCCTTCGCGCCCCTTGCAAAGGGCGCGGCTGTTTCCCTGAAATACCGACATTTGCGATATGTTACACACGATGATAGCACAATTCGTCCCCGCTGGCAAGGCCGCAAATCCCACAGAACTTCCCGTTCTTCCTCCCGGATTCTGCCCATTTTGCCCCTCTTTTGCGCCAATCGCACAGGCAGGAACCAAAAATTCGACATTTTCATACTATAAGATTATGACAGGCGGCCTCACAGGACCCGCCCGGCGCTCCTTGCATCCGGCTTCAGCCGCCGCAGCGCGTTTACCTTACAGAAATACAGGGGAGGAAATCAGATGACATCCGACATTCTGAAGATAGAGAACCTATTTTTCGCCTACCACACCCTGACCGGCGAAACGGCGGCCATTTCGGGGCTGAGCTTTTCTGTCAGAAGGGGGGAATTCCTGGCCATCGTCGGCCCCAGCGGCTGCGGCAAGTCCACGATCCTGTCCCTCATCGCCGGACTGCTGGAGCCGGAATCGGGCGGCATCACCTTCTGCGGCGCCGACGGGAAAAAGCCCGGCATCGGCTATATGCTCCAGCGGGACCAACTGTTCGAATGGCGCAGCATCTGGAAAAACGTCACGCTCGGGCTGGAGATCCAGCATAAGCTCACCGCGCCAAATCTGGAGCGGGTGAAAAAAATGCTGGCCGACTACGGGCTGGCGGACTTCGCCTCCAAGCGTCCTTCCGAGCTTTCCGGCGGCATGCGGCAGCGGGCGGCCCTGATCCGCACCCTGGCCCTGGGGCCGGAGATCCTGCTGCTGGACGAACCGTTTTCCGCGCTGGACTATCAGACGCGCCTCACGGTGTCCGCCGACATCGGCCGCATCATCAAGGCCGAGGGAAAGACGGCCCTGCTGATCACGCACGATCTCTCCGAGGCCGTGAGCCTGGCGGACCGGGTCCTGGTGCTCACCAGCCGCCCGGCCCGCGTGAAGGCCGAATTTCCGATCCGCCTCACGCGCCCGGACGATTCCCCGCTCTCCGCGCGGAAGGCGCCGGAATATACCGATTATTTCAATCAGATCTGGGAGGAACTTTCCGATGAAAAAAACAACGGCTGAAACCTGTTCCCAGGCCCAGCGGGACTTTATCCGCGCGCATAAGAGACATCACCGCTTCGTCCGCCATATGCGGGCCGCGCTGCTACTCCTCTTTCTGCTTCTCTGGGAATATTGTGCGGACCAAAACCTCATTGACAGCTTTTTCTTCTCCAGCCCCTCCCGGGTCGCCGCCTGCTTCCTGGAAATGGTGCAGGACAGATCCCTGTTTTCGCATATCGGGATCACCCTGCTGGAGACCGTAGTCAGCTTTCTCCTGGTAACCGGCTTAAGCCTTCTGGCCGCCACGCTGCTGTGGCACTCGCGGAAGCTGTCCGAGATCCTGGAGCCCTATCTGGTCGTGCTGAACAGCCTGCCCAAATCCGCGCTGGCCCCGCTTTTGATCGTGTGGCTGGGTACGGGCATCAATACCATCATAACGGCCGGCATCTCCGTGGCCGTCTTCGGCGCCGTCATCAGCCTTTACACCGGATTCCTGCAGGCGGATCCGGAAAAACAGATGCTGATCCGGACGCTCGGCGGAAACAGGCGGGATATTTTTTTCAAGGCAGTGCTGCCCGCCTCCGTTCCCGTCATCTTGAGCAGCATGAAGGTGAACATCGGGCTGGCGCTGGTAGGCGTCATCATCGGCGAATTCCTGGCGGCCAGGCGGGGACTGGGTTACCTCATCATTTACAGCAGCCAGGTTTTTCAATTGACCGTCCTGATCACCTCCATTTTGATCCTGTGCGCCATCGCCATGGGACTGTACCAGATCGTGCAGGGGGCGGAGCATTGGTATAAGAAGAGGCGTTGACGGCCGGGAAGATGCGTGCGCGTTTTCCCTTCCGTCCGGCCCCCTCTTTTCTTCGGAAAATGCCAATGCCAGCAAAATGACATACACCGGAGCGCTGTAAGACGACAATTTCCAGAAAAGCGTCTGCAGCAGGAACAGCGCGGACAGCAGGAGATAACCTCTGACCATGGCGGAGGCTTCCTTCCAGCGTTTCCTGATCTGCTGCAGGAAAAAGACCATGATCAGAAGCCAGAACACACAGCCCGCCACACCGTAGGAGTCCAGCAGTTCTTCGAAAAAGCTTCTGCTTCCGCCAAGAGCCTGCCTCCATGCTGCCGCAAAGCTCTTGAGGACCGGTACACCAAGCCGGTCCGTTATACCGTCCAGCCTGTTCCCAGAGATCATGATCCCGCCCAGAACCGCCAGCGCTATTGCCAGCGTGCTTTCATACCAGCGGCGAAAGCGCACAAGCACGACTGTTTCCGGATCCCGGTCCTTCGGTATCCTTTCCCAATACTGCAGGATCACCGCTCCCGCCGCCGAAAGAAACAGATCCAAATAAACGCTGTATTCCAGAGAATACTGCCGTTCCAGATGAAAAGCATCCACATACTGAAGCAACGGTACATTACTCACCGTAAAAAGGAATGCAAAACAGAGGATCAGATTTTTTCTCACCAGCGCCGCCGTAGGCTGAAATGCCAGCGGGATACAGAGCAGAAAAATCCCCGTCACACACGCGCAAACCACATTCCCGTAGAGCAGAGAGACCAGGCTCCCGGCAGCAAAGGCAAAAAGGTAAAAATTCTGCCAGCGCTCCCGTTTTTCCAGACTGTACAGGATTGCTCCGACACATGACGGCAGAAGCAGCCACGGAACAGCCGTACCGGACCGACCGATCAGCGATTCGACCCCCATCACGCTCACGGTCTGTGAAAAACCGTACTGCAGGAAACCGGCATCCAGAACCAGAGAAGCCGCCAGAAGCACCCGCAAATAATACTCATGTCCCCGGGAATATGCGCGCAGAAGAAAATAAATGAGGATCAGGCAGACGAGAAAAATTTCCTTATCCTCTCCCACTTCCCCCCGAAATACCCGAAGCAGATCCCGAAGGATCAAAAGTCCTGCCGCAAACAGCAGGAGAAGTTCACCGCACCGTATCCGCTGCCGGTAAAAAGCCCTGCCTGTGGATAAGGCATAAATATAGATCCCCGATGTCACTCCCGTGAGGATCAGGCAGAGGGCCTCCTTCGCACTGAACAACCCGCCCCCGATTTCCTGTCCTTCCATCAGAAAAAGAGGAAACAGTCCCAGCATGATACGGATATAAAAATCCAGCATCACCGAACCGCCTTCCCCTATCGTCGGAAAACAGATCTTGCACAATTTATCTGACAGCAGTCTGAGCTTCTCCATCCTTAACCCCGTATTTTAAACAGCAATGTTTACAGTCTATTTTTGCATGCTCCAATCATCAGAAACCGTTATGAACTTTCCAAACTCCAATACGGTCCACAGCCGCACAGATCATGAAAAAGGTTCCGCGCTTTCCCCCGGTCCGAAAAAATGCTCCTCCAGCATCAGACACAGACAGTGATAAACCGGCAGATGCAGTTCCTGGATCATATAAGTCTCCGTTTCCGGAACACGGATCGCAACATCGGCAACGACTGCCAGTTCCCCTCCGTTTTCTCCGGTCAGCCCGATCACCCGGATCCCCATCGCCCTGGCGACCACCGTCGCGCTCATCACGTTTTGGCTGTTGCCGGATGTGGAGATGCCCAGGAAAACGTCACCGGGCTTCCCATATCCCAGCAGTTGCTGCGCGAATACGCCCTGTCCGTCAACATCATTGATATATGCCGTCGTCAGCGCTTCGTGCGCCACAAGCGGAATCGCCATCAGGCCTCTCTCCAGACTTCCGGCCAGAGACGCCCCCCTGGCCGGATCGATCTCCGCCAGCTTTCGGGCAAACTCGGGCGTGACCGCTCTCGGCATCCGAAACCGTTTCATCAGTTCCCCAGCCATATGCTCACAGTCCGCGGCCGATCCCCCGTTGCCGGCAAGCAGCAGCTTCCCGCCATTCTCGTACGACTCCTCCAGAAGGGAATATGCCTCCTCAATTTCCCTCCTGCATATGTCCAGCACAGGATAGCGCCCGATCAATACATCGATATGTTTTTTCAGCTTATCTTCCAATGTCTTCCTCCGTCCTGCCATCCGTCCGGTTTCCCATGATCCTGTCCACGAGTTCCGCCAGCGAGTTCCCGACCAGATCAGCCCCTGCCGCCGGGCCGACCGCCGCTTCTGTGATCAGTCCTGTCCGGCAGCCCGCGTTTCGCCCCGCCAGGACATCATTTTCCCCATCGCCGATCATCCAGGACTCAGACAGGTCTATATTGTATTCTTTTGCCGCGCGCAGCAGCATACCCGGCTTCGGTTTCCTGCACGCACACTCCACCTTCAGTTCCGGGATCTCTCCGGCATATCCCCTATGGGGATGATGCGGGCAGAAATAAATCCTGTCCAGATATGCCCCCTGTTCCCCCAGAAGCGTTTCCATCTTATCATGAATCTCCTGAAGCCCTTCAAAGGACACTTCCCCGCGGGCCACCACCGGCTGGTTCGTCACCACAACGGCGAGATATCCTGACGCATTGATCTTCCGGACCGCTTCAGCCGCACCGGGCAGCAGTTCAAAATCATCAATATCCCGCAAAAAACCTTTGTACCTGTTTATCGTGCCGTCACGGTCCAAAAAGATCGCTCTCTGTTTTCCGGAAAGATTCCTGCTCTGTACGATACCGGCCTCATAGTCCCGGCAGACACCGTAATACCGCTCCGGCGTTCCCATATCCCTGACATACTCCGGACTGTCGTATACATACATCCTCCCGGTCCCTGCCAATGGCCGCAACAGATCCCGATCCAGGTCCATCTTTCCTCTCGGCGCCGCCGTCTCCCGATCCTGACCAATACCGCCGTCCGTCACAGTGATTCTTTCCTCAACGGACAGAGAATCCAAATATTTCTCAAGGACAGAAGCCTTTACAACATGGAGCCCCGCATTCACCCGATTCTGATACCATTCCGGCCTGACGTCCTCCTTCGTCAGCCAGCGCACGACTTCCCCGCTTCCCGACGCGATGATGAGTCCGCTGTCATACGGATGAGAATTCGGATGCGTAAACAGCGTTACATCCGCGTTCTTTTCCCGGTGTGCCTTGATCATCCTGCCAAAATCCACATCAAAAACAGCATCCGCGTTCAGAAGCAGGAACGAATCGTCCCCGCTTTCCGCGATCTCTTTTCTCAGCCGGAACAACGCCCCCGCATTTCCCAGCGGTTCCTTTTCAAAATAGTATGAAATATGTACCCCAAACCGACGGCCGTCCCCAAAGTGATCCATGATCACCTCTCCTCTGTGGCTGACGGTCAGAATAATATCGGAAAACCCCTGTTTTCGAAGACATTCCAGCTCCCGTTCCAGCACCGGCTTCCCGCAGACCGGAAGCATGGGTTTCGGAATGTCATGGGCCACAGACGCGATACGGGCACCCTTTCCTCCCGCCATGATCACGGTCAGCATCCCGCAGCCTCCCCCTCGCCGTGATGCGCCTTTCGCTGCGCATCCGGTCGAAATTCCTCCTCCATATAATAGAGGATCCGGGTTCCCCCATTCTCAAACGCAAACGGAATATAAAGCAGATCCCGCATGGCATCTTTTACCGCCTCCTGCGCTTCCTGCGGCACATAAAAGATCAGGAATCCGCCTCCGCCCGCACCCAGAAGCTTTCCGCCCAGAGCACCGGCTTCCAGCCCTCTTTGATACAGCGTATCAATCACCTCCGTCGTGACCCACCCTCCGGTCCGCCGTTTGAGCTGCCAGGAGGCATCCAGCATTCTTCCGAACTCATCCAGATCCGCATGCCGATCCGTCAGAATATCCTGTGCTTTCTCCACCAGAACGTACATCTGCTCCAGCCTGGCTTTCCTTTCCGCATCCCGTACCGCATGATTGGCCTTCTGAACCTCCGCTGAGAACCTTGTAAAACCGGTAAAAAACATAAGAATGTTCTGATTCAGTTTTCTTTTACGCTCCGGATCCATGACGACGGGATGCACTTCATACCCATCCGGGCCAAAATCAATCCGATTCAGACCTCCGTAAGAAGCCGCGATCTGATCCTGCCAGCCGCCGGCCTCTCCGCAAAGCACACGTTCCAGATAGATCGCCTCGTCCGCCAGCCGTTTCTTATCCACGTATTTTCCCTTCATGGCATAAAAAGCGCTCAGCATCCCTACGGCGAAGGAACTGCTTGTCCCAAGGCCGGAGCGTGCCGGAAGATCAGCCTCATAGGTGAGCCTTATTTCCCGCATGTCCAGCATCCGCATGGCATTGCGGATCAGCGGATGCTCGATCCGTCCCAGGTCCGTCACCCGCTCCATCCGGGAATAGACCAGTTCCGTGCTGTAGTCAAAAAAGCGGGGCAGATGCCGGGCCGTAACGTAACAGTATTTATCAATGGTAGTGGAAAGGACAGCCCCGCCGTTTTTTCTGAAATAATCTTCCATATCTGTTCCTCCGCCGAAGAAGGACATGCGAAAGGGCGTTTGCGTAATTATCATCCGTGTAACTCTCCTGACCGTTTTAGAAAAATAAAAATCCTGATATAGGGCAATCACATACTCTATACCAGAATTTTTCTTCATTTTCTGCCGATCGATCTTCTGTATTCTAATTGTTATTTCTCATGACCCGTTTTTTGCGCCATACCGGAGCATCTGTTTGGAGAATTCGTCCTCGCTCAATCCTGCCTGTCTGGCCGCATCCCGAAGGGAAATCATCCGCTTGCGCACCATGTCAGTTAGAGTCGTCAAAATGCCTTTTTCCATCCCTTGCTGCACACCTCTTTCCATCCCGATCTCAATGCCTTCCTCCAGATAGGATTCCTGCAGCAGCTTTCGTTCTTTCGCTTCATCATATTCGAATATCGACATCGCCTTTACCTCCGCTCTCTGTCTGCTCAAAAAATCCGCCAGAATGTTCTCCCGAATGCACTCCGTCACTGCCCTGTCCACCGCTTCCCCTAAAGGCAGTTTCCTCGATTCTTATGCAGTTCATAGAAACCGTGGCGGGCTCATAAATAACGGGGAAATCCGCCTATGTTATCCGCTTTTTGCGCCATACCGAAGCATCTGTTTGGAGAATTCGTCCTCACTCAATCCTGCCTGTCTAGCTGCATCCCGGACGGAAATCACCTTCTCGTGTACCAGGTCGATCAGGGTGGTTAAAATTCCTCTTTTTATACCTTGCTCTATTCCTTGCTCTATCCCTTGCTCTATCCCTTGCTCTATTCCCTGCACGATCCCCTGCTTTATGCCCCTTTCCATCCCGATCTCAATGCCTTCCTCCAGATAGGATTCCTGCAGCAGTTTCCGTTCTTTCGCTTCATCATATTCGAATATCGACATCGCCTTTACCTCCGCTCTCTGTCTGGTCAGAAAATCCGCCAGAATATTCTCCCGGATACACTCCGTCACCGCCCTGTCCACCGCTTCCTCTAAAGGCAGTTCTTTCGCATGCGCTCTGATCCGCGCCACCAGGATGCTGTAGCCCTCCAGAGTTTTGCACTTTTCCATCAGTTCACTTGTGTTCGTATCTATTGCCGCTTCTGATGCAGTTCACAGAAACACCGCGACGGATTCATAAAATGATGGGCAAATCCGCCTATGTTATCTGTTTTTCGCTCCATACCGGAGCATCTGTTTGGAGAATTCGTCCTCGCTCAATCCTGCCTGTCTGGCCGCATCTCGGACGGAAATTACCTTCTCGTGTACCAGATCGATCAGGGTGGTTAAAATTCCTCTTTTTATGCCTTGCTCCATCCCCTGTTCTATTCCTCTCGCTATCCCCCGCTCCATTCCTTGCGCTATCCCCCGCTCCATCCCCTGCTTTATGCCTCTTTCCATCCCGATCTCAATGCCTTCTTCCAGATAGGATTCCTGCAGCAGTTTCCGTTCTTTCGCTTCATCATATTCGAATATCGACATCGCCTTTACCTCCGCTCTCTGTCTGGTCAGAAAATCCGCCAGAATATTCTCCCGGATGCATTCCGTCACCGTCCTGTCCACTGCTTCCTCCATAGGTAGTTCCTTCGATTCTTATGCAGTTCATAGAAACCGTGACGGGCTTATAAATAACGGGGAAATCCGCCTATGTTATCCGTTTTTTGCGCCATACCGGAGCATCTGTTTGGAGAATTCGTCCTCACTCAATCCTGCCTGTCTGGCTGCATCTCGGACGGAAATCACCTTCTCGTGTACCAGGTCGATCAGGGTGGTTAAAATTCCCCTTTTTATACCTTGCTCTATCCCTTGCTCTATTCCCTGCACGATCCCCTGCTTTATGCCTCTTTCCATCCCGATTTCAATACCTTCCTCCAGATAGGATTCCTGCAGCAGCTTCCGTTCTTTCGCTTCATCATATTCGAATATCGACATCGCCCTTACCTCCGCTCTCTGTCTGATCAGAAAATCCGCCAGAATATTCTCCCGGACGCATTCCGTCACCGCCCTGTCCACTGCTTCCTCCATAGGTAGTTCCTTCGATTTTTATGCAGTTCACAGAAACCGTGACAGGCTTATAAATAACGGGAAAATCCGCCTATATTATCTGTTTTTTGCCCCATACCGAAGCATCTGTTTGGAGAATTCGTCCTCACTCAATCCTGCCTGTCTGGCCGCATCCCGAACGGAAATCATCTTCTCGTGTACCAGGTCGATCAGGGTGGTTAAAATTCCTCTTTTTATGCCTTGCTCCATCCCCTGCTTTATGCCTCTTTCCATTCCGATCTCAATGCCTTCCTCCAGATAGGTTTCCTGCAGCAGCTTCCGTTCTTTCGCTTCATCATATTCGAATATCGACATCGCCTTTACCTCCGCTCTCTGTCTGGTCAGAAAATCCGCCAGAATATTCTCCCGGATACACTCCGTCACCGCCCTGTCCACCGCTTCCTCTAAAGGCAGTTCTTTCGCATGCGCTCTGATCCGCGCCACCAGGATGCTGTAGCCCTCCAGGGTTTTGCACTTTTCCATCAGCTCCCGGTTCTTTCCATAGTTAATGTTCAGGATCCGGACCTTCAGTTCCAGTTCGGGATGCTGTGTCCGCTTCAGAAAAGAATCCGACAATCTCAATATGCTCTGCTCCGGCTGTTCTTCCATGCCGTTGTAAAAAACCACGAAACGGGGCTCCGGAATTCTCACCAGCCTGCGGCCATACAGGGACTTCCCTTCTGTATACCGCTCCAACTGGCGGGTCACATAGCTCAGATCCCGCAGCGGCAGATTCGGATTGACGGACGCCTGATGCTCGAACAGGCAAAGTTCTCCATCGAACAGAAGCGACACATCGTTCTTCACGTTCATGTAGATGGAATTCTCCAGCGTGTAGACCTCCAGCGCCGTCTCATCCGTATGTGCTGTCCCATTCAGCGCATTGTACAGTTCCAGAAGGTTCTTCTTCTCCCGAAAGAGCATTCGAAATACTGTGTCCTTATGGTTGCGGACCGGTTTTGCTGCGGTTACAGCAATGTCATGATCCGCAGTCATGGGAGCATCCCGGTTCGAGCCCGCAACTGCGGCACCCGCGCCCGAAATGGCAGCCCCATTTCTCTCATCCTGCATGGCGGCTCCTTTCTGCCTGTTCAACAAATACGAAGCCGCCGCCCAGCCTTTCCTTCCTGTCTCAGCGGCTTTCGCATCATCAAATTGTAAACGGATTGCAAGCATAGAGATCAGAAAACAGCCAGATGAAAGAAAAGACACTTGATTCGGATTCTTCAGATTTTCGGAAATTTATGCTTAATTACAGAATAGCACGGAGCACTGCGGATTGCAACAGCGGCGACAAAAATTTGGCACTTCTGCATACACAAATCGTTCGGAATTCGGTCAACATACACAGTTGTGATGTCAATTCTGATATAAAGTATGAAATTGTCAAGGTGCTCGAATATTAGGAAGCCCTCTCCGCGGAAGAAACCTTCAGCAACTGCGGGAAAAATTCACAGCAGCCGCTGGAAAATTCCGCAAAGGAGAAAGCACTGTTTACTGATAAGTAAATGTAAACAAATCTACGAGTTCTCCCGTTCGCCTGTCAAACGCTGCCGTCACCAGGTTGGGGACATCTCCGTTCTCGTCAAGAAGATAATTCGTTTCATTTTCACCGACATACAAATATCCTTCACCCGTCTTCGAACTATAGCCATATCGTATCCTTCCGAAGGACGTCTCCCACTCTTTTCCGGCAGCATCTCCCAAATACTCCGTACACCCTTTTTCCCGATCGGCTATCATGAAATAGGAAGCGTTCATATTCTGTGCTTCTGAATATCGCTTACTTCCCGCGATATTGTGAATCATATAGGGCGGCGTTCCCCAATGCAGATAGTCCGACGATCCATTGACAAAAAGGAGTACATCAAGCCCTTCGTCCGAAAGCAGCATCATTTTCTGTACCTGCTCCTTCATCGCACGAAGACAATCCCATTTATAAGCGGCGTATTCCTCATAATCCATATTCCAGTGCGCATACCGGCCGTTATCCCGTTCATCCGGAACAGCACAGTTTTCCTGAAGATATTGCCCGAGAAATTTTGTCACTTTTCTCGCTCCGGAGGGATTCAAATGGGAATTCGCGTCAAAGCAGTCTGTCATGAAATCAATTCCTGTATCCTCATAAAATAGATTCAGATAATCGATCCCATATTCCTCCGCGATCATCTGAGCGCTGTTTCCCCATTTCTGCTCGTCCAAGGAGGCCGGGAAAGGAATATTTACCAACAGAACCTCGATTCCTCTTCCCTGGCAGGATTCAATCATCTTTCTTAAGTATTCTTTTGCCAGCGTTTCCTCCCGGTACATATCCACCCTGTCTATGAGTGAAAAATCATCCGGCACTACCCGACTGACCCGATATTCCGCTCCTTTTCCAGGGTCGATCTTTGGCGAAAAATCTTTCTCCCCCAGCGACTGCCAACGCTCGTGATACTTTGATATCGGGAAAATAAACTCCATCCGGGTCGTCCAGTCATCGAAAAGATAACAGGCCATTTTGATCTTATTCACCGAAAGCGGGAGCCAGTCGAAAGAAATGTGCTGTTGGTCAATTCCAGGCTGATCCGGCCTTATCTTCTCATTTAAACCCAATCCGAGAACATCGATCACAACAAGATCCGTCGTGCAGTGATCCAATACATTCTCCATCATCCAATATGTCGTAGGGAACCGGTTGCCATGCCCTGCACAATTATAGGATACGATTCCATAATCCTTCCAGAGTTCCATCGGATACACAGCATTTATCATATGCGATGTCCCGAAGAAAAGAACATCATAGTGTTCATCCTCCTTCAAATCCGCGTATTTCACAACACTCTGTTTGTCCTCAAAAAGCTTTGTCAGCCCTTGTATAATCACAGCGAACACAACAACAAACAAAGCCACGCTCAGAAAATGTGAATTTCTTTTCATAGCCGGTCACCTCTAAAACTGGAAATAAATAAACGTCTGGGCATCATAACCGGAACCATATTTCCCGAAAATGAGAACAGCCAGGACTCCCGCCATCGCGGCAGCAAATCGAAACCACCACTCCTGCCGGAGGATCCACTGCCTTATCACAATTCCTTTATACTTCGCCCAATCCGCCAGACAAGTGACCAGCAGCCCCGCCAGCATCAGATCATATTCCTTCTGAGACAACCCGAGTTTAAACAGAGACCCATCAAAAAATATCCATAAATTTTTCGCGGTGAACATACTTTCCAGCGCCATCCATGCCGCCTTCAGGGATGGTGCGCGGAAAAACACCCAAGCCAGATCGACTAACGCGAAGGTGACGATGATTTCGGCCAACCTATGACTAAAGGAGTTTTTTATCAATCCCAATTTTTGATCAAGTCTCTCCCGGACAGGCCTCAGATAACTTCCCGCAATCTGAATGACTCCATTTACCCCCCCCCAAACCACATAAGTCCAATTCGCTCCATGCCAGAGTCCGCTCAACAAAAACACGATCATGAGATTCCTGTTCTTCTTCCGTTCTCCTTTCCGATTCCCTCCCAGCGGAATATAAACATAATCCCGAAACCAATAACTAAGGGAACGATGCCACCGCCTCCAAAACTCTCCCACCGAAGCGGATAGATAAGGAGACTCAAAATTGTCCATCAGAGAAAACCCAAGGATATAGGACACGCCGCGCGCGATATTGGAATATCCTGCGAAATCAAAATAAATCTGAAACGCAAACAAAACGCTCGCCACTACCACATACCAGCCGGTATAAGCGGTCAGGTCACCGTATACCGTATCCACAATGATCGCAATTCTGTCCGCGAGCACCATCTTCAGGATGTACCCCCACAGGACCAAAAGGAAGCCCTCGCGGAAACGGTCATAAGAAAAGGCATGCTTATCTTTAAACTGTCCCAGCAGATTTCCGGAGCGCTCAATGGGACCTGCCACGAGCTGCGGGAAAAAAGACACAAAAAGCGCATATGTAATGAAATCGTGTTCAGCCTTCGTATCCCCCCGATATACATCGATCAGGTATCCCAACGCCTGAAAGATATAAAAGGAAATCCCCACCGGCAGGATCAGATTCAGCGAGATATCCATCTGTCTGCCACCGAAAGCCTGTCCCAGGAGACTGAAATTCCGCACGGCGAAATCCGCATATTTGAAATAGAACAGAATCCCCAGGTTGAGAACCAGGCCGATGATCAAAATATTTCTTTTATATTTCCCAGAATCTGCCTCATCCTCATAGCTCCGCTCCATGTTTTCCATATCCAATGCCAAAAAGTAGGTTATGCAGGTGCTTGCCAATAAAAGCATTCCATATGAGGCATTCCAATTCATGTAAAAGAAATAACTGCTGATAAGGAGCCAGATATTTCTTAACCGAACTGATGGGAGTAAGAAATAAACAAGGGTAACAACTGGGAAAAAGATTAAAAAACTTAGTGAGTTAAATAACATATATATACTCTCCCGCCTGCTTTTCTGCGCACAAAAAATCCTGGTACTAAGCAATCTCATACTTTATACCAGGATTTGTTCATTCTTTTTTTATTGATGAATATCGTACGAACGGATTATCAGGATCTGTTTTTTGCCCCGTACCGAAGCATCTGCCGGGAAAATTCATCCTCGCTCAGCCCCGCCTGTCCGGCCGCGTCCCGGATGGAGAGCATCTGCTTGCGTACCAAGGCGGTCAGGGTCAACAGAATCCCTTTCTTCATTCCCTGTTCCATCCCGATCTCAATACCCTCTTCCAAATAGGATTCCTGCAGCAGTTTCCGTTCCTTCTCCTCATCATACTCGAATATCGACATCGCCTTTACCTCCGCTCTCTGTCTGCTCAAAAAATCCGCCAGGATATCCTCCCGGATGCATTCCGTCACCGCTCTGTCCACCGCTTCCTCTAAAGGCAGTTCTTTCGCATGCGCTCTGATCCGCGCCACCAGGATGCTGTAGCCCTCCAGGGTTTTGCACTTTTCCATCAGCTCCCGGTTCTTTCCATAGTTAATGTTCAGGATCCGGACCTTCAGTTCCAGTTCGGGATGCTGTGTCCGCTTCAGAAAAGAATCCGACAATCTCAATATGCTCTGCTCCGGCTGTTCTTCCATGCCGTTGTAAAAAACCACGAAACGGGGCTCCGGAATTCTCACCAGCCTGCGGCCATACAGGGACTTCCCTTCTGTATACCGCTCCAACTGGCGGGTCACATAGCTCAGATCCCGCAGCGGAAGGTTCGGATTGACAGAGGCCTGATGCTCGAACAGGCACAGTTCGCCGTCGAACAGAAGCGACACGTCGTTTTTCACGTTCATGTAGATGGAATTTTCCAACGTGTAAACCTCCAGCGCCGTCTCATCCGTATACGCCGTTCCGTTCAGCGCATTGTACAGTTCCAGGAGATTTTTCTTTTTCCGGAAGAGCATCCGAAATACCGTGTCCTTATGGTTGCGGACCGGTTTTGTCGCTGCTCCGGCAAGGCCATGCGCAGCATCCCAAGACGTCTCCCGGTTCAATGCCGCAGCAGCGGCGTCTGCATCCGAAACAGCAGACCTATCTCTCTCATCCTGCATGGGCGGCTCCTTTCTGCCTGCTCAGCATACATGGAGCTGCAGACCAGTGCTCCCCTGTCCCAGCGGCTCCAGCAACATCAAACTTTCGCGGATCTTAAGCATAGAGTTCTGAAAACAGCCAGACGTGAGAAAAGGGTTCGGATTCCTTAGATTTTCGGAAATTTATGCTCAGTTACAGGATAGCATGGTACATTTCGGATTGCAACAGAGACGCCGGAATTTTGGGAAGCCTGCACATATACTGCATCAGGAATTCGGGCACTATGTACATCTGCGATGTCAATTCTGATATAAAGTATGAAATTGTCAAGGTGCTCGATATATTAGGAAGCCTTGCATGTAACCTAAAGCTACTATATAAAATTACAAATGCAGAAATCTTTCAAGGTCTTCAGGTGTCCCAAGTCCATGCATCCGATCCCCAATATTTTTAAATACAATTTTCTTCCCAGCCTCTATCATCTCATTGTACACAGGAGCCACATAAAACTCATTATTGACTCGTATATTTTTTTTGATCATTTGTTTTGCATACTTTACAAAATCCGAACCTTTGCTATAGTTATAAATTCCAACTGTCGCTTCGTTGGAAATCACTTCCTTCTCCCTGACTAATGTGACATATCCATTATCATCATATCGTATAAAACTCCATTTGGGATTATCCGCAGGCATCGTCATAATAAGTCCGTCATTCTGCTTTAACACAGCAAGATAATCATCTATGCATATATCAACAAATTGATCACTGTTAGCAATCATAAGGGGATTTTCATTATTAATGTATTTTTCTACTAATAACACCGTACAAGCGGCCCCTTCAGTTATATGATCAACTGTAACAACAATGCATCCTGCGGCAATTGAATCCAACTTTCTAGCAAGGTCATACTTATCTAGGTGTTCCTGCTGACATATGAAAATAAATCTATGCTCACACTGTGGCATCAAATTTCGGGCTACACACTCTATCATGGGTACTCCTTTTACATCAATAAGCGGCTTAGGGAGCTCATAACCTGCTCTAGCAAATCTGCTTCCTTTTCCTGCCATCGGGATAACTATATTAAGCATCTTTTTAATCTCCTTTATACCTCATATTTGTCGTTATTTGCACCCGGCAGTTTCACAACAACATTCTCCGCATCTGTCATAGCGAGAAAATCCGTTATTTCACCTGGCTCCATTATTATGATATCTCCAGCAACATATTCTTTGCTGTTCATGCAAATTTTTCCTTTTGTCACAACCGTTATCTCGGTCGCGATTTTGTGATAATGTCTCCTTTCGTATGTCCCAGCACTGTAAGATTTTACTGCAACTTCGACATTATTTGTCCTATAGAGTGTAGGTTCAAAATTACCTATAAACCACCCTTTTGTCATATCATGCAGTTTTGCCGTTCTCATAAATATCTTCCTCCCTCATACTCCTTCACCTTTTCAGGAGAATAGAACGAATGGTATTTTTCTTTTGGAATTTCATAATATGAAATTTTTCTGCACATAAGAATCATCTCGTTAATAGAAGCTGAGATATAAAATTTTCCATTTAGGCTGTTATCCTTTATGATCGCTTTCTTCGCACTTTCAATAAAATCCGATCCTTTTTTGTAGTAATAAAAACCTGCAATTGCATCTTTTGAAAGAGGCCTTTTTTCTGCAACTTCTATAACCTCTTTTCCCTGTTTTCTCGCATAGCTCCAACGCGGATGAATGCTCGGAAAAGTTATAATTCCCGCATCAGCTTTCTCATCTTCAAAATGCTTTATTACATGCTTGTAATCTATATCGATTATCTGATCACTGTTTGCAATTATAAGCGGAGTATTATTATTTATATAATCAACCGCCATAAGGCAGGTACACAGTGCACCTTTAGTTTGATTTTTGAGACGTATTATCGCACTAAGTGGAGATAGAATTTTAGCAGACTTATCAAGATGAAATTCGTTACAATCTCTGTCATCAAAAACGAAAATATATCTTTTCGGATCAATGCAAGCATAGTTTTCCATAACCATTTCGAGCATTGTTTTCCCCTCTATCTCTATAAGTGGCTTCGGGAAAAAACTGTCTTCAAAAAAAATGGATTTTCCCATAGAGGGAATCAATATATTAACCATTTCCGCCTCCATTGACCTGGTCTATCAGTCCTCGTATATTGGCATAATTCACGTCATATACTGTAGCCACTTCCAACACTGAAGCACCACTCGCCTTTCCCGCCGCTATGCCGTTTGGATTGTCCTCTACAACTATACATTCTTCAGGCTCAAGACCAAATTTAGCAATAGTAGTCTGATACATTTCCGGGTCAGGCTTCGCGTTTTTGACATCCTCGTTTGACACAATTAAATCAATATAACCAATTAGCATTGACTTTTCCATCATCAATTCGATGGTTGATCGTATTGAATTTGAGCATACCGCTATTTTATAACCCTCATTATGAAGTTTTGACAGCGCATATTCATGGTGAAACATCGGATGACATCTTTCATGGATCATCTGCACTGTATAAAGCTGTTTTATCTGATTTACAAAACTATGAAGCTGCTCTGGCAGATAATACTGTTCACTGAGCATTTTCAACTTAACTTTTGTAGGCAATCCATCAAAAGTATGTAAGTGATCATATCTGCTCATTTCTATCCCAAAGAGCTCAAGTGCCTTATGCAACGCTTCATAATGCCAGTCTTTGGCATCAATCAGCACTCCATCCATATCGAAAAGTATCGCTTTAACCATAATCCTGCCCCATTTCATATTACATCCTTAAAGAAACTCCGTGCTTCCTCAGGATAATCTGTACACAATAGTATTTTTGAAAAATCTATATTCCAACTTCTGAGACGATCCCAAAACAAATCATAATCGGATTTCCCATGCAGTTCCGGAGAAACAAGACACACTTCTTTATCTGCCGAGATGTATTCCCGTAACAGTTCTGCCGTAATCCAATCGATTCCATCAAATCCATCGACCCATAGTCCCGCCGCCTGTCTATACATCACAGGAGTAGTCTCATATTCACTTCGGCGAGTGAAAAATCTCATGCCCAACTGCTCGTACTCGATCATCTGCGGAACAGACATATCGAACAAAAAATAATTCTTCACATTATATTTTTTCAAATAATCCAATATAAGATTTTTTAATCCATCTGCTTTTATATTAATTGCGAAACAATATCGGTCTCCATATTCAGAAAGCCATTCAAAAACTTCCTCGGCATCCTGGCATGATTCAACTGCAATATCATGTGAAATAACCAAATGTCCTTTATAATCACGAATATCCGACTCAAAGCCGAACCCATACTTAAGGGCATTTTTAAGCGCCTCAGGCGAATTCCATGAAACCTTTTCATCCCAATATCCCCGATGAGCCAATATACGCATCTGTTTACTCCTTTTCTTTCATCATTTTTATAAATTCAAGAATCCTTTTTTTCTTCCATAAAATCAGAATTAATATAAACATCATCATAAGATATTTCAAAATATAAATATCACTTATCAGACGTATCACCATTGTTACCGCAATAAGGGCAAAAGAAATCCATAAAAGTTTCGATCTATCATATATTTCCTGTCCGATATATTTTTTACACACCTTTCTATAAAACACATAATGCAAAAAACAAAAGACCAAATAACAAATAAAAGTAGTATATGCCGCCGCCTTATACCCGCAAAGACTGATAAAAATATAATTAAGACCGATATTTAAAAACGCACAGCAGACCGATGCAATGGTAATAGTATATTTCTGTTCAAAATACTCCTGCACTCGTGCAAACAACTGAAAAACATAATTAAAGAAAACACCAAGACTAATGGGAATAATGAGCGAAACACTTTCAGCATATTTTATTCCCCCAAATATAAACACAACCTCCTGTCCGAACAACATGATTCCGCAAAGTGCAACCGCAATAAACCCAATCACGTAATTAGAATTTTTCGCAAGGATTGTAAATTTTTTGTCCTTTATCATTTGATATTGATATGGTGCAAAAGCTGAGTTCACGGCGTTGGTAATCATTGTTATTAAAAGTCCGACCGAATACGCCATGCTGTAAATCGCGACATCGGAAGAACCACACATCCTATCTATCATAATTCGATCGGAGCTCAGCAATACTATTTCCGAAAGATAATGCGGTAAAAGAGGTACACAAAATCCAAAAGAGAATTTCCAAACACTACTGTCATAAAAAGTTCTATTTTTGTTAAGGACACTGATTGTAATAACCATGCCTATCACAACCGCAGATATAGCCCGAGAAAATATGTACGCTTCTGCCGTTTTTGAAACAAAAGCAATCATAAATAACCCGCCAAAGAGTACTCCAAAATTATATATCAATGATTGAAGTACTATGATTTTATAATCGTACTCATACTGCCTAAAATAGATCCAACAATAAATTATGCTTTGAAACACACAAAATAAATATAAACACACGATAAGAAAACCTGACATTCCGGTAAATTTCCTGATAGTCTCAAATGAAAAGAATAGGATTCCTCCCCATATAAAAGCCAAAAACAAATCGTATCCTATCAAACTTGAAAGCACTTTATTCCTATCTTCGTATTTTACACAAAGATTCATCACCGCATGGGCCGATGAAAATGTAATTAAAATCAGGAATATGTTTTCCCAAGATGTAAAGGTATTAATCTTTCCATATTCATCCGTAGACAACATCCTTGTTATAAAAGGTGTGGTTAAAATACTCATCGCCTTTTGTAAGAATTGGCAAAGAGTTAACCAGACTGTTGCCTTCAAAGGCATGGATAAATTATGGTACTTCTCTGATAGATCATCTATTTTTTTTTGCGACTGCTGTAGTATCTGCATATTTTTCAAACTTTTTATCAAAAATCGTATTTCCGGAATATAGATTGAACCAATTAAAAAAATCAAAATTTAATGTATCCATTCGATCCGTGGAATCTGTCTTTTCATAATAAGATGCATAAAAAAAATTCAAATCATACAATCTGTCATATTTTTCCCACATTATATCGACATCCTTCATGCCGAAACATATCAGATTATTTTTAACAATCTCCCAAAAATTCTCTACCGTGTTTTTACAATCACAGTTCAAAATATCACAACAATAATGCTTCAATATATAAATCTCCGGGGCAAACATCTCTTCTGCATTCTGACGTCTGGTAGCAGAAAAAATGTGCCTCCGTACATTGTCATTGTCATCATCTCTTCGTTTGTCCAATGGCGCAGAGAAAAGTTTAATCAGATCGTCTGTATAGCCTAAATACATAAAATCGCTTATATTATATGGAGCAAACATACTGCCCGCCGGCATACCCAATACAATTAATCTTCCTTTTTGACAATTACATTTACTTGGAAAAGCATTCAACGCCGAAATCATTGAATCAAAAATATACGATTTGCAGATTCGTTGATCTGTTCTTGTTTTTACAGCATAAGTACAGCCATACTTTTTTGCTTCTTTTATTCCCGCCAGAGAATTCACAAGTTGAAAATTTACGTTAAGAATCCCGCTGTTTAACGGTCTTTTACTTCTTACAACCTTTACTCCCAGATTACTGAGCCTCTCAAGTCGATCAGCAGGTTCATCCTCCCAAGTTGAAACTATAATCAAAGCATGAGGATATACCTTTTTATAAAACAGAATTGAATTTACGGTCATATCATTTTGTGTACAAATCGGTCCCTGCATTACTATTGCTAAATTACAGGATTTATTTAAATCACCTACCAAAGGTATATTTGTTGAAATTTTAGATTTTACCAAAAACGTAACATAGGAAGATGATGTTTCCACCGCTTTACAGATATGTTTCATAATACTCACGGTTGCATTCTCTGAAAAGAAATTTACAAACATAGAGAGGAATTTAATAAATATTCTTACTATAAAAACAAAAAAAACCTTCATAATATAGCAGCCTTTCACTGTATCAAAATATACATATTCTATTCATTTTTCGTAAAATTTTCTATCTGAATTATTTCTTCCTTATATTTCTTTAAATTTATCTGAAAAAAAGATACCATTTTTTTAAATCATATTTTTCTGCCTTTCTTTTACCTATACATAAAGCCGGATTCCCTGCATATACTGCATTTGGAAAATAAATTCCCGCTTTTGCAACTGTCCCGGCAGTAAATAAAGCACCATTTTGCATTATTACTCCTCCTAAAACAATACAACTTGCAAAAATAACACAATAATCATTAATTTCAATCGGCCTCTTTTGATATGAAAATGTGGAATCATGAATATCATGATAACCTGTTATTAACTTTGAATATATTGCAACTGTGACATTAGATCCAATCTTTATCCTCCCTCTTCCATCTAAAAAACAGTATTCATTAACATAAGTATTTTCTCCTATTTCTATTTTCCATGGACACACAATAGTTGTCTTCATTAATATTCTCGAATTTTTTCCTATTTTTAATCCACATACGCGATATAATATTTTTCTTATGCTCCACATTGGAATGTTACATACAAAATAATTCAAAAAGATATATACAAGGCTATCTAAAATTGACATAAATATGTTGTAATTCCTCCGCATAGCCATAAGAAACTCCTTTCTCAATCCTCCAACTTTTCCCAAAGCTTCAGGCAAGCCGATTCCTTTAGTAATTTATAATTATCCTTTGATAACTCATCCTCTCTCTCTGATTGTTTCGTGGTTAACAGATATTGATATTTTCCATAATCATAAATATTATTTACGCAATGCAACGTATTTTCTGAAAGCAAAAACTGTAATTCAAAAATTCCCCGCGTTGATTCATCGTAAAAAAAATGCAATTCATCTTCCAACGCCTGTTCTTTTATATAATCGGCTAATTCCAATTCCGATTTTCCATGCATTACTGACCATTTTAAACATCCATTTTCATATATATAAAAAAAGGAAGTTATCCACATATAAGCAGAAATTAATAAAGCTATCGGATATAATATATTTTCACTTTTTTTTATCAACACACTCCCAATCAAAAAAACAAATAAATTAAATATATACAATGACAATCGAACGAAACCAATACGACTATAATCCTCTTCCATCAATATTTTTGCGATACCACTGCAATTAATCCATGTATTCGCGCCTCCTGACGTATATGTCTGAAGTGCGCCGATAGATATCGATATCATTAAATAAATTAAGCCAATCAATAGGGACACTTTCATTATTTCTTTATCTACCTGATATAACTTGACTAGAGTTACTAAAATCAAAGGCGGAAGTGTATATTCAAAATACCTTCCATAGATTAAAACATCATACCTAACTTCATAGTGAATCATAAAAAGGCTTGCTACGGCCATCATAATAATTGTATTCAAAAACATAAAAAACTGTATAATATCCAGATTAGATAATTCTTTTTTCGCCCACATTTTTTTTGTTCCACATATAACATCAAAGAATGCAACTCCATAAATCAGATTTGTACTGGAAAGCGCATAGTATATTTTCCCAAGATATGCACCTATAAAAGATTTAATCCCTGGAACGGATAACAGAAATTTAATTTTTCCAATCTGACCGGACACATCATTTCCCGAATTATATGCCACATAATCACTCGTCAAATAGTGCTGTTGATATGTCCCTTTAATCTGCCAAAATATAGTTAAAAGACATATGGAAAAGAATATAACTGCTAAAAAAGCCTTCCATCCTGATACGCTTCTATCCTTTTGTATCAAAAAAAATAAGGAGCAGAAACCTACCATCAAAACACCAACTGTTCTCAAATGAACGGACAAACTGATTATCAGAATAAACAAAACGATAATTGTCTTCCATAGGGTCACCTTTTTTATCATCAAGAGAAAAACATAAACCAAAATCCAATATAGCAATGCAATTAATATTTCAGATAATGTAAATTGGGTAAAAAAAATATTAGACGTATACACAATAGAAGTATATGCAATTAAAACTTTTATTCCATATGGCATATCTATCGATTCTGTCACCAATATTACAATTTTCAATGCAATGAAATAAATTAAACACAAAAACAATGCATTAATCACAAGCGCTGTTTTGTACGCTACAACGGCAGAAGATGTCCATCGTAAAATAAAATTTAATACAAATAACCCATATCCATAGCCAAAATAAACACCTAAAGAACTGACATCAGACCAATCCCACCCGGCAAAATAACTTCCTGCTGCCCAGTACCCATATTCATCATCCAAAACTTTTACCATCTGATTATCTGGCAAATGATAGAGACATATTCCGAGGAGGATAAAAACTGGTATAATTGACAAAAGAAATTTAGACCACTTCCCATACAATACTTTTTGAATCATAATAATCTCCCGAAAACAACTTGTTTATTTTCTCCTCAATTTCAAAACATTTAAAAAAGTCCCTTTTGTCCATAGATATAGGATTTCCCTGTCATTCGCCAGATTTCCTTCAATGCTAATTGAATTCAGTAATTTAAAATCTCCACGGCTTAATGCGTCTATTGTTTTAAGCTTAATTCCAACTTATCCTTACGACAGTTTCTTAGACACCAAAACATATAGGGAATATGCTTCAAGTCCTAAATAAGCATTTTCATCCCGATCAGCATACTTATCAAATTCTATAATAGAAGTTGGCATCCCTGAGCATTTTTCAGTCAACTCACAAATATCATTTCCCCAATCATATGTAACCAAAGATCCATTTTCTTTATCAATCGGATTACCATGATAAACTTCCGGTAGAATTGGTTTGCGAATTCCATTTTCTATGCTTATTCTTGGAACTGTCCTTTTTAGCGGGGAATCAATTGGAACCGTAAAAATATGAACCCCCCCCGGTTTTAACACACGATATATTTCCTTGAATGCCACAAATGGATTATTAATATGTTCAAATACATCTTGAGTGATAAAGATATCAAAAGAATTATCTTCGAATTTTAAATCCTCAAGATTTTGATTTGTGCATCCGGCAGATATAGTCTTCCCCAATTCCTTATCTTCATAAAAAAAGGAATATGTATAGTCTGCGCAATACTTTTTTAGCATTCTATGCACTGCTCCACTCGGACTGCTTTCATGTATTCTTTTTTGTTTCCATTCGGGCACATTATCATTCAACACTTTAATAAGAGCCCGCTGTCTTGGTGAACTATGGCAAAAGGCACATCTATATGACTCTCTTAGCCAATTATCGAAAGAAACAAAAATAGTTCTTTTTTGACAAACAGAGCAATATCCTATCCGCATTTTTTTAATTGAATACATAAATGAAGCCTCCGGTTAAATATTCATAAAATCTGCATAAAATCAAAATAAAAGTCTAAATTTTATTTTTTTATTATTTCCTTTATTTTTTCAGCAAACCTTTCTGCACTCTCTTCATAATCAAAATTATTTCTGACTACGTCCTTTGCGTATTCACATAGACGCTGCATATCAATTTTCCCCTCACTGATCTTTTTAATGACATCTGCATAATCGCCTGGTTTTTCACAATGAAAGTAAGACTCCCCATTAACAGCCGGGATTCCTTCGATGCCGATAGAATTCGTCAGCACCGGGATCCCACAGCTTAGCGCCTCAATGATTTTTACTTTGATACCTGCCCCCAGGACCAGGGGTGCGACCAAACACAGCCCCTTCGCCAATTCAGCAGAAATGTCATCCACATAACCTTTTATGATGATCCTGTCGCTGCAATATCGATATAATCTGTGATTCGGATTGCTCCCGATAATCACAAAACGTATTTCTTCATCTTCAAGCAAAGGCATTACATTAAGAATAAACCATTCGGCACTTTTCCAGTTTTCCTCTCTTGACATCGCGCCGTAATAAACAATATCTTTCGTATCTCTTTGAGGAAATACATTCAACAGAGACTGATAAAACACAGACCACACCAAGATTTCATTATTCACGCCGTCTTTTACGATCAGCCTGTAATCCTTTGTATTGTTTAGCACAACCAGATTCACACAATTCAGATACTCTAATTCAAGTCTTTTTACTTTCTCATATTTCATGTTATAAAATACTTTTCGTAATCCCTCACTGCTTTCCCTGCGGCGGAACTGCCCAAGATAAGAGACGTCTTCCTCAACAGCCACAATGGGAATGTCTGGATAATACTTTTTAATATCGCCCAGCATAAAGAGTATTTCTGTCCATTGCAAAACAATACAGTCTGGGCTATAACCCTCTTGATATAATTCGTCTAACATTTTTCTTATTCCATAGGAAATATCACATGGTGTAAGACCGGCATATTTATTCAAAATATTTAACTTAGAAGCCCATGCGATTCCTCTGCGGATAAATCCATAAATTCCCTTCCATTTACGAATATATATTTTGTTCTTTATGTTGTATTTATCCAAATCGAGTTTGACAACCTCGTACTCTTTACAAAGTGTCAAAAGTGTGACATCAAAATCAGAAGACCAGTACTCATTTTTTAAATAATAGTTCTCTGTTTTTCCGCTGGCATGATCGACATGATCATAAGGCGCCATCATCGAAATCCACAATATCTTCTTTTTCATATATATCCTTTTACGATATGAATACCTTTTGATATTTACTTGTTGTACATTATTTTGTTATAAATATCATTTACTTTACACATCACATCCATCAGGAGAAAGCTCTTGCTCCGGATCAGCACAGCTAACAGCCTCCGACGAAACGGCAGGCAGCTCAAATCGGCTTTTTTAAATGAATCTTCAAACGTATCCCTCTTGCTATCATGTTGAAATCTTTCTTTCCTTTGAAGATATGACTGCGGATTAAGTCTGTGGCAATAATCCTGGAGCACGTAATAGCTGAAATAAGCAACATCCGTATGATATAAAGCCTCAATGCATTCCCTGGAATCCGATAAATTGGTTCGAACATATTCATGAATGTATTTTAACGACATATCATATTTTTCATATGCTTTATTCAAATATTTTCTCATGGTTGATTCATGTATATAATAATTGTAATAGCATTTATCCAAATATAATATCTTTCCGGCACACCCATATGCCTTCAGCATACATGGGCGGTCCTCGCCGTATCCTTCGATGAATGCGAGTTCATTCGCCAGCCAAAAGGATCTCTTTATAAATTTCCCCCATGGAACGGCAAAAAGGACTTTGTTAAGCGCATATTTATATGAGGAGAAAAAATTGAGCATATTTATTTGAAGGGCACGTTTTTCATCCGCCGTTTCAAAGCTTAATACAGTTCTTCCCGCATTCAAATATCTCGGCCGGATCGCCCGTTCATATACATCACACCTTCCAAATGCGAGTATGTCGATGTCATCCTCCAAGTAAGGCGCACATTCTGCGTACATATTCTCATCGAGCCAGTCATCATCATCAACAAACATCAGCCACTCACCTTTGGCAGCTCTTGCGCCTGTATTACGGGCGGCACCCTGTCCGCCGTTTTTCCTGTGAATGACCTTTATCCTCGCATCCTGTCTGGCCCATTCCTCACAGATCATTCCTGATTTATCAGGTGATTCATCATCGACGAAAATCAATTCCCATTCCTGGAATTTCTGTCGAGCAATACTCTGCATACAGCGTTCCAGAAATTTTTCTGCTTTATATACCGGAACAATGAAACTAACAAATGGCTGCTCCATTTTAACCTCTCTCTCATTTTCTTGGCAGCCACAGTCTCTATATAAACCCTTTCTCCCTGCACCATTTCATGGTTTTCTCAAATCCAGCCGCGAAATCATGATCGGCATGGAATCCCAGCACTTCCTGGGCCTTTTTGCTTGAAGTACTGTGGTCTACCGCCAGAAAATCTATTTTGCTTTTTGAAACAAAACCATCCTTTTTCAGGACGTGGTTACAGAAACCTTCAATGATCCCCGCCAGGAAAACCGACAAACGGTATCCGATATTGATCTTGATGATCCCTGTATGGAAATACTCTGCAATCGTATCGAGATATTCCTGTACCGTAAGATCTGTATCAGCAGAGAGATTGAAAATTTCATTATATGCTTTTTCATTTCCAATCGCCTTTATAATCCCCCGCACGACATCCGTTACATATGTGGGGCTCAGATAGGAACTGCCCGAAGTCGTCAGCACAAATTTATGTTGGGCGATATTTCTGTACATCTTGATCCGTCGTGTATCCCCCGGACCATATACAAAATCCGGTCGCAAAATGGTATAGTTTACCCCCCCCCCGTAAGACTGCAAGTTCTGCCTGCATTTTCGTCTGCTCATAAGGATTGCGCGGAGCATACGGCGCATCTTCGGTACTGAGTCTTTTCCCCAAACCGATAACACCGGGTGTGCTGATATAAATGAGCTGCTTCACATTTGCCGCAGAGCACGCCTCAACGATCCGTTTTGTCAGAAGATAGTTTACTTCTTCAAACTGCTCATACGGAATCCCATAAGCGCCCATCTGTCCGGCCATGTGAAGTACAACCTCCGCTCCTGTTAGCCTTTCACACAGATCCTCGGAACTGAAATTCGTGATTCGACACACAATATTATCCGGGCACGAGCACTCGGACAAATCGCTTTCCCCACGGACAAGACACAGATATTCATTTCCATCGTCCCGGATTGTTTCCAAAAGATTTCTCCCAATAAATCCGGTGATCCCCGTTACCACGATCCGCATTACAGTTCCTCTCTACCTTTTCAAACTGAACTCCACCGTTTTCACCCCCGCCTTTACCAGCGTCGGGAAATGCATCAGTTCATTGCTATATGCCATGTTCGCCAGCGGGCACGCGCAGTTTTTGTCCCGGATATATTTTCGGACCTCTTCCGCCCTCTGCGAATGCCATAGCTTCTGGAAATCGTAATCGTACTCCCTCAAGTTTCCCATTTCCTGCTCATATCCCAGCACACAGCAGGGCCAGACGCCGCCGTCATAGTTGATATGGACATTGGAAACGCCTGCGTAGCAGGGGATTACCTGCCGCTTTTCTTCCAGGATCTTTCCCGCCAGATCATAATACACGACGCGCAGCGCCTCCGTGGTCTTCGCCAGCGACTTCTTCTTGCCAATATTCTCCTCGATCTTCCTGGCGAAGTCCTTCATCAGCTTCTGGTAGACTTCCGCCGGCGGCGTGATCGGATCCGTCTGATTGAAAAATTCCGCCCGGCATTCCGCCACTTCATTGCGATAACTTTCTACGCCAAGGGAATGTACAAAATCCTCGATCTCGTCCAGATCGTTGATATTGAAGTTGGAAACCACCGTCCCCAGCTCGAGATGGAAGTTATCGTACTTTTCTTCCAGCTTTTTCAGCCCCTCTATCGTCTTGAGCAGACAGTTGAAGTTTCCTTTTACGCCCCTGATCTCATCGTGCTTCTCTCCCACGCCGTCGATAGAGGGTTTGACCGTGAACGGAACGGTCGGATCGTATCTCCGGATAATCTGCAGGATCTTCTCCGTGTCCTCAATGATCCGGTCCGTCAGGATAGCGTTCGTCGGCGTGTGCACGACCCGAGGCTTTAAATAATGGCAGGCCAGCTCCACGATCTGCGGCAGATCTCTGCGCAGAAAAGGCTCGCCGCCGCTGATATTGAAAAAATAAACCGGATGGATCGTCTGAAAGATCCTTTTGATCTCGTCAATACGAAGGTCATTTTTCGCACGGGACGGGTCCTGACAGAACATGGCACCGATCTGACAGGTTTTGCATCTGGACTGGCAGGCCGCCGTGACCGAGTAGGTGACAGTCATGGGATCGAATTTCTGTCTTCCGAACCAGCGGTTCATTTTGTAATCAAAAAGATACGGTGACAGCTTCGTAAACAGGTCGCTTTTCTTCATCTCATTTTTCGCGTACGAAACGCCTTTTCTCCTTATCCCGGTTCTGCCCGTTCCCTTTCTTCCGGGCAGGCCCGCCTCGCTCTATCTTGTCAAAAACACTTCGCCCCTCTTCACCCTCTGCCGCCAGTAATCCAGCAGATCCCGCATCGTCTTTTCAAAGGGAATCTGCGGCTCCCATCCGGTATGCGCCTTGAATTTCCGGCAGTCCGGCACCTGCAGGTCCGCATCGATGGGACGAAGTCTCGCCGGATCGGTCACCACCTCGATGCTCTCTCCCATTGGAGAATAGGACAGCAGCGTCCGCAGCGTATCCCCCACTTCGCAGGTGTAGGAACCTCCGATGTTGTAATAGGATCCCGGAACAGGATCCACGGTCACCAGCATATAATAGGCGCGCACCGCGTCACGCACATCCGCGTAGGTGCGCAGAGATTTCAGATTTCCTACCATGACCTTCGGTTCGATCAGCCCGGCCTCGATCATGGCGATCTGCTTCGCAAAGGTGGACTCATGGAACACATCGCCCCGGCGCGGTCCGGTATGGGTGAACATTCGTGTCGTCATCACCGTCATCCCATATGCTTCCGCATAGTATCTGCCCAGCAGATCCGTTCCCACCTTGGAGATCGCGTAAGGCGACGCCGGATGGAACGAACATTCCTCATGGATGCCGGTTTCCGGCTTCTTGTCCGCCGGGATCTTTCCGAACACCTCGGAGGAAGCGCAGACATGAACGATGGGCCGGTATCCCGCATCCGCCTCCATCGCCGCGCGGATGGCCTCCAGCAGGCGGCAGGTCCCAAAAATGTTCGTATTCAGCGTATCGATGGGCGCCGTGAAGCTGGTCAGCGGATAGCTCTGCGCCGCCAGATGGAACACATAATCCGGTTTGATCTTATGGATGACCGTCATCAGTGAGATCTCATCGTTCAGATCCGCATATTCGAAGAAAAGCCGATCCCCGCGGTTCACTCGCTCCAGCAGATGGCTCACATTGTCCAGCGGACTTCTCCAGCGGCAGACACCGTAAACCTCCCAATCCGTATGCTCCAGCAGATAATCCGCCAGATGGGAACCCACCATCCCCGTCACACCCGTGATCAATGCCCGTTTGCTCATAAAAGTCCTCCATCCTCCAGTTCCTTTTTCAGCCTTTCCGTAAAGCTTTTCTCCTCCAGAATCCCATACCGCTCCAGATACAGGCTCTTCATCTGCGTCACGGCAGGGCGGTTCCGGTAAAAATCATCTCCCGGCCTGGAGATGTCATATGCGAGTTTATTCCCCAACAGTCGGTTCAACTCGTCCGCAATCCGCACCCGGCTCACCAACTCCGTACCGGCCACATTCAGCACCGCGGATTCATACTCATCCCAATGACGCATGAGCCACAGCACGACCTGCACCACATCGCTCACGGTAATGCAACTGCGATAAAACGGATGAAAGACATCCGCCCGCTCACCGCTCTGTATACAGGACAGGCAGTAGGACACGAAACGGTCCCTGGCGGATACCACATAGGAAAGCCGGATCGCTTTGAAACGGGGATCGCCCCGAAAACGGTCCTCCACCGCTTTCTTCATGCAGCCATAAGGTGTCTTCGCTTTCGTCTCCGATGCCTCGGTATAGATCTCTCCCGGAATATCCCCGAATACGGCGTCGCTGGAAAAGAAAAGGACCTTACAGCCTCTCGCCAATGCCTCCCGGATAAAATACCCGGTGCCGTCCACATTGATCTTCCGGCAGAATTCATACTCGTCCGCACACTTGTCCGGTCCGGAGACCGCGGCGGTGAAAATCACATGATCCACGTCGTCCAAAATATCATAATCAAACCGTTCCGGCTCCAGCAGGTTCAGAAACGCGCCCGGCTCCGGCGTCTGATCGATCCGCAGGACATCCCGGATGCCCGCTCCCGCTTCCAGCGCCCGGATCAGATACCCTGCGATATATCCTGAACTGCCTACAATAGCTGTTTTCATATCTGCTCCTCGTTTCACTCGCTCCAGCCCAGCAGATCCTCGATCTGCTCCCGCATGCGGTCCCAGTCGAACCGCCAGGCTTCCCGGCGAACGTTCTCACCCATTTCCGCCTGTCTGTTCCCTTCGAAAAAGTCGACGGCCGCCTCCGCCAGCAGCTCGGGACGCCTCGGTTCCACCACATAGCCCGTCTTTCCTGCCGTCACCACATCGGGCAGTCCGCCCACGTTCGTCGCGATGACAGGCTTTCCAAACGCATACGCGATCTGAACAATTCCGCTCTGCGTCGCCGATTCATAGGGAAGCACCACCAGATCACTGGCAGCAAAATACTTCTCCACTTCCCCGTCCGGCACATAGCTGTCGACGATCTCCACGCAGTCCCCGACCCTTCCCGCGCGGATCAGCTCCATATATTCTTCCCGGTCTTCCCCGAAAGCGCCCACCGCCAGAAGCTTCACATCGTTAAGCCGTTCCCGGATCTGCGGCATCGCCCGCAGCAGATGCTTCAGACCTTTGTATTCCCGCACGAATCCGAAAAACAGCAGAAGCTTCGTCTCCGTCTTCTCTCCCAGCCGTGCGCGGGCCTCCTCCTTCGTCATGTTCTTCTGTCGAAACACATTGAAGATCGGAAGCGGATTTCGCCGGTATCTGGCGTCTGGCCGGACCTGAAGTAGATCCTGGCCATCGCTCTGGGAAAAGACGATAAAATAGTCGCCCTGTTTCAGCACCAGTCGGGTCAGAAACCGATCCATCGGAAAACGTTCATGGGGAAATACATTATGACAGATCACCAGCTTCGGGATCCTCTTTCCAAGGATACCGGTCAGGATCCGATAACACGGCGCGAAATAAGGATGCCACCACTGCAGGATGACAAGATCCGGATGCATGCTGCGAATCTGTCCGGCCACCCTCACTATGTTGAACGGATTGGCCGTATGGATCAGGAAACGGGCATCTTCGATTCGAAACAGATCACTGCTGAAATCCTTTTGTTCCTTTTTAAACAGAAAACGGGGATACTGCATCTTATAGGAAATCAGGGTCACGTCATATTTGGGGACCAGCGTCCGGTACAGAAGACTCGTATTGTGAGCGATCCCGCCCTTATACGGATATACAGGGCCGATCAGGATGACTTTTTTCTTTTGACCCATATCAGTTTCCTCATTTCGCACCATGACCGCACAAACGCTTCCGTCCTCAATTCTTCTGGTTTTCCGTCCTCTTTCCGGCCTTCATTCTTTTCTTCTTTTTCTTTTTCCTTCCCCGCTGTTTCCGCTTCCCATCGTCCTGGCGCAGTGCGCTGAACACACCCGCTCCAAAGATCAGCACCACCAGGCCGATGATCACGCTCCCCCATATCCTTGACTGCCTGATCCCCGCCTGCTGAGCGAGCAGCGATTCCACCCATGATTCTCCCTTTTCCGCATTATCCCAAAACTCCTGATCCAACGCCTCAACATTGACCGGACTGGACTCGCTTACAGCCGAGGCCTCAATATAGGCTGTCTGCCCCTGAAAAAAGATCTGATACCAGCCGTCCGTCTCTCCGGTCACCATCACGGCGCTGCCCGCCGGCAGCTCTGTAACCGCCGCCGCGTCCGCGTCAGGGTTCTCTCTTGCCAGCGCCGTCTCCTGAAGCGTCATCAGACTGCCCGCCAGATTCGACGGCTCAGCCTCTGCCGCACGGCTCACAGCAGAGAAAAAGAGAAGCGCGAACATGGCGCACAGAAAAAGCTGGATAAAACGTTTCGATTTATTCTTCAGAATATACTGTACTTTTCTCATTATCATGACCCCCGCATTTTCTTCCGTTCAGCTCCGGTCCTCGTCTACCGCACTGCGGCGTCCCCGCCCACATAAGAACTGAAATACAGCATTTCTCCTTCTTGTTCTCCCTTCGTGTCCTTTCCGGGCTCCTTCGCATATTCCATCCGCTTTACATGATATTGGACATCCTGCAGGATCTTGCGGTTCGCGGAGATCAGATCCGCCATGAGCCCGATCATAAAGGTCAGAAAACCGATGATGATCAGCGTACAGGCCAGGATCAGCGACTGCACATGGCCGCTTCCGGCGCCTCTGGCGACGAAGATCAGGAACCGCACGCCGATCCCCAGGCCGACCGCCACAGTCGGAACGGAAAGCATCGTAAAACTCATCAGAGGCCTGTACATCATATAAGCCCGCAGGATCGTCAGGACAGATTTCTTCACATAGCCCCAGATGCTGTGAAACAGTCTGGAAGGCCGCAGCTCCGGATTAGTATGCACGGGAACGCTGGTGATGGCGATCTTCTCCCGTCCGGCCTGGACGATCGTCTCCAGCGTATATGTATAATCGTTCACCACATTCATCCGCAGGGCGGCTTCCCTGGAAAACGCGCGGAAGCCGCTGGGCGCGTCCGGAATATCCGTCCTCGACGCCTTTCTCACGACCCAGCTCCCGAAATGCTGCAGTTTTTTCTTCAGAAAAGAAAAATGATCGGTCTCATCGATGGGCCGGGCGCCGATCACCATATCGGCCTCTCCGTTCAGGATCGGCCGGATCAGGAGCGCGATGTCCTCTCCCCGGTACTGATTGTCCGCGTCCGTATTGACGATAATGTCCGCTCCATTGGCAAGACAGCCGTCCAGCCCGGCCATGAATCCCCTGGCCAGACCTTTATTCTGCGGGAAACTGACCACATGATGTACGCCCCATTTCCGCGCCACCTCCACCGTATCGTCATGGCTTCCGTCATTGATGATCAGATATTCTATCTCATCGACACCGTCCAGCGTTCTGGGAAGAGCATTGAGCGTCACTTCCAGCGTTTCCGCTTCGTTATAACAGGGAATCTGAATGATCAGTTTCATAATCTCTCCTCTTTCGCCGGTATCGTCTTCAGTCATTGTAGAACAGATCAAGATGCCCGCCGTGCCAGTAATGTCCGTACTGTTCATACAGGGATCGGACCCATTCCCCATTCGTATCCGCAATGACGATATCCTGTTCCGTCAGCCCCTCCGTTCCGTCCCGCCATACCTCGATCTTCTTCTCCTGCAGGCGGAATTGGATCCGGTCGATATAGGGCTGGTCTCCGCCGTAGAGGTAGATGATCCGCGTCTCTTTCTCCTGAGATGCGCATTCCTCCAGCACTGTCTCCAGATGCTCTGCCAGAACCGCGTCCATCTCTCCGTAGGAGTTGGACGTATACAGAAACCCCTCGCAGGTCCAAATCCCCAAGAACACCTGCATTGCCACGGTCAGCGACAGGATCCGCTCCCTCCGGACCCGCACAGAAGCCGCGGCGGCCGCCGTCACCAGTACGGTCAGCAGAACGCCCAGTCCGAACGCCTTCCACAGATAGGAAACCGGCTCAAATGTCCCGAACCGCGCCAGATAGCTCATCCCCGTCATAAAAAAAGCCTGGTTGTCGGGATATGCCACCCGCCCCGCTACGGATGCGGCTGTCAGATTCAGGATAGCGGCCCCTCCGATGACGAGGCCCGTTTCTCCCCAGCGCCTCCTGCTCTGCAGCAGCCGGTACATGCCCACCGCGGTCAGCACCGGGATCACCGGCTCCTCATAACGGCCGTGTACAAACAGATCCAATCGACCAAAGCCCTCTCTGACAGATCCGATCGTGTACAGGGAAACGATGCCCAGTTGGAATACGGTCGCAAGAGACAGAAACACCCAGAAAAGCGCTGTCTGACAGGCCTGTCCCTGCCCATCTCTTTTTGCGGACGCTTTCCCATATTCTGCCGCACGCTGCAGAGCATAGATCAAGCCCCTCCAGGCAAGCCCATAGGTGGAAAGTCCCATATACAAAAGCTTTCCCGACAGACTCAAACCAAAATCCCGCAGTCCCGACGGGCTGAACAGAGAGCGCACCTTTCCCCACTGCCCGGTATAATCGTTGACGGAAAGCAGTTCCGAAGGCGCCGCCCCATAAGTCTCGGCCATCAATCCATTCCTGATCCCGATCCCAGCCGCGAAGAAAACGGCCAGAAAAAGAAGCGAGATCAGAGCCGTTCTTCCCGCCCTTTCCTTCCGCATAAGACAGGCTCCTGCCAAAAGCGTCGCTCCGCCTGCGGCCAGGATCCCGAGGCTTCTCATATGCACGAAATATATATATATGAGCGCCGCCGCCAGCAAAACGGCCGCAGCAACTCCAGGTTTTTCCAAAAATCGAACAAGTAAAAAGCAGATCAACACATACAGGAACAGAAGCAGCGCCTCCGTCATCGTCATCTGCACATAATAGATCCAGACAGGGGACAGCACCGCGATCCCGCTGACCAGAGCGGCCCGCTCTTTCCCCTCCCGCTCAAAGAGACGGAGCATCAGACGGTACATCAGATACAGACCCGCGCACATCAGCAGCATATTGACCGCCACTGCCGCACGGTATGCTGTCAGCGGATCCGGAAAAAATGCCAAAAGCGGCGTCAGAATCAGGCTGTAGCCAAAGGAATAATAGGAACCCAGCGACGCCGCACCGCTCCAGTCCCACCCAAGAGCCCGTGCCGCCGGCAGCCAATAGCCGAATTCATCCGGCAGCAGGGTAAAACCGAATATCCTCTGCAGTCCATAAGCGCACAGGAACAGGCAAAGAAGCATCCATGCGGACAAATACCCTGCGGCACTTCCCTTCAAAAAGGTTTTCTTCATGAAAAATCCTTTACAGGCGTACCGGGAACAAACCGCGGCCTCCGCGGTTGTCCCCGGTCATTTTCGATCCGGCTCTGTCGGTACGGAAGGCCGTCACGCGACAGGATACATCACGATGGAATACGCGCCGAGACCGCCGGTCGTGGAGAACGTCACGGTCGCGGGATCGTCGTCCAGATCAGGCATGATCTCGATCGCTCCGCCGGGACGCACACAGATCACCGCATAGGCATATCCGGCGGCAATGCTCTTCTTCGGGATCCCGAACGCTGCGATGATCGGCGCACCGGTCTGAGGCAGAAGAGAGAAATTTCTTCCCAGCAGCTTGCCGATCTCCATGTTGACGGAGCTGACTACGCTGCCGCCCACTGCAGCGGCCGCCGCGTTGATGCTCGCGTATGCCGCCGGGCTGCCCTTTGCGGTGATGTCATAGACTCTCACATAGGGCTTCTCCGCTCCGGTCAGGCCATAGCCTTCGGAGATCACGGCGCTGCCGGTTTCGATCACGGTCCCGGGGATCTGCCTGGACAGATACGCACCGCTGACGGCGCTCGTAAGCGTCTTGCCATCGACGGTGACGGTGCTCGTCGTCGGGACGGCTGCTGCCTCCACAGCGCTCACAGACGTATCGGATGCGGTCCCGGTAACGGTCTCCTCCACGCTGGAACCCGGCTCGGGCGTGTCGTCCGTCGCCCCCGCAGTGATCGCCGGCGCCATGACAAGGCTCATGGCCAGAGCCGCCGCCAGCACCTTTTTGAGTAACTTGGTCTGAATCATTGGTGATTCCTCCTCTTGATTTTTTATATTCATTCCGCCGAAAATCCGCGCAGGCAGGCGGACGGTCATCAGACTCCCCCGCCCGACACGGCTTCCGCAGGAATAAATAACGGTTTTCTGTACACAGTGTATATCTTTGTTAATATTCAAAGTACAATATAATGTTTCTTTTTGATATTTGTAGTATATATTTATCCGCAATTTCTGTCAATAGGGAATTAAAAATAAGACATCATATGTTTCTTTTTTTGCGCGAACATGAAACACGCTGCGCGGATTTTCGGGCGCAAAAAAACTGCCGCATCCACGGCAGTTTTCCGCTTTTTCGATATGGAATATATCGGAGGCCCCGCTTTCCTTTCCGGATTCTCCGTCAGTTCTTAAAGCTGTGGATCGGCGCCGGGATCCTTCCGCCCCGGCTGACAAAGGCCTCGCAGCCGAAGGGATTGACCGGCATGACAGGCGCATAGCCCAGCAGTCCGCCGAACTCCACCGTATCGCCCACGCCCTTTCCGATGGCCGGGATCAGGCGCACCGCCGTGGTCTTCTGGTTCACCATGCCGATGGCCATCTCGTCCGCGATGATGCCGGAGATCGTGGCCGCAGATGTATCGCCGGGTATGACGATCATATCCAGCCCCACGGAACAGACGCAGGTCATGGCCTCCAGCTTTTCCAGCGTCAGGGCGCCGGCCTGTGCCGCGCCGATCATGCCCCGGTCCTCGCTGACCGGGATGAACGCGCCGCTTAAGCCCCCCACATAGGAGGAGGCCATGACGCCGCCCTTTTTCACCTGATCGTTCAGAAGCGCCAGCGCCGCCGTGGTCCCGGGCGCTCCCACCTGCTCCAGCCCGATCTCGCACAGGATCTCCGCCACGGAATCGCCCACAGCGGGCGTGGGGGCCAGAGAGAGATCCACGATGCCGAAGGGCACGCCCAGCCGCTTCGAGGCCTCCTTCGCCACCAGTTGTCCCACCCGCGTCACCTTGAAGGCCGTCTTTTTGATGGTTTCGCAGAGGACCTCGAAGCTCTCGCCCCGCACCTTTTCGATGGCGGTCTTGACCACGCCCGGGCCGCTGACCCCCACGTTGATCACCAGATCGCCCTCGGTTACGCCGTGGAACGCGCCCGCCATGAACGGGTTGTCGTCCGGCGCGTTGCAGAACACCACCAGCTTGGCACAGCCGATGGAGCCGGCGTCCTTTGTGGCCTCGGCCGTTTCCTTCACGATCTGCCCCATCAGCTTCACCGCGTCCATGTCGATGCCGCAGCGCGTAGACCCCACGTTGACGGAGCTGCAGACCCGCTCCGTCCGGGACAGCGCCAGCGGGATCGAACGGATCAGAAGCTCGTCGGCAGGCGTCATGCCTTTGCTCACCGTAGCGGAATAGCCGCCGATGAAATTCACGCCCACCGCATGGGCCGCCCGGTCCAGCGTCTCCGCGATCCGGGCGAAATCCGCCTCGCTCCTGCAGGCCGCGCCGCCCACCAGCGCGATGGGCGTCACGGAAATCCTCTTATTGATGACCGGGACGCCGAACTCCCTGGCGATCTCCTCGCCGGTCTTTACCAGATCCTTGGCGGAAACGGTGATCTTCTCATAAATCTTCGCACAGCATCGCTCCAGATCTGCGTCCACACAGTCCAAAAGGCTGATTCCCAGCGTGATGGTGCGCACATCCAGATTTTCCTGCTCCACCATCTTGTTGGTTTCAGCCACCTCGTATAAATTGATCATGTTCCATCCCTTTCAGGCATTCTGCAAAAGCGCTTTCCGAAGTATCCCCTGTCCGGAACCGCCGCGGGCCTCTCCCTCCGCCTCAGATCCGGTGCATCTGCGCGAAAATCTCTTCCCGCTGGCACTTGATGACCACGCCGATCTCTCTGCCCAGCGCCTCCAGCTCCTTCGCCACATCCGCAAAATGCTTCACGGAGGCGCTGCGGTCCACGATCATCATCATATTGAAATATTCCTGTACGATGGTCTGGGAAATGTCCAGAATGTTGATGTTGTTTTCCGCCAGATAGGTGCAGACCTTTGCGATGATGCCCACCGTATCGTGCCCCACCACTGTAATGATCGTCTTTTTCATAATTCCTCTCATTCCGCCGTCCCAACGGCATTCTGTGCCTGCCGCGGCGGCAGGCCTGCGGGCTTTTCCCGAATTCTTCTCCGGCCGGGCGCAGCTCCCGCTTCCCGGCGCCGCTCAGAACGCGATCATCTCTCCCACCTCGCTCCGGGGTGCGATCCGGATCGGAAAATCCTTCGCCCGGTACGGGTTGTCGGCCAGATCGATCTCCAGGCGCACCGACTCGTAGGCAAGCTCCGGAAGATTGTTTTCCAGACTCAGATGCCCCAGTACGATGTTCTTCATGCCGTCATGCAGCACGGCCGCCAGAAGACGCCCCGCGTTCTCGTTGGAAAGATGCCCCCGCTTGCCCAGGATGCGCTGCTTCAGATAATAGGGATAGCTGCCCACCTGCAGCATGTTCACATCGTGATTGGCCTCCAGCAGCAGAACGTCCAGCCCCTTCAGACATTCTACGGTATAGTCGTTGTAAAAGCCCAGATCCGTGCACACGGCGGCACGCTTTCTTCCGTAGGAAAAACGGTAGGCCACCGGACAGGCGGCGTCATGGGAAATCTGCATGGGATTCACCGTCAGGTCCTTGACCGTAAAGGGCTCGTCGGCCTTCACCTCACAGAAAAGCTCCTCCGGGATCCCGCCGAGCCCCCGGTTCTCCCGGATGGCGGCGATGGTCCCTGCCGTGGCATATATGGGCGTCCTGTTTTTCCGGCAGAACACCCCCAGCCCGTTGATGTGGTCGCTGTGCTCGTGGGTGACCAGAACGCCGTCGATATCCCTTCCCGTCAGATCCAGCCGGTTCAGTCCGGCCTCCGTCCGTTTCCCGCTGATGCCCACATCCACCAGCACATGGGTCGTGTCCGTTCCCAAATAAATGCAGTTGCCGCTGCTCCCGCTGGCAATGCTACACAATCTCATCTGTACAGTCCCGCTTCCTTTAGGATCCCGTCGATCTGTCTGTAAGTATCCGACAGTTCGCCGCTGTTGTCAATGACGGTCTTACAGCAGGCGAAAAACCGCTCCTCCGACAGTTGACTGGCGAAGATCCCGTCAATCCTTTCCGCCGGATAGCCTCTCTTCTGCGCCAGCCGTCTTCTGCGGACCTCCGGGCCGGCATAAATATACCACAGCTCGTCCAGCAGCTCTCCGTATCCGTCCTCGATCAAAAGAGCCGCCTCCACAAAAAAGGCGTCGATCCTTCCGGCCCGCCGTTCCGTCTCGATCTCGGATAAAATATAGCGCTTCACCGCCGGATGGACGATATCGTTCACCTGTTTTCGCAGCGCATCGTCCGCAAAAATGCGCGCCGCCATCTTCTTTTTATCCAGGAAACCGTCAGCGCCCACCGCCTCCGGCCCCAGCAGGGCCGTCAGCCGCGCATGGCAGGGCTGCCCCGGCGCTTCCACCGCGTGGGCGGCGCTGTCCGCCAGAAGGACCCGGCAGCGGCATTTCTTCTCTATGTAAGACAGGACCTCCGTCTTCCCCGCCCCGGCCCCGCCTGTGATCCCGATGGTTTTCATTCCGGTTTTGTCCGCCTTTCCCGCCGCGCCGTCCGTTTTCTCCCGCCGGCGCGTCTCTCATTTCGCGTCGTACCAGTTTTTCCCGGTGTGCAGATCCACCTCCAGCGTCACCGCCAGATCGGCGGCGTTTCGCATCTCGTCCGCGAGAAGCTGCCTGACCGTCTCTTCCTCCTCCTCATACGTCTCGATGAGCAGTTCATCGTGGATCTGAAGGATCAGCTTTGACTTAAGCCCTCTTTCCCGCAGGGCCTCCCACACATGGATCATCGCGATCTTGATGATGTCCGCGGCGGTTCCCTGAATGGGGGAATTCATGGCGACCCGTTCCCCGAAGGAGCGCGTCATGAAATTGGCCGACGCCAGTTCCGGAATGGGACGCCTGCGGCCGAACAGCGTGGTCACATAGCCCTTCTCCTTCGCCTCCGCCACCTGCCGGTCCAGAAACGCCTTCACGCCCGGATAGGTTTCAAAATACTGCTGAATATAGGCCTCGGATTCCTTTCGGGAAATGTTCAGGCCCTGGCTGAGCCCGAAGGAGCTGATGCCGTACAGGATGCCGAAGTTCACCGCCTTGGCGCTGCGGCGCTGCAGATCCGTCACCTCCTCCGGCGGGATATGGAACACCTTCGCGGCCGTGATCCGGTGGATATCCGCATCGCTCCTGTAAGCCTCGATGAGTTGGGCATCCCCCGAAAGATGGGCCATCACCCGAAGCTCGATCTGGGAATAATCCGCGTCCGTGAAGACGCAGCCCGCCTTCGGCACAAAAACCTTGCGGATCAGCCGTCCCAGCTCCGTGCGCATGGGGATATTCTGCAGGTTGGGCTCCGTGGAGCTGATCCGTCCGGTGGCCGTGATGGTCTGGTTAAAGGACGTATGGATCCGGCCGTCCGCTCCGATATAATCCGCCAGCCCGTCCGCGTAAGTGGATTTCAGCTTGGTCAGGCCCCGGTATTCCAAAATGTCCGCGACGATTGGGTTATCCCCCGCCAGCTTTTCCAGAATATCCGCCGCCGTGGAATAGCCGGTCCTGGTCTTCTTGCCGCCCTTCAGCCCCATTTTTTCAAACAGGATCTCTCCGAGCTGCCTGGGGGAATTGATGTTGAAGACCTCTCCCGCCGCCGTATGGATCGCGCGCTCCAGCGCTCCGATGCGGTCCACCAGCGCGTCTCCGTAGGCCTTCAGTTCCTCCCGGCGCACCGCCACGCCCTCTTTTTCCATCTCGTAGAGCACGCGGGAAAGGGGCATTTCGATCCGGCAGAACAGGTCCCACATCCCCTGCTCCTTCAGCTTCTCCTCCAGCACCCCCCGCGCGTTTCTGCACACCCAGGCGGCATAGCCCATATAGGACCGAAACGCCTCCCGCTTCTGCCGCATGGCCTCGCGCCAGGAAAGCCGGTCGAAAAGCTGCTTTCTGCCGGGGATCGTCAGCCCCAGGTATTCGGTCGCCACGTCCTCTGTCGCGTAATCGTTTTTCAGCGGATTGAGCAGATATGCCGCGATCAGCACATCGAACAGCGCCGTATCCGCAGGGCCCCGGGCCGTCTGTTCCTGTGTCCTGTCCGGCTCTCCCGCCGCCAGAAGCAGCCCGTAGGCCTTTTTCACATGAAATGCGGAGAGCCGGACGCCCTTCCGGTACAGCTCCGCCAGCTTCGCGCGCAGATACGCGCCCGTCAGAAACCCTTCCGCGCACAGCACATACACGCTGTCCCCTTCCGGACAAAGCGCCAGTGCCAGCGGGCCGTCCGTGCCGGCGTCCTCCGCCGCGAAAAAGCCGCATTCCCCGGACCGCAGCGCTCGTCCGAACACCTGCTCCGCCCTTACCAGGTCCGTCACCGTCACGAAACCGGCGTCCAGCGCATCCTTTTTCCCCACACCGGCGTCAAACCGGGAGAGCATGTTTTTAAATTCCAGCTTCCGGAAAAGCGCGTAGGCCTCCGGCGTATAAAAATTCCCCGGCTTCGTCCGCTCCCAGTCCACGCTGACCGGGCTCTCCACGTTGATGGTCGCCAGCCGCAGGCTCAGATAGGCCAGATCCCGGTTCTCCCGCAGCGATTCCCGGACGGATTTTTTCCCCACGTCCTCCACATGTTCAAAAATACCGTCCAGGCTGCCGAACTGCCGCAGCAGCTCCAGGGCGGTCTTTTCTCCCACCTTCGGAACGCCGGGAATGTTGTCCGCGGTATCGCCCATCAGCGCCTTCAGCTCGATGAAGCCCGCCGGCGTCACGCCGTAGCGCGCCTCCACATCCGCCGCGAAATAATCCTCCACCTCAGTGCGCACACCCTTCGTCTTCGGGATCCGGATCTTGATGTGCTCCGTGGCGATCTGCAGAAGGTCCCGATCGCCGGAGATCAGGGAGACCTCCATGCCCTCCCGTTCGCCCCGCTTCGCCAGCGTGCCCAGAATATCGTCCGCCTCCAGCCCCGCCTGCTCCACGGTGCAGATGTTCATGGCGTGCAGGACGTCCTTCATCACCGGCACCTGTTCCGCCAGCTCCTGCGGCATGGGCTTCCGCGTGCCCTTGTACGCCGGGAATATCTCATGGCGGAAGGTGGGGGCCTTCACGTCGAAGGCCACCGCCATATAGTCCGGTTTTTCTTCCTCCAGAAAATGAAACATGATATTTAAAAAGCCGTAAACCGCGTTGGTATGCAGTCCCTGAGCCGTGGACAGCTCCGGCACCCCGTAGAAGGCCCGGTTCAGAATGCTGTGCCCGTCGAATAAAATCAGCTTTTTCTTCATAAACTGTACCCCGTTTTCCGCTTCCCGCCGGGAAAACCGCATGGCGCCCCGCGCTGCCGCCGGGAAGCACACCGCCGGTCTCAGGCTACACCGCCACCACCAGAAGCGTCAGAAAGCCCAGCAGCAGGGAAATGGCCTCCGTGGCGAACAGGCCGCTCTGAAGGGAATCCAGCACACGCACATGCTTCTTTTCCATCTCCAGCCTGCACTTAAGCTCCCGGTTCAGGTCGAAGGTATCCCCGTTTTCCAGGCGCTGCATGCCCACCGTCACGAGAAACTGGATGCTCAGCTCCTCCAGACAGGACGGACAGTGGTCCACATGGTACAGAAACGCCCGCCGCTCCCGCCTGTCCATATCGTCCCGCAGAAAGGCAGGGATTCTCTTTTCCGCCTGCTTGCACGGCATTTCCTCTCTGACAGCCATCACATTCTCCTCTTTCAGAACAGGGACAGCGCATCCGCGTCCGCAGCGACGATCAAATGGGGATGGAACTGGAGCGCGGAGGCCGGCACTCTGGGCGTGACGGGGCCCGTCAGCGCCTCCTTCAAAATCTGCGCCTTGTCCTTCCCGCTCACCGCCAGCAGCACACATCCGGCCCGCATGATGGCGGCGATTCCCATGGTATATGCCTGCCTGGGCACCTCATCCGCAGACGCGAAAAACCGTTTGTTGGCCTCGATGGTCATGGGCGCCAGATCCACGCAGTGCGTCTCCTTATCAAAGAAATCGTTGGGCTCGTTAAAACCGATATGTCCGTCATGGCCGAGGCCCAGAAGCTGCAGATCCACCCCGCCCATGGAGGCGATGACCGCATCGTAGTCCGCGCAGGCCTTTTCGCTGTCCGGCTCCAGACCGTCCGGAAGATGGGTGTTCTCCGGCCGGATGTTGATGTGCCGGAAAAAGTTCTCCCTCATATAGTAGCGGTAGCTCTGCGGATCCTGCTCCCCAAGCCCTCTGTATTCGTCCAGATTGACGCTCTTTACGGCGGAAAAATCCAGATCGCCGCTCTCATACCGTCTGATCAGGCTGGCATAAATGCCCAACGGCGTGGAACCGGTCGCCAGTCCCAGCACGCAGTCCGGCCTGCCGGTCACCAGCGCGCCGATGAGATTCGCCGCCTTTCTGCTCATGTCCTCATAATCCCTGCACTTGATGATTCTCATATCGTACTCTCCCTCTTCCCCGTTTTCCCGCCGCATACCGCCTGCCATGCTGCCGCATCACCCGGCAGACGCCTGCACCGCGGCGGAAGGTTTTCATCACACGGTTCCATTTTAATACATTTTCTCTCATCCGACAACGGAAAGTTTTCGCCGCCGGAAAACGGGATTTTTTGCCGCCGGAAAAGTGCCGCCGGACATCGCCCGAAAGCCCCGCGGACCGCCTCCGGACATTTCATCCGTCGATCCCTCTACCGGGGAAACCCGCGGATCGCGCTGCGCAGCCGCAGGATCCGGGAGGGCGCCACGGAAAGCTCGTCCACGCCCAGATCCAGAAACAGCTCCGTCAGGGAAGTATCCCCGGCCAGCTCGCCGCAGATGCCCACCCAGGCGCCCGCCCGGTGCCCGTTCTCCACCGTCATCCGGATCATGGAAAGCACGGCCGGATGATGCGGATCGTACAGGCGTTCCAGGCTGGGATTCTGCCGGTCCAGGGCCAGCGCGTACTGCGTCAGGTCGTTGGTTCCGATGCTCAGAAAATCCACCTCTTCGGCCAGCTCCCGGCTGATCATCACCGCCGCCGGTGTCTCCACCATGACGCCGACCTCCACCGGGCCCACTGTATTTCCCTCCCGCACAAGAGACTCCCGCGCCTGTTCCAGCATGGCCCTGCACCGGCGCACCTCGTCCACGGAAATGATCATGGGAAACAGCACGGCAGCCCTGCCCCAGGCCGCCGCCCGGCAGATGGCCCGAAGCTGCGCCAGAAACAGCTCCGGCCTGCTCAGACTGACGCGGACCGCCCGGAATCCCATGGCCGGATTTTCCTCCTCCGGCAGCTCCAGATAACCGGCCCGCTTATCCGCGCCCAAATCCAGCGTACGGATGATCACGCGCTTTCCCGCCATTTTCAGCAGCGCGTCCCGATAGATCCGGAACTGCTCTTCCTCCGTCGGACAGGCATCCCGTCCCAGATAAAGGAATTCGCTGCGGAACAGACCGATCCCGCCCGCATCGTTCTGCAGCGCCAGATCCACTTCGGCCGGACTGCCCACATTGGCGTGCACGCGGATGCGCCGGCCTCCCGCCGTCACATTGTCCAGCCCGATCAGCGCCGACAACTCCGCCCGTTCCCGCTCGAACTGCCGCTTTTTTTCTTCCAGCTCCGAAAGCGTGTCCGCATCGGGATCCAAGATCAGCCGTCCCCCGATCCCGTCCACAACGGCCCGCATGCCCTGGTATTCCGGCAGGAAATCCACATCCGTCTGTACCAGAGCAGGGATATTCAGAGCGCCGATCAGAATGGCCGTATGGGAATTGACGGAGCCCTGCCGCAGCACCAGCGCCAGCACCCGGTCCCGGTCCAGCCGCATCGCCTCGCTGGGGGACAGCTCCTCCGCCAGAAGGATCACGGGCTCCTGCCCCGGCCCGCCGCACGCATCCGCGGCATTTCCGCCCGCCGTCTCAGCCGCGCTCTCCTCCGTTCCGTCCTCCTCCAGCAGCCGCATCACGCGGTCCGTAACATCCTGCACGTCCGCGCTTCTGGCCCTCATATATTCATCCGCCATCGAGGTAAATCGGGCGGCGAGGATTTCTCCCATCGCGCTGACCGCATATCGGGCGCATACCCGTTCCTGCCGGATATAGCGCTCCACGCCCTCCAGATAGGTTTCATCCTCCAGCAGCAGCTTATGCATATCGAAAATCAGAGCCTTCTCTTTTCCGGCCTCCCGGCGCGCCCGCCGGTAGAGCGTCTCCAGCTCCCTCACCGCCTGCACGCGCGCACGGGAAAAGCGGCGGATCTCCGTTTCCACATCCGCCGCGGGCCTTTGTTCCGGCCGTCCCGCCTTCTGCCGCTGATAAAAAGTCAGCCTGCCGATCGCGATCCCCTTCACCACGCGTTTTCCGCCGCAGACGCGCATCGCGGTCACCTCCCTCACATCTCTGTCAGCGCCTCCATCTCATCCAGCAGTCTCCCGAACAATGAGAGCGCCTCATGTACCGGCGCCGCCGTGCGCATGTCCACGCCCGCGCCGATGAGCAGGCTGATGGGATCCCTGGAGCAGCCGCCGGATAAAAACGCGAGGTAATCCTTCACCGCGGGCTCTCCCTGTTCCAGAATGCGCTCCGCCAGCGCCATCGCCGCGGAAAAACCGGTGGCATACTGGAACACGTAAAAATCGTAATAGAAATGCGGGATCCGCGCCCACTCCATGTCGATCTGAGGATCCACCGTCACCTCGGGTCCGTAATAGAACAGGTTCAGCTCCCTGTACATTTGGTTCAGCAGTTCCACGGTCAGACATTCGCCCCGTTCGCTGGCGGCATTGATCTGCATTTCAAATTCCGCGAACATCGTCTGCCGGTACAGCGTGGTCCGAAACTGCTCCAGAAAATAATTGATCAGATAGGCCCGCGTCCGCTTATCCTGCGTCTTTTTCAGCAGATACCGCATCAGCAGCGCCTCGTTGCAGGTGGAGGCGACTTCCGCCACAAAGATCACGTAATCGCTGTCCACATGCGGCTGATTCTTATGGGAAAACCAGGAATGCAGCGCATGCCCCATTTCATGGGCCAGCGTGAACATGGAATCCAGCGTGTCCTTGTAATTGAGCAGCACATAAGGATGCACCCGCTGTCCGGCGGAATAGGCCCCGCTGCGCTTGCCCCGGTTCTCATAGACGTCGATCCAGCGGTTTGAAAAGCCCTCCCGCAGGATATCCGTGTACGTTTCCCCCAGCACGGACATGGCCGCCAGCACTTCCTCCTTCGCCTTTTCGTAAGGGACTTTCACATCGGCTTCCGGCACCAGGGGCGTGTACAGATCGTACATGTGCAGCTCCCCGACACCCATCCGTTTTTTGCGCAGCCTCATATACCGGTGCAGATAACCGATATCCGCGTGCACGGCGTCGATCAGATTCCGATACACCGAAACCGGCACATTGTCGGCGTCCAGCGACGCTTCCAGGGTGCTGGCGTATTTGCAGCTTTTCGCATAAAACTTCATCTGGTTGACCTGCGCGTTCAAAAGCGCGGCCGACGCATGGATCACCCTTTCATACCCCTGATACAGCGAAAGGAAAGCGTCCCGGCGCACCTGACGTTCCGGGCTCTGCAGCAGAGTCAGAAACGTCCCGTTGGTGACCTCCAGGGTTTCCCCCGCCGCATTTGTCACCGGTTCGAACCGCAGATCCGCGTCGTTCAGGGCGGAAAAAACCGTATAAGGGGCCTGCGCCATCTCCACGGAATCGGTCAGAAGTTTCTCCAGCTCCGGGGAGAGCACGTGCTCCTTCCGGCGGCGCAGCTCCTCCAGCCTGCGCCGGTAAACCAAAAGGCCGCTGTTTTCCTCATAAAAACGCTTCATCGTCTCCTCCGGAACCGCCAGGATCTCCGGATCGAAAAACGACGTCAGACTGCCGCATTCCACCCGCAGCCGGGACGCCTTTGCGGACATGGAGACCCCAAAGGCCTCCGCCACATCCTGATCGTGATATCTCGCCGCATAACCGCAGATATCGCTCAGAAGACAGGACAGGCGCTCCTCCAGCCGGCAGAACCGCAGCAGATTGTCCGCGCTCTCCGACAGCCTCCCCTGCATGGCCGCGGCCTCCTGCGCCGCCTGTCTGGCCTTCTCACAGTCCGCCTCCCACGCCTGTGCATCCGCATACAGATCCTCCAGCGCCCAGGTATCCTCCGGCGCCACATCCCTGCGCGCCGGGATCTTTCCAGCCTCACTCATATTATTATCCCTCCCTGTTCATCAATTTGATCACATGCTTCGGATATAACCGCAGCAGACGCATCGGCCCTTTTCCGGGCCGGTCATCCGAATTTTCCCGCGATAACGCGAAATTATTTTATCATTTTTTCAGGATCATTGCAACGGTACATTATGCTTGAGTTTCCGCAGTTCTATCAGCAGAGCTCATATCTGGCAGTATCTGTTATAAATACCTTAAAAATTATACGCAA
>CANQVD010000028.1 GCA_947627215.1 uncultured Eisenbergiella sp.
GGAAAGGGACTCGAACCCTCGACCTACTGATTACGAATCAGTTGCGCTACCGACTGCGCTATCCCGGCAAAACCTCAACACTGGATATTATAATAGGTAAACCTTCTTTTGGCAAGCTCTTTTTTTAAAACTTTTGTTTATTTCAGCACATGATCTTGGCGAGGTATTTTCGAGCCTAGGACCACTGCTCTTTTCTCCGAGCGCGAGCGTGTCCGGAAAAGGAATGCCCGAGGACGGCAGGCGGGCGGCGTTTCACGGCGCAAAATCTCACCGCTCGTCCGAGACCACATGCACGTCTAACTGATTGAAGGGAATCGTGATCCCGGCCTCGTCGAAGGCGGTTTTGACCTGCTCCATCATCTCACACCGGGCCTGCCAGAAATTCTCCTTCAGGGCCCAGAAACGGATGCCTAACACCACGCTGCTGTCCCCGAAATGATCCACATAGACGGAGCCCGCCGGGTCGTCCAGCACCAGCGGATGGGCCGCCGCCAGCTCCTCCACCGCCTTCCGCGCCTGAGCAATGCCGGCGCTGTAGGCGATGCCGATCGTGAAATCCACCCGGCGCATGGGCGCGTCGGTTACATTTGTCAGGCTGGTATTGGCCAGGGTGCCGTTGGGCACATAAATGACCTTGTTGTCCAGCGTGGACAGCTTCGTGTAAAAAATGCTGATCTGCTGCACCACGCCCTCATTTTTCTGCGTATCCTCTATGATATAGTCTCCCACCTTGAAGGGCTTCAGGGTCAAAAGCAGGATGCCGCCGATACAGTTGCTCAGGCTGCCCTGGATGGCGAGGCCGACGGTGACGCCCACGGAACCGATCACCGTGGCGATGCTGGCCGCCTGCAGCCCGAAGATCTGAAGGATCGAAAATACGAGGATCACGTACAGCACCGCGCGGATCGCCGAATCCAGAAACTGCACGGCCGTCTCGGAGGCGTTCGCCTTCTGCAGCGCCCGCCGGACGAAGCCGCGCAGAAATGCGATGACGCGGGTACCGATGATAAACATCACCAGCGCCATCACCACGTGCGCACACAAAAGGATCAGCTTATCGGGCATCGTCGCCACATAGCGCTGCAGCGCGCCGATCTGGTGCTCCACATCCTCCATGGCCTTCTCCACGCTCTCGGAGGCGATCTGCTCCACATCATCCGCCGCCGTCAACAATATGATCGTCCGCGCATTCATTCCGATTTCTTCCCTTTCGACCGCTTCCCGGTCACCTTCAGCGGTCGTTCCTTCTCAACTCCGGATGAGATCGCCGCATCCGCCTGATCCACCCTGGCCTTCAGTTCCTCCTTCAGGCTCCGCTTCCCTGCGGTATCCGGTTTTATTTTCCGGCCGCCTGCCGTCTTCGCAGCCTTCAATGCTGCCTTTTTCTGCGCCTTTTCCTCCGCGGTACGCCGAAATGCAGCCAGCTCTTCCTCCGTATAGGGCGTGCAGGAGAAAATACTGATGGAGAGCGGGGCCTGACGGATCTTGATGGAATGCTCCCGTCCGTCGCATTCCTTCTGCACGCTGGCCTTCACTGCCGCGTTCACCCTGCCTTCCCCGCCGTATTTCTTATCGTCCGAATTGAGAATCTCTTTATATTTTCCCGCGAAGGGAACGCCGATGGAATACCCCCTGCGCTCTACATTGGCAAAATTGACGCTGACCAGAAGCGTTTCCTCCGGCTTATCGGTCTTTCGCAGCCAGGACAGCGTGCATTCGTCGGAATCCATACAACTGATCCACTCAAAGCCCTCCCAGCTCGTATCCTTTTCATAGAGGGCGGGACAGCTCCGGTAAAGCTCGTTCAGCCGCTTCACAAAGAGCCGCACCCCGTCATGCTTCTTTTCCTTCAGCAGCTCCCATTCCACGCTGCGCTCTTCGTTCCATTCGTCGTACTCGCCGATGTCCTGTCCCATGAACAGGAGCTTTTTGCCCGGATGCGCCATCATATAGCCGTAGCTGGCCCGCAGATTGGCGAAGCGCTCCGGCTCCTCTCCCGGCATCTTCCCCAGCATGGTCGCCTTGCCGTGCACCACCTCGTCATGGGAAAACACCAGCATGAACTTCTCACTGTAGGCGTAAACCATGGAGAAGGTCAGCTCATTGTGATGGTAGGAGCGGAAATAGGGATCGTTGCGGATATAGCCCAGAAAATCGTTCATCCAGCCCATATTCCATTTGAAGGAAAATCCCAGGCCGTCCTCGTCCAGCACTCCCGTGACCCTGGGCCATGCCGTGGACTCCTCCGCGATGGACAGAGCACCCCTGCCCCGCTTTTCGATCATGCTGTTGACATGCTTCAAAAACTCCACAGCCTCCAGATTTTCATTGCCGCCGTACATATTGGCGACCCACTGGCCGTCGCTCTTCCCGTAGTCCAGATAGAGCATGGAGGCCACCGCGTCCATGCGGATGCCGTCCGCATGATACTGCTCGATCCAGTACAGCGCGTTGGCGATCAGATAATTGCGTACCTCCGGCCGCCCGTAATTGTAGATCAGCGTCCCCCAGTGAGGATGCACGCCCTGTCTGGGATCCTTATGTTCATACAGACAGGTCCCGTCAAAGGCGGCCAGTCCCCAGGTGTCTCTCGGAAAATGAGCGGGCACCCAGTCCAGGATTACGCCGATTCCGGCCTTATGCAGCTCGTTGATGAAATACATAAAATCCTGCGGCGTTCCGTACCGGGCGGTGGGCGCATAGTACCCGATGACCTGATAACCCCAGGAGCCGTCCAGCGGATGCTCCATCACCGGCATCAGCTCCACATGGGTATAGCCCATCTCCTTCACATAAGAGATCACCTTCGGCGCCAGCTCCCGGTAGTTGTAATAATAGCGGCCGTCCTCCGGTTTGGCAAAGGAGCCCAAATACATCTCGTAGACGCTGACAGGCTGCTTCGCATAATCCGTCTGCTCCCGCTTCCCGATCCAGTCCCCGTCCTCCCAGGGAAAACCGTCGATGGAGCGCACCACGGAGGCCGTATCCGGCCGAAGCTGCTGTCCGAAGGCGTAGGGATCCGCCTTCAGATAGGTCAGGCCGCCTTTCACCTTCAGTTCAAACTTATAGTTCACGCCCTCTTCCACGCCGGGCACAAAGATCTCGAAGATACCGGAATCCCAGAGGCGGCGCATCTGATGAATGCGGCCGTCCCAGTTATTGAAATCGCCTACCACAGACACCCGCATGGCGTTCGGCGCCCAGACCGCGAAATGCACGCCCGCCACGCCGTCCGCCGTCATCAGGTGAGCGCCCAGCATCCGGTATGCCTCGTAATGGATCCCGGCGGAAAAACGCGCGGTCTCCTCTTTGGTGATGATGGGAGCAAAACGGTAGGGATCCTCGATCTCCCGCACGCTGCCGTCCGCGCAGGTGATCCGCAGCTTATAGCGCACCGGCTTATTGCCGGGAAAGAGAACCGCGAAAAACCCGGCCTCGTCCGCCTGCTCCATTTCCAGTTCCCGCTTGCCCTCCCGCAGCAGCCGGATCGATCTGGCCCCGGGCCAGAACGCCTGCAATAATGTGGAACTTCCTTCCGGGTGCGGCCCCAGGAGTCTGTGCGGGTTATCCTCCTCCGAATAAACGATCGCCTCGATCCCGGGCCAGTTCATCAGTCTGTACAGCCTGTTGTTCATGCGCTTCCCCTCCTTTTTCTCTATCATCTGCGGCTCTGTGTCCCTCTTTTTTGCTGTTTTATTCGCCCTCGAAGCTGCTGATCAGAAAGCCGCTGCGCAGCTTCGGCTCAAACCAGGTGGACTTGGGGGGCATCAGCCTGCCCGCGTCCGCCACGGCGAACAACTCACCGATGGCCGTCGGATACATCAGAAACGCGACACCGCCTTCCCGGTCCACCCGCTCTTTGAGTTCTCCGCATCCGCGGATGCCGCCCACAAAGGAGATCCTGCGATCCGTCCGCGGCTGTGCAATGCCCAGCACCGGGGCCAGCACCAGATCCTGCAGGAGCGATACGTCCAGCCCCTCCACCGGATCGTCCTTGGCGAAGCCGTCCCGAAGCTTCAGCGCATACCAGCCGTCCGGCAGATACATGCCGATCTCACCCTTATGCGCCGGATGCGGCACCGTTTCTCCCATGTGCCGGATCTCAAACGCCGCGCCGACCCGTTCCAGAAATTCCTCCTGAGACAGGCCGTTCAGATCCTTCACCACACGGTTGTAATCCAGGATCTTCAGCTCATCGTCCGGGAATGCCACCGACAGGATGAAATTCCAGGGGGCCTGGCGGTCATAGTCAGGATCCTTTTCCCTTCTGCGCACCGCACAGGCCACGGCGGCCGCACAGCGATGATGTCCGTCGGCAATATACAGGGTGTCCACCGCCTCAAAGGCGTCATAAAACGCTTCCAGCTCCTCCTCGTCCGCCACGCGCCAGATCCGGTGCTGCACGCCGTCCGTTCCGGTCACATCGAAAAGGGGCGCTTCTCCACCTTTCACCTGCTCCGTGAGCGCCCGGATCTCCTCCTTCGCCCGGTAGGCCAGAAAGATTGGGCCGGTCTGGGCCCGACAGCCCTCCACATGGGCAATCCGATCCGCCTCCTTGTCCGCGCGGGTATTCTCATGACGGCGGATCGTCCCGTTCAGGTAATCGTCCACCCGCGCCAGCGCGCCGATGCCGGTCTGGGTGCGCCCGTCCATCGTCAGTTCATAAATATAATAACAGGGTGTCTCCTCCTGTACGAAATATCCCGCTTCCATCCGCTCCCGGAGCAGGCTTCCGGCCTTCTGTGCCAGATCCTCTCCCGCCTGCGCCGCCGTTTCCGGCAAATCCACCGCCAGAAAGGACAGCGGCTCTCTGGCCACCTCGGCCCGCGCCTCTTCCAGGGAATATACATCATAGGGTAAAGCCGCGATCCTGGCCGCATATTTTTCCTGCGGCCTGACGGCCCGAAACGGTCTCAATTCTGCCATACACACGCTCCGTCTTCCGCGCCCTCCGGCGCTGTTCTTTTCTCTATTTTACATTTTGACAGGATAATGCGCAAGTGCTAAAATGGCATTAAAAAAGAAACCGCCCCTTCGGGGCGCGGCCCGCAGCATAAAAGCCGAACAGGCCGCGGTCCGAAAGAGCCCGGCTGCCCGCTGCGCAGGGCCGAAAGGAGGAACCATGGCACTTTCCATGAAAGATAAAGCGTTTCTGGACCGCATCACCGCCTACGCCAACGAAGCGATGCCCGATCTGGACCCGCAGAAGACACAGGTATCTGTACAGCTCGAAAAAATGATGCCCATTTTTCAGACCGTCGCAAAAGAAGAAGGCTGCGCGGTGGAGGATGTTTTCATCCGCTATATGGACCTGGCCAATGAGGCTTTCGTCGCCAGCGACAAAAAACTCCGGGACGCGCTGGACGATCCGGACGAAAACGGTCCCATCTTCCGTTTCGACAGATAATCGCAAAATCTCTGTTTCAAAAAGTCTCCTCCTGCATACACTAATGGTAAAAAGGAGGAGATTTTCTATGTCTTTCAATCCATTCAAAGAAAAGGCGGTCCCCATAGAGCAGACCTTCATGGACTGGAACACCATGTCCCCGAAGCCCTACTGCAAGGAAACCGCCGATCCCTACACCAAATGCCGCATCATCCTGATGAACGGCACCGAATTTGAGGCCCAGTGGTTTTCCCGCAATCTTTCCCGGCACTGCTGCGACAACGAACTGCGCCGGGAGCTGGCCATGACGCGCCGCACGGAACAGCAGCAGCAGAAACGCATCAGTTGCTTAAAGCCCCGGGACGAGACTATTCTGGAGCACACCATCGCCTACGAACAACTGGCCGTGGACCTGACCTGCGTGCTGGCGAAGCAGGAAACGGACTGCAATGTGATCAACGCCCTGAACCTGGCCCTGCTGGAGGACTTCGACCATCTGTACCGCTATTCCAATCTGCTGAACCTGGAATATGGGATCTATCCGGAAAAGCTGGTGGGCGGCTATACGGAGATCACGCCAGGACGCCCCACCGTCAGCGAGCACCGCTATCCCAAAGACAGCATCTTCCGCGATATCGACTGCAAGGCGGCCCTGCAGACCAAGCTGAACGTGGGCATCATCACGGCGGCCGAGCAGCAGACGATGAACTATTATATGAACGTGGCGAACCTCTACAACGTTTCCGACCTGGGCCGCAGAATGTATCAGGAAATCGGCATGATCGAGGAACAGCATGTCAGCGAGTACGAAAGCCTGATCGACACCCATATGACATGGCTGGAAAACCTGCTCCTGCACGAGTATACCGAGTGCTATCTGTACTACTCCTGCATGATGACGGAATGCGATCCCTATATCCGGCAGATCTGGGAGGAATGTCTGGCGCAGGAGATCGCGCATCTGCATAAGGCGAAAGAACTGCTCTGGAAATACGAGAAGAAAGAATACGAACAGATCGTGGGGGACGGCGAGCTGCCCTCCGTCCTGCGCCTGCGTCCCAATATCGAGTACGTGCGCAAGGTTCAGGAGACCACCGTCGGCAATACCGAGAAGCAGGAATGCGTGGTGCCGCTGGGCGAGCTGAAGGACGACGATCCCTTCTTCCGCTATCAGGAAAAAGTGAACCGTTCAACGGAAAGCGTTTCCACGCACCGCGTCATCGAGCAGCACATCAAAAACTGCGGCACGGACTACCGCTATGAGGTCGCGCCCAATCCCGTGGCACAGCTTCAGGACCGCCGCTGCGACAACACCGTGCTGGGCCGGGTCCAGGATCAGACGCCCGCCTGCTATAGCCGCTGCGGCACCACCGCGGACGGCTGCGCCTGCGGGCTCACCGGGATCAAAGACTGAGCCATCGTTCCGTCCGCGGGTTTCCGGGAAGCGCAGGCCGCCCCCGGCATACTTCTCATGAGGAGCGTAGAAAAGCGCCGGTACTTAGGCCGCGTCCTTTGCGGCCTTATGTACCGCTGCGCTTTTCTTTCGAGCGAAAGCGTATCCGAATGAGAATGTATGCCGGGGGCGGCCTGCGCTTCCCGGAAACCCGCGGGCGGAACGATCGCACAGCCGGACGGGGGCCGATCACTTCACCACGCGCACCCGGAACACCCCGTCGATGGTGCGCAACTGGGTGATGATGCTGTCGTTGGCGCAGGATTCCAGATCCAGCAGCGTATAGGCCACGTCGCCCCTGGACTTGTTGGTCATGTTGACGATGTTGATGTTGTTCCAGCCCATGACCGACGTGAACTTCGCGATCATGTTGGCGATATTCTTGTGGAAGATCGCGACCCGACTGGCATACTGGCAGATGCCCAGATCGCAGTCCGGATAGTTGACGCTGTGCTGGATCGTGCCGTTCTCCAGATATTCCTTCATTTCCCGTACGGCCATCACCGCGCAGTTTTCCTCCGATTCCTCCGTGGACGCGCCCAGATGCGGGATCACGATGCAGTCCGGCTGACCAGCGGTCACCGGATTCGGAAAATCGGAAACATATTTGCGGATCTTGCCCGCGGCGATGCCCTCCAGCACGGCGGCCTCGTCCACCAGCAGATCCCTGGCAAAGTTCAAAAGGATCACGCCGTCCTTCATGCGCCCGATTGCCTCCGCATTCACCATCCCTCTGGTGGCCTCCATCAGCGGCACATGGATCGTGATGAAATCGCACTGGTCATAGATCTCGTTCACGTCCATGACATGCTTCACGTCCCGGCTCAGGCTCCAGGCCGCCGCCACGGAAACATAGGGGTCATAGCCATACACCTCCATGCCCAGATGTCTGGCCACATTGGCCACCTTGACGCCGATGGCCCCCAGGCCGATGATGCCCAGCTTCTTGCCCATCACCTCCGTACCGGCAAATTTCTTCTTTTCCTTCTCCGCCGCCTTCGCCACATTGGGGTCGTCCTTGTTCTCCCGGACCCAGTTGATGCCGTCCACCACATCCCGGCTGGCCAGGAGCATGCCGGCGATCACCAGCTCCTTAACGCCGTTGGCGTTGGCGCCGGGGGTGTTGAACACCACAATGCCCTTTTGCGCACACTTATCCAGTGGGATGTTGTTGACGCCCGCTCCTGCCCTGGCGATAGCCAGCAGATTGTCGGGCAGCTCCATCTCGTGCATGGACGCGCTCCTGACCAGAACGCCGTCCGCCTGCGCGATATCCTCGGTTTTTTCATATTCTCCCGTAAAATTGTCCAGTCCGGTCTGGGCGATGGGATTCAGACACAGATAACGATACATGATTTTTCTCCTCATTCTCCGGGCGCGGCCCCTGCTTCAGACGCCGCCCGCTCCTTTGGCCGCGCTTTTTCCCGACGCGGCCGTCCGCCTTTTTTCAGATATGCTTCGCTTCGAAGTCCCGCATGAAAGCCGCCAGCGCTTCCACGCCCTCGATGGGCATGGCGTTGTAAATGCTGGCGCGCATGCCGCCCACGGTGCGGTGTCCCTTCAGGTTCTCAAACCCGGCCGCTTTCGCCTCCTTGACGAATCCGGCATCCAGCTCCGCGTCGCCGGTGACAAAAGGCACGTTCATCAGCGAACGGTCCTCCTTCCGAACGGTTCCTTTAAACAGCCTGCTCCCGTCCAGGAAGTCGTAGAGGATCTTCGCCTTCTTTTCATTGTATTCCTTCATGACCGCCAGACCGCCCCGGGCCTTGAGCCACTTGAACACCTTGCCGCAGATATAGATGCCGTAGGCGGGAGGCGTATTGTACAGAGAGCCCGCGTCCGCATGGGTCTTATAGCGCAGCATGGTGGGCGTGCCGGGCAGCACATCCTCCGTGATCAGATCCTCCCGGATGATCACGATGACCACGCCGGCCGGGCCGATGTTCTTCTGGACGCCGCCGTAGATCAGGCCGTATTTCGTCACGTCGACGGGCTCTGACAGGAAGCAGGAGGACACGTCGGACACCAGAGTCTTTCCCTTGGTATTGGGCAGAGTCTTATACTTCGTGCCGTAGATCGTGTTGTTCTCGCAGATATAGACATAGTCCGCGTTCTCGTCGATAGGCAGATCGGAACAGTCCGGGATATAGGAAAAGGTCTTGTCCGCGGAGGACGCCACCGCCTTCGCGTCGCCGTACAGACAGGCCTCCTGCCAGGCCTTTTTCGCCCACTGGCCGGTGATGATGTAATCCGCCACCCCGTTCTTCATCAGGTTCATGGGGATCATGGCGAACTGCTGGCTGGCGCCGCCCTGCAGAAACAGCACCTTATAATTGGCGGGAATGTTCATCAGCTCCCGCAGATCGGCCTCCGCCTCCTGGATGATCGTCTCGAACATTTTGGAGCGGTGGCTCATCTCCATGACGGACATGCCGCAGCCGCGGTAATCCAGCATTTCCGCCGCAGCCTCCTTAAGGACCTCCTCCGGCAGCACTGCCGGACCGGCTGAAAAATTATAGACTCTGGACATTTTTATGCCTCCTTCTTCGCAAGATCGTCCCCGTCGAACACCTCGCTGATGGCCGCGCCCGCGGGCACCATGGGGAACACCTTATCGTCCTTCGGGATCACGCATTCGATCACGACAGGACCTTTTGCGCCGATGGCCTCTTTCAGGGCGGGCGCAACCTCTTCCTTCTTCGTCACGCGGATGGCCTTACAGCCCAGCCCCTCGGACACCTTACAGAAATCCACCGCATCCTCCAGCACCGTCTGGGAATACCGTTTCCCGTAAAACAGGGTCTGCCACTGGCGCACCATCCCCAGCACATGGTTGTTGATGATGATCTGGATGATGGGGATCTGATACCGGCTGGCCGTCGCCAGCTCGTTCATATTCATACGGAAACAGCCGTCTCCCGCAATGTTGATGCAGATCTTTTCGGGACGGCCCATCTTCGCGCCGATGCAGGCCCCCAGCCCGTAGCCCATGGTGCCCAGGCCGCCGGAGGAAAGGAAGGTGCGGGGCTTCGTATAATGGTAAAACTGCGCCGCCCATATCTGATGCTGTCCCACATCCGTGGTGATCAGCGCCTCTCCCTTCGTGATCCGGTCCAGCTCCTCCATGATATACGGACAGCTCAACTGACTGTCATCATATTTGAGCGGATATTTTTCCTTCAGCTCCAGGATGTGCGCCGTCCACTCCGGATGCTTTTTCTCCTCCATTTTATCGACCAGTTCGGTCAAAATCTGCTTCAGATCTCCCACCACGGCCACGTTCGCCTTGATGTTTTTATTGATCTCCGCGGCGTCGATATCGATGTGCAGCACCCTGGCCCCGGCCGCGAATTTCGCGGCGTTCCCGACCACACGGTCGGAGAATCGCGCGCCCAGCGCGATCAGCAGATCGCATTCGCTGACGCCCAGATTGGAAGCCTTGGTACCGTGCATGCCGATCATCCCGGTATAGAGCGGATCATAGCTGTCATAAGCGCCCTTGCCCATCAGCGTATCGCAGACCGGCGCGTCCAGCTTTTTCGCGAAAGCGCGCACCTCATCGGAGGCGCCGGAAAGGATCGCGCCGCCGCCCAGATAGATGTAGGGCCTTTTCGCCTCCTTTAAAAGCGCCAGCGCCGCTTCGATGTCCGCCTGCGTGTATTTGCTGATCCGCTCCGGCTCCGGGGGCGTCATCGGCTCGAATTCACAGGTGTTGGCCGTCACATCCTTGGTCACGTCCACCAGCACCGGGCCGGGACGGCCGGACCGGGCGATCTGAAACGCCTTGCGCAGCGTCTTCGCCAGAATGTTCACGTCCTTCACGATATAGCCGTGCTTGGTGATGGGCATGGTCACGCCCGCGATATCCACCTCCTGGAACGTATCCTTGCCCAGCAGGGGCAGATTCACGTTGGCCGTGATCGCCACCATGGGCACGCTGTCCATATAGGCGGTGGCGATGCCGGTCACCAGATTGGTGGCGCCGGGGCCGCTGGTCGCCATGCAGACGCCCACCTTCCCGGTGGCCCTCGCATAGCCGTCCGCGGCGTGGGCCGCGCCCTGTTCATGAGAAGTCAAAACATGGAAAATCTCATCGCTGTGCTTGTAAAGCGCGTCGTAAACGTTCAGGATGGTGCCGCCCGGATAGCCGAACACCGTATCCACACCCTGTTCCTTCAGACACTCGACGATGATCTCCGCACCTGTCAATACCATATGTGCACTCTCCTGTCATTGTGATTGTTCAATGCTGCTCTATTTCCGGATCTCCAGGATCGCTCCCCGGTTGCCGCTGGTGACCATTTCCCGATACCGGGCCAGATAGCCGGTCGTCACCTTCGGTTCTCTGGGCTGCCACTTCGCGCGCCGCGCCGCCAGCTCTTCCTCGGACACCCTGACATCCAGCCGGTTCTCCGGGATATTGATGCTGATGATATCGCCTTCCTCCACCAGCGCGATGGGGCCGCCCACCGCCGCCTCCGGAGAAATATGACCGATGGATGCGCCTCTGGAGGCGCCGGAAAAACGGCCGTCCGTGATCAGCGCCACGCTGGAGCCCAGCCCCATGCCCGCGATGGCGGAGGTAGGATTGAGCATTTCCCGCATGCCGGGGCCGCCCTTGGGACCCTCATAACGGATCACCACCACGTCGCCGGCCACGATCCTCCCGCCCTTGATCGCTTCAATGGCGTCCTCCTCGCAGTCGAACACCCGGGCCGGTCCCTCATGGACCATCATCTCCGGCACCACCGCGGAGCGCTTCACCACGCCCGTATCGGGGGCCAGATTGCCCTTCAGCACCGCGATGCCGCCGGTCTGGGAATAAGGGTTCTCCACCGGACGGATGACCTGGGGATTTTTATTCACGCAGCCGGAAATATTCTCGCCCACGGTCTTTCCCGTCGCCGTGATCAGATCCGTGTAAAGCAGTCCTTTCTTATTTAATTCATTCATCACCGCATAGACGCCGCCCGCCTCATTCAGATCCTCCATGTAGGTGGGACCCGCCGGGGCCAGATGGCACAGATTGGGCGTCCGGGCGGAAAGCTCGTTGGCAATCTCCATGTTCAACTCCACGCCTGCCTCATGGGCGATGGCGGGCAGATGCAGCATGGAATTGGTGGAACAGCCCAGCGCCATGTCCACGGTCAGCGCGTTCAGGAACGCCTTCTCGCTCATGATATCCCGGGGGCGGATATTCTTCTCCACCAGCTCCATGATCTTCATGCCGGCGTGCTTGGCCAGACGGATCCGCTCGGAATAGACGGCCGGGATCGTGCCGTTCCCCTTCAGGCCCATGCCCAGCGCCTCGGTGAGACAGTTCATGGAATTGGCCGTGTACATGCCGGAGCAGGAGCCGCAGGTGGGACACACCTTTTCCTCAAACTCCGCCAGATCCTCCATCGTCATGGTACCGGCGGCCACGGAGCCCACCGCCTCGAACATGGAGGACAGGCTCCTCTTTTCCCCTTTGACATGGCCTGCCAGCATGGGGCCGCCGGAGACGAAGATCGTGGGGATATTCACCCGGGCCGCCGCCATCAGAAGGCCCGGTACATTTTTATCGCAGTTGGGGATACAGACCAGCCCGTCGAACTGATGGGCGATGGCCATGCACTCGGTGCTGTCGCAGATCAGATCCCGGGTCACCAGGGAATACTTCATGCCCACATGTCCCATGGCGATGCCGTCGCAGACCGCGATGGCGGGAAACACCACCGGCGTACCGCCGGCCATGGCCACGCCCATTTTCACGGCCTCCGTGATCTTGTCCAGATTCATATGGCCGGGCACAATCTCGTTATAGGAGCTCACGATGCCGATCAGAGGACGGTTCCGCTCCTCCTCGGTATAGCCCAGCGCGTTAAACAGACTTCTGTGGGGCGCCTGCTGCACGCCCTTTGTCACATTTTCACTGATCATAGCTCTCCTTTCCAACATCCCGTTTCTCATAAGGTCCGCCCCGTTCTCCGGGGCCGTCTTCCTCCGCTCTTTCCAAAAAGCGCTCAGATCCGCTCCGCCAGGAGATCTCCCATCTGCCGGCATCCCACCAGCGTGCACCCTTTCGACATGATGTCGCCGGTGCGGTAACCGTCTTTCAGCACCTGCCGCACGGCCTCCTCCACCGCATCGGCCTCCGCGTCCAGATCGAAGGAATACCGCAGCATCATGGCGGCGCTTAAGACCGTGGCGATGGGATTCGCCACGTCCTTTCCGGCGATGTCCGGCGCGCTGCCGTGGCTGGGCTCATACAGACCGAATTTCGTATCGTTCAGGCTGGCGGAAGAAAGCATCCCGATGGAGCCTGTCACCATACTGGCCTCATCGGAAAGAATATCCCCAAACATATTCTCCGTCAGAATCACATCAAACTGGGCCGGATCCTTTACAAGCTGCATGGCGCAGTTGTCCACCAGCACATGCTCCAGCTTCACATCCGGATAATCCCTCGCCACCTCGTTGACCACCGCTCTCCAGAGCCGGGAGGAATCCAGCACATTGGCCTTGTCCACGCTGCTCACCTTGCCGCGGCGCTTGCGGGCGATCTCGAATCCCTTGACCGCAATGCGGCGGATTTCGTTTTCATCATAGGTCAGCGTATCGACCGCTCTGCGCACGCCGTTTTCCGTCACGGTTCTGCGTTCGCCGAAGTACAGGCCGCCGGTCAGCTCCCGCATGATCAGCATATCGAACCCGGCCCTGCTGATCTCCTCCTTCAGGGGACAGGCCGCCGCCAGCTCCGGATACAGATAGGCCGGGCGCAGATTGGCGAACAGATTCAGCGCCTTGCGGATCCCCAGAAGCCCCGCCTCGGGACGCCTGTCCGGAGGAAGCTGATACCAGGAGGATGTATTGGGATCCCCGCCGATGGAACCCATGAGCACCGCGTCCGCCGCCTTTGCCGCCGCGATGGTCTCTTCCGTCAGCGGCACGCCGTACGCGTCGATGGATGCGCCGCCCATCAGCACGTCCTTCATATCCAGCTTATGACCGTATTTTTCGGCCACTTTATTCAAAACCTTTTTCGCCTCGGCCACGATCTCCGGGCCGATCCCGTCGCCGGGAATACAGACAATATGCAGTTCCATTCCTGACCTCCTCATCCTGTTCCGCCCAAAGGCAGACTGATAAAGCCTATTTTATCTCAAAATCTTCTTTTTTTCAACCGTGTGCGAAAAAAAGACCATATCCTTTCGATATGGTCTTTATAATTTCTCGGAATGGAAAGAAGCCCCATTATTCTTTGACGGCATAGAAGTGAGGAAACTGTCGGCAAATATCACCGTCCTGCTTCATCCGCCTGCGGTCTTCCCGTCTATTCGTATCCGTAAAACACCTGCGCCAGAGGCGAAGTCTTATCCAGGATCAGCGTATTGCCACCGCCCGTCAGGGAGACCTTGGCCGCGTCCAGCGCGCGGACGAATTCATAGAAATCCGCCTTGTCCGCATCGTTATAGGCACGGGAAAGGATCTGCATATACTGCGCCTCGCCCTCGGCCTTGATCTTCTCCGCTTCCGCAGCCGCCTCCGACTTCATGACCGAAATCTCCTTGGAGGTATCGTTGATGATCTTCTGCGCGGAGGATTTTCCTTCCGCCGTATAGGTGGCCGCGATGTTGTCGCGCTCAGAGATCATCCGCTCATAGACGGACTGTTTGTTGTCGTCCGGCATATCCAGCGCCTTGGTCTCCACGGCGACGACCTGGATCCCGTAGCTGTCCAGGGATCCGCCGATGTTGCCGCTGATGTCCAACGCCAGCTTCCCGTCCCGGTTCTCGATGATATCCGCCTGGTCCATATTGGAGATCACGGATTTCATGGAGGAAAATACCGTGGCGTTGATGCGCGACTGGGCCTGTGCCACCTGCCCGTTCAGATGCCTGGTGAACTGCACCGGATCGGAAATCCTCCATAATACAAAAGCGTCCACGATCATGGTCTTTTTATCCTTGGTGATGACATCCGACTTGGGGATATCATAGAGCTGAAGCTGCTTCGGGGCAGAATCCGCATCCTGTATGAACGGGATTTTCAGCGTCACGCCCGGCTCCTCGACCACGCGGACAATCTCTCCGAACTGCTTGATCAGCTTATACTCGTCCGGATAGGTGATGACCAGGGAAGAAAACAGCATGACAACAGCCGCCAGCACGATCACGATACCCAGAATTTTTCCCGCTCCCTTCATTGCGCATCCTCCTCTCCGTCTTCATTTCCGCTGCCCGTTTCTCCTGACGCCCCGTCCGCAGACGCGGTACCCGCACTGCTTCCGGAAGCAGTCGCGCCCGTCAGACCGCCGGAAGACGTTCCGCCCGCGCCGGCGGCCGCACTCTGTCCGCCCACGCCGCCGAAATCGTCCAGCGGCAGGAGCTTCTGCGTCCCGCTCTCATCCACGATGTAAATGCGCAGGCTGGGCAGCACCTCCTCCATGGTTTCGTAAAACATTCGCTGCTTGGTGATCAGCGGATATTTGGTATACTCCTCATACATCTGCTCAAAACGGGAAACCTGGCCTTCCGCCTCATTGATCCTGGCCTCCTTCTGGGCCTCGGCGTCCTTGATAATCTGGTCGCACTCGGCCTCCGCCAGCGGGATCTGCTCATTGCGCTGTTTGTTAGCGTTATTGATGGCCGTATCCTTGCCCTGTTTGGCGTTCTCCACGTTTTTAAAGGCGTTCAGGACCTCCGTGGTGGGCGGAAAGGCATCCTGGATCGTGATCTTTTCCACCGAGAGGCCAATGTCCTCCTGGATCATGCGCTCCGACAGCTTTTCCTGGATCTCGGACTGGATCTGTGCCTTGCCCGTGGTAATCACATCGTCCACGTTATAGGTGCCCACCGTATCGCGGATATAGGACTGCGCCAGCATTTTGAGCATCCCCTCCGGATCCTCGGAGGCGTACAGATATTTCACCGGGTCGCTGACCTTGTACTCCAGATAAAAGTCGGTATTCACGAAATTGAAATCCTTGGTGATCATCACCGATTCCTCATCGATGGACTCGCCCGTATCGATATCATACCCGATGGGCATTCCCATGATGACCTTGGACACCCGGTGTACATGCTGGACAAAAGGCAGCTTGAAATGCAGCCCCGCCTGGGACACGGTCTCCGCCTGTCCCAGCGTGGTGACCACGGCATAATTGTCCTCATCCAGCATATAGTAACAGTTTCCGCCCACGATCAGCACGCAGAATACGATCACGGCGATCATGACGATCCGGAGAGGAAATTTCCCTTTCACACGCCGGCCGTTGGAACCGAAGTGCTCCGGCTGGCCCTGATTCTGCTGCTCCTCCCTGTTTTTCCCGGAAAAACTGCTGAAGGGATTGGTTCCTCCATATCGCTGTTCCATGCTCTTTCCTCCCTTTTTATAAAACGTCACGGCGTGATGGCCCGCGGACGCGCTTAACCGTTTTCTTTCTCCAGATAAAGCATTTCCGAATAGGCCATGAGGAATGGGCCGCTGCCCTTGCCCTCATCCGGCAGGTAATATTCGGTCAGTTCGTAATTGTTGGTGTTGTTGGCGCTGGCCTTCAGATAAATATCCTCCAGCCCGCGGTCCGTCAGCTTCCGCTCCACCAGCGCGTTGAACGCGCGTACGGCCGCATCCCGGTATGAAACGTCCAGCCAGCCCTTGCGCACACCCTTTAAGATCGTGTAAATGAACATGGCCGTCCCGCTGGTCTCCAGCCGGTTGGTATCCGTGACAGGCCGGTCCGCCAGATTCGCCCACAGACCGCTTTCATCCTGATATTTCAGGATCCCATCCGCGAAAACCTTCAGGGCCGCCTTCCGCTTCTCCATATATGCCTCCGGCAGGCTCTCCATCACATCCACCATCGCCATGCCGTACCAGCCCATGGCGCGGGACCAGTGATACGGGCAGACATCCTCCCTGCTGTTGCAGGCATGGTAATACATGCCGTCCGGGGCCAGCATCGTGTCCGCCACCCAGTCCAGCCGCTCCTGCACCAGCGCGAGCTGGGCCGCATCCCCGATCCGTGCCGCATGATGCGCGAGAAAGGGCTGCAGCATGTAAATGCCGTCCAGCCACACCTTATATTTGGGAGGCTGTCCGCCGGCCCAACTGTGCCAGTAATTGTGCCCCAGCGCGCTTTCCGTAAATTCCTCCGGAACGTTGTTTCCTTTGGAATTGAGATGTTCCGGATCGGTCAGGTCCCGATACAGCGCCGCCGCGATCTCCTGCCAGTCCGAAGAGGCGTCCGCCATCCGGTCCAGAAGCGCGGCCGTTTTATAACAGTCGGCGCCGTGATGGTCCACATAGCCCGCCAGATTCCGGCTCAGCCCCTTCGTACCGTCCGCCTCTGTCACGACCATGCTGTCCAGGTATTCCTTCACGTAATCGCAGTAAACCGTTCCGGACGCCGGATCCACCTCATAAATATCGAACAGTCCCTCCATGACCACGCCGTTGTAATAGCTCCAGTCAAACAGATACGGTTTGGCGGAGGGCGTGCGCTTTTCATTGTCCCAGGTGAAAAACCTGTGTTCATCGGACACCACCAGCCGCGGCACATTCCGGTCCGAGTTCACGGTGAGCGCGTCAATGTATGCCTTCGCCCTTTGCATGTTTTCCTTTTGCTTCAGCTCTCCCATCCCGATAACCTCCGTTCCTTCTGAAATTCTTCTGTGGCTTCGCCTTCGGCTCCAGAAGACATACCGCCTCCGTACTCCCTGTCCAGGGGAACATGTCTACCGGCCAGACCTCTCTGGCCCAATAGCCCGCCTTCTCCAGAAGCCCGACATCGCGTTCCAGCGTCACGGGATCGCAGGACACGTAGACGATCCTGGACGGACGCAGCAGCGACGCGGCCTCCAGGAACTCCGGGCTGCTCCCCGCACGGGGCGGATCCAGAAACAGCACATCCACGCGCTCGCCGTCCGCCGCGCAGCTCTTCAGGAAATGCCCCGCATCGTCCCGGTAAAACCGGATATTCTTCACCCCGTTCTCCTTCGCGTTGGCGACGGCGTCCCGCACGGCCTCCGGATTGCTCTCCACCCCCAGCACCTTTCCGGCGCGCCCCGCCGCTACGATGCCGATGGTTCCTGTCCCGCAGTACGCGTCCACCGCGGTCTCCTTCCCGGTGAGCCCTGCCAGCTCCACCGCCTTTTCGTACAGCTTCTGAGCCTGAACGGGATTCACCTGATAAAAGGAAGCGGGCGAGATCCTGAACCGACAGCCGCAGAGGGCATCCTCGATATAGCCCTTTCCATACAGCGTCTGATACCGGTCTCCCAGGATCAGGCTGTCCGTGCGCGCGTTCACGTTCTGGACCACCGTGGTGATCTCCGGATGCGCCTTTAAAAGCGCCTCGACAAAATTGCGCCTGGACGGAAACACCGGCGACGCGGTCACAAGCACAACCATGACCTGTCCGGTAAAACGTCCGGAGCGGATCAGCACATAGCGCAGCAGCCCGCGGCCGCTGTCCTCGTCATAAACCTGGATCTTAAAGGAGCGCAGCAGTCCGCGGACCGTCTGCAGGATGGCGTCCGCCTCCGGCGCCTCGATCGCGCAGCGCTCCACCCGCACGATGCGGTGGCTCCTTTCCTCATAGATGCCGGACACCGGGACGCCCCTTTCGTCCAGCCCGAACGCGGAGATCACCTTGTGCCGGTAATGCCAGGGCTCCTCCATGCCGATGACCGGATGCACCTTACAGTGGGACTGCATCAGTTCCCGGACCGTGCGGCGCTTTTCCTCAAGCTGCTTTTCGTAGGACAAATGCAGATATTTACAGCCCCCGCACTGCTTATAATACGGGCAGGGGCCCGTCTGAAACCGTTCCCCCGCCATTACAGAATGATATCCTCCAGTCTTCTCTTGGGAACATAGTGTACGTCGTTCTCATCCCTGTAATAAGCGGTTTTTCCGTCCTCTCCCACCTCCGTCAGGACCACCGTCTCCGCCGGCTTTCCAAACGCCACGATCAGAAGCGGGGTGAGCTCTTCTGCCAGCCCCAGCGCTTTCTTCACCGCATCCGGGCTGAAATTTCCGATCATACAGCCGCCAAGCCCCTGATCGACGGCCGCCAGCAGCATGGTCTGCGCCACGATGCCCACATCCTTTAAAAACGGTCCGGCGGCGATCTTCGTATCCTGACAGATGACGATGAACGCGGTCGGATGCATTCCCTCGTGGGGCAGGGTCAACTGCGGCAGCGCCGCCGCCCATTTCGTCATGGCCTGAATCTGATCCACCTGATCCTTCTCCCAGGCGAGATAATATTTGAACGGCTGCTTATTCACGCTGGATGCCGTGAGCCTGGCGCAGTCCACGAACTCCAGCAGCTCCTCCTTCGTAATCTTACGGGATTCGTCAAAACCGCGGTAACTCCGATTGCGTTTTACAAGGTCTTTAAACATAGGTAAGAACTCCTTTCCATCCGCCGGGATTCCGTGCCGCTCCCTGCGGAAATACAAAAAGCTGACTCCTTCTGTACGATCGCTTCACACAAAAGTCATCAGCTTCCTTTGTTCTGCAGCATTCTTTCCCGGGTTGATGCCTTTCGGTGATCCAGGGGGAACAGATTTATGCGATTTTGGTCTTCGCCAGCTCAGCCAGCGTCGCAAAGCCTTCCGCGTCGTTCACCGCCATCTCGGCAAGCATCTTTCTGTTGATCTCCACGCCGGCCTGCTTCAGCCCGTACATGAATCTGGAATAGGACAGGCCGTTGATCCTGGCCGCCGCATTGATGCGTGCGATCCAGAGCTGCCTCATCTGGCGCTTTCTCTCCTTGCGGCCCACATAGGAAGCGGCCAGCGCCCTCATCACATACTGCTTCGCAATCCTGTACTGTGTTCTCTTCGCGCCCTTAAAGCCCTTTACGAGCTTCAATACTCTATTGTGTTTCTTTCTGGCATTCATGCCACCCTTAATTCTCGCCATCTCAAAAAATCCTCCTTACGACTTATAAATACGGCATAATCTTCTTCATATTCTTAACATTGGCAGCGTCCGTAATCGTCGCTTTCCTGAGATTTCTCTTTCTCTTTGTGGATTTCTTCGTTAAGATATGGCTCTTGTAAGCTTTATTTCTCTTTAACTTACCGTTACCGGTCAATTTGAACCGTTTCGCAGCGGACCTGCTCGTCTTCATTTTAGGCATGTCTGTGATCTCCTCCTGTTACAACTTTTTCAGTCCGTTTTCCCTGAGCTCTGATACATCCAAAAAGCGAAGATCAGCGTTTCTCAGTCAAAAACATTATCATGCTCCTGCCTTCCACCTTCGGGGGCTTCTCCATCACGGAAATGTCCGAAAGCATCCGGGCAAAGTCATCCAGAATGTGCTTGCTGGTTGACATATGCGCCATTTCACGACCGCGGAAACGCAGCGTGACCTTTACGCGGTTCCCCTTCTCCAGGAACTTCCGCGCCGCGTTCGCCTTGGTGTTCAAATCATTCGTATCAATGTTGGGAGACATCCGGATCTCTTTGATCTCGATGGTCTTCTGCTTCCTTCTCGCATCCTTTTCCTTGCGCGCAAGCTCATATCTGTACTTACCGTAATCCACGATCTTGCACACGGGAGGCTTGGCGGTGGGCGCGATCTTCACCAGATCCAGGCCCGCTTCCTCCGCAAGCCTCAGCGCGTCGCGCGCCGGCATGATCCCGAGCTGCTGCCCATTTTCCCCGATCAGACGGACCTCACGGTCCCTGATCTGTTCGTTGATAAATAATTCGCTAATGGCTTTTCCCTCCATAAGATGAAATAGAACATAAAAAAGCGGATACCCGCAGATATCCACTCCCGATTCCCGGCCCGTCCGTACGCTGTGCACGAACCCATCCCAATACCGCATCCGCGCACACGGTGAACCAAAAATATGAACGCCTGTCAGCCCAATCGCCACAGGGTGAGAGTGAAACTCTGCTTGTATGCCAGCGCACCAAAGAAGTGCGCCAGTCGGAGTGACAAGACTTGAACTTGCGGCCTCTTCGTCCCTAACGAAGCGCTCTACCACCTGAGCCACACCCCGATGTCCGCATAACCGGACATTTGATATCTTACCCCAATCTCCCCTATAAGTCAATACCCAATTTTCAAAAACTTTGCCCTATGTACCTCCCCCGCCGGGAAACAGCCAGGCCGCCGCCAGCCGGGAAGCCTGTGCCAGCCGGACCGGAACACCGTCCTTTTCCGGACACGCTTCCGCTCGAAGAAAAGCGCAGTGGTCCTAGGCTCGAAAATACCTCGCCAAGGACCAGCGCTTTTCTGACGGTCCGGGAAAATGGACGGTGTTCCGGTCCGGCTGGCACAGGCTTCCCGGCTGGCGGCGGCCTGGCTGCTTCGCGGCGGAGCGGGACGGATCAGCGCTCCCTGAAGGTGGAGCACTCGGTTTCCCGGCAGTCCTGGGCGCCGCAGCCCCGAATATCCACATGTTCCGCATAACACCGATAGTTGGTATTGTAGGTGCACTTCACTGCTTCACAGTCGATGCTGATGGTATTGCAGGGATGATCGTCCATCGAATTGCGCGCCCGTCCCTCGGGTTCCTCCCGGAAGCTCTCGCAGCAGGTCTGCCCGCTGCTGTCGGCCCGCATGCCGCCCACCATGATATCGCCCTTGCAGCAGCAGTCGCTGTTGTTGTAAAGGCAGTTTTCCACTCCGCATCTCAATTCCGCCATACTGTCCTCCTTCTGCCGCTTCGCGCGGCCGGCTCATTTCCGCCGGGGCCCTGGCCCGCGGCCTCATTTCCTAGTCTGGACAGACGGCGCGCGGATTATGCGCCCTTTCGCCGCACATCCGCGCCTTTTGTGAACTCCCTCAAACCGATTGCGGGATCACGCATCCTTTTCCGCACGGTTCGTTCTGGATGCGATCTCCTCCTGTATCGCGCCGATAAACGCCTCCAGCGTCTTCGCGCCCTCGTCCCCGGCGAAACGGCTTCTGACCGCCACCGTATTGTTTTCTTCCTCCTTCTGGCCCACCACAAGCATATAAGGCACCCTGGCATTCTGGGCCTCCCGGATCTTATAGCCGATCTTTTCGGAGCGCATATCCAGCTCCGCGCGCACGCCGGCCCCGTCCAGCTTCTCCTTCACCCGCTGCGCATACGCCATATATTTATCGGAGATCGGCAGCACGCGGACCTGCACCGGCGCGAGCCAGGTGGGGAACGCGCCCGCAAAATGCTCGATCAGAATGCCGATGAACCGCTCGATGGAGCCGAACACCACGCGATGGATCATGATAGGCCTGTGCTTCTCCCCGTCCGGGCCGATGTACTCCAGACCGAAGCGCTGCGGAAGCTGGAAATCCAGTTGAATCGTGCCGCACTGCCAGGTTCTGCCGATGCAGTCCACCAGATGGAAGTCGATCTTGGGCCCGTAAAACGCGCCGTCTCCTTCATTGATCACATAATCCAGCCCCAGCTCGTCCAGTGCGCCCTGCAGCGCCGAGGTCGCCATTTCCCAGTCCTCATCGCTTCCCATGGAATCCTCCGGTCTGGTGGAAAGCTCCACATGATAGGGGAAGCCGAACAGGGAATACACCTCGTCGATCAATGCCACCACGCCCTTGATCTCGTCCTTGATCTGCTCCGGCGTCATGAAGATATGGGCATCGTCCTGCGTGAAGCAGCGCACCCGCATCAGACCATGAAGCTGTCCGGATTTTTCGTGCCTGTGCACGATCCCCAGCTCTCCCATGCGCATGGGCAGATCCCGGTAGGAACGGGACTCGGAGGCATAGACCAGGACGCCGCCGGGACAGTTCATGGGCTTGATGGCATAATCCTGCTCGTCGATCACGGTCGTGTACATGTTGTTTTTGTAATGATCCCAGTGGCCCGAGGTTTCCCAGAGACTGCGGTTCAGTATGATGGGCGTGGAGATCTCCACATACCCCGCCTTCTTATGAAGCTGCCTCCAGTAATCCAGCAGCGTGTTTTTCAAAACCATGCCCTTGGGCAGATAAAACGGGAAGCCGGGGCCGGCCTCATGCATCATGAACAGGCCCAGTTCCTTTCCCAGCTTTCTGTGATCGCGCTTCTTAGCCTCCTCCATCATGGTGATGTAGCTGTCCAGCTCTTCCTTTTTGGAAAATGCGGTGGCGTACAGCCTGGTGAGCATTTTGTTGTGCTCATCCCCTCTCCAGTACGCGCCCGCCAGGCTCATGATCTTAAAGGCCTTTCCCACATCCTTTGTGCACATCAAATGCGGGCCGGCGCACAGATCCACGAACTCGCCCTGGCGGTAAAAGCTGATCTCCGCGTCCGCGGGCAGGTCCTCGATCAGCTCCACCTTATAGGGCTCATTGCGCTCCTTCATATAGGCGATGGCATCTTCTCTGGACTGCGTAAAGCGTTCGATCTTCAGATCTTCCTTGATGATCTTTTTCATCTCCGCTTCGATCTTTTCAAAATCGTCGCTGGTCAGCGGGCTCTCAAAATCCATGTCATAATAAAAGCCGTCCGCGATGGAAGGGCCGATGGCCAGCTTCACATTCGGATACAGGCGCTTCACCGCCTGGGCCATCACATGGCTGGCCGTATGGCGCAGCACCGAAAGCCCCTCCGCGTCCTTCGCGGTAAGGATGCTGACGTTCGCGTCTTCTGCCACCACGGTGCGCAGGTCGGCCACCTCGCCGTTGACCTCTCCCGCGCAGGCAGCTCTCGCCAGCCCTTCGCTGATGTCCTTCGCGATCTCCAGCACCGACATGGGCGCCGCATATTCCTTGACGGAACCGTCCTTCAGCGTGATCTTCATTTTCCTTTTCTCCTCCTGTCAAAACAAATATACGGTATCATAAAAAAACGTCCCGGCACGCTCCCGCCCGCTTTGGCCCGGCGCATCGGCGCCGTCCTTCACGGTGAGATCATGTCTGGGACGTATCGGCGCGCAGGCGCGCCTTCTGGGACAAAGCGGCCATCCGCCGCCGTCACATTCTACGCGGTTCCACCCAGTTTGCCCCTGTCCGGATCCGGACAGGAACCACCTCGTTGGATGATGATAACGGAATCACCGGGCCGGATTGGGGCCGCTCGGAGCCGGTCTTCAGCATGGGCATCTGTCGGGCGCTTCCAGCACTGCACCGTCTGCGGCGGCGCGGCGTCCTTCTCTGGCACAGCGGGCCCTGCCTACTGTTCTCGTCAACGCATTGTCTTTATCGGCTATAGGGTCATATTATCGCAAATACTTCCGGTTGTAAAGACCTTTCCTGCATTTTGGAACGAATCCGTACATTCCGGAACAGGCCCTTATTTATTTCTGCCGCAGCACTTTTTATACTTTTTGCCGCTGCCGCAGGGGCAGGGATCGTTGGGGTAGACCCTGGGCTCCTTGACCACCGTCGTGGAACGCTTCTGCTCCTTATAGAGCTCCTTCCGGGTCTCCTCGTCAAAAATGGCGTCCCACTCTTCCAGGTTGTACAGCCATTCCGCGTCTGCGGCCACCATATTTTTATAGAGGCGCGTCGTGTCAAATCCGAGGCTGACCGCGGTATCCTCCTCCATCTCGTCAATGGGGTTGGGCTCCACCAGGCTGTCATTGATACCGTCCAGAAACCCCGTCATGATCATGATATCGACGCCGTATTTCTCCGCCAGCTCCTTTACAGTCCCGGTAACGACCACATCCGGCTCCTTCAGGAGCTGCCTGTAGATCGCCTTTTCCTGATCAAAATAATCTGCCCAGAACTTCTGCAGCCTGCCCCGATCGGTCTCCTGATCGTACGCCATATCTCTCCATTGCTTTAATAACGCCATCTTTCCACCTCATCCAATCGTACAGTACGTATCCCCGCTTCGCCCTTTCCGAAGCGGCAGGGCCTCTCCCCGCGCTCCGGAAAGCGGACCCTTTTTTATATAGTATAGCTCACGCCCGCGATAAGCGCAAGCTTTTTCGTATTCCTCCCTTTCCGGACCGCATTCCCTCTCTTTCCGGATTCCTCATTTTCTTCCCTTTTTCATTCCCCCACGGCCGTGCGCCGAACGCCCTTCCGGCGGTCTCACAGATATTTCTTCAGTTCCCGGATGTTGCTTTCCTCAAAGTCCATCAGCTCCCGCGCGAGCTCCGTGGATTTTTCCCCCGCATCCGCATTGTGGTTCATCGCCTTCCAGAGACTGGAAAGGCCGCCGCTGCTGGTCCGGATCATCATTTCCGCAAGGCGGCTGGTGGTGGTATTCAACAGCGTGTTCGCATGCAGAGAAGCGGAAAGCGCCAGCCGGCTCACCCGGTTTTCCGGCTCCGGCCGCTGGCTTGCGGCCAGGAGCTGCGCCTTCGCGCGGTCGTGCAGCTCCCCGTATTTGAAGGATTCCCTGGTGAGCATCAGCGCGAAATTATCGTCATACACCTTTTCCGTCAGATTTTCCAGCGCATGCAGGCTCATTTCCGTATTCTTCTGGATTGCCCGCAGCAGATTGATATCGTCCTTTTTGATGGCATTTTCCTTCATGTCCCATTCCCCGCCTTCCTCTCAGTCTTTTTGCAGACCTGCCTGCAGCCCGTTTCCGGCCCGAAACAGATAAAACCGGAGATACCTTTCGATACCTCCGGTTTCAGGATTCCCCGTTTTATTTCAGATCATACATGCATAAAGAGCGGGACTTATTTCACGATCTTCAGCACCGCAGTCTTGACATACCCCGTTTTCCCTTCGAACTTCACCTTCGTCCAGCCATCCGCCTGCTGCATGAGAATCTCCAGCCTGCCGCCCTGATAGCAGACGCCGATCCGCTCCGCCTTCTCATCCGGGCTTTTGCGGACATTGACCGTCTCCGCCACCATGACCGTTCCGGAAGCAGGAAGCGCCGCAGACGCGCCGGCATCCTCCCCGCCGTCTGTCCCGGAGACATCTCCCTCTCCCGCGTTTTCCAGATCTTCGCCCACAGGCTCCAGATACTCCGATTTGACAAAGCCCTCTTTTCCGTTATAATTCACCTTCGTCCAGCCGTTCGCCCGGCTCTCCAACGCTTCCAGCACATCGCCGGTCTGCAGCTTGCCGATCCGGTCCGCCTGCTCGCTGTCGGAGGCGCGGACATTCACCACTTCCGTGGCCCGTACCTCGCCCGGCCGGATCAGCGTCCCGTCCGGCTCCGCCGTTTCCGCTTCCTCAGACGCCTGCGCATCCGCCAGCGCCTCCCCCACCTCTACCTTCAGTTCCTCCGTCATCCTCGCGAGGAAATCGCTCAGATCCTCATCCGCCGTGACCGCCTCGTTGAACTTCACCTGCACGAGGTTCATCAGATCCACCACGTCGTCCTGGGCGGACACCTCCTCCAGATAGGCGTTCACCGCCTCTTCCACTTCGCCCTCATAAATATAGTAGCTCCCGTCTTCCCGTCCGTAAACGAGGAAAGGGCTGATGCCCGGCACAAGCGCGTCCACATCCCGGAACTTCACCTCATAGGATACGTACACCACAAAGGAATCCTCCACCGGACCCGCCTTGGTATAGCAGGTCAGATCCTGGTAGCTTTCGATATATTCGCTGCGCTTCTGCAGGTAGATCAGCATATCCTCGCTCAGAGAGTCCGCAACGGACTGCAGCGTCTCCACGTCGCCCTCCGCCGCCGCGCGGTAATACGACTCCATCAGCGCCGTGATCTGCGGATACGCGTTCTCCTCCAGCGCCACAGCCGCGCTCTCTCCGGCGCTTTCGCTTTCCGAAGCACCGGTTTCCTCCTCTGCAGCCGCTTCCGATTCCGTCTCCTCCGAAATGCCGAGGGACGTCTGCCGGGTCCCGCTTCCGGACAGCGCGCCCGCCAGTATCACGATCAGAACGGCCAGTGCGGCGGCCGCGCCGATCACCCTGTTCCGGTTTTCCTGCAATGCCTGAAGAAGCTTTTCCTTCGCTTCCCTCTTCGGTTCTTTCGGTTCTCCCATGCGATCCCATCCTTTACACAGCAGCCGGCTGTACGGCTGCCCTGATTCACAGCGTCAAAGTCTCCCCCGCGCAAAAAAAGAGTGATGCCCGTATGCAACCGACAGGAATCGAACCTGCATTAAAGGCGTCGGAGGCCTTCGTTCTATCCGTTAGACTACGGTTGCTTAAGGTAATATCCGAAGATATTACAGAATTATTACGCATCACTCTGTCATATAGTATCACATGTTCCGGTTCTTGTCCAGATATTTTTTGAAAAGATTTTCTTAATTCCTGCGAACGGATACCGGACATCCATTCGAAGACCTTCACGCCCCCTTCACAGAACCGAAATATCTCCGGTCCGTCTGTCAAAATAGTACACGCTGTCAGACAGATAGCTTTCCCGATCCTCCATCTGCCGGTTGGCGGACGCCACCATCCCGTACAGGAGCTCCCTGGTCTCTTCCCGCCCCTTCGGCAGAAGAATCACCTCATTCACGCTCGCGGGGAGGATGTAGCAGCTATGTCCCGTTTCCTGTGCAAAGGACTGCAGGACATCCGGATACAAAAGGGAAACCGCGCCGTGAAACCAGGCCGTATTGCCCAGTACCCACATGGGAGAAAGCACGCCGCGCGCCCGGATCTGCCGGTCCAGCCATCCGGTCATCAAATGCGCGGCCGCGTCCAGCCGTCCTTCTGCCGCGCCGGGAAAACGGCCCTTCAAAAGGGAACGGAACATATCCCAAACAGATCCCTTTTCGCCGCTGTCCATCAGCGCGCTCATGGGACGCAGCACGGGCGGAAACAGACGCCGCATATTGTCCAGCGCATCCTGCGCAAGCTGCATCGTCCCGATTCCCCATCTGTCCTGTTCCTCCAGGGTGACGGAGCGGCACGTCCTGCCGTCCGTCTCCCGTTCTCCCGATATCAGGCAGACAACCGCCTCAAGATCCGCCGCGCCCCTGACATGAGGCGCCTTCGCCAGAAGCTGCACCGCGGAAACACACGCCAGCCTGCAGATCAGGTGAGGCCTGGCTTCATCATAGGTCTGAAAGAAAGATTCCATAAACCGATACGCTCCCGTGACATGGCGCAGCCGCCTGCACGGCCGCATATTTCGTTCAATATCCGCCGATCGCGCTCTCAAATCTCGAACCATGTCCCGTTTTGATTATAACTGCCGGTTTCCTTTTTGTCCAGAAAAAGTTCCCGCGACAGACCGCCGGCCTTCCTTCTCAGCCCTCCTCCCGCATCAGCTCCAGATAATCGCTCTCATCCGCGAACAGGCGGTAGCTGCCGTCCACATAGCCCATATAACCCTCATTCACATAGTAGCCCTTCATGCCGTACCTCCTTTTCCAAACGCCGGCCTCCTTCATCTGCCGGTCGGCCCTGCCGTTTCCTTTTTCGATTTCAGTATCCCGCTTTTGGTGTCCCATAGAACGTACTTTATCTTTTCCCCTTGAAATCGCCCGGACTTTATGGTTATAATGATGGATGGCCGCATCGGGGGCTTTTCGTTTTTGTACCGGCGAAAAAGCGCCGCGATCGCCGCCCTGCCGCCCTGTGTTTTTGTCACCCTGAAAGGAAATGCGTTTTTACCATGATAAGTGCGAACAATGTCACCTTACGTCTGGGCAAGAAGGCCCTGTTTGAAGACGTGAACATCAAATTCACGGAAGGCAACTGCTACGGCATCATCGGCGCCAACGGCGCCGGGAAGTCCACCTTCCTGCGGATCCTCTCCGGCCAGCTCGAGACCACCTCCGGCGACGTGGTCATGACGCCCGGCCAGCGCATGAGCGTGCTGGAACAGGATCACTTCAAATACGACGAATTTCCCGTGATGGATGTGGTCATCATGGGCAACGCCCGCCTTTATGAAATCATGAAGGAAAAGGACGCGATTTACGCCAAAGAGGATTTTTCCGATGAGGACGGCATCCGCGCCTCCGAGCTGGAGGCGGAATTCGCGGAGCTGGACGGCTGGAACGCGGAATCTGACGCCGCCACTCTGCTGAACGGGCTCGGCATCGACGAAGGCCTGCATAACAGCCTGATGAAGGATTTGAACGGCAGCGAAAAGGTCAAGGTCCTGCTGGCCAGGGCGCTGTTCGGCAATCCGGACATTCTGCTCCTGGACGAGCCCACCAACCACCTGGATCTGGATGCCATCGACTGGCTGGAGGAATTTCTCATCAATTTTGAAAACACGGTCATCGTGGTCTCCCACGACCGCTACTTTTTAAATAAGGTATGTACCTATACCGCGGATATCGATTACGGCAAGATCACGCTCTACGCCGGCAACTACGATTTCTGGTACGAATCCAGTCAGCTTCTGATCCGCCAGATGAAAGAGGCCAACCGGAAAAAGGAGGAAAAGATCAAAGAGCTCCAGGAATTCATCTCCCGCTTCTCGGCCAATGCCTCCAAATCCAGGCAGGCCACGTCCCGGAAACGGGCTCTGGAAAAAATCCAGTTGGACGAGATCAGGCCCTCCAGCCGAAAGTATCCCTATATCGACTTCCGTCCGGACCGGGAGATCGGCAATGAAGTGCTCACCGTCACCAACCTGAGCAAGACCGTCAACGGAGTAAAGGTGCTGGACAACATTTCCTTCATCGTCGGCCACGACGACAAAATCGCCTTTGTGGGCGGCAACGAACAGGCCAAAACCGTGCTGTTCTCCATCCTCGCCGGCGAAATGGAGCCGGACAAAGGCAGCTATAAATGGGGCATCACCACGTCGCAGGCCTATTTTCCCAAGGATTCCACGGCGGAATTCGACAACGACTACACCATCGCGGAATGGCTCACCGGCTACTCTCCCGTCAAGGACGTGACCTATGTCCGCGGCTTTCTGGGAAGAATGCTCTTTGCGGGCGAGGACGGCGTGAAAAAGGTTCGCGTGCTCTCCGGCGGCGAAAAGGTCCGCTGCCTGCTCTCCAAAATGATGATTTCCGGCGCCAACTGTCTGATCCTGGACGAGCCCACCAATCATCTGGACATGGAATCCATCACCGCTCTGAACAACGGGCTGATCAAATTCCCCGGCGTGGCGCTTTTCTCCTGCCATGACCATCAGTTCGTGCAGACCACGGCCAACCGGATCATGGAAATCCTGCCGGACGGCACCCTGATCGACAAGATCACCACCTATGACGAATACCTGGCCAACGACGAAATGGCGAGAAAGCGCACGGTCTACACTGCGCACGTGGAAGAGGACGAGAATTGAAAACGGTAGATCTGCATGTGCATTCCAATAAATCGGACGGCAGCTTTTCTCCCGCCGGGCTGGTGGAGCTGGCCCTGCAAAAGGGACTGAGCGCCTTCGCGCTGACGGACCATGACACCACGGCGGGACTGGAGGAGGCTGTCGCCTGCGGGGCCCAAAAGGGAATCGAGGTGATTCGCGGCATCGAATTCTCCACCTCCTACCGCCCCGCTCCCGGCGCGGCCGAAAAGGACATCCACATCGTAGGGCTCTTCATCGACGAAAAAGCGCCCGCGTTCCGGCAGCATATCACGGAATTTGTGGAAGCCCGCGTCCGGCGCAACCGGATCATGTGTGACAGGCTGGCGGCGGCCGGCATCGATATCAGCTATGAAAAGCTGACAGATGCCTTCCCGGACTCCGTCATCACCAGAGGGCACTACTCCCGCTATCTGTATGAGCATGGCTATGTGCGCACGCTTCGGGAGGCCTTCGACAAATATCTGGGGGACCATACGCCCTATTTCGTTCCCAGGGAAAAGATCACGCCCGCGCAGGCCGTTTCCCTGATCCTGGAGGTGAAGGGAATCCCGGTGCTGGCCCATCCCACCCTGTACCATCTGGAGGAGGGCGCGCTTACGGCGCTGATCCGGAGCCTGAAGGACATCGGGCTGGCGGCGATGGAAACCGTCTATTCCACCTACAGCGCCGCAGAAACCGGCCAGATGCAGCAGTTGGCCGCCCGGTTCGGTCTGCTGCCCTCCGGCGGCTCGGATTTTCACGGGAAAAGCAAACCGGGGCTGGAAATGGGCACGGGCTACGGAAATCTTTTCGTTCCGGAAAGCGTTCTGACCGCGCTGAAGGAAAAACGCAGCGAGCTGTTCCGGCTCACCTGACGAGGGGCCGCACAGATCGCCTTTTTACGGAGAATCAGAAGAAAGGAAAGCTTTCATGTCTTACAAGATCCTGTTCACCGATATGGACGGCACGCTGCTGGACAGCGGCAAGCAGATCTCTCCCGCCCTTCTCTCCCTGCTGCAAAGGCTGACCGCTTCCGGAGGACGCCTGGTGCTTTCCACCGGCCGGACCGTCAGCAGCATCCGGAAGGTCATCGAGCGCACCGGCCTCTTCTTTCCGGAAATGCTCATCATCGCCGCCAACGGAAACGCCGTCTACGACTGGGACCGGGAACAGTATCTGGTGAACAAAACGGTGCCGCTTTCCATGGCCGGGGAGATCGTTTCCATGGCCGACCGCTATGGTCTGCACATCCAGACCTATACGGACACCCATGCGGTCTGTCATAAAAAAACGCCGGAATCCCTGTTTTACCACAGGGGAACCGGCATGGATTTTCTTTATGCGGACGACATCATGCGCCTTTGCGACAAGCCGCCCTGCAAGCTGTTGGCCATCGATCTGAAGGACCGTTCAAGGCTCTCCCTGCTGCAGCGGGACGTTCTGGAGCGCTTCGGCGACACGCTGACGGCCATGTTTTCCTGCGACGAATACCTGGAAATCTTCGACAAAACCGCCGGAAAAGGCAGCGCGGTGCGTTTCGTCTGCGATCACCTGCACATTCCCGCACGGGAGACCGTGGCCGCGGGGGACGCGGAAAACGATATTTCCATGCTGCAGGCCGCCGGCATCGGCGTCGCCATGGCCAACGCCGCACCCGAAGTAAAGCGAAACGCCGATTTCATCACACAGCAGGACAACGACCACGACGGACTGGCGGAGGTGCTGCACCGGTATTTCGGGCTGTAAACGGCCCGGCAAAAATCCGCCGGACACGCCGTCCGTTCCGCCGGGCAAAAGGCCTGTGCGATACAGTCCTTCGTCCGTCCCTTCCCACCGCTCCTTCGTCTACCCTTCCACGATCAGATACCGGCCGTCTCCCACATCGAATACCTCCGCCGCCTCCAGGATATCGCCGCAGCCGCCCGTATCGACGCCTTCTTCCTCGAAATACGCCGCCACATCCTGCGCGGAATCCGCTACCACCGCCATGCAGTCCTCCAGAAATTCTTCCGCTTCCTCCGGCGTGGAAGCCACGTCCTCCCGGAAAAGCTGTCCCTGTTTTTCCAGAAAACACCGCAAGACCCTTTCATCAAACATGCTTCCGCCTCCCTGTGTCCCTGCGGCCCAACGCGCCGCCGGCTCAATATACGCCGACGAACGCCAGAACAGGCGCCACCCGCGCGTCCGTGATCCGCACGATCAGTTCCTTCGTCCGCAGGCCGTTCAGCGGCACGATCTTCCTGTGCCCGATGACCGTACAGCTCTCGAATTCGGTTTCCCCGCCCTCCGCGTTCTCATAGCTGACCGTGAAGGACTCCACCCGCTGGCTGAACCGGATCTGTTCCTTCAATACCAGATATTCCAGCTTCTGCTCCTCCTCCCAGCGCAGCCTGACGGTGAGCGCTCTCTGCCCCTCCGGATTTTCAAAATATGTATCGTAGTTTTCCAGGCGCACATTTTCGATCGTGCAGCCGTTTTTGTCCACCGCGGGCAGAGAATCGAGCCTGGCCTGCTCCGCCAGATTCCGCGCGAAGGCCTCCCGGAGAAAAGCGCCCAGCCCGGAAAGCGCCTTCACGTCGTTTTCATGAAACAGCCCCTCCGGCGTCGGCGGGAGGTTCAGAAGCATGTTGGCATTGCCGCCCACCGTCTTTAAGTAGATCTCCTTCAGATTCTCAGGGCTTCTCACCTGGCCGTCCTCCTCCGGATGGTAAAACCAGCCGGGCCGGATGGAAAGGTCCGTCTCCGCCGGATAAAAAATCAGATCCGGCTCATTTTGCAGCTTCCGCCGGCTGCCGAGATCCAGCAGGGTGCTGTCAATGCCCCGTTCGCGGAACTTCCTGTCGTCCTCCTTCTGACTCCTGTCGGCGACCCGTTCCGCACTGGCCATGTCCGCGGGCACCACGCTCCACTCGCTGGGCCGGGTCTTTCCGGCCTCGTTGCCGCACCAGCGGATGTCCGGCCCGCAGCCGAAAATACAGGCTCCCGGCTGCAGCCTGCGCACCGTTTCAAAATACCGCTCCCAGTCGTAGCGCTGCACCTTCCCGTTGGGGCCCTCCCCGCAGGCGCCGTCCAGCCAGACCACGCAGATCTCGCCGTAGCCGGTCAGCAACTCTTCGAGCTGGCGGACATAATAATCGTCATAGGGCTTTCCCTGGCCGTACAGCGGACAGTTCCGATCCCAGGGAGACAGGTACACTCCGAACTTAAGCCCGTATTCCCGGCAGGCATCGGACACCTCCCGCACGATATCGCCCTTTCCGCCCCGATAGGGGGAATTTTTCACACTGTGCTCCGTGTACCGGCTGGGCCACAGACAGAAACCGTCATGGTGCTTGCAGGTCAGGATGATTCCCCGCATGCCGCCGTCCTTCGCGGCCGCGGCCCACCGCCCCGCATCCATTTTCACCGGATTGAAGATGGATTCCGATTCGTCGCCCAGCCCCCACTCCCTTCCAGTATAGGTGTTCACGGTAAAATGGACAAAACAGAGAAATTCCAGCTCCTGATAGGCGATCTGCCTGGGATGCGGCACCGCGCTGATCAGGCGCAGATCCTCCTTTATGCCCTCATACATTTCCATCCTTCTCCCCCGTTTTTCGCCGTCACCGCAGCACGGCCGTATCGTAGCGGACCCCGTTGCGGATCCCGTATTCCCGTTCCAGATAATAGGCAATCCGCTTCTGCGCGTATACGGAATTGATCAGGTCGCAGTTCACCAGCAGGATCAGGAACTGATGCTCGCTGTAGCGGGTGAAGCAGTCGCTCCTGCGCAGATTCCGGAGGATGGCCGTCTGCAGCTTCCCGCTCAGGCTGTCCAGCTTTTTCTGGGACAACGGCACGCCCTTCTTTTCGTCCAGCATCGTGCAGAGCAGAAGCGTGGCAGGCGCCTCCCCCTCCCGGCTGTTGCGCATCATCTGGATACAGATGCCCTCAAAATTGGGCCAGGTACAGTAATAGGTTCCCTGGACGCCCAGCGCGGCGTCGGACAGCTCCTTTTGCAGATCCTCGATCTTCCCGTCCGTGTTGCGGATCCGGTCGCGCAGCAGATCGTGCCGTTCCCGCAGTTCATCCGTCAGATCGTTATGCATTTCATCCGCGTAGAAGGACGCCATCTTGCGGTAAAAATCCTGCGCCTCCTGAAACCGCTCCAGCGCGATCAGGCAGTCCAGGCATTCCAGCTCCCATTCCTCGTGCGGATAAAGGCGCGCCGCGTTGCTGCACACCTCCAGCATATCCTCATACCGGCCCTCCTGCTTCAGGATCGTACAGAGCTGACGCAGCGCCGTATAATACATCTCCTTATACGCCACGCGCAGCTCTCCCGCCCAGCCGTCCGCCGGCAGGCGCGGCAGGAAATCGCCCTTATACTGCGCGCACGCCTCCATCAGATAGCGGAGCTTCTGCTTGTCCTCCTTTTCCGCGGCGGCCTGCCCCAGCGCCCGCTTGAAGCGACCTGTATCCGTATCCAGCAAAAGCTCGCCGTCCCAGTAATAATAGCTCTTCTTGATCACGATGTAGGCAGCCGGAGGCAGAATGGAGTCCTCGATCATCTTGCGCAGACGGAATACCGTCTGCTTCATATTGTTGGTCTTGTCCGTCACCTTTCCCTTGCCGTAAAGCGCTTCCTGCAGCTTCTCCCGGATCACGCCGTCCTCCTGCGCATGGAGAAGCATTTCCAGAAGCTGCATGGGCTTACTGGAGGTGCTGTTGTCCAGTGTGACCTCCATACCGTTTAAGGTAATCCGGAAATTTCCGAAAAACGTGACCTCCAGGCCGTTCTGACGCTCCACCCGGTTCAGACGGCGCAGGATCTGCCAGACGCCCTTTTTCTCCCAGGACGGGCAGATGAAACGGGCGGCCTCCTTGACATAACGGGGCGCATCCTCCACGGCATAGCTTTCGCCGGCCGCCTGCAGCATGTCCACATCCGACGCTCCGTTGCCGAACGCCACCGTCTCCGACCGGGTGATCCCGTACTGACTCTGAAGGGCCAGCACAGCATTACCCTTACCGGCGGAAAGATCCGTAAACTCCACCCAGTTCTCCCCGTCGATACAGACGTTCAGCCGGTCCTTCCAGGTGGGGACCAGAATGGCCTCCGCCAGAGCGCGGATGCCGCTCGCCCGGTATGCCGAGACCCGCAGCGCCTGCGGCTTTTCCGACAGCACGTCCTTCATGATCCGCATCGAACAGCGATACCCGTTTCCCAAAAGGCTTAGGAAATCCCGGTCCGCGGTCTCCACAAGGCTCTCCTCCTGCGTGGAAACCACGATCTCGCAGTCCCGGAACCCCCTGAGCTGCTCCACCAGCGCGGTCACATATTCCTGCCGCATCAGCACCGTCAGAATATCCCGGTCCCGATACCGGACATGCGCGCCGTTTTCCGCGATATAAACGATCCGGTCCTCCACATCCTTAAACAGGGCCGCAATGCCCTGCTGCTGCCGGCTGCCGGCGCAGGCGAACAAAACCCCCCGGTCCGTGAGCCTCCTGATCTCCTCCGCGACCTCCGGACCGACTTCCGGTGCGGCTTCCTGAACCAGGGTCCCGTCTACATCTGTCACGATTAATTTGATCATTTCTCTTCTCCTGTCTGCCGTATGGCCGTGCCGGCCCCTTCTCGTTTCCTGTATCTTCCCTATAGCAAAAGCGGCTTCCGCGGCTCTGCCGTCCGGAGCATAGATCACCGCTTTTTCACACCAGTTTCCTCTGATGCAGCTCCTGGTAGAGTCTGCCCACCGGCAGCCCCACCACATTGTTATAATCTCCTTCAATGCCCCGGATGAAGGCGGCGCACCGTCCCTGAATGCCGTAAGCGCCCGCCTTGTCCATCGGCTCGCCCGTCCCCACATAGGCGGCTATCTCCCCGGCCGTCATGGGGTAGAAGTCCACACGGGTGCGCTCGTAAAAGGAAAACCGCCCTGGCCTCCCGTCCGGCTGTCCGCCCTGCCAGAGCGCCGTCACGCCGGTATAGACGAAGTGGCTTCTTCCCTGCAGAAGCGCCAGCATCCGACAGGCGTCCTCCTCTCCGGCGGGCTTTCCAAGGATCATGCCGTCACATGCGACCACCGTATCCGCGCCGATGACCAGAAGCCCCTCGGCCGCCCCGTTCAGCCGTTCATACACCTCCGCCGCCTTCTGCGCGGAGAGCTGCTTCACCAGTTCTCCCGGTGCCGCCGCATCTGCCCTTTCCTCCCGCGTGCCCGGACATACCGCAAAGCGCAGGCCGATCTGCGCGAGCAGTTCCCGCCTTCTGGGCGACGCGGAGGCCAGCACGATCCTGTAGGCCTGCTCCATTTCTTCGTCTCCGTTCATTCTTCCGCATGGGTTTCCGGCACAAAGCGCCTCGTATCCCGAATCTCCTCTTTCCGGTTTCCCAGCCGGATGGCCTGCCGACAGAAATCCTCCTGGGCGCAGAAGGACTCCCTGCCGCGCCGGTCAACCTTTTCATAACTGCCGTCAGGCTGCAGGATATGGGCCTTGGTGTTGTCCTTCATCTGCCCCGCCAGAATATATTTCAGCTTTTCCTGCAGATCCGGATCCTCCACGGGGAACAGGATCTCCACCCGCCGCTCCAGGTTCCGGGGCATCCAGTCGGCGCTGCTGCAGTAATACTCCGGCTTCCCGTTGTTTTCAAAATAAAAGATACGGGCGTGCTCCAGAAAATTGCCCACGATGGAACGCACCGTGATATTTTCGCTCACCCCGGGAATCCCCACCTTCAGGCAGCAGATGCCGCGCACGATCAGGTCAATCTTCACGCCGTCGCAGCTCGCTCCGTAGAGCGCCGCGATCACCTCCTGATCGCAGAGAGAATTCATCTTCGCCACAATGCGGGCGTTCTTCCCCTCCCTGGCGTTCCGGGCCTCCCGGCCGATCAGATACAAAAACCGGTCCTTCAGCCAGAGGGGCGCCAGACTCAGACGGTTCCAGGAGCGGGGCTCCGAATAGCCGGAAAGCATGTTGAACACCGCCGTGGCGTCCTCCCCGATGGCCTCACTGGCCGTCATCAGGCCCACATCCGTATACAGCTTGGCGGTGGCGTCGTTATAATTGCCCGTGCCCAAATGCACATACCGGCGGATCCCGTCATCCTCCCGGCGCACCACCAGCGTGATCTTGCTGTGCGTCTTCAGGCCCACCAGCCCGTAGATCACATGGCAACCGGCCTGCTCCAGCTTTCTGGCCCATACGATGTTGTTCTCCTCGTCGAACCGGGCCTTCAGCTCCACCAGCACGGATACCTGCTTGCCGTTCTCCGCAGCCTGCGCCAGCGCCGCGATGATGGGGGAATTGCCGCTGACGCGGTACAGGGTCTGCTTGATCGCCAGCACATCGGGGTCCCGGCTGGCCTGCCGGATGAAATCCACCACCGGCGCGAAGGTCTGATAGGGATGATGCAGCAGGATATCCTTCCGGCGGATGATGTCAAAAACTGTGCCCTCCTGCAGGAACTCCGGCACCGGCTGCGGTTCATAGCGACGACTCTTCAGCCGTTCAAAGCCGTCAAGCCCGTACACCTTCATGAGGAAGGTCAGATCCAGCGGACCGTCGATCCGGAAAATATCCTCGTCCGCCACCTGAAGCTCCTTCTTCAGCAGGCGGATCAGACGCTTATCCGCCCCCTCCTCGATCTCCAGCCGCAGCGCGCGTCCCCAGCTTCGCTTTTTGATCTGCTTTTCGATCTCCAGAAGCAGATCCTCCGCCTCATCCTCGTCGATGGCCAGATCGGCGTTGCGCGTGATCCGGAACGGATGGGCGCAGACCACATCGTAATTCAGGAAAAGCCGGCTGATATTGCGCTCGATGATCTCCTCCAGCAGGATGACCGTCATGCCCTCCGTCTCTCCGTCGGAAGGGATCGCCACCACCCGCGGCAGCACGGAAGGGACCTGCACGGTAGCGAAGTCCAGCGCGTCCTTCCCTTCCCTGTCCTTTTTCCCGGCCTTCTTTTCGCCCTTTTCGGAGGTCTCCCCTTTTTCCGCCTTCTCCCCCTTTTTATCCAGCAGCGCGCCGATGTTCAGAGATTTGTTGCGGATCAGCGGAAAGGGCCTGGAGGAATCCACGGCCATGGGCGTCAGCACCGGATAGACGTTTTCCATGAAATATTCGTCCACGTACCGTCCCTGCTCCTTCGTGAGCTGCTCGTGGCGCTCCACGAAGCGCAGTCCGTTCTCCTTCATCTGCGGCAGAAGCATCCGGCTGTAGGTGGAATATTCCAGCGCCACGAAATCGTGCAGAAGCCCCGACAGCATAGAAAGCTGTTCCTTCGGGGAAAGGCCGGCGATGTCCTTTTTCGTATAACCGGCATTCACCATATCCACCAAAGACCCGATGCGGACCATGAAAAACTCATCCAGATTGGAGGCCGTTATGCTCAGAAATTTCAGCCGCTCAAACAGCGGAATCTGCCTGTCCCTGGCCTCCGACAGCACTCTTTTGTTGAACAGCAGCCAGCTCTCCTCCCGGTTGGTATACAGCTCGACCCTGAAAAAATCCTGATTTCCCTCCACGGTGCGATCCCTCTTTTCCTTTTCTTTTACAGCGCGCGCTGCTGCCGGATGACGGGCCGCACGTTATAGACCTCTTCAAAGAAATCGGCCCGGCGGTCGAACAGTCCCTTCTCCAGCGTGATGTCCTCCACCGCGCTCACCGTCAGCATGAGCTGCCCGTCCCTGACCGCGGCGCGGATATCCTTGCAGCGCTGCTTGTGGCTGCGGTCCAGCGCGTTGGACAGCCGCAGGATGGCGGCCAGCTTGGCGATGACCAGATATTCCTCCCGGTCCATTCTGCCGCCCCGGGCGTTCTCCATCTCATAGTCAAACTCCATATGGTTGAATTTGACCACATTGGCCACAATCTCCCGCTCCCGGTGGGACAGGCCGATGATCTCCGTGGCCATGATGATGGCGTAGGAGCACTCCGCCAGACTGAGCATGCTGATGTATTTTCCGCAGTCGTGCAGCAGCGTGGCGATCCGCAGAAGGAGCCTCTCCCGCTGCCCCATCCCGTGAATTTTCTTCATGCTGTCAAAGATCGTCAGCGCGATCTTCTCCAGCGTCTCCGCCCGGCGCTTGCTTCCCATATACCGCTTGCTGATCCCCCTCGCGCAGGTGATGATGTCCTGTTCAAAATCGTGGGGCTGGGAAATCAGCCTGTGCTTTTCCGCATACTCGTAAGCGATGCCGTCACACAGCGTCACCCCCGGCGCCCAGATGAGCTTTGCGTCCGTCAGCACCGCCACCTGCCGCACGATCGCAGAGGCGATCCGCAGAAGCGGCGCCTTTTCCTCCGGCAGATCGTAGCGCCGGACGATCTCCTCATCCGTATGCCCGTTCAGGAAATCCAGAAACGTATAGAAGGAGGCGCAGTCCACAAAGCCCGCATTCTGATCCGGGGAAAGCTGTTTCCGGATCAGCGCGGAAATATAGTCATCCACCACGATGATGTTTTCAATGGTCCTGTCCTTTAAATACATCTTCCGGAACACGGAAAGCTGCGCCATCAGCAGCTCCTCCAGAAGCTCCGGATACCGGGAAGGGCGCACGTTGATCCGGCGCATCTTCTCCTGCAGCCGCAGCACGCCCAGCCGCAGATTGCAGGAGGCGGACAGCTTATCCTTGTCGAACAGCGAAAGCTGGATGCTCCCGCCGCCGATGTCCACCACCAGCGTCCCCTTTTCGATGATCTTCGCAAAGCCTTCTCCTCTTGAGGCGATGGATTTGTAATCCAGAAAGCGCTGTTCCGAATTGCTCAGCACCTCGATCCGCACCCCGGTCCGCTGGGCGATCTGATCCAGCACCAGATCCTGGTTGCTGATCTCCCGGATGGCGCTGGTGCCGTAGGCCTTATACTCCTCCGTGCGATAGCCCTTCATGACGGAAACGAACTCCCGGAGCACGCCGCACAGCTCCTCCAGCTTTTCGTGTCCCAGCTTTCCGGTGCCGTAGGTGGAACTGCCCAGGTCCAGGCGGTTGCTGACACAGTCCACCTCCCGGATCCCATAGGACTTCGCCATGGTAAAAATTTTCAGGGTCTGTTCATAGGACCCCACATCGATTGCGGCAAACGTTTTCATGCCGGTTCCCCCTGATTTTTCCCGCGCTCATGCCCTTCCGAGCAGGTGATCCACGAACTGCTGCGCCGTGCGGCCGGAAAGACCGCCGTGGGAAAGCTCCCAGCGGTTCGCCTGCAAAAGCAGCTCCTCCCGCGGCATATCGATCCCGTTTCTTTCGGCGAGACCCTCCACGATCTGTTCAAACTGCCGTTTATCCGGCGAGCCGAAATAGATGGTGACCCCGAAGCGGGAAACCAGCGAAAGCTTTTCCTGCACCGTATCGTTGGTGTGCAGCTCTTCGTCCCGCTCCTCCTTGTCCCGAAAGCTCTCCCGGATCAGGTGCCGCCTGTTGGAGGTGGCGTAAATCAACACATTCTGCGGCTTTTTCTCCAGCCCGCCCTCGATCACGGCCTTCAGATATTTATACTCCACCTCAAATTCCTCGAAGCTCAGGTCGTCCATATAAATGATAAATTTATAATTCCGGTTCTTGATCCGGGCGATCACATCGTTCAGGCTCCTGAACTGATGCTTATAGATCTCGATGACGCGCAGCCCCCGCTCATAATATGCGTTGGCAATGGCCTTGATGCAGGAGGATTTTCCCGTGCCGGCGTCCCCGAACAGCAGACAGTTGTTGGCCCTGCGCCCGCTCACGAAGGCCTCCGTATTCTCCAGAAGCTTCTGCTTCTGAAGCTCATAGCCGATGAGATCGGACAGCTTCACGTGAGCAATGTTCAGGATCGGCTCAATCACCGCACCGGAACCCTCTCCGACGACCCGGAACGCCTTGTGCAGGCCGAATCTGCCCACACCGTATTCCCGGTAAAAATCCGTCAGCATGTCCTTCATCTCTTCCGGCGTGGCCGCCGTCCGGAAACGCTGCGCCAGCGCGCAGATCCGGTCCCGGATCCGGGTATTGTACACCCGGCTCTCCTGGGCATTGCCCTCATAGGAAAGCGCCAGATCGAAATCCCGCACCTCCAGCCGGTCCGCCAGGCCCGCGAAATCATGATCGAACAGCTCCTTGAACAGAGCGATATCGTGCAGCACGGCACGGTTCACGCTGCCCTCCACCGCGCCCCGGATTTCACAGGCCCGGCTGTAGCTGTTCTCATCGTTCACCAGCAGGTCCGTCAGGTAACAATGCCAGAGGTTGCCATAAAAGCCGTATTTTCCGGCCATTTCCAGCAGGCGGTGCATACAGGAATAGAAAAGTCCCCGCATCGCCTCCGCATCCTCCGCTTTCCCTCCCCCGCTCTCCATCAGCCTGACCATATCGTTCAGCAGGCCGCCGTCCGCAAAATCCCTGTACAGGATCAGTTCTTCCGTTTTCCTCATATCCGCAGCGTCTGTCCGCCTTTCCTTCCGTGCAAACCGCTTCCCGCCGGCGCCGGCCCGCATGGGAGCGCGCCGCCCCGGCGCTTCTTAATAATTGCCCAGTACCTTCAGGTTCATGGCCTCCTCGCGCAGGCCGCGCAGCGCGTTTTTCACCCCGCTGTCCGCCAGGTTGCCCTCAAATTCCACAAAAAACCGGTATTCCCATGCGCGCCCCTCGATGGGACGGCTCTCGATCTTGGTCATGTTCAGATTGTTGTATATGATATGGGACAGCAGATGGTAAAGGGAGCCGCTTTCATGACGCACCTCAAAGCAGATGCTCACCTTTTTCGCATCCTTCCGGAAGATCTTCTGATTCGTCACGATGATGAACCGGGTGGAGTTGGAGGAAACGTTGTTCACCGGCTTCTCCAGCACCGAAAGCCCGTACACCTGCCCCGCGTACTCGCTGGCGATCGCGGCCTGATCCTTCCTGCCCTCCTGCGCCACCTTTCTGGCCGCGAACGCATTGTTGGGCATGGAAATCTGCTGCCACGCCCTCCCGCTCAGATAACGGGAGCTCTGCATCAGCGACTGGGGATGGGAATAGACCGTGCGCACATCCGACAGCTTCGCGCCCGGCACCCCCAGCAGGCAGTGCTCGATCCGAAGGATCTGTTCCCCGACGATATAATTTTCAAATTCCACCAAAAGATCGTAGATCTCGCTGACGATGCCGGCCGTGGAGTTTTCGATGGGCAGCACGGCGAAATCCGCGTTTCCCTCGTCGATGGCGCTCATGGCATCCCGAAAGGTATCCACATGGACGCTCTCGATCTGCTCGCCGAAAAAGCGCACCATCGCCGCCTGGGAATAGGCGCCCTCCGCCCCCTGGAACACCACCCGCAGCTTTCCCGACTCCAGCTTCTCCACCGGCAGAAACGGCAGCCTTCCGGACCGCCCCTCCTGCGACATGAGCTGATACTGCAGCTTCCGGCTCATGGCCATGATCTGCTCGAACAGCTCGGTGACCGCGTGACGGTTGAACGCGTCGTGCGTCATATCGCGCACGCTGGCCAGCTTCGCTTCCTCTCTGGCCCGGTCGAAAACCTTCCGGCCCGTTTCTATCTTATATTCGCCCACCTGACGGCAGATCGCCATCCGTTCCTCATAAAGCCTGACAAGCTGACCGTCGATCGCGTCCAGTTGCGCCCTGAGCTGCTCCAGATCCATACTTTCCTCCGGCGTGTTTTTTCATTCCGATTCTCGGGAAGCCTCGCAATTCGCTGTGCGAATCGCGAGGCAGCGGAAGATCGCTGTGCGATTCTCGGGAAGCTTCGCAATTCGCTGTGCGAATCGCGAAGCAGCGGAAGATCGCTGTGCGATCTTCCTTCATTTTAACACAGAATGTATAAAAAAAGAAGTTAGACGAATACTATTTTTATGAAAAAAATTTTGAAAGATTTCGTCCGCTGCGGCGTGCTGGGATGGTGCATGGAAATCCTCGTCACTTCCTTTGAGGCGTTCCGCCGGCGGGAACCGACGCTCACCGGCCATACCTCCGTTTTCATGTTTCCCATTTACGGAAGTGCCTGCCTGCTGCGTCCCCTTTGCTGTCTGCTCTCCGGCCTGCACTGGATCGTCCGCGGCCTGATCTACATGAGCTGCATCTTCGGCGCGGAATATGCCAGCGGACGCCTGCTGGAGAAAAAAGGGCGCTGTCCGTGGCGCTATCACCGGGCCGGATGGAATGTCAGGGGCGTGATCCGGCTGGACTATGCGCCCGCCTGGTTTCTCACGGGTCTGCTGTTTGAACAGGTCATCCTGGAAAGGGGGAAATTTTTTTCAAAAAAAGATTGACATTCTCCGCCATATCCACTATACTTTATCTTGTCGCGCAGGAATGGCGGAATTGGCAGACGCGTACGGTTCAGGTCCGTATGGTAGTAATACCATGAGAGTTCAAGTCTCTTTTCCTGCACTTCATCACAGGATCGGGAATGCCCGGTCCTGTTTTTTTGACTCCATGCGGGCGAGCTCCTGCTTCAGCGCGGCCTCCGTCACATTTCCGTAGATTTCCAGAAGCAGCCGCAGGATCTGGCGGATGCGCCTTCTCGTCCCCTCATCCAGCCCCCGCATATACTGCACGCAGATCTTCAGATTTTTCTTCCAGTCCGCCGCGAACTCCGTCAGCGTGGCAGCGCCCGTCCTTTCGATCATCTCGAACAGGGAATCCACGAACAGCTCCCGCTCCTCCTCCGGCATGGCGAATATCCAGCGGTTTAAGACCTCGTCCATCCGTTTCCGCTTGCTCTGGATCTCCTCGGCCCTGACAAAAACACCGTCTTCGATCTGCCAGCTATAGCCGTCGTGCTGCATCATGCCGAAAGCGCTGCTTTTCACCACCTCATAATTCTCATAATTCTGCAGAAGCATTCCCACCAGGGATGACGTGGGAAGGATCCGGCACACCCGGTCGCGGATCTTTTCATAGGCTTCCTCCTCGATGAGCTCCGGCAGAAACCCCGGCCCGTCCAGGCTGAATACCCGCTCCACCAGATCTCTGGCAAAGGAATCCGCCCAGATCGCGGAATAGACCGCCAGATTGCCTCCCTTGGAATGCCCGCAGACCATAAACCGTTCCCGCATCAGGCTGCTCACCTGGGTCAGATACAGCGCACTCATCCGCTGCGCCTCCACCGGACGGCTGAAGGCCAGGTGAAAATCCTCCTTCCAGCCCACGATCGTCTCGTCTGTCCCCCGGAACACCACCACCGGAAGACACCCGCGGGGGAAAAAGGTGATCGCGGAAAACTGCATCGTCTCCCCTTCCTCCAGCCTGCTCCGGCAATAGTTGCAGCCCATATCCCAAAACCGGCGGCTGCCCTTCAGCGCCGCCCACAGGCTCCGGCTCCGTTTCAGATACATCTTGTTTTCAAACACCTTCTCCGGATCCATGACGGCGTCGATCTGCGCCAGCGTCACCGCGCTCCCGTGCTCCGCGGGCGTGGGGACAAGCCCGTCAAAAGACAGATAGGAAAGCATGGCCAGCACCAGCACATCCGCCTCTCCAAAGGGACGCTCGGAAAAATCCCTGTCTCCATACTGTTTTACATAATCCACAACATTTCCCATCATCCCTGCCTCACAATCCGCCGTATTTTCCGGGATAATCCGTGCCCGTCTCCGCAAGCAGCCCTTCCCGGTACCGCGCCGGATCCTCCGCCAGCTTCGTCATCCTGTCAAAGGCGTAAAGAACCATTTTTTCCCTGTCCCGGTCCAGGCCGCCCCTGTCCCGGTCCATGGCCGCCTTGAAATGATCGATCTGCCAGACCAGCACATCCGCCACCGTGACGCCCGCGATCTGCGCGCGGCAGACCAGCTCTCCGCGCTCCATATAGAATATAAATTCCCGCAAAAGATCGGTATGATGCATGAGTCCGGACCAGAACGCGTCATAAAACGCCTGATCTTCTCCCGCATACATACACAAATCGGCGGCATAAGCCGCCGCCGCGTCGATCCGTTTTCTGTCAGCCTCTCTCATGCACAGCCTCCCGCGTCAGCTCTGTCCCGTCTCCGGACGGCGCCGACGCCCCCTGTCTGGTCGTACCGCGCGGCTGTACGCGATACCCCATTTTTACCTCCTTGCCCGCCGAGCTGCCGTCCATGAGATTCAGAAGCAGCCTGGCGGCCTCCTGCCCTGCGGCCTGATAGTAAAAATGTACGCTGGACAGTCCCGGCCGGATCAGCTTGCCGATCACCAGATCTCCGATCCCGGCCACCGCCACGTTTTCCGGCACCTGCCGCCCGGATTCCAGGATCCGGGACATGGCCCCCAGGGCGATGGTATCCGTCGCGCCGAACACGGCCTGCAGCTCCGGATGCCGGTCCAGCAGCGCTTCCGCCGCAAGGTAGCCCTCCTGCGCGGAGAACCCGCATTCCCTGTACAGACTCTCATCCCAGGCGATCCCGTTCTCACGCATCACATCCAGAAATCCCTGTCTGCGCATCTGGCCCACCGCGCGGTTTTTCTGGGTGACGCCGATATATCCGATTTTTTCCGCGCCGCCGGCCAGCAGCATCTGTGCCGCCTCTCTCGCCGCATTATAGTCATCCTGATACACACAGGAATATCCGCTCACCTGCTGTCCCAGAATCACCACGGGAACCTGCAGCGCTTTCAGCGCCCTTTTGTGCTCCGCAGTGACCGACGTGGCGAATAAAATGATGCCGTCCACCTGATTCTCGGCAAACAGCTTTAAATATTTCAGTTCCTCGCTTTCATTGTGCTCCGCATTGGCGAGAAGCATCTGGAAACCGGCCTCCCGCAGTACCACCGTAATGCCGGAGATCATCCGGCTGATGGACTCCAGATTGATCTGGGGAATGATGATCCCGACCTGCTTCGTCCGCTTCGTCCGCAGCATCTGCGCCTGCACGGAGGGCTGGTAGCGTGTCTCCTCAATGACCTTCTGGATCCGCTCTCTCTTTTCTGCGCTGACATAACCATTGTTCAAATACCGGGAAACCGTCGCTCTCGAAACACCGGCCAGCTTCGCGATTTCATTGATATTCATGGTAGAAAAGCCTCTTTATCATATGGGATGTTTCGGTTTCAGTATAACACCGTTCCGCCGAAAGCGCAAGATGAGCGGGCCGGAATCATCGGCACAGACATACAGAAAATACATGAAAATATCATAAAAAGTACATGTATGAATGGATTCAGAGAAAAAGCGGACGGAATCAAACAGATCCCATCCGCTCTTTATTCCTGCGCTTGCATGCATACATTTCCCTGTCAGCTTCTTTAATGATATCCTCCAGACGGCAGGAGCCTTTTTCGCAGTCGATCTCCACCACGCCATAGCTGAAGCTGGACGGATACCGCTCAAAATCCGAGAAAGCACACAGGGCGTTGGCCAGCTTGCTCTCCGCCAGCCCCTTCAGCCTGCCGGTCAGGACCAGGCAGAATTCATCTCCCCCGACCCTGGCGAATACATCCGTCGTCCGGAACGCGTTCTTCACGATCTCCACGAAACGCCGGATATAAGCATCGCCCTCATTGTGGCCGAAATTATCGTTTACGTTTTTCAGGAAATCGATATCCATATAGCAGAGGGTGAAGGCGGTCTCCTGTTCCAGGAGAGAGCCCATATACTCCTCAAAAAACGCCCGGTTCCGGATATGTGTCAGCGCGTCATAATATGCCTTGTTCGCCAGCTTTTTCCGGCTCTGGCTCTCATGCTCCCGAAGCCGCTCCACCATGAGACTGATCGCTTCGTCCAGCGTGCCGCCGCCTGTATCCGATGTGAAATCCTCTCCGGATGCTCCGAACGCCACGGCCTTCGTCCGCTTCGCCAGATCGTTCAGGCTGGCGTGCAGCGCCTTCAGGTTCTCACACAGCGGATTATCGTCGGAAGGAACCGGCACGGACAGATCCCCCGCCGCCAGCGCTGCGGAATACTGCCGAAACTCCTCGAGCTCGTTATGCAGTTCCACCAGCTCCTCTCCCAGCGCGCGAAACGGTTCCTCCAGCTTCATCACATCCAGTCTTTCCACAGACGGATCATGGAGAAAACGCTCCAGATAATCGGAAAGGAGCCTGTTGTTCTCAACCTTCACGGTACGTTCCCCCGCACATCGGCCCGACGCCGCCGGACCCCTTGAAAGCCTCACAGATCACCCCGGCCGGGGAAGATCTCACAGGTATTTTTTGTAGTCCACATACCCGGTTTCCGCCACCTGCCTGGAACAGAGCACCGCCATCGATCCGGCGCCGATATGACAGGAAACGCTCAGGGAAAGGCGGTCCAGATAGACGTCATAGCCAGGAAACCGTTCTTCGATCTCCCGCGTCCACTCCGCCGCTTCCTCCTCCGTACAGGTATATGCGCCGCGGATATACACCTTCTGCCCGGCGAAACGTCCGTTGATATCGGCCTCGATCGCATCCAGCATCTTTTTCTTCGCCTGCTTCATCCCGCGCACCTTGGCGAAAGCGTCCAGCTTGCCGCCCTGGATCTGCAGCACGGGCTTGATATTCAGCACGGTTCCGATAGAAGCGGCCGCCGGGGTTACCCGACCGCCCTTTTTCAGATATTTCAGCGTGTCCACCGCGATATAAATGCTGGATTCCAGCGCCTCCCGCTCCAGGATCTCCCGGATCTGGCGGGCGGAATATCCTTTCCGCGCCAACTCCATGGCATCGAGCGTAGCCTGCTTTTGACTCCAGGCAATCCGTTTGTTGTCTACCACCTGCACCCTGCCGTCATAATCGGCCGCCAGCGAAATCGCCGTTTCGCATGTGCTGCTCAGACCGCTGGACATGGGAATATGGACGATCTCGTCATACGTTTCAAGCGTCCTGTCCCAAAGATCCAGCACATCTCCCGGCGTAGGCTGAGAGGTTTTGATATCCGCATCCTGCTCCAAATAGTCATAAAACTCCGGCTGGCTTAAGGTGATATCCTCCAGATACATTTTTTCATTGATAAAAAACGGCATCGGCAGCACGGAAATCCCCAGCCTTTTCGCCTCCGCCTGGGTGATCCCGCTGTTGCTGTCCGTGATCACAGCGATCTTACTCATGAACAGATATACTCCTCGTAAAAAAACAAACGGCATTCCGGTGAGTCCTTGCGCAGAAAGCGCTCCCTTTCCCGCGCGAACACATCCCGCGGAAGCGCAGAAATCCCACCTGTTTTATATGGAATAACCGTATACACTTTAGCATGGAAAAAACGATTTTGTCAAGCCTTATCCCTGCAGGATCACCTTCTTGAAGCTTTTTTTGCCGCGCCTGAGCGTAACACCGGCGCCGCGCAGCGTCTCTCCCGCAAAAAGGGTCCGGATATCGGCGATCTTCTCTCCGTCCGCCGACACGCCGCCCTGCTCCACGGCCCGGCGCGCTTCCGAACGGGAGCCACACAGACCGGCCTTCACCAGCAGGCCCAGGATGTCGATATTCCCGTCTGTCAGATCCTCCTCCGTCACAACGGCCGTGGGGATCTGCGCCTGGTCCCCGCCCGCGAACAGCGCTCTCGCGCTCTCCCTCGCCTTTTCCGCTTCCCCGGCGCCGTGCACCAGACCGGTCAGCTCATAGGCCAGGATCTCCTTCGCGGCATTGAGCTGGCTCCCCTCCCATTTTTCCATCTCGCGGATCTGCTCGATCGGCAGGAATGTCAGCATCTTCAGACATTTCATGACGTCGTCGTCCGCCACATTTCTCCAGTACTGGTAAAAATCGTAGGGAGACGTCTTGTTGGCATCCAGCCATACCGCTCCCTTCGCCGTCTTGCCCATCTTTTTGCCCTCGGAATTTAAGAGCAGGGTGATGGTCATGGCATAAGCGTCCTTGCCCAGCTTCCGGCGGATCAGCTCGGTGCCGCCCAGCATGTTCGACCACTGATCGTCGCCGCCGAACTGCATGTTGCAGCCGTACTTCTGAAACAGCATCAGGAAGTCGTAGCTCTGCATGATCATGTAATTGAATTCCAGAAAGCTCAGCCCCTTCGCCATGCGCTGCTTATAGCACTCGGCCCGCAGCATGTTGTTGACGGAAAAGCACGCGCCCACCTCCCGCAAAAGCTCCACATAATTCAGCTTCATCAGCCAGTCCGCGTTGTTGACCATCATCGCCTTCCCCTCGGAAAAATCGATGAACCGACCCATCTGCTTTTTGAAGCATTCCCCGTTGTGCCGGATGGTCTCCTCCGTCATCATCTGCCGCAGATCGGTCCGTCCCGACGGATCCCCGATCATCGCCGTGCCGCCGCCGATGAGCGCGATGGGTTTATTGCCCGCCATCTGCAGCCGCTTCATCAGACAGAGCGCCATGAAATGTCCCACATGCAGGCTGTCCGCCGTGGGATCGAAGCCGATGTAAAATGTCGCCCTGCCGTTGTCCACCAGCTCCCGGATCTCATTCTCGTCCGTGAGCTGCGCCAGCAGTCCTCTTTCCTTCAGTTCTTCAAAAACCGTCATTGTCTCTTTTCCTTTCCTGGCATCCGCCGTTATAAATAAAGGCCCCCATCCGTAAAGGACGAGGGCCTGCGCTTCGTGATACCACCTTTTTTCACAGACAGCTCTCACTGTCTGCCTCATGGAGTGCCGAACGGCAGAAGATCCGAACATAAGCCATACGAACCGGCTCCTTCCGACGATACTCCCGCGCGATAACGGGCGCACCCGTTGCAATCTACTCGGAATGGCTTTCTCCCTTCTTCGGCCCGCTGTCCGCATCCGGCGAAACACCGGTCCGCCGCTGTCCTTCCTTTCGGTGCACGACTCCGGGACGTATTCGGAAAGCCTTTCCCTGCGCCTCTCATCACCCGGCCGCTTTCTGTAGCTTCCGGCAATCCTACTCTTTCCCATCACCGTCTTCTGCTGTTTGTTTCCACGCCGGATGTCCCGGCGCTTTTGATAGGGATACTTTAGCACAGCCGTTCGGATGTGTCAAGCCGGATTTCCCTCGAGTCGGACGCCGGCATCCAAAAATACATCTGATCATTCGCGCTTCTGCTCATAGCGGCGCACCTGGTCCAGAAAAGCCTCTTCACTCAGCCCAGCCTGCTTCGCGGCATCCGCCACGGTGAGCATCCGCTTCCGGACAAGATCGGACAGCGTAATAAGAACCCCTTCCTTTTTTCCGACCGCTATGCCTTCCTGTCTGCCCCTTTCCCTGCCTTCCTCAATTCCTCTCCGCAGGATCGTCTTCGCTTCGTACTCCAGGATCTTGCCTCCCATAACCGACTTCACCCCTTCCCGAACATTTGCGTATTTCGCGGCGATGCCCTCCGTCACACGGTCGGTCATCTCCGCCAGCGTCCTTTTCGTATAGACGCTGATCTCTCCGGTTTCCTCCAGCGTCTCCAGATATTTTGCTATCCGGGCGTATTCTCGCTTCAATTGCTCCAGCTTCTCACTGTCCCGTTCGTACAGTCTGAACCTTTTTTCATGGGTAAAGATGTAGAACGGGATCAGAAACAACAGTTTCTTCGAGAAGATCTCCTCCAGCGTGTAATCCCGGACCTTCATCACACGAACCGGGAATTCCACCGTTCCTCCGGGTGTCGCCAGCTCAATCCTCATCTCCTCCGGCGTCTTCCCAGTGCTCCGCAAAAAGAGCACCGCGCTGTGCGGGATCGTCACCTTCAGGCGGTTCCCCGTCAGTTCTCCGTCATCCAGCGCAATCTGCGCGGCATATTCAAAGATCCGGATCAGAAGGCTGCTGTCCGCCGTGCTCTGACATTCAAAAAGATATTTCTTGCCCCGAACTGCGGCGCTTCCCGCATCCCGCGGCGCGGTTTCCGCTTCGGTCTCTCCGCCGCCTGCGGTTCTTCGCACATCTTTGGAGCGTTTTTCATCTTCGGAGCATTCCCCATCTTCGAAACGTTCCCCATCTTTGGAGAGTTCCCCATCTTCGGATGCACTCTCTCCCCCAATGACGGTAAAAGCGGAATCCGTTATCCTCCGCTCTTCCTTTCCGCCCTGTCGGTTCAGATAATGCGCATTTCCGGAAAAGACAATGCGCTCCGTTCCGGAGTAATGTTCCCCGAAGATCTCATTAAGAACGGGAAGAACCAGTTCGCTGCAATCGTTCAGCAGGGTACGGAACACGTCGTCGTAGGGCGTGCCGAACGCTCTCTCCTTCGCCGGTTCCGGTTTCAGGCCGTCCAACGCCGACGGCTTATCCAGTTTTTCATTCACGGTACTTTTTCCCTATTTATCTCTGAAAATAGGAGCCCCATACACCGTGTAATCATTTTAGCATGCCGCTGCGGATCGGGCAAGAGGGAATTAAACTTGAGTTTCCGCAGTTCTATCAGCAGAGCTCATATCTGGCAGTATCTGTTATAAATCCCTTAAAAATTATGCGCAA
>CANQVD010000029.1 GCA_947627215.1 uncultured Eisenbergiella sp.
CAACGGTCTTGATCTTCGTGATCACGGTCATGCACAGGCTGGTGATGGTAGCGATGAGCATGAAGGCCATCGGGATGAAGAACATCTTGTTGTTCTTGCCGACATTGCCCAGCCATGCGGCAACCGCCATCAGAGCGATGCCCGCCAGCAACTGGTTGGCAGCGCCGAACAGACCCCAGATCTGGGACAGGCTCAGTCCGCCCAGTACGCAACCGATGCCCACCATGATCAGCGTGCCGGTCAGAGGATAGGTCAGGACCTTGCGGATACCGGTGGCATCCTTATAGGAAGCCTCGCCTTCCTTCAGGAACAGCTCGGAGAACATGAAACGGCTCAGACGGGTACCGGTGTCCAGGCTGGTCAGCGCGAACACGGAAACCGCCAGGGTCAGCAGCGCGTAAACCGTACCGTAAACTTTAGAGGTCTCGGTGCCGAACATGGTAGCGATACCGGCCGCAAACGCAGCCGCGGGAGAACCAAAGCCGCCGCTGGTATAGGTATTGAACACCATGCCGACAGCGATCAGGGAGATGATGCCCAGCGCGGACTCGATCAGCATGGAGCCGTAGCCGATGGGCTTCGCATCCGCTTCATTCGCCAACTGCTTGGAAGAAGTACCGGTGGAGATCAGGCTGTGGAAACCGGAGCAGGCGCCGCAGGCCACAGTGATGAACAGCGCCGGGAACATGGTGCCGATGCTGGTCTTCCAGCCGGTCACCATCGGGATCTGGAACGTAGCTGTCCCGGAGAACGCGGAGAAGAAAATGCCGACCAGGGCAACGATCATCATCGCGTAAAGCAGGAAGCTGGAAAGATAGTCACGGGGCTGCAGCAGGATCCACACGGGAACCAGGGAAGCGATCGTGATGTAAGCGCCGATCACGACGATCCACGCCGTGCGGCCCATTGCGAAACCGGTATTCAGACCGAGGACCAGCATCAGGATGATGCAGACGATGCCGCCGATGGTAGCGGGCAGGGTCTTGACGCCGAAGCGGTTGGTCACGATACCGTAAACGATAGCCAGCGCGACGAACAGCAGGGAAACGATGGCCGTGGTCTCATTTCCGGTAGGCTGTCCGGTGAAGCCCAGCGGATTCGTGGATGCGAAGGTGCCGGCCACGACGTTCACGAAGGAAGCGATGACCAGGATCAGCACCAGCAGAGCGAACACGATGAACAGCTTCTTCGCCTTGTCGCCCATGGAATCTTCGATGATCTCACCGACGGATTTGCCGCCGTGACGGACGGACGCAAACAGGGAACCGAAGTCCTGAAGGCCGCCGAAGAAGATACCGCCGATCACGCACCACAGGAACACGGGCAGCCATCCGAAAACGGAGGCCTGGATCGGTCCGTTGATCGGACCTGCGCCCGCGATGGAAGAGAAATGATGCCCCATCAGAACGGCGGGCTTGGCGGCAACATAGTCTACGCCGTCCTCCAGCTCAACCGCAGGCGTCTTTCTCTTGGGGTCGATGCCCCACTCTTTTGCCAGCCAGGAACCGTAGTAGATGTAGCCTAAGACCAGCAAAACGATCGCTGCTAAGATGATCAGAATAGCAGTCATAATAAAACACCTCTCCTTTATTATAATTTTATATTGCGAAAGAGCTTCTTCAGATCGCGGCCCCTCCTGTTGCAGACCAGCCTCCCCGTGGAAGTCTCCATTGCAATCACCTGATAGTTGCTCCACCCCTGCAGGGTGTGACGGTAACTCTGATAGCGCTTAAGCCCCGTGATATAGGACGCCGCCTCCGGCGCGATCCGTTCCGCCAGCACGATGAGGACCACGTCCGTACTGCGGTGGCTCCAGTGCGGCTTCACCCGGGACAGCCCCGTCTCCCATGCCGTCTCATCCAGCTTCCGGAGCTCCTCCGGCTCCAGGAGATCCGATACGGCGAAAAACACATACTCATGGGAATCCGCCTCCGCAAGTCTCGCGCTTTTGATCAGAAAAAACTGTTCGTCGTGGGAATGGAAGGCCGCTTCCGCCGCGAAAGGGGGCGTCACGTCCTCCGTCTTCACATTGTAATAGCGTCTGTAGGACTTTAACAGCCTCTCCAGGACCTCCGAAACGGTCATACTCTCTCTCCAAACCTCAGCCTTCCGCCGTCTCCTCTTTGGCGGGACGCCCGGCGACGGCATGCGGAGCAAGCTGTTCCAGGCATTCCATCAGGACCTTCCCGGCCCTGGCCCCCGGAAGCTGGATCTGCGCCATTTCTTCTCCCGTCCCGGAGCAGATCACCAGATTCTCCACCTCAAAATCGCCCTTCCCGCAGCAGAGCTTGGCGGGAACCAGCATCACCCGGCGAAAATACCGGTGAATATCGGTATACGGTATGTAAAACACTTTTCTCATGGAGCGGAAGAAAAACCATGTTTCGCCCAGGCTGACCTTTCCGATCTTCCGCCCCGCGCCGTACTCCGCCGACAGTTTTTCCCGCTCCGCGGACGGCGCTGTCAAAGGATAAAATCTCATTTGCAAGACCCTTCTTCTGTCCTGCGGCTTGGAGCCTCTTCCTGTAAATATTCCGTTCAAAAAATCACGGCGCGCCGTGATTTCCCATGCTCGTCATTGAGCAGCCTCTCTGGACAGAACCTAGATAATTTTACCACAGGGTTCCCCGTATTTCAACAAAAAACTGCAATTTTATTTAGAATTATTTAAGATTTTTAATGCTATTTTTACGCCGTGCCGAAACATTTGCCAGAGGAGCAGATTCCAGACGGCGCTGTCCGCCGCCTTTTTCTCATTCTATGACGGAGCGCGCCGGAATAGAAGCCGCCGCGTCAGCTCCTGTGACGCGGCGGCACTCATACACATATTTTTCTGTCAGCGAAGATATCCTTCCGTGATCAGGCCTTGTCCACGGAACCGAACAGCTCCATCTTCTCCTTCACGGTCGCCTTGATCGCCTCAAAGCCGGGCGCCAGCAGCTTCCGGGGATCGTAGCCCTTGCCCTGCTGATCCTTGCCGGCCTCGATGTACGCTCTGGTAGCGGCCGTAAACGCAAGCTGGCACTCCGTGTTCACATTGATCTTGGCAACGCCCAGGGTGATGGCCTTTTTGATCATGTCGGCGGGAATGCCGGTGCCGCCGTGAAGAACCAGCGGCAGATCGCCGGTGAGCTTCTGAACCGCGTCCAGCGTCTCAAAGGAAAGGCCCTTCCAGTTGGCGGGATATTTGCCGTGGATATTGCCGATGCCGGCCGCCAGGAAATCGACGCCCAGATCCGCGATCTTCTTGCACTCTTCGGGATCCGCGCACTCGCCCATGCCGATCACGCCGTCCTCTTCGCCGCCGATGGCGCCCACCTCGGCCTCGATGGAAACGCCCTTTTCATGGGCAGCCTTCACCAGCTCCGTGGTCTTGGCAACATTCTCCTCGATGGGATAATGGGAACCGTCGAACATGATGGAGGAGAAGCCGGCCTCCAGGCACTTATAGCAGTGATCGTAGGTGCCGTGGTCCAGATGCAGCGCGACGGGAACCGTAATTCCCAGCTCTTCCAGCATCCCGTTGACCATGCCGACAACCGTCTTATAACCGCCCATATACTTGCCCGCGCCCTCGGACACACCGAGAATGACGGGAGAATTCAGTTCCTGCGCGGTCTGCAGGATCGCCTTCGTCCACTCCAGGTTGTTGATGTTGAACTGACCGACTGCGTAATGGCCGGCCTTTGCTTTTTTCAGCATCTCAGCAGCAGATACTAACATTTCCATTTACCTCCGTAAATATAGTATTCTTTCAGCGGCAGAAAAAAGCCGCCTGATTCACTTCTCCAAGATTATACCCTAAATCCGTAAAAAAAGGAATACACAACATCATTTTTTTCGTAAAACGTCATCCCCGGAAAACGGCCCCGCCGAAAGGAGCGCCCTTCGTCTCCGGCCCGCGGGCATTCCGCTTTCCCGGACCGTAGAAAAACGCCGGTGCCCGGCGAGGTCCCTCACGAGCCCGGCATCCGCTGCGTTTTTCTTCGAGCGGGAGCGTGTCCGGAAACGGAATGCCCGCGGGCCGGAGACGAAGGGCGCTCCTTTCGGCGGGGCCGTTCCCAGGGGACGATGGAGCCGCTTTATTCCGCCGGCGTCATGATGGAGAGGGCCTGCTTCCGGTTCTCGATCCGCACCGACGTATGCCGTCCGCCGAATTCCCCGTCCAGCGTCCAGGAAACCTCCTCCTCCGACTCCACCTCCAGCCGCGCGGTCTTGAAGCAGTACATCAGGGCCGTATCGATATCCTGCGCCGCCAGCGCGCTCAGGATCCGATTGATCTCCTCCAGGTTCCTTGGCCGCCGGATCAGCGTCACCTCAAAAAGGCCGTCGCACAGATCCACAAACTTCCCGGTGATCCCCCTGAAGCCGGCCACGGAGGTGGAATTGGTCACCATTCCGTAGAGAAAATCGCCCTCGATCACCGTTTCCTCCGCCGTGACCTTCAGGCGAAAGGATCTGACCGAGCCCAGCTTTTTGACGCTTTCCAGCACGTAGGCCAGATGGCCCAGCACGTTTTTGATCTCCTGGGGCGTCTCATAGGAGACCTCCGTCAGCAGCCCGAACGCCGCGATATAGACGAAGGTTCTGTCATTGAAGGCCCCCACGTCGCACAGAAACGGCCGCCCCTCCACCGCCACGGCGGCGGAACGCTTCATGCTCCTTGGCAGATGCAGGCTGTTGGCGAAATCGTTGGTGCTGCCCGCCGGAACATAGCCCACAGGACACCTCCGGCCGCTCTTCATCAGACCGTTCACCACCTCGTCCAGCGTGCCGTCCCCACCGCTGCAGACCACCAGATCGTAACCGTCCTCCCGATCCCGGGCCAGCTCCACGGCCTCTCCCGCATACTGGGTGGGTCTGGCCGTGACGAGATAGCCGGCCTTCGTAAAAATATCGAGAATGTCCGTCAGGCTGCTTTTGATCTGACCCTTTCCAGCCCTTGGATTGTATATGAACAGCAGTTTTTTCCCTGCCATAACGCCCTCCGCTCTGATCCCGTGCCCGCGCTGAAAACGCCCGCCCATGCCGGGCGGGCAAAGGAAAGGGGGCATATCCTTCCATATGCCCCCGCAGCTTCCGCTCTTAATTCCTGCCGCAAAGATAATCTGTCATGTCAGCGACTGCTTCTTCCTCATCCGGTCCGTCGGCGATCACTGTTACCATCTCACCGCTGTCAAGCCCGAGACTCATCATGCCCATGATGCTCTTGGCGTTCACTTTCTTGCCTTCGACCTGCAGGTAAACCGAACTGCTGTGCTTGCTCGCCACCTGAACAAGCATCGCGACCGGCCTCGCCTCCAGGCCCTGCTCCAGCTTAATCGTCACAGCTTTCTGTTTCATAATTTTCTCCTCCTTTTTATGACCTGATGTTATCCGCCAACTCACACAGCTTTCTCAAACGATGATTCACGCCCGACTTCCCCACAGGCGGGTCCAGACAGGCCCCCAGCTCCTTCAGGGGCGCGTCGGGATTCTCCAGCCGCACCTGTGCCATCTGACGCAGGTTCGCGGGCAGCTTTTCGAATCCGTATTTTTCCTTCAGAAACAGAATATCCTCCACCTGCTTCGCGGCCGCGTTCACCGTCTTCGCAATGTTGGCAGTTTCGCAGTTTACCCTCCGGTTTACGGTATTGCGCACATCCCGAAACACTCTGGAATTTTCAAAATCCAGCAGCGCCCTGTGGGCCTCCGTCAGATTCAGGAAGTCCGCGATCCCGGCGCCTTCCTTCACGTAGACCACGCGATACTTTTTCCGCATCACGATATGGGCCTCGATCCCGAATCCCGCCAGAAGCTCCTGCACCTGCAGTGCCTGAGGCTCCTGTCCGCAGACGATCTCCAGATGATACCCCTTTTCCGGATCGCTCATGGAGCCCGCGCAGAGGAACGCTCCCCGCAGGAAAGCCCTCTGGCAGCATGTGCTGCGAACGACGAGCCGGTTCACCGGCGACCGCAGAAAATCCGCCGGCAGTTCCCCGCCGGCATCCAGGTATCGGGTGCTTTGCAAAACCTTCCGCACCAGCTCCTGGTCGTCGACCGCAAGCTGATACGTCCCGTTCTCCCCTTTCTGCAAAACCTTTGCTTCCGTACTCATCTTAAACGCTTTCTCCAGCAATGTAAAGCATTTTCTGACAATTAAAGCGTTTTCCGCCCGGATTTTTAGAAAAATTCCGGATTTCGACACACGCAGGGACCCGCAGAAATGCAGGATCGCGGCCAGCTCCGCGATCTGACAGTGCCTCGCCGTCCCCGTGCGGCAGTACAGCTCTTCTTTTACCTTCGATGAAAACGACATCTTTCAAATCCCCGCGGCGCTCCGCGAAAATATCCCCACGGTCCGGCTCCGCGTCCTGCGGCTTTGCGGTCCGCCCCTATATATCCCTGTGGCTCAGCGTCACGCCGTATCCGGCTCCCGGACTTTTCAGCTTCCGGTAAAGCTCGTTGGCCAGCGTCACGCTCCGGTGCTTCCCGCCGGTACACCCGATCCCCACCACGAGCTGATATTTTCCTTCCCGGACATAGTTGGGAATCAGGAACTGAAGCATTTCCGTCAGCCTGTCCAGAAACGCGCCGGCCTCCGGAAAGGACATGACATAGTCCCTTACGTCCTTGTCGTTTCCGGTCATCTCCTTCAGCTCGTCGATATAAAAGGGATTGGGCAGGAACCGCACGTCAAACACCAGATCCGCATCCGCCGGGATGCCGTGCTTGAACCCAAAAGAAAGTATATTGATCATGAGGCTGTTATATTCCTCATTTTTTACAAAAATACGGTCGAGCTCTTCCTTCAGCTCCCGCGTCAGCAGCTTTGAGGTGTCGATGACATAATCCGCATCCTTTTTGATATGCTTCAGAATATCCCGTTCTCTGGAAATGCCGTCCTCCACTCTGGGGCGGTCGGGCGTACACAGCGGATGCATCCGGCGGCTCTCCTTATAGCGCTTCAGGAGAACGCTGTCCGACGCCTCCATGAAAAGGATCTCGAAGGGCATACCGTTCTGTCTGAGGGAACGCAGGATCTGTTCCACCTGCAAAAAGGACTGATCCGTGCGCACATCCACTCCCATGGCCACCCGGGTGATTTCCGCGTTTGGCTCGGACAGAAGCTCCATAAATTTCTCGATCAGGCGGAGCGGAAGATTGTCCACACAATAATAGCCCATATCCTCCAGCATCCGCAGGGCGGTGTTCTTTCCCCCGCCGCTCATTCCGGTCACGATCACAAATCTCATTGGTATCCCCCGCCGTACGCTTCAGAAATCGCCCAGAAAAATCACTTCCGGCTCCAGCCGCACCCCGAACCGGTCCTGTACTGTCTCCTCTGTTTCCGCGATCAGCCGGGCCACATCCGCCGCCGTCGCGTGATCCGCGTTGATGATAAAGCCGCAGTGCTTTTCGGAGATCTGCGCGCCGCCGCAGCGCTTCCCCGCCAGCCCCGCGTCCATGATGAGCTTCCCGGCGAAATACCCCTCCGGCCGCCGGAAGGTGCTGCCCGCGCTGGGATATTCCAGCGGCTGCTTCCTTCTGCGCCGCTCGGACAGATCCCGCATGACCTCCCCGATCTGCTCCCTGTCCCCCGGGGAAAGCCGCAGGGTGACGTTCAGCACCGTATACGGCCTGTTCCGGATGGCGCTGGTACGGTAACCGAATTCCATCGTCTCATTGTCCAGCGTCAGGATCTCGCCGTCCGGCACCATGATCCGCACTTCCTCCACGACCTGCGCCATCTCGCCGCCGTAAGCCCCGGCATTCATCCGCACGGCGCCGCCCAGCGTGCCGGGGATCCCGGAAGCGAACTCCAGACCGGTCAGCCCGGCCTCCATCGCCGTCCGCGCCGCCGCGGAAAGCGCCGCTCCCGCGCCCGCCTCCAGCCGGTCGCCCCTGACGGAAATGCCGGTGAAATCGCTTCCCAGCCGGATGACCACGCCCCGATAGCCCTTATCGCCTACCAGGAGATTGCTCCCGTTTCCCAGCAGAAAATAATCCCAGCCGGCCCTTTGCAGATAGGAAAGGGCCTTCGCCAACTGGCCGGCGGTATCCACCGTCACCAGACATCTGGCGGGCCCGCCCACGCGGAAGGTCGTATGCCTGTCCATCGGCTCATCCATGAGGATATGATCCTCCGGCAGCATCGTTTTGAAAAAATCCATCAGCGCCCTGCTCACGTTTTCAACGCCCCTTTGCACTCGTCCTCAGCATCCGCTCTTTGGCTGCAGGGCGTCCGTTTCGGGCCGCCCACATTATCCTATGCGTCAAAAAGGCGAATTATGCCATCTTTCGGCGGCCTGGCTGTCCGTTTAATCCAGAACCATCCGCGCCGCGCCGTATATGCCCGCGTCGTTCCCCAGCTTCGCCAGGGTGAACAGCGTTCCCCTGCACGCGTTGAACGCGTATTTCCGAAAATATTTCTGGGTGAAATCCAGCAGGATATCTCCCGCCCTGGACACCCCGCCGCCGATGACGAAGGTCTCCGGATTCACCACGCTGGCGATTCCGGCCAGCGCCTTTCCCAGATACCAGCCGAATTCATCCGCCACCTCCAGCGCCGCCGCGTCGTTCTGCTTCACCGCGTCCCAGACATCCTTCGCGGTCAGGCCGTCCTTTCGCATCACACTGGGACGTCCGTCCGCGGCCAGCTTCCGTCTGGCCAGCCGCACTACGCCGGTCGCCGAAACATACTGCTCCAGGCAGCCGTAATTGCCGCAGTTGCAGCGCTCCGTCTCGCTGTCCTCCACATGCATATGGCCGATCTCCCCGGCCGCGCCCACCGCGCCCGGCAGGATCCTGCCGCCCGTGACGACGCCGCCGCCCACGCCGGTCCCCAGCGTCACCAGCACCACGTCCTGATAACCGCGGGCGCCGCCCTGCCACATCTCGCCCAGCGCGGCCACGTTGGCATCGTTTCCGGCCTCCACAGGCATATTCAGAAACGACTGCAGTTCTTTTTTCAGATTGAACGTCCCCCAGCCCAGATTCACCGCGCCATAGATCGTCCCCTCCGAATCCACCGGCCCGGGCGCGCCGATCCCTACGCCCAGCGCTTCCTCCCGCTCCATGCCCCGCGCCTCCATTTTCCGGAGGATGCTCCGGGCGATGTCCGGCAGAATCTCCTTTCCGTCATGCTCCAGAACGGTGGGAATCTCCCATTTGTCCACGATATTCCCTTCCGTATCGAACAGACCCAGCTTCACCGTGGTCCCTCCCAGATCCACGCCAAAACAATATTTGCGCATGTGCTCTCCCCTTTTCTCTCCTCTTTGCAGCCGTGTCCCATGGGAAGTCAGATCCCGTTATCGTCGTCCCCGTCCTCATCCCTGCGGCGCGCCAGCGAATTCTGCACCCGCAGATAAAGCTCCTGTGCCGCGTTATAGCCCATCTTCTTCTGCCGGTGATTGACCGCGGCCGACTCACAGATGATGGCCAGGTTCCGGCCGGGACGGATGGGAATGTTGTGGCACACCACCTTATTGCCCAGATATTCCGTATACTCCTCCTCCAGCCCCAGACGGTCGTATTCCTTTTCCTTGTCCCAGTCCTCCAGCCGGATCACCATATCGATATTCTGGGTCTCCTTGACGCTGGACGCGCCGAACAGCGCCTTCACGTCGATGATGCCGATGCCCCGCAGCTCGATGAAATGCTTGGTGATATCCGGCGCGCTCCCCACCAGCGTGTCCTCGCTCACCTTGCGGATCTCCACCACGTCGTCCGTCACCAGGCGGTGTCCGCGCTTGATCAGCTCCAGCGCCGCCTCCGATTTGCCGATGCCGCTCTCCCCGGTGATCAGCACGCCCTCGCCGTACACGTCCACCAGCACGCCGTGTACGGAAATGCAGGGCGCCAGCTTCACGTTGAGCCAGCGGATGATCTCCGCGGTAAAGGTGCTGGTCGCCTTGCGCGTCATCAGGAGCGGGACGCCCTTCTCAATGGCGATCTGGCGGAACAGCTCGTCCGGATGCAGCTCCCGGCAGAAGACGATGCAGGGAATCGGATAGGAAAGCAGCTTCTCCAGGACCTCTCTCTCCTCGTCCTCCGGCAGGCTTCCGATATAGGAATACTCCACGAACCCGATGATCTGCAGGCGGGTGGCCTCAAAATGCTCGAAATATCCGGCCATCTGCAGCGCGGGACGGTTGATGTCCGGCTGCATGATGCGGATCCCCTTCACCTCGATCTCCGGAGTCAGGTTCTCCAGCTTCATTTTGTCAATGATCTTCGTCAGACTGATGCTCGCCATAGGCCAATCCCCTCCAGCCGCTTTTCCTGCATTCGTTCGTGTCGGACACGGGAAGCGCCGCCCACCGGGACGGCCCCGTTTTCCCAATCTTTATCTTAGCACAAAACCGAATGGCCGACAACCGGAATTTATCGCCCGACATCCCGGACAGCGCATCAGAGCCGGTCTCCTTCCTGCGCCGATGCGCCGTCCGGAACGTCCGGGCGATGGAAAAAGCCGTGAATCTCCTCCGCCACATGCGCGGGCAGCCCTGCCTTTTCAGACAGCTCCTCCGCCGTCGCGGCGCGCACCTCATAGATGGAGGGGAACGCACGCATCAGCGCCTTCCGCCTGGCCGGCCCCACGCCGGGAATCTGATCCAGCACGCTTTTCACCTGATCCTTTGAACGCAGGGACCGGTGGTACTCGATGGCAAACCGGTGCGCTTCGTCCTGTATCCGGGTGATCAGGCGAAAGCCTTCTGAAGTGCGTTCGATGGGAAGCTCCACATTATGATAATATAAGCCCCTTGTCCGATGACTGTCATCCTTGACCATGCCGCAGACGGGGATGGACAGACCCAGCTCAGAAAGCACCTGCAGGGCGATATTGACCTGCCCCCTGCCGCCGTCCATCAGCAGAAGGTCCGGAAACTTCGTGAAGCTTCCGAACTCCTCCGAAAGCTGCTTTTCCTCCATTTCCTTCGCTTCCTCCAGACCGTGCGTAAAGCGTCTGGTGAGGACTTCCCGCATGCAGGCGTAGTCATCCGGCCCCGCCACGGTTTTGATCCGGAATTTCCGATAATCGCTGCGTTTGGGTTTCCCCTTTTCAAAAACCACCATGGAGCCCACGTTTTCAAAGCCGCTGATATTGGAAATATCGAAGGCCTCCATCCGCTCTAACAGCGGCAGTCCCAAAAGCCCGGCGATCTCCCGCACCGCGCCCACGGTCCGGGCTTCCTCCCGTTTGATCCGCTCCCGATCCTTCTCCAGCACCATGCGGGCGTTTTTTTCGGCCAGCTCTACCAGCTTTTCCTTCTGCCCCTTTTTCGGCGTCCGGATATACACCCGCGCGCCCCGCCTGGCGCTCAGCCATTCCTCCAGAACCGGGACCTCGTCGATCTCCTTCTGCAGCATCAGCTCTCTGGGCACATAAGGCGTCCCGGCGTAAAACTGCTTGACGAAATCCAGCAGGATCTGCGCCTTGTCCGAATCCTCCACCCGGGTCATATAAAAATGCTCCCTGCCGATGAGCTTGCCGCCCCGCACGAAAAACACCTGGACCACGGCCTCCCCGCCGTCCCTGTCCAGCGCGATGATATCCTTGTCCTCGCCGTCTCTGTCGGTGATCTTCTGCTTCTGGGAAACCGCGCGGACGCTGTTGAACAGATCCCGGAACCGGGCCGCTTCTTCAAACTCCAGATTTTCGGCCGCATTTTCCATTTTCGCTTTCAGATCGTCCAGGATCATGGCGTAATTTCCGTTCAGAAATTCCAGCGCCTTCTCCACGTTCCCGCGGTATTCCTCCTGACTGATATTTCCCTGGCAGGGCGCCAGGCACTGCCCGATGTGAAAATTCAGACAGGGCCGCTCCAGTCCGGTATCCCTGGGCAGCACCCGGCTGCAGGTGCGCAGCGAAAACAGCCGGTTCAGCAGCTCGATGGTATCCTTCACGGCCGCCGCGGAGGTGAAGGGGCCGAAATAACGGGACCTGTCCTTTTTCATCTGCCGGGAAAACAGCACCCGCGGGAACGCCTCGCCCATCGTCACCTTGATGTAAGGATACGTTTTGTCATCCTTCAGCATGGTGTTGTACTTGGGATTGTGCTCCTTGATCAGATTGTTTTCCAGCACCAGCGCTTCCAGCTCGGAATCCGTAACAATGTACTCGAACCGGGCGATCAGCGTCACCATCTTCTGAATCTTCGGACTTTTGACCGTACTCTCCCGGAAATAGGAACGGACCCTGTTCCGCAGGCTGACGGCCTTTCCCACATAAATAATGGCGTCGTCCGCATCATGCATGATGTAAACGCCCGGCCTGGGCGGCAGTTTTTTGAGCTCTTCTTCAAAATTGAACACGGAATACTCCCTTTCGGATACCAATATGGCTCCTCATGAGGAGGAGCCATTCCGGTCATTCATTATCTTCTTTTATGGGCACGCCGGAAAATCTTCCCGTCGGCCCTCTGTCCCTAGCCTCCGGCCCCGGCGCGGGCGGCGTCCACGGCTTCTGCTCCGGCGCCTCCTGCCGGCCAGCGGATATATCCTGACCCGCCGGCGGCGCATTCCGGTCTGCGTCCGATTCGCCCTGGCTCATGCCCGATGCGCTCCGGTCTGCAGGCACGCTCTGCCGCCCGGCGGCTTCGCTTTGAACCGCGTCCGCCCCGTTTTGCCCTGCTGGCGCATTCTGCTGCCCGACGGCCGTGTTCTGCTCCGTGCCCGGCATGCTCCGGCCCGCGTCCGCCGCGGTATCCTTCTCCGAAACGCGGTGTGTCTCCCCCGGCGTCTCTCCCTCCGGAGGCTCCGGCAGTCCCTTGATCTCCCGGTAGATCCTCATGAATTCCTTCCCGGTGATCGTCTCCTTCTCGATCAGGAACGTCGCCAGCTTATCCATCACTTCCCGGTTCGCCGACAGCAGCGCAAGCGCCTCTTCATAGCATTCCTTCAGGATCTTCATCACTTCCTGATCGATCTCCGCCGCCGTGACGTCGGAACAGTTCAGGACGCTGCGCCCCTCCAGATACTGACTCTCGATGGATTCCAGTCCGATGAGGCCGAACTTCTTGCTCATGCCGAACCGCGTCACCATGGAGCGGGCCAGATTCGTGGCCTGCTCGATATCGTTGGCCGCGCCCGTGGTGACCGTATCGAACACGATCTCCTCCGCCGCGCGCCCGCCCAGATAACCCACCAGCATATCGTGGATCTCGGCCTGGGTATTCAGAAACTTTTCTTCCTCCGGCACATGCATCACATAGCCCAGCGCGCCCATAGTGCGGGGCACGATGGTGATCTTCTGCACGGGCTCGGAATTCTTCTGCAGGGCCGCCACCAGCGCATGTCCCACCTCATGATAGGACACGATGCGGCGCTCTTCGGGGCTCATGATCCGGTCCTTCTTCTCCTTGCCCACCAGCACCTGCTCCACGGCCTCGAACAGATCCTTCTGGCAGACGTATTCCCTGCCTTCCTTGACCGCATTGATGGCCGCCTCATTGATCATATTCGCCAGATCCGAACCCACCGCGCCGCTGGTCGCCAGCGCGATGGCATCGAAATCCACCGTCTCATCCATCTTTACATCTTTGGCGTGCACCTTGAGGATATCCACACGCCCGCGCAGATCCGGCTTGTCCACGATGATGCGCCGGTCAAAACGGCCGGGACGCAGCAGCGCCTTGTCCAAGATCTCCGGACGGTTGGTGGCGCCCAGCACCAGAATGCCCTTGGACGTGTCAAAGCCGTCCATCTCGGAAAGCAACTGGTTCAGCGTCTGCTCCCGCTCCTCATTGCCGCCGCCGAACTTGGAATCCCTGCTCCGGCCGATGGCGTCTATCTCGTCAATGAATATGATGCAGGGCGCGTTCTTGGTCGCCTCCCGGAACAGATCGCGCACCCGGGACGCGCCAACGCCCACATACAGCTCGATGAAATCGGAACCCGTCAGGGAGAAAAAGGGAACCTTCGCCTCCCCCGCCACGGCCTTCGCCAGCAGCGTCTTGCCGGTACCGGGGGGACCCACCAGCAGAGCGCCCTTGGGCAGCTTGGCGCCGATCTGCACGTATTTCTGCGGATTGTGCAGAAAATCCACCACCTCCTGCAGCGACTCCTTGGCCTCATCCTCGCCGGCCACGTCCTTGAAGGTGACGCCGGTCTCCTTCTGCACATAGACCTTGGCATTGCTCTTGCCAACGCCCATGGGACCGCCCGGGCCGCCCATCCGCCGAAACAGAAAGCTTAAGAGCACCCACATCAGCGCGATGGGGACCACATAGGTCAGGAGCATCGAAATCAGAAGGCCGGAGCTGTCGGGCACCTCTTTCCCGTAGCTGGCGATACCGTCCTCCACGCCGCCCCGGACGCTGTTCTCATACAGAAAAGCCTCCAGGCCATCCGGATCCGCATTGCCCGTATAGTACCGGATCTGCGGCCCGGCCATGAAAAGCCGTCTGCCGTTGATCTCCACCGATTCGCTCTTGGGCGTGATGTAGAGCTGATCCTCGTCCCAGGTCACCTCTTCCACTTCCCGGTCTTCCACCATGCGGCGGAATTCATCATAGGAAATCTCCTGGTTGGTGGCGCTGTTGATCATCCGCATGAAAAAGCTCATGCACAGAAGCGTCACCACCGCCGCCACCGCCAGCAGAATCAGGCTTGTCTTCTTGGGATCCTGCCCCGATCCGCCCGGTCCCCCGGGGCCGCCCTGTCCGCCGGCCCCGCCGGGTCCTCCCGGGCCGCCGGGGCCCTGGTTGTAAGAATTCATATTATGATCATCCATTTGGCTGTAACCTTTCTTCCCTTCTAACCTTTCTTCCCTTCATCAACTCCGAAATAGGATTGCACAATTATCAATTTATTATAGACATTTGCGGGGGATAAATCAATAGTCAAACCGTGAAATTCTTGTGTACGCCCCATGAAAGTATTCTAAAATTTTTTGGGGAAAACGGTAGATTTTTCCCGCATGTACGGTATATAATCATGAAGTATCCCAAACGCGAAAAGGAGCCGCGGCAAACGATGAACATTGGATTTGACAATCAGAAATACCTGCAGATGCAGTCCGAACATATCCGCGAGAGAATTTCCATGTTCGGGGACAAGCTCTATCTGGAATTCGGCGGGAAGCTGTTCGATGACTTTCACGCCTCCCGCGTGCTGCCGGGGTTTCAGCCGGACAGCAAGTTGCGGATGCTGCTGCAGCTCAAGGATCAGGCGGAAATCGTCATCGCCATCGGCGCGGGCGCGCTGGAAAGCAATAAGACCCGGCGCGACTCGGGGCTGACCTATGACATGGAAGCGCTGCGCCTGGCGAACGCGTTCCGGCGCATCGGCCTGATGGTGGGCAGCGTGGTGATCACCCAGTACGCGGGCCAGCCCGCCGCCGATCTGTTCCGGAAAAAGCTGGAAAATCTGGGGATCCGCTGTTACCTTCACTATATCATCGAGGGCTATCCCACCAACGTGGACCGGATCGTCAGCGAAGACGGCTACGGGAAAAACGACTATATCGAAACGACGCGCCCGCTGGTGGTGGTCACCGCTCCGGGGCCGGGCAGCGGCAAAATGGCCACCTGTCTTTCCCAGCTCTATCACGAGCACAAACGGGGCATCAACGCCGGCTACGCCAAATTCGAGACCTTCCCGATCTGGAACCTGCCGTTAAAGCATCCGGTCAATCTGGCCTATGAAGCCGCCACCGCGGACCTGAACGACGTGAACATGATCGATCCCTTCCATCTGGAGACCTACGGCACAACCACCGTCAACTACAACCGGGACGTGGAGATCTTTCCCGTCCTGAACGCCATTTTTGAACAGATTCTGGGAGAATCGCCCTACAAATCGCCCACCGACATGGGTGTCAACATGGCGGGCAACTGCATCATCGACGACGAAATTTGCCGGGAGGCCTCCCGACAGGAGATCATTCGCCGCTATTACGCGTGCCTTTGCGACATGAAGCGCGGCGGCAGCTCCCAGTCCATCCTCTACAAGCTGGAGCTCCTGATGAAGCAGGCCGGCATCACGGTGGACGACCGCCGGGTCATCGCCGCGGCCATGCAACGGGAGGAGGCTACCGGCGCGCCCGCCCTGGCCATCGAGCTGCCGGACGGCGCCCTGGTGACGGGCAAGACCTCGCCCCTTCTGGGAGCCGCTTCCGCCTGTCTGCTCAACGCCCTCAAGATCCTGGCGGGCATCGACCACGAGGTGCATCTGGTATCTCCTCAGGCCATCCGCCCGATCCAGTCCTTAAAAATCAACTACCTGGGCAGCCTCAACCCCCGCCTGCACACGGACGAGATCCTGATCGCGCTGTCCATCAGCGCCGCCGCGGACGAGCGGGCCGCCCGCGCCCTGGCCGCGCTGCCTCTCCTGAAAGGCTGCGAGGTCCACTCCACGGTGATGCTCTCCCACGTGGACGAGAGCGTCTTCAAGAAGCTGGGCATGAACCTGACCTGCGAGCCCAAGACGGAGGCACGGCACGGGAACCCGTGACAGCCGCCCGAAAAAGCCGTAAGGCCCAGCCGCAGGGCATATGCTGTCCGGGCGGGCGTCCGGCGGCCTGGCCTTACAGCTTTTTCAGGTAATTGCCCACGACGTTCACGCCCTCGTTCATGACGATGAAAGCCTGCGGGTCGTACTTGAGCACGATGTGCTTCAGCTTGGCCACCTCATACTTGGAGATCAGGATGAAGAGCATGTTGGAATGCTCGTTGGTATAGGCGCCCGTGGTGTCCAGCCGGGTGATGCCCCGGTTCAGCTCCCGGAAGATCTCCTGCTCCAGTTCCCGGTTGTCTCGCTTCGTGATGATCTGCACCTGCACGTTGATGTTCTGAGAGTGCTGGTGATCGATGGCGATGGAATTGATGGCCGCATAGATCAGCGAATAGATCACCGTGCTCACATCAAACAGGAACAGGCAGACAGAATAGAGCACCGCGTTCACATACAGGCCCAGCCGGCCCACGCTGAAATCCTTTTTCTTCTTCACCAGCAGCATGCCGATGATATCCGTGCCGCCCAGGGACCCGCCCATGCGCAGGGCCACGCCCGTCCCGTAGCCGCAGGCCAGCCCGCCGATCACGCTGTTCGCCAGGATATCGTTGGGCAGAAGCATCTCCTCCGGAATCGGAATAGCGGACAGAAACAGCGTCGTCGCCGTAACGCAGATCAGCGTCTTCACCAGAAAAGGCTTGCCGATGTCCCGCATCGCCAGCAGCAGGATCGGGATGTTTACCGCATAGTAGATCAGGCCCGCAATGTCGAAATTGTGCAGCGGCAGATGCAGATAGCTGATGAGCAGCGTACGGACCACCTGCGCCGCCCCCATCACGCCGCCGCTGTAAAGACCGGCGGGCACGATGAACAGATTGATCCCCGCCGCGTAAATGGCCGCGCCGCCCACCGCAATGCAGATCCGTTTTCCCTCCTCCGCGAACATACCCGGGCGAATCTTTTTTTCACCTTCCATATTCTGACGTACCTCCCCTTTTCATGACAGCAAACCCTCGCGGACATTTCCTCCGCGCCCCGAAAACCAGCCCTCCGGCACAGACAAAAAAACGCTCCGCCCGTCCCTCCGGCTTTCTTCCATTGTACTATTTTGCCCCGCTTCTTTCAATGCGAAAGTGCATTTCTCTCACGAAATCATACACCGCGACGGTCTTTTACACGCCGACCACCTTCGCCGACCCTCAGCGGCACACAGAGCGCGGCCCCATTCCATTTTCCCGGACCGTTAGAAAAACGCTCGGTCCAAGAGCTGCTTCGCACCTCTAGCAAAGCGAGCCCATCGGGCGACGCTGAGCTTAGCACCGCTGCGTTTTTCTCCGAGCGCGAGCGTGTCCGGAAAAGGAATGGGGCCGCGCTCTGTGCGCCGGGGAGGGTCGGCACCGCGTGCTGCACGCAAAAGACCGCCGCAATGCACATTCGCACGGCGGCGGTCCTCCTCTGCCCTCTTGCGGGCCTCGCTGACATCGTCAAACGGTCCCGGCGCTTACGTCTCGTCCTGCACCCTGCCCAGGAAAGTGAGCAGATAAAGCCCGCAGATACCGACGAGTACATAGATGATACGGCTGAGCCAGCTCATATCGCCGAAAACCAGGCGCACCAGATCCAGCCGGAACAGCCCGATCAGGCCCCAGTTCAGCGCTCCGATGAAAACGATGATCAGCGAAAGATAGTCCAAAGTCTTGCTCATTTCATTCAGCCTCCTTTCGACACTCTTAAGATTACCCGGATCACCGTCTCCTATGCGCGAACGCCTCCATCCATTTTTTTCAAACCGCACACATCCGGTTCATGCGCTGAAAGCCGAGATCAGGCTGCCCGCGCCGGAGATGATCAGATATACAGCGATGAGAAACGCCGCGGAAAATACGGAAATAAACGGGTTGAACAGCGCCAGCAGGCCGAGCACCAGACCGATGATATTGATGATCAGCGTCGAATAATACTGCGCCCTGCTGCCGAAAAATTTTACGATGTTAACATTCATCAGCCGTCCGATGGAATGCGCGATGATCCAGATCGGGAAAAAGATGGACGCGGCCAGCACGCTGACATCGCTGTAGACGATCAGGAAAAATCCGATGAAAATGTTCAGGATCCCCGTTATCATCTCGACCACCGGCCCGAAGCCGGTATGCCGTTCCATATGGACGTAAAAAGCGATATCGGCGATCCCCATGATGATCGCCAGAATGCCGTAGGCGACGGCAAAGCCGTTCAGCGCCTGATGCGGCCTCGCGAAGGTATAGATGCCGATCAGGATGCAGACCACGCCGATGATCAGCTCCATCCAGTTGATGTCCTTCTGTTGTCTCATGATGCGTGCCTCCGTTCTTTTTTATTTATGACTGATCAAAAATCTTCATAAACTCTTCGCCGGTGATGGTCTCCCGTTCATATAGGACCTTTGCGGCCATATCCAGCTTATCGCGCTTATCCGTCAGAATGGAAACGGCCTTTTCGTACTGCTTCTTCACCAGCGCCACCACCTGCCTGTCGATCTCCGCCTGCGTCTGCGCAGAGCAGGAAAGGGACGTGTCGCCGCCGAGATACTGATTGGTGACGGTTTCCATCGCGACCATCCCGAAATCCTCGCTCATGCCGTAGCGGGTGATCATGGCGCGCGCCAGCCTGGTGGCCTGCTCGATATCGTTGGCGGCTCCTGTGGTGACGGAGCCGAAAACGATCTCCTCCGCTGCACGTCCGCCGGTATAGGTCGCAATCTTGTTTTCGATCTCCTCCTTGCTCATCAGGTAATGATTGCCCTCCTCCACCTGCATGGTATAGCCGAGGGCTCCCGATGTGCGGGGCACGATGGTGATCTTCTGAACCGGGGCGGAATCCGTCTGCGCCGCGGCCACCAGCGCATGGCCGATCTCGTGATAGGCCACGATCTTTTTCTCATGATCGGTGAGTATCGCGTTCTTTTTCTGGTATCCCGCGATGACCACCTCCACGCTTTCCTCCAGATCCGACTGCGCCGCGAAACCGCGCCCGTCACGGACGGCCCGCAGCGCCGCCTCGTTCACGATGTTCGCCAGCTCCGCGCCGGAAGCGCCGGACGCCATACGGGCGATCTTGGAATAATCAACGTCATCCGCGATCTTCACCTTTTTGGCATGCACCTTCAGGATCTCTTCGCGGCCCTTCAGATCCGGCAGCTCCACCGGCACGCGGCGGTCGAACCTTCCCGGCCTGGTGAGCGCGGGATCCAGCGCCTCGGGACGGTTGGTGGCAGCGAGGATCACGACTCCCGCATTCCCCTCAAATCCGTCCATTTCCGTGAGAAGCTGATTCAGGGTCTGTTCCCGCTCATCGTTGCCGCCGACCTGACCGTCTCTCTTTTTTCCGATGGTGTCGATCTCATCGATGAACACGATGCAGGGCGCTTTTTCCTTCGCCTGGCTGAACAGGTCGCGCACCTTGGACGCGCCCATGCCTACGAACATCTCCACGAATTCCGAACCGGAAATGGAGAAAAACGGCACGTTCGCTTCCCCCGCAACGGCCTTCGCCAGCATGGTCTTCCCCGTTCCGGGAGGGCCCACCAGCAGGATGCCCTTCGGCATGGAAGCGCCTATCTCTTTATACTTATCCGGATTGTGCAGATAATCCACGATCTCCTTCAGATTTTCCTTCGCCTCGTCCTCACCGGCCACATCGTCGAACCGGATGCCGTCGGCCGATCTCACATAGATCTTCGCGCCGCTCTTTCCTTTTCCGAAGGCCATGAAATTGCCGCCGCCCATCTGCTCCGTCATGCGCTTGGACATGAACTGCCCCAGCCCGATAAAGATCGCCATGGGCAGGATCCAATATAAAAGAATGCTCAGAAGCGGAGAGGTGGTTTCCACGATCTCCCCGGAAAAGGCGGCTCCCGATTCATAGAGCCTGTCCGTCAGACCGGGATCATAAACGATCCCCGTTTTGTAAATAGCGGTATTTTCCTTATCCGTAAACAGGATCTGATTGCTCTCGATTTCCACCTCGCCGATCTCTTTTTTCTCCATCATGGACATGAACGTCCCATAGTCCACCTCCCGGATCTGCCGCTGGGCGAACCACGGCATCGCCAGGAAATTGAACAACAGCAGCAACACGACCACGACGACATAATAGTAGATCAAGGGTTTGTGCGGTTTGTTTTTCACTTCCATCTGTCTTTCCTCCCATTTTTCCAAGATCAGTGTAGCGGATCCGGCGGGCCGATTCAATTTACAATTCCCGCAAAATGTACAGTTCTGGACAGATCGCAAAAAGTGTCCACTTTTGCTGGGGTTCAGAAAACCCCTTCCTGTGTTTCCTCAGGAAGCGCCCCTTCCCGCGGGCCCGCGGAGGATGTCGCTTTTGTTTTATTGAAAACTCCCTGAAAATCTGCTATGATGGGAAAGATCGAGTATATAATGAAAGATCGAAAGAAAAGCCCGGCGGCCCGTTTTTCGATCCGCGTTTTGTGCCGCAGACGTCACAGAGCGCGGGACCGCGGCGTCGGACCGGAAATTCGGCGCGCGTACCGAACCGCATACGCCCGCAGCACAGGAGAAAAATGGAACATACAAACGAATCCGCAAAGGTCCAGCAGACCAAGCATCTGCTCGCCGCACAACTGATCGAACTGCTGGAGGATAAACCGCTCCGGAAAATATCCGTCAACGACATCTGCCAGAAAGCGCTGATCAGCCGTTCCGCATTCTACAGCCATTTCGAGGACAAATACCAGCTTCTGCGCTACTGCATGGAAGAGAGGACGGATCAGTGGCAGATCGCGGCGAAGGACAGGACCGCGCAGGACGTCATTCTCTATATTCTGGACGATATCCTGAAAAAGAGAAAGCTTTTTTATCATATCTTCATGGACGAGATCGACCGGGAACAGGCCGCCGTTTTACAAAAGTGCATGGTCCGGATCTTTGAAGACAAGCTGAAGGAGCTTGAACGAAACGGCGAAAAGCTCCCCGGACCGCTCCCCATTGTGAGCGCTTTTCTGGCGGGCGGCATCGTCCACGCCACTGTGCAGTGGATCCAAAACGATTTTGATATCTCAAAAGAAGAAATGGCGGACTGTTCCTATCAGCTAATCTCCGCCATACTCCGATAGCGATGGGCCGGTGAGCACCGGCCCGTCGCTGTTTTTGGAACCTTCCTGCGTGGAATGCGCGGCTCTGCGGCGTAACCCGTTGACGGTTCCTTTCCGCGGCCCGGTGCGCCATGAAAGGGCATTTCATTTTTTCCCGCAGAAATTGACCATATTTAGCTCTCATACGTATTAGAGGTGAAAGGAGGATTTACCGAATGAATCATTCGTCCACGCGGCCGACGGATGAGGTTCAAAGCATTGTCCAAATTTACGGCAATATGCTGTTCAGAACATGCTATGTCATGCTGGGAAACGAAGCGGATGCGGAAGATGCCGTTCAGGAAACCATTATCAAATATATGCAAAAGGCTCCGACATTTGAAACCTCCGGGCATGAAAAAGCATGGCTTATTACAACAGCAAGAAACCAATGCCGGGATATGCTGCGGTCCAGACTTCGGCACCCGCAAATCAGTCTTGAATACCTGCAGGGCTTATCATCCGATACATATGAAAGCGGCATATTGGAAGCTCTCATGTCCTTGCCGGAAAAGTTTCGTCTTGTCCTTATCCTCTACTATGTTGAGGAGTATCGCGTTGAGGATATCGCGCGAATTATTCGAAGGACGCCATCAGCAGTAAAAATGCGTTTACAAAAAGGACGCAGGCTGCTGGAAGAAAAATATCGAAAGGAGTATCTGTAGATGGATTATGAGAGATTGATAAGCGCAGTAAAAAAAATTGAGATGTCAGAGGAAATGAGAGTGCGTATTATCAGAAACTGTGAATCGAAAACCTCATATGAAACGGAGGAACGCGCAATGAAGAAAGGCAGGACCGGCAAATGGTTCAAGAATCCGGCAGTCGCGGCAGCAGTTTTATCACTTTGCCTGTGCTTTACAGGAGCAGCCGCGGCAGGCGATTCCGGCTTTTTCAAAGACATAACCAACTGGATCGGAGCTGTAGTCGGTACGAAGTATGAGCAGGCCTCTGACGAGATCCGGATAACGGTTTCCGCTGATGAAAAAGCGATTACGGTTCACGTTGTGATAGTCGATCCCGCTGCCGTCCCTTATCGCGAAATAGAAACCTTCGGGATTGAAAGCTACAAAATAACTGACCGGTCCGGAAGGGTCATCGTGAAAGGAGAAAGAACGGAGCTTTTTGATCTCATCGGCGGAGAGTCAGAAATTACAATTCCTTTGGATAATATGGGAAGCGGAGAATATAAGATCGTGATAACCGCTTTTGTCGGTGCGGCAAAAGCTGACCAGCCGCTCCAGATCAACGGAACATGGGAATGCGATTTTTCGCTTTCATGATTTTCATGGTTTCCCCAGTTTTCCAAAAATATGCAGAATCTGTCAATTCTTATGCCTATTTCTATGCATTTTTGCATTGACCAATGCCCCATTTTTATGCATAATGAAATTATGACAATACGGGAGGTCTCTGCTTTATGCTGAAGCGTAAGATATATGATGAGATGCTGAAATGGAAAAATCAGCGAAAAGAGGAAGGCATAAGAAAGTGTCTGCTCATAAAAGGAGCCCGGCAGGTCGGCAAGTCTTTTATCGTAAAAGAATTCGGCAAAAGGGAATACCGATCTTTCGTCTGCATCGATTTTTTCCGCCAGCCGGCGTTGAAAGCGATTTTCGACGGCGATCTGACACCGGAGGAAATCCTGAAAAGAATGACGGCGTACATTCGTGGGTTCAGCCTGATACCGGGAGAAACCCTCATTTTTCTGGATGAGATTCAAAGGTGCGGCAATGCGCGCACTGCGATTAAATTTCTTGCCGAGGACCTGCGTTTTGACATCATATCCTCCGGGTCCCTGATGGGGCTCACCTACGGTGAGGACGGGGATGAAGATACGGAAATACCGCGATCCGTTCCCGTTGGCTATGAAACGCAGATGACCCTGTACTCGCTTGATTTTGAAGAATTCCTTTGGGCATACGGATATGATGAAAATGCAGTCTCCATCCTGCGCTCCTATTACGAATCAGGAGAAACGATACCGGAAAGCATTCACGAAAAATACGAATCGCTTTTCCGTGAGTTTATGGTCGTTGGCGGGATGCCGGAGGTCGTGGCGGATTTTGTCACGCATCAGGATTTCAACCGGGCAGACAGGATCCAGAACGATATTCTTTCAGAATACCGGGACGACATCTCCAAACACGCCAGGGGCAGGGAAAAACAGCTTGTGCGGATGTGTTACGATGCTGTCCCGAAACAGCTCGCAAAGGAACTGAAAAAATTCCAGTATTCCACTGTGGAAAAGAAACAGACCCGAAGAAAATTCGGCGGCAGCGTCCAATGGCTGAAGGACTCGGAAATCGTAAATGCCTGCTATAACATTCATGAACCCTATCTTCCGCTGATGGCAAACGCGAATGAGGATCAGTTCAAGCTCTATGTCAACGACACCGGCCTGCTTTGCTGCATGTATGGCTTTGATACCAAACTAGCAGTTCTGAACGATACGATCAGGGGAAATGCGCGCGGCGGCATCTATGAGAATATCATATCCGAGTGCCTGATCAAGCGCGGATACACCCTTTACTATTTCAAGCCCGACAGCGAACACGAAATTGAATTTCTGATTGAAAAAAACGGCGAGATCGTTCCGATAGAAGTGAAAGCGGGCAACAACCCTACTGCATCCTTAAACAGCTTTATCCATGATTATTCGCCTTCGCTTGCCTATAAACTGATCGGCGGCAGGAACGGACAGGTTGGTGCCAGGATCACATTGCCGCACTATATGGTCATGTTCCTTTGATCATTACGGGCCAATCTGACAGGCTGAAAAAGGCCCGCATCCGCGGGCCTGAAATCAGTCGATACCGTACTTTTTATAGCACTCTTCCCTTACTTTCGCATCCTGCAGCACAACAAGGGCCAGTTCTGTCTCGCCGTCCGCATTCAGTTTCAATAAGAGTTTTGACAAACGCTCTTCTCTCTGGGAAATGCCTTTCTTAATACCTCTTTCAATACCTCTCTCAATACCTTTCTCCATCACATAACCGGAGTAGTTGCACATGGCAGAGACCTCCTTTTCTAAGCTTCGCTCCATTACCATGGAAAAATCATCCTGCAGCCGCTGCTTCTTTGACGCCAGACTCATATCCGTTGACAGGAGCACATTGAGCATGTTCAGCAGTTGGTTTTCCGAGGACAGATTCTCGTTTAAGCCGATTACAACAACCGACAGCTTATCATAATCCTCCGCGTTATCCGGAAACCCAGGAATGATGTCATGTTTCTCCATGCGGTACTCGGAGATCGCATTCCCGATTGACGCGGGCACGCCTGTACACAGCCAAATGCTGTAAATATGACGTATATTGGAATAATCACTGCCGGAGAACTCACGCCCCAACTGTGCGGAGATCATTCTGGCGCCGTAATATACCCCCGCGTTATTGTACCGCTGTCTGCCCATTTTGTATACTAAATTTTTCAGATATCTTTTACGCCGCAAATCCTAAGAAATGAAACAGCTTACAGCCTGCGGCGATATTGCTGCCTGCTTAAGGTTTTTAATAGATATATCAGCGAATATGTGATAAGATGAGAAAAGTGCATCACAGTTTATGACATATAAAAAGGAGAGAACATGAAAAAAGTTAAAGGTATCGCGATAGTACTGCTATCTGTTATGATTGCAGGATGTTCCCATAAAAATAGTGAACAGCAGGAAGATAACAGTGTCGCAACAGAACAGCAAACAGCGGAAGCAGATCAAAACATACAAGAAACAGAGATCGTCAGGGAAAATGAAATATCTGTTTTAACGGACAATATTGTTGATTATTCTGAATATTTTCAAGGGATCAGCGGCTGTGCTGTAATATATGATGAATCATCAAATGTTTATTCTTTTTACGACAAAGAGAAGTGCGAACAGGAAGTTTCACCGTTGTCAACATTCAAGATCGTATCTGCACTGGCAGGTTTGGAAAATAATGTGCTGGAAAGTCAAACTTCTGCAATGGAATACAGCGGCGTAAAATACCCCATTGACGCATGGAACTCTGATTTAACATTAAAGGAAGCATTCGAAGCCTCGTGTATATGGTATTTTCGGCAAGTTGTGGATATGGTTGGTCAAGAAAATATTCGTGATATATTGAAAGAAATACAGTATGGAAATTGCGATATATCCGAATGGAATGGAAGCGGAATGAATCCGTTGCCGGAGCTTAACGGATTTTGGTTAGAGTCATCATTAAAAATTTCCCCAAAACAGCAAGTAGATTCGCTGAATTACATTTTTGGCAGTGATGATCATTTTAATGCTGACAACCTGGAAGAATTAAAAAGCATTATGTATATAACGGAACTTGATCATGGTCGTCTATACGGCAAAACAGGTTCGGGAACTGACGGTAATGCATGGTTTGTCGGTTTTATGGAAGAAAATGATAATAAAACTTATTTTGCAATTTATCTTGATGATATGCAAAATAAGGAAGCAGTATCAGGGAATAAGGCAAAAGAAATCGCAATCAGCATTTTAAACAATGAGGTATAAAGAATGTTAAAATACAAAATGTATTTGATCAGTATCGTTGGAATGTGTTTATTAGTTGGTTGTGGAAATAACAATATTGAACAAAATGATAGTGAGATACAAGTCAGCGGCACCTTTGCAGGGTACAGTGGTTATTGGTCTTATGAGGGAAAAACGCATGAACAGATCATAGCAGATGGAGGAATTGAATTATCCTGTACTATTACAGAAGATGATCAATTTTCGGGAACACTTTTTTCACAGCAGGAAATAACAGAACGGTTTGCATCGATTGAGGATATCAGCGGAAAAATAGAACAGGGAGAATTATATTTTGATTATTCTAACGATGAATGGGGAAACAGCGGAACTTTACATATCCGATTTCTAAGTGACAGCATATATGTAGATGTATTGAATTATAAAAAGGCAGATAATGGCAGTGATTATGGCATCAACGGTTCTTTTGAATTAATAAGGCAGAAAGAAGATCTTTCAGAAAATGACATTACTGATGATTCAATTTATAACTCATCGTGGACAGAGGAAAAAATCATAAACGCAGTCAATGAAAGAGGCCAGTATTACAAAGCCAGTGCCTATTATCCTGAAATAATTGATTATTGGGAAAATGTCAGAGAAGTGCGGGATATTTCAAATGCGCTTGAACCGCTGTTTGAAACGGATAAAAAATACTATACAAAAGAAGAATTTGAGAGTGAGCCGATGCTGGTAATTCATTTGGCCAAAAATGAAATATATGCAAGGCACGGGTATATATTCAGAAATGAAGATTTATATAATTATTTTATGGGGTGTATCTGGTATAGTCCAACTTGTGACAGTACAGATTTTGATGATAATATATTTAATGAATATGAAAAGGCGAACCTTGAAATACTGTCTGATTTAGACACATATTAACATTGCATTTGAGAAAGAAGTAAAAGAGAGTGTAATCAGCCTGCGGCGATATTGCCGCCTGCATCATACACACATCTTGTTCAGGCCGTCGATAAATGTTATATTATTCATATGGCAGGGAGAGACCATCCCCCCAACGGCTTTGGATCTTATGGAGGGATCATTATGATAACAGGCTTTGTCATATGGAGTTCGGTAAGCGTCATACTTTTAGGGATCGGCATTTCGGCATGGACATCCAAAAAGCCCGTCGGGTTCTTCACAGGAGCAAAGCCGCCTGAAGTGAAAGATACGAACAAATATAACCGCTCCGTTGCGGTGCTTTGGTTCGTTTACGCCATACTGGTAGAGCTATGCGGGATACCACTGCTGTTTCTCGAGCAGAATTCGGCCGGCTTCATTCCGGTGATCTTTGGCGTTGTGGCGGCAACGATCGCTGTATGCATCGCGTATTTGCAGATAGAAAAGAAACACCGACTGCCATAAATCCGGGAAGTTATGGAAGGGAAACCGTGAAAAAGCATGAGGATATCCGTATGAAGAAAACCATTCTCTTATCGGCCGCCATTATTTGTCTATGCGGCACTCTTTTGGGGTGCGGCGATCATCCTGAAAAAGCGGATCCCGCCGGGACCCCTACAATCCAGAATCATATTCCCCATACAAATGAAGACACCCCGGCAGAGGCTGTTTCGGACACCGAAAATGAGACTCCGGCAGAAAATGCAAATAAGATCAGCGCCGAAGAAGCAGCGGATACGTTTGGCATCCCGATTGTATTGCCGGAGAATTCAAATTGGATTGAGGACGAAGAATACGACCTCGCAGACGAAAACAATTTAAGGATCACATACCATGACCTCATCGCGGACGCGGACTGTACTTTGCTGGTATCCAAAAACGCTGATCCGGACCTGCCGCCAGCGGAGTATGATGAAGCTCTGCATGAAACCTGGGAAGGCAGCACCGTCGGCGGTCAGCACATTACGGTAAACGTACAGCACGAAAAGGATAATGAGAAAAAGACGCTGGCGGTCTGGGAATATAAGGAATACCGATTCGCGCTCATGGGAGAGGATGCTTCAAATGTCGCGATCCCCAAAGTCGCGCTATGCGTGATCGAAAATCTGGACTGATCCCCGTCGGTGAGGGAACGCGCATGGCAAAGCGGATGATCGCTGAAAAATAGAGGGCGACAGGAAGCACACTCTTTGCGATCCCATTACACTGTTTATAAAATTTGTGCCGGTCCGTCGGATTGCTGTTCCTTCGCCAGCACGATTTCAAGTGCCGGGCAGATGATCCGGTCAAACCGCGCGCTCACATAGCGCCTGTAAAATTCCTTCTGCAGATCAGAAATGCCGGGAACTGCGTCAATAAACTCGGTGATCTGCGCCAAATCGATCCGCGGAGCGATGCGCTTCAATGCCGCATTGGCATCACTGTTTTCTGCACGGATCAGGAAATCATGATAATTTATCTTGCGTCCGTCCAGCTTGATGGCAGAGGTCGGGAACTGGTACACCCGGGTATGAAGCTCGGCCTCATTGGTCAGAACTCTCTCCATAACCTTGTCATCGGCCTGCGGCAGCAGGCAGCTCCCGCCGTCAAATACAGGCGCGATTTCGGCTTCGCTTTTCGCATCGTCATAGAGCAGGCCCCAATTCCCGTTGTGCCTGTCAAAATTGCCAAGCAGCGCATCTACTATGAACATATTCCAGAAATGCTCCCGCAGGGCTGTTGGCGAGACATAGTGCTGTCTGTCGATGGTGTCCAGTACATCCGCCAGATCAGTACCGCTGCCGCTGCTGTCGGAATCGATAACGGTATTCTTAATGGAGCAGAAATCGAACAACCGCTTACCGTCTGTCGTAAAGTCCTTGCAGGCACATACGATCTTTGTCTTTCCCTTGACCGTGTACGTACCGAGCAGGGTCTCCTGAGCCGGGATGCCCAGCATATTGAAGATGCTGCTGGCAATGTGCTCACTGATGCAACTGTTGGTGTAGGAAAGCTCCGTGGGCCTGCCCGCCGCAGAGGGCGGAAACTTGAGCATATAGACCTCACCGTTATAGGTGACGGCAATCTTGCTGCCGTTGGCGCCGTTATACGCCCTGCCGGGGATCACCGGGCAATTTGTAAAATCGATCATACTCTCACTCCGTACAGATATTTCTTACGCAGATAATCTGCGTGTTCCGGCGTGATGCTTCCTTCACTGATTTCGGCCATGTTGATGCTGCCGTAAAGCTCGCCCCACAGGCAATCCATAAGACCGCTTTGCATTTTCAGCCCATTCTTGTAGGCATCCAGATCGTGCTGCAGATAATCCGGCAAGCCATATTCATAGGCATGCTCCCGTTCCGCCTGCCGGATACCATCCTCAGTAAGCACTTCCATAGAAACACCCAGCGTCCTGGACAGTTTATATACCGTCTCGGCAGAACACTTTTCCAATCTCGTCTTGCCGCTGCAAATGTCATTTAATGTGGCATGCGGTATCCCGGCCTGTACCGCAAGGCGATATTTTGTCATATTGCGGTCAGCGAGCAGTTCCTCTATGATCATCATGATCACCCTCCCCTATCATTATATCGGTGTGTCGAAATAATGACAAGTGATTTTTGCTTTCCTTTTGACCGCTCGCCGTCAGTCCGGGAACAGCATCAGCTTCGTGATCATATCGTACTCATCCGTCCATGCCAGACAGCGGGTGCCTTTCCGAATGTCGTCCAGCGTCACGATGTTCCGTGTCAGATACGGCTGTACCTCCACGCCGTCGGCCAGCAGATAATCCTGCTCCCCGTAAGCATCCAGAAGCTTCCCATTGTCCGTATCCAAAACCGCATCCGCGGCGATCACAAACACAGGCGCCTTAAAATCCTCCGGAATATGCACGATCACAGCATATGCCGTCACCTGCGGCGGCAACGACAGCGTCATGGCCGGTTCCAGATAAGCCTCAAAGCTCTCGCCCTCCTGCAGATCGGAAAGCTCTGTCGGAAGGCCGTTCACCGCGTCTACGACCACCGAATGCTCCGGAACCGCATGAATGATCATTTCCTCGGGATCGGGGAACCTGTTCACCGTGAGAGAATCGCCTTCTGCCCGCAGCCGCTCTCAGGCAGCATGACTCCGGTCAAAACCGCGGCAAGCGCCCGTATATGATTCCTTTTCCCATATCCATTTTCTTTTCCGGCAGCACCGCACAGACCGCAGACATGCCTGATCCGACCGTACCCAGCGCAGCAACTCGATCCGACCGTGCTCAGCGCAGCGTCTCGATCCGGGCGATGGCCCTTTGCAGCGCCGTCTCCGCCCGGGCGATGTCGGTGCTGGGCGAATGCTCCCGCAGCCGCTTTTCCGCCCGCTCCCTGGCGGCCTGCGCACGGGCGATATCGATCTCTCCGGGCCACTCCGCCGCCTCCGCCAGGACCGTGATGCTCTCCGGCAGGATCTCGGCAAAGCCCGTGTGCAGCGCGGCCTCCTTCCGTCCCTCCGCCTGGGTCAGCGTGAGCACTCCCGGCTTCAGAATGACCGTCATCGGGATATGACCGGCATAGACGCCCATTTCCCCCTCCGACGTATTGAATTCCGCCATCGATGCCTCCCCCTCGTAGAAAACGCGCTCCGGCGTGATGATTCTGATCGTAAAAACCCTGTCCGCCATTCCCCTCCGCTCCTACTTCGTTTTCGCCACCACATCGTCGATGCTTCCGGCGTTCATGAAATAGCTCTCCGGAATATCGTCATGCCGCCCTTCCAGGATCTCGGAAAAACTGCGGATCGTCTCTGAAACGGGCACATATTTGCCCTCCAGCCCCGTGAACTGGCCTGCCACGAAGAAGGGCTGGGACAGGAAGCGCTGCACCTTTCTGGCCCTGGACACCACCAGCTTATCCTCTGCGGAAAGCTCATCCATGCCCAGAATCGCGATGATATCCTGCAGCTCCTTATAGCGCTGCAGGATCTCCTGTACGCCTCTGGCCACCCGGTAATGCTCCTCGCCCACCACTCTGGGATCCAGGATGCGGGAGGTAGACTCCAGCGGATCCACCGCGGGATAAATGCCCAGCTCCACGATGGAGCGGGAAAGCACGGTGGTGGCGTCCAGATGCGCGAAGGTGGTGGCCGGGGCCGGATCGGTCAGATCGTCCGCGGGCACGTAAACCGCCTGCACGGAGGTGATGGAGCCGCTCTTCGTGGAGGTGATGCGCTCCTGCAGGGCGCCCATTTCCGTCTGCAGCGTGGGCTGATATCCCACCGCCGAGGGCATACGGCCCAGCAGCGCGGATACCTCGGAGCCCGCCTGCGTAAAACGGAAGATATTGTCAATGAACAAAAGCACATCCCTGCCGCCCTTGTCCCGGAAATATTCAGCCATGGTCAGGCCCGTCAGGCCCACCCGCATTCTGGCGCCGGGGGGCTCGTTCATCTGCCCGAAGACCATGGTCGTCTTGTCGATGACGCCCGACTCCATCATTTCATAATAGAGATCGTTTCCTTCCCTGGTGCGCTCTCCCACGCCCGTGAACACGGAATAGCCGCCGTGCTCCGTGGCGATGTTGCGGATCAGCTCCTGGATCAGCACGGTCTTTCCCACGCCCGCGCCGCCGAACAGGCCGATCTTTCCGCCCTTCTGATAGGGACAGAGCAGATCCACGACCTTGATGCCGGTCTCCAGGATTTCCGCCTGGGTCGCCTGTTCCTCGAATTTGGGGGCGGGACGGTGGATCGGCTCATAGGTGACGTTCTCCGGAGCCGGTTTGTTGTCGATGGGCTGTCCCAGCACGTTGAACATGCGGCCCAGCGTATTCTCTCCCACCGGCACCGAGATCGGCGCGCCGGTGGCCACCGCCTCCATGCCTCTCACCATTCCGTCGGTAGAGCTCATGGAAATACAGCGCACCGTATCGTCGCCCAGATGCTGGGAAACCTCCGCCACCAGAACGCTCCCGTCCTTCATCGTGATCCGGATCGCTTCGTTGATGGAGGGAAGCTCCCCCTGCGGAAAGCGGATGTCCAGCACAGCGCCGATGATCTGTGTGACCTTTCCTGTTTTTAAAGCTGCCATATGTCCTCTCAATCTGCCGCATGGCGGCATTTGTTTTCCTTTTGATGATGTTCGGGCCAATCGACGGCCCGCCTCCGCGGTCCCCGCGTCGGCCGACGGTCTGCGCCCGCGATGATCCCGCGCCGACAGACAGCCTGCGTCCGCGCCGCCCGCGTCATTCGATGGCCTGCGCGCCCGCAATGATCTCCGTCAGCTCCTGGGTGATGGAGTTCTGGCGCGCCCGGTTGTAGAGCAGCGTCAGGTCCTCGATCATATCCTCCGCGTTGCTGGTGGCCGAATCCATGGCCTGCATCCTGGCGCCGTTCTCGCTGGCGCAGGATTCCAGCAGTCCTCCGTAAATCAGGCTCGTCAGATAATTGGGGATCAGCGCCTCCAGAACGCTCTCCTCCTCCGCCTCGAAGTTCATCGGCAGGTCCTGTCCGTCCTCCGCTTCCGGCTTTGGCAGCGGCAGAAGCTTCACCAGGCGGGGTTCATGCACCACCGTGTTTTTAAACCGGGTATACGCGATCCAGATCTCTCCCACTTCCCCTTTGGTAAAAGAGGTGAGCGCCGCCCGGGCCAGCGCCGCCGCGTCCGCATAGGTGGGTTCCTCGCTGATGTCGGAGCTGTCCAGCCGCACCGTATAGCCCGCGCGCGCCAGGCCGTCCCGCCCCTTCCTGCCCACCGTGTAGAGCTCCAGCTCCGCTTCCGCCAGCTCTCCCTGGGTGATCAGCTTCACCACATTGGAGTTATAGCCTCCGGCCAGTCCCCGGTTGGAAGATATGACGATGACCGCCTTTTTTCCGCTCTCCCCGCCCTGCAGATACGGATGGCGAATGCCCTCCGAATGCGCCAGGATGGAGCGCATGGTTTTATACATATAATCGGAATAAGCCTTGGTGCATTCCGCTTTTCCCCGGGCCTTCTGCAGCTTTACGGTGGAAACCAGCTTCATGGCCCTGGTGATCTGCCCGGTGCTCTGGATGCTGCTCCTGCGCCGTTTGATGTCTCTCATGGACGCCATGCCGGATCACCTTCCCTTCTAGCGGAAATTCGCCTTGAATTCTTCGATGGCTTTGCGCAAAAGCCCTTCCGTTTCCCCGGAAATCACCTTCTGCGCGCGGATGCTTCCGGGCACCTCGGGATATCTGGTATCCAGGAATTCAAAAAGCTCCGCCTCAAAACGGGTCACATCGCTCACCGCCACGTCCAGCAGATATTTGTTGGTGGCAGCGAAAATGATGATGACCTGATATTCCACCGGCATCGGCTTATACTGAGGCTGTTTGAGCACCTCTTTGATGCGCTCGCCCTGCGCCAGCTTTTCTCTGGTGTCGGCATCCAGCTCGGAGCCGAACTGGGAAAAGGCCGCCAGCTCCCGGTACTGCGCCAGCTCCACGCGGATCGGGGCCGCGATCTTTTTCATCGCCTTGATCTGGGCCGCGCCGCCTACACGGGACACGGAAAGGCCCGCATTGACCGCGGGACGGAAGCCCGCGTTGAACATCTCCGTTTCCAGATAGATCTGGCCGTCGGTGATGGAAATGACGTTCGTCGGAATATAGGCGGAAACATCGCCCGCCTGCGTCTCAATGATCGGCAGCGCCGTCAGGGACCCGCCGCCGTACTGCTCGCTCATCCGCGCCGCCCGCTCCAGCAGCCTGGAATGCAGGTAAAACACATCGCCCGGATAAGCCTCCCTGCCGGGGGGCCTCTTCAGCAGCAGCGAAAGCGTCCGGTAAGCGGCCGCGTGCTTGCTCAGATCGTCGTAAACCACCAGCACATCCTCGCCGTTCTCCATCCACTCCTCGCCGATGGCGCAGCCCGCGTAGGGCGCAATATACTGCAGCGGGGCCATTTCGCTGGCGGTGGAGGCCACGACGGTCGTATAGCCCATGGCGCCGAATTCCTCCAGCGTCTTGACGATGGACGCCACCGTGGAGGCCTTCTGACCGATGGCCACATAAATGCATTTCACGCCCTGGCCCTTCTGGTTGATGATCGTGTCGATGGCGATGGCGGTCTTTCCGGTCTGCCGGTCGCCGATGATCAGTTCGCGCTGGCCCCGGCCGATGGGCACCATGGAATCGATGGCCTTGATCCCGGTCTGCAGGGGCGTATCCACCGATTTCCGGGTGATGACGCCGCTGGCCACGCGCTCGATCCTGCGGAATTTATCGGTCTGCACGGGGCCCTTGCCGTCGATGGGCTGTCCCAGCGCGTTGACCACGCGGCCCAGCATGGCGTCCCCCACAGGCACCTCCACCACGCGTCCCGTGGTCTTCACCTGGTCGCCCTCGCTGATATCGCCCGCGCCCAGCAGCACCGCGCCCACGTTGTCCTCCTCCAGATTGAGCACCATGCCGTACACATCGCCGGGAAACGCCAGCAGCTCTCCCTGCATCGCGTTTTCCAGGCCGTGGATCCGGGCGATGCCGTCCGCCACCTGGATGACCGTGCCCACATCGGACACCTCCAGGCGGGAGGCGTACCGCGCGATCTGTTCCTTTATGACCGAACTGATTTCTTCAGGTCTTAAACTCATGAATTTGTTCCCTTTCCTCCGGCTGTGATGAGCGCGTCACACCTGCGCCTCCATCAGCCTGTTTTTCATATCGCCCAGCCTGCTCTGGATGCTGGAATCCACCACCCGGTCGCCGATCCGTATTTTCAGGCCGCCGATCAGGGCCGGATCCACCGCATAGTGCATCTGCATGGACGTATAGGACGTGGTCGAAAGCAGTTTTTTCTCGATCCGGTCCTTCTGCTCCGCGGAAAGCGCCACGGCGCTTTGAACATGGGCCACGCCGATGCGCTCATATTCCAGCCGCCTTTCGGTGAAGTCCCCGTAAATCCGGTTCAGCTCGCCGAACCTCCCTTTTTCCAGCAGCAGATGCAGAAAGCCCGTCAGCTCTCCGCAGAGCTTCCCGCCGAAAACCGAATCGAAGGCGTCCCGCTTTTCTTCGTCGTCCAGCCGGGGATTCATCAGAAGCGCCCGGTACTGCGGATACGCCGAAAAAACGTCCAGCATGCTCCCCAGTTCTTCGTCGATCGTCCCGATCAGACCCCGCTCCTTCGCGATATCGAACAGAGCCTCCCCATAGATCTGCGAAACTAGCTTAGCCATGTGCCCTCTCCTATTTCCGCCAGCGTTTCCTCGAGAAGGGCGTCCTGCTTTTCCGCATTCATGGATGCGCCCGCGATCTTCGCCGCCATCGCAGCGGCAATGACGATCATCTCCCTCTTCACCTCGTCGGCGACTTTTTTCTTCTCCAGCTCGGCCTCCACATTGGCCTTGGCGATGATCCGCGCGGCCTCCTCTTTGGCGGCCTCAACGATATGGGCCTCGTTGGCGAGACCCTTCTTTCGCGCAGCGCTCAAAATCTCGTCCGCTTCCTTTTCGATATCCGCCAGCTTCGCTTCGTACTCTTCCTTTAATTTCGCGGCCTCTTCCTCTTTCGTCTTCGCGTTTTCCAGCTCTCCCGCTATTTTCTCCTGCCGTTTCTGCAGAAACCTCCGGGCAGGATCGAACAGGAAATAGGAGAGCGCCAGAAACAGCACGAACACCGCGATGATGGTCAGCAGGCTGTCCGCCAGAAGCTGGTAATCCAGATCGAACAGCCTGGGCTCCATCCCGGCCGTCAGAAGCGCCGTTCCAAAAATATGCAAAATTCCTGCCTCCTTCCTGAATGTATGAGGCTCCTCTTACGGAAGCAGGGGTTTTACGAACAGCAGCAGCAGCGCGATGACCAGGCCGTACAGACCTGTGGTTTCCGCCACGGCCTGCCCCAGAAGCATGGTGGTGGTGATATCGGACTTCGCGCCCGGATTCCGGCCCACCGCTGCGGCCGCATGGCCCGCCGCGATTCCCTGGCCGATACCGGGGCCTATGCCCGCGATTACCGCCAGACCCGCTCCGATTGCAGAACAACCCAGAATGAAGTTTTCGTTGAATTCCATGATTTTCCCTCCGTTTTACCGCCCCCGGCGGCATTTTTATGAAAGTGCAAAACCCGCATCTGCGGATTTTATCCGGTTATGCCGGCGAAAAGACTCCCTTTCCGCCGCAAGGTACAAAACAAGTCCACCAGCCCGTCAGGACTCCCCGATGGCGTCCGTCACATAGGTCATGGTCAGCATACAGAACACATAGGTCTGTATCGCCCCTGAAAAGATGTCAAAATAGACATGCAGAATGGCGGGCCAGCCGATGGCGATGAAGGAAAGCAGCCCGTAGACCAGCGCCATGATGACCACGCCCGAAAGCACGTTGGCGAACAGACGCAGCGAAAGCGAGATCGGCACCGCGATATAGCTGATGATGTTGATCGGGGCCCAGAACGGCCACGGATCGCACAGCTCCCGCACCACGCCTTTGAGCTTCTTGTGCTTAAACTTGTTGAAATGGATCAGCGTGAACGTCATCAGGCCCAGCGGCAGCGTCACGCCGTAGTCCGCCGTGGGCGGCCGAAGCCCCATCAGGCCGGACAGATTGCAGATCAGAATGAAGATAAAAACGGAACAGATATAATTGGCGAACTTCGCGGCATTCTTTCCCATCGCCGCCTTCACCATCTTATCCATCATCTCCACGATCAGCTCCACCACATTCTGAAACGCCCCCGGCACCTCCGCCGCCTTTTTCATCGCCCGGTTCGCCGCAATCGCGAACGCGATGATCAGCGCCATCACGATGAGCAGACAGATATGGGTCGTGGTGATCCAGACCGTATGCCCGAAAAACTGATAAGAGAACACGCCGTGAATCATGAAATCAATGTTTTCCGATCCCAGAATCGCCCGATTCGGCATTCTCTCACCTCCTTCTCTTTTCCAGATATTTGTGGACGGAGGGCTGCAGATAGGCCGAAGCCTTCATCCCCATGAGTCCCAGAAACGCGGCGAGCGGATTCGCGCAGTCCGTCACCGTCAGGAACACGAACACGAGCACGATCACGCTGTAGCGCGCCAGACTCCTGACCGTCATGTATCTCTGCGCTCCGTCTCCCAGCTCCAGCGCCGCGTCCAGCGTCTTCCACATGTGCCAGACACAGGCGCAGGCCAGCAGGCAGCCGGCCAGCAGGCCCAACAGACAGCCGGGCACATCCTTCACAAACCAGGGCACGGTCAGCGCCGCCGCCAGCCCCCACAGGCCCACGCCCAGCCACATTTCCTTCACCGTGCCGTTGATCCCCTTTAAAAAAGGAATCCGCTTCCAATACGGGATCATTTTTTCCTCCCGTTCTCCCCGTCTCCCTCCCGGGCGCCGTCCCGGTTCCGAAACACCTGACGGGCCAGACGGTACACATTGCCAAAGCCCGCCAGCGCCCCCGCAAAAAACAGCGCCACCGCCAGAAAAGAAGTCCCCAGCAGTCCGTCCAGCCACCAGCCCAGCGCGAACATCAGCGCCATAGGGACCAGCATCGTGATGCCGAACTGGGAAAGAAGCGCCAGGCCCTGAAATACGCTCCGATCATAACGGCGATGTGACATATTTCCTCGCTTCCCGGCGTTCCGAACGGCCGCGCGCACGGTATGCGCGCGCTCCGCCCCCCGCCGACAGACACATTATGTAAAATTATATCCATTTTTCCATGTCCTGTCCATTTCTTTTCACAGGATTTTTCAATTTTTCACTATTTTTTTATTTTTCTGCAAGCGAATAGAAAAATCTATCATCAATGCTGCTGTTGACATTCCACCGGATTTTACATATAATGAAAGCAGAAAGAAGCACTGCGACAGGCAGTTGGCTTCGTTCGGGAAACTAAACTATCTTAGCAACCGTCACTTGCCCTGACGGTTGCTGCTTTTTACGATTATCGTAACGGTAAACTTACCGATATGTAATGTAATCCGCATAAGCCTCACCCCCTTTCGAGGGATATCAGCCAACCGCCCTCCGCCTTGCAGTGCTTCCTGTCCAAAAGGACACTTGTATTCTATCAATGCTTTATTTCTATGTCAATCTGCCCCCCAGAACTTTTTCTTTTTCTTTTTGCCGTCAGCCTCACCCCGTATAATACTGGGCCTGCGCCTGCCAGAGTTCGTGATATTTGCCGCCCTCGTCCGCGGCCAGCTCGTCGTGGGTGCCCCGCTGGACGATGCGCCCCTCGTGGAACACGGCGATCTCGTCGCAGAACTTGCAGGAGGACAGGCGGTGGGAAATGTAGATGGCGGTCCTGTCGCCGGAGATCTCATTGAATTTGCTGTAGATCTCCGCCTCCGCGATGGGGTCCAGCGCCGCGGTGGGCTCATCCAAGATGATGAACGGGGCGTTCTTGTAAAGCGCCCGGGCGATGGCGATCTTCTGCGCCTCGCCGCCGGAGATCTCCACGCCGTCCTCCGTGAAATCTCTGTACAACTGGGTGTTCAGCCCATCCGGCATGGTCTCCAGACGGTCGCCGAACCCGGCGTCCCGCAGCGCCTTTCGCACCCTCGTCTCATCATACGACGCGCTGCCCGCCACATTGGCGCCCAGCGGCTGAGAGATCAACTGAAAGTCCTGGAACACGACGGAAAAGATGTCCATATAGTCGCGGTAATCGTACTTGCGGATATCGATGCCGTTCAGCAGGATCTGGCCCTCCTGGGGATCGTACAGACGGCACAGCAGCTTGATAAAGGTGGTCTTGCCGCTGCCGTTCTCTCCCACGATCGCCAGCCGCCGTCCCACCTGGAACTTCATGCTGACATTTTTCAGCGCCCAGGTCCCGGCGCCCGGATACCGGAACGAGACGTTCCGGAACTCCACCTCGTACTGCCGGTCAGAGCGCTTTTCCGTGGTCAGGCTTCCCTGATACATGGCGTTGGGGAGATCCAGGAGCCGGAAGGTGGTATCCAGATAGCCCGTATTCGTCCGCAGATACCCGAACAGGTAGGTCAGTTCGAAAATGCTTCCCGTCATGGCGGTCACGGCGCCCACATACTGGGTAACGCTGCCCACATCAAAGGCGCCCGCCCATGCCTTCAGACAGGTGAAGACATACACAAAGCCGGTGGTCACCACCGTGATGCCGTTTCCCAGGCCGCTGAAGATCCCGATCGGCCCCCGCGCCCGCTTCGCCAGGAGGCCGTCCGCGCCAAAGGCCCTGTTTTTGTCCCAATAGGCGCTGACCAGATTCTGCTGGTCATACATCCGGATGTCGGCTCCGCGGCCTTTCTTCAGACCGATGAACCCGAAGAAGCCGAACAGGCGGTTGCCCAGGGTGGCCTCTTCCGCGGCGCTGCTCCAGTAAGAGATGGCCTTTCCGCTGCAGACACCGGCGGCCAGGCTGACCAGCACGATGACCGCCGCCAGCACAAACAGGAATACGGGGCTGTTCAGGAGGACGAACCGCCCGGCGGTTTCCGGGACAGGCGTCGTGAACAGGCTCACCGTCAGGGCGATGCCGCTCAGGATCCCGGTGACACCCTTCAGACCGATCTCATAAACCGGCGGAATGCACATCAGGCCCCAGCTCGACCAGTTTTCATTCTGCCGGATCTGTTCCCGCAGATCCCGGTTCTCCTGCCGGTCCAGATCGGCATAATCCAGAGAAAACATCTTCCGCACAAAGATGATCTCCTTCCGTCCGTACAGATCGTCCAGCAGCGTTTCTTTCCGCTGGTACAGGAAGGATTTCAGCATCGCCAGCAGAGCGGTACACAGCACACCGGCGGCGATCCACTGCCACAGCACGTCCGCGCGGCGCGACAGTGCCAGCTCCTTCAAAATATGTGCCGAAAAGAATACCGTCACATAGGGCGTCAGGGCATCGGCGACGGCGCAGAACGTCAGGACCGGAAAAAACCGGGGGCTCACCCCGCCCAGCATCCGCGCGCCCCGCAGATGCACGGAAAGCGCATGGCGCATCGTATTTTTCTTTTCCATCGTCAGAACTCCTTTCCCTCCCGATAATAGCGGCTCTGGACCTCGAACAGCTTCGCATATGCCCCGTCCAGGGCCAGCAGGCTCTCGTGCGTGCCTTCCTCCGCGATGCGGCCGTCCTCGATAAAGATGATCCGATCGCAGAACCGGGTGGAGGCCAGCCGGTGGGAAATGAACACAGAGGTCTTTCCCGCCGTCATACCGTCATATTTTCTGTAGATATCATTTTCCGCAATGGGATCCAGCGCGGCGGTGGGCTCATCCAGCACCAGAACGGGAGCGTCCTTATACAGCGCCCGCGCCAGCATCAGCCGCTGGGTCTGACCGCCGGAAAAGAGAACACCGTCCAGATAGACGTCCCGCCCCACATGGGTATCCAGGCCCGCGGGCAGCTCGTTCACCGTTTTGGAAAGTCCCGCTTTTTCGATGCAGTCCCGGACCCTTTCATAGTCGATGTCCCGGGCCGTCTGGGCGATGTTCTCGGCCACCGTCACATCCAGGATCGAAAATTCCTGAAATACGGCGCCAAAAAGCCTGTAATATTCCCGACGGTTGAAATCCCGGATATCGGCGCCGTTGAGCAGCACCCGCCCCTGCGTGGGATCGAACAGACCGCAGAGGAGCCGGACCAGCGTGGTCTTCCCGGCGCCGTTTAAGCCGACCACCGCCAGCTTCTCCCCGGGATGCACGGTCAGATCCAGGCCGCGGATGATATCCTCCTGCGCGCCGGGATAGCGGAACGACACCCGCTCCAGCCGCAGTTCATATCCGTCCGCGGCGGGGATCGCTTTTCCTCCCTCGAAGCGAAAGGGCTCCGGATATTCCAGGAATTCCCGGACGCAGGAGATGTCCAGGCTCTGCTCATACAGCTTGACCGCCTGCTGCAGGATCCCCATGACCCAGACCGTAAAGGTCGTGACCGCCGTGAAATACAGGAGGAACTCCGGCACGCCGAGACCCTCCCGGAGCGCCATGCGGATCAGATAAACATAGGCGATCCCGTTGCGGGCCGCCGTCATGACGGCCTCCGTCAGATCCGCCAGCAGACAGATGCGCTCCTCCTTCAGCCGATAGTCCAGGTATGCGTCATGGACGCTTTTCATCAGATCGTTCATCCAGTTCTGCAGGCCGAAAATGCGGATATCCTTTGCCAGCTCCACCGATTCCGCCTTGGCACGGATATACCTTTTTTTCGCGTAATAGATCTCCCCGGCCTCCCGGTGGGCGAACTTCCACCGGCTGGCATACCGGGATACCAGAAAACCGGTGACGCAGGTAACGATGACCACGGCCATCAGCGCCGGATCCAGATGGGACAGGATCGTCAGGTAGATCAGAAAGCCGCCGACATTCTGGAGCAGCAGCGTGAGCGTCTGCCAGACCGCCTCCGTCGCCTGCGAATTGCCCTCGCAGGCCAGATGCGCTTTCTCCCGCAGCTTGATGAACGCCGCGTCCAGCGTGTTGGGATAGGACGTGGTATTGCACTTATATCCGATCCGGCCGATGATCACCGAACGCACATCCACCCGCGGATACATCGTATTTTCCTCGATATAGCTCTTGGCGCCCAGTGTCAGGAACAGAAGAACGATAAAGAACAGGATCGTCCCCAGCAGAAAACCTAGGGCGGCATGGCCTTCCACGCGGCGCAGGATCTCCGGCACGATATAGAGCTGCGCCAGATTGTACAGGATCTCCAGCGCCGCGGTCAGCACGCAGAACAGAAGAACCCGCTTCGAGGTTTTCCAGGCGATTCTTCCCATCCACCAGACGTTGGATGCGACGCCGTATTTCGGTTTCGTTTTTTCCTTCACTTTTTCTCACCTCCTGCGCCTAACGTACCATAAAAATTCGTCCCCGGAGCATTCCGGGGACGAACCGTCATTTCTGGGGGATGAACTGCAGTCTCCTATACCTGCGGGAGCAGGATCTCGGTGGTGAACGCGCCGTCCTCGCTGTTGCGGCTGATATAGCCCTCCAGCCGTTCCACGATGGCGTCGATGCGGACCAGACCGAGGCCGTGACCCTCTCCCTTGGTGCTGCGGAACCGCTTCCCTTCTTTTTTCATCTTCTTCCCGGCGGTGAAGTTGGTGAAGGAAATGTAGAGCTGTGTGCCGCGCATATCCATATACACTCGGATCACGCGCTCCTCCTCTGGCAGCTTCACGCTGGCTTCGATCGCGTTGTCAAAGAGATTGCCGATGATGCAGCACAGATCGATCTCCGAGGATTTCAGCCGAACGGGGATATGCGCATCGGCCACGACCCGGATCCCCTTCGCCTTCGCGAGCGAGATCTTGGAATTCAGGATAGCGTCGGTCATGGGATTGCCGGTCTTGATCACCGTATCGACGGTGGTCAGATCCTCGTCCAGAAGATCCAGATAGTGCCGGATGGCCTCCCAGTCTTCGGCGGCCGCATACGCCTTCATCGTCTGGATGTGATTGCGGTAATCGTGCCGCCAGCCGCGGATCTGGCGGTACATATTGTCCACCTCCCGATAGTGCGTTTCGATCAGCTCCTGCTGATAGGAAGCGATCTGTCTGTCAATTTTTCTGGAAAAAAGTCCCATCCGCTTCACCCCATATCGATGATCGCCCGGTTGATCCCGTCGTACGCGCCTCTGGGGAGCGGAATGACGGTCCCGTCGTTCAGCCTGATCTCCGTCCGGGTCACGCGGCCGATCCGCGTCAGATCGACGATAGCGGAACGCCCCACCCGGTAAAACCGCCCGTCGAGCCGCTTTTCCAGCTCGCCCAGGGTCATTTTCACGGTGATGTCGGTCCGGGCATGGATCGTCACGTAGTTGCCGAACACCTCCGCATACCGGATCTGGTAAACCGGCACGCGCACCATCTCCCCGCCGGTCTCAAAATACAGGACCTTTTCATTCCGGGAAAGCCTCTCTGCCGCGCGGTCCAGTACGGAACAGAGCTTCTCCTCCCTGACCGGCTTCATCAGATAGTGCAGCGCCGCCACCTCGTAGCCTTCGGAAATATAGTCGGAATATCCGGTGATGAAAACGATCTGAACGGCGTCGTTTTCCCGGCGCAGCTTCTTCGCCATCGTCACGCCGTCCATCTCGCCCATTTCGATATCCAGAAGCAGGATATCGTAATCGCTCTTCTCCGCATAACGAAACAGAAACTCCTCGGCGGAGGAAAAGACGGCGATCTGCGCCGTGTGGCCCGCGCCCCCGGCCCACCTGGCCGCCAGAGCGGCGATATACTGTCTGTCCGCGTCCGAATCGTCGCAGACCGCTATTCTGTAATTCATTTTTTCTTCGTCCCTTCCGGATCGCAATTTTGTCAAAATTGTTCTTATTCTGCCCGTAAAGCTTGACATTCTGCCGTATCCGGGGTAAAATTTAAGAAAGTTTTTGGAAAAGCTGTACCCTATACGATCCCATAAACCGTTTCGGGGAAGGAGCCTCCATGGAAAAGCTGCCGACTGATCTCACTGGCCTTCATTTGTTTCGCAGACGACTGATACCGGAGGAATGCGTGCCCCTCGTCAACGATTCCCTTCTGGACCACCGGGACGGCGTGCTGGTCACCTCCTGGAAGACGATCCGGCCCAAAAAGGAGATGGATCACGGTTTTTCCTGCTATTATCTGGATAAGGGGTACAAGATCAGCCGGTTTTACCGGGCCGACCATTCGCTCTACTGTTATTACTGCGATATCATTTCCCCGGAATATGAAGAGAGCACCCATTCTCTGACCGTCACGGACCTGCTGGTGGATGTGATTGTCTCGCCGGACGGCTTTGTGCGCGTGGTGGACGTGGACGAGCTGGTGACCGCCCTGAACGCGCAGCTCCTTTCCCTGGAGCAGCTCAAGGCGGCGCTGGGCAGCCTGGACAGGCTGCTCTCCCTCATCTACGCCGGGAAGCTGCCGGAGCTGCTGGCGCCGATGGACAGATTCGATCCCTGCCCCGCCCGTTCCGGACGGCTCTGACAGACGTTCTTCTTTTCTGATAGAATTTCCCCGAAAAACAGATCAGTAGAAAATATGCCCCCCGATCTGAATGCCCGTCAGGCCGGGGATCGGCGTGCGGAAATAGACGCACCGGCCCACGTTGGAAAAACCCGACATCGCCTCATCCGCCGCCCTGTAGCAGGCGGACGTGGCCCGGTTCTGGGCCAGCGCCAGAGCGAGATGTCCGTCCAGCACCGGCGCGAACTGCTTGTATTGATAGATGACGCCGGACACCGTATTGGGATAAACGGAGCTTAAGACCCGGTTGATAACCACGGCCCCTACGGCCACCTGGCCGTCATAGGGCTGATTGCCGGCCTCGCAGTAGATCAGGTTCGCCAGCAGATACCGGTCGTTCTCATCAAAGGTCACTTCCGAAATGTCCCGCCAGACGGAATTGGCCGCCAGCCTGGACTTGGCTATCTCCTCCTGCAACTGCTTCTGCAGGGCGGCCAGGTTCTGCTCCTGGGCCTCGATCTGCTGCGACAGCACATCGGCCTGAGCCTCGGCGTCCGCGATCTGACTCGTATAGCCCGCGATGCCGTTCCTCGTGCTGTTCACGCTTTCGGTGATCTTCTGTTTTTCCGCCTGGGCCTGGGCCTGCAGCTCCTCCAGATGTGCCTTCTCCTCCTCCAGTCTGGCCTCCAGCTCCTCGATGGCTTCCCGCTGCGCCTTGTACTGCAGCAGCATCTTCCGGTCGTACTCGTGCAGCTTTTCCACATACAGGCTCTGGTTCATAAGACCGGAAAAGCTTTTGGCGCTGACCAGGATCTCCAGATAGGTCTGATTTCTGTCCTCGTAAAGAAACCGCAGCCGCGTTTTCATATCCGCGTACTGCTTTTCCTCCGTCTCGCGCGCCTGCTCCAACTGCTCCAGCGTCTCGTCGATCTCCGCGTTTTTATCGATGATATCGCTTTCAAGCTGCTCCAGATTTTCGCTGATCTGCGTCAGATCCTCCGTCAGGCCGTTCAACTGTCCCTGCAGGGAATTGCGCGCCGAATTGAGGCCGCCGATATTTTTCTCGGTCGCCTCTTTCGCCTCCTCGGTCGCCTTCTTCTCTTCCTGCGCCTGGTTGATCTTCTCCTGGATCGACTTGATCGTGGAGGAAGCCCGCGCCGTGTCCTGCGGCGCCATAGCGCACAACAGGCACACTGACACAACCGCTGCCAGCCTGCGCCAGCCTGATCTCATTCCGCCCTTTCCTCCGTTCCCCGCGGTGTCTCTCCGCCTCTGCGGTATCTCTTCATCTCTGCGGAATCTCTCCGCCCCTGCGGTATCGATTTCGCGGCCGCCTTTCGCTTTCAGCGCCGTTTTTGGCTTAAAGCATCATCTTCACGACGCGCCCGCTCCGGGAATAAGGGCGCATCACCACGCCCACCGTCCGAAACAGCCGGCGGGACGCGCGCACGGACGGCGTATCCGCGTACTTGTCGCAGTCATAGATCACCTCGCGGATGCCGCTCTGGATGATGGCCTTGGCGCACTCATTGCAGGGGAACAGCGTCACGTAGATCTTGGCTCCCGCCAGGCTGCCGCCCCGGAAATTCAGTATGGCATTCAGCTCACTGTGCGTCACATAGGGGTATTTCGTGTCCAGCTCATCGCCCTCCCGCTCCCACGGGAACTCGTCATCCGGACAGCCGATGGGCAGTCCGTTGTAGCCGATGGACAGGATCTTGTTGTCCTGACTGACGATGCAGGCCCCGACCTGGGTGCCGGGATCCTTGGAACGCATCGCCGCCAGTTGGGCCACGCCCATAAAATATTCATCCCAGGAAATATAGTCCTCGCGCTTCATAACCCCTCCGGCCCTATTTGGTCCCGAAAATGCGGTCGCCCGCGTCTCCCAGACCGGGCACGATATAGCCGTGGTCGTTCAGATGATCGTCCAGCGCGCCGATGTAGACATCCACATCCGGATGCGCCTCCTGCATCGCCTTCACTCCCTCAGGAGCGGCGATGATGCACATGAAATGGATCTTCCGGCAGCCCTTGTCCTTGAGCATCTGGATAGCCGCTACAGAAGAACCGCCGGTAGCCAGCATGGGATCCACGACGAAAACCTCCCGTTCCGCACAGTCCGCGGGCAGCTTGCAGTAATATTCCACCGGTTTCAGGGTGGCAGGATCGCGGTACAGGCCGATATGCCCCACCTTCGCCGCGGGGATCAACTGCAGTACGCCGTCCACCATTCCCAGCCCCGCGCGCAGAATCGGCACGATCGCCATTTTGCGCCCCTTCAGTTCCTTCGCGGTGGTCTTGCAGATCGGCGTTTCGATCTCCACATCCACCAGCGGGAGATTCCTCGTCGCCTCAAAGCAGATCAGCATCGCGATTTCCCCGATGGTCTGGCGGAAATCCTTCGTTCCCGTCTCCATCCTCCTGATCAGTCCGATCTTATGCTGGATCAGCGGATGATCCATGATCACTACCTTGCCCATACCTTCCTCTCTTTCCGCCGTTTCGGTCCATGCCCCGGCTTGTATATTATGACGCCAATTTCCCAGGCTTCGTCACATCCGTCGTTTTTGCTCCCTGCTGTCCGGCGCATCGCGCCATCCTGTATGCGTCCCTTTTCTCAGCCTTCCATCTTCCCGATCCTTCTGACATGCTTTTCCTCTCCGGAAAAGGCCGTGTTCAGAAAGGTGTCCACAATGCCCAGCGCCAGATTGGTCCCGACGATCCCGCCGCCCAGCGCCAGCATATTGGCATCGTTGTGCTCCCTGGTCAGGCGGGCCGATACCGTATCCGCGCAGAGCGCGCAGCGGATCCCCTTCACCTTGTTGGCGACGATGGAGATCCCGATCCCCGTGGTGCAGATCACGATTCCCTTTTCACATTCCCCGGCCGCCACGGCCAATGCCGCCTGCCTGCCGAAATCCGGATAGTCGCAGGATTCCTTTCCGTAACAGCCGAAATCCCGGTACGCGATCCCCTTTTCCTCCAGATACGCGATCACATGGCGCTTCAGATCGTATCCGCCGTGGTCGCTCGCCAGCGCTATCATTTCCCTTCTCCCTCCGCTTTCTCGATCCGGTGTCCGGCCGCCTTCAAAAGCCGGTTCATGATGGCCTGTCCGAAGCCTCCCTCCGGGAAGGATTCGGAAAAGATCACCGTGATCCCTTCATCGTCAAATTCCCGCAGAATCCGGTACAGGCTTCTGCCCACCGCTTCCTCGTCCGTCCTGCTGCCCACGCTCTTGACGCTGTCCGCCCGGCTGTCCGCCCGGTAACGGGAAAGCAGCTCGTCCGCCGCGATGATGCCGACCTTTTCTCCCCGCTCCTTCGCGCGCCTGCTCCTGGCGCAGACCGTCTCCGCCACCGCCTCCGGCTCTCCCTCCAGGATCGTCAGCTCTCCCTTCGGCGCATAGTGCCGGTAGCGCATGCCCGGCGCCCTGGGAGGCAGCTTGCAGTCGGCGTCCAGGATCGTCCGGTCCGTCTCCACCGGACCCAGCACGGACTCCAGCATCTCCTTCGTCACATAACCGGGCCGCAGGATCATCGGCTTTTCTTCGGTCAGGTCCACGATCGTGGATTCCAGACCGATCCCGACCTCTCCGCCATCCAGGATCATATCGATCCTGCCGTCCAGATCCTCCCGTACGTACCGGGCCAGCGTAGGGCTGGGCCTTCCCGAGGCGTTGGCGCTGGGCGCGGCCACAAAGCCGCCCGCCGCATCGATCAGCGCCAGCGCGGTCCCGTCCATGGGATAGCGGACCGCCACCGTGTCCAGGCCGCCCGTGGTTTCCTTCGGCACCAGCGCGGTCTTGTGCAGAATCATCGTCAGCGGACCCGGCCAGAACGCATCCGCCAGCTTCTTCGCCGCCTCCGGCACCGGCTGTGCGATCCGGTAAATGTCCCGCCACCTGCAGATATGCACGATCAGCGGATTATCGGAGGGGCGTCCCTTCGCCGCATATATCTTCCGGCTAGAGGCTGGATTCAGCGCGTCCCCGCCCAGACCGTACACGGTTTCCGTCGGGAACGCGACCAGACCGCCGCGCCTGATGATCTCCCCGGCGCGCGCGATGCCGTCCCGGTCCGGCCCGTTTTCCTCCATCTGAATCAGAATCGTCTCCATGAAAATCCCCTGCCTGCACGGCTCCGTCTTCCGTGCGGATCCCTGTCAGCCCTTTTTCCATAACAGTATAGCACAACCGTTCCGGTGATGCAAATATTGTTTGAGCGCCTTAACAGCCGGTAGATTCCTCCACATTTGTGTGGTAAAATAGCCGCAGGGCGGCTATTTACTCACGAATCAAAGAGTATCCCCCATCGAGGCGTCAGCCGAGATGGTACAATGTTGAATATCGAACAGGCAACTGTTCGGCAGCTTGGGATTTGTGGAGGTATCTGGTATGAAAAAGAAAATTTTAATTCCAGTAGTATTGCTCATGTGTGTATTATTGCTTTCTTCGTGCGGGCAGGGGCAGAATTTGCAGGAGAGAACATCTCCGGACGCACAGAGCGGCAGCCTGCAAGCTTCAGAACAGGCAAGTTTTTCTTTTGAAGGAACTGTATTCCATTATGGAGCTCATGACTACGATGTTTCCTCTCGGAATCTATTAATAAATAGCATTTTATCTGCAATTCCTGTAGGGAAAAAAATCGTTATTAAGTGCCATGTCGGGCCGAATAATGGCGTTTATTGTATTTTTGATACGGAAAGCGAGTCCTTTGATGAGGATATCCTAGGAAACAATCTGATATGGCACAGCGATGATATAACTACCGCAGTGTATTCATTCTGGTCGGAAATCCATACATATGACGGGAGCGTCATCAAAACATATAATCTTGCGGAAGATTCGGTCATTTATGATTTGGCGTTTTGTGATAATTACGAAAAGTTGGATGTAACCATTGCGCATGATGATAATAGTACAGAAACGGATACGATTGCCTTGCCGAGCAAACAAAGATAAATTCAAAATTTGCAGGAGACAAATAAATGGAGGATATGTTCAAAAAGATAGATGAGCTGCTTGAAAAGCCTTGCTATGTGATTGATTTTCTGCCGCAAAGAGTTCCGAAGACCAGTAGTGGACATTTTTTTGATGTTGAATACTATTTGCTTAACAGCGAAAAAAGACATGAAATGAAAAGTAAATATATCAATATCGTTCTAAAATTGATGTGCTACTACCGTACTTCAATCCTCTGGAATGGATGGAAGCATCATCCGAAACCGGCAGATATAGAAGCTGCCATCAGCGAGATTATGGAAAATCATTCTGGAACGCTGAATGTTTTATTCCCCGACGAAGATGTCCTGTTGGTTTTTGAATGGGATTGTTTGAATTTCGCTGTATATAATTTGGCAGAAAACATGAAAGAAATAGTTGAAAAAATAGCATTGTCAGAGGGATTCTTCTGTTGGAAAGGGACAGATTAACTTCCCGTTGTGTAAGTGATATGAATACCCTTGTTTGTCAGGAGGCCGGCCATATGGAAGAAAATCTTACGCAAATAAAACAGGATACACTGATGTTTTTTGACAGACATCAAGAAGCTTTCCCAATATACGAGTCTTTTGAGAATATGCTTTTTCATCTGTATCCGCAAACAAAAATGAAAGTTCAGAAGACACAGATCACCTTTTCCAACCGACATGTTTTTGCCTGTGTTTCTTTTATGCGCCCCAAAAAGAAATCGGAACTTCCGGCATCCTATTTTGTACTTACCCTGGGATTATCCTATCCGCTGGAATCGGAGCGTGCTGCGGTAAAAACAGAACCATATCCCGGGCGATGGACGACGCATATCGTTATTTCTGACATATCCGATCTCAATCATGAATTATTTGATTGGATAAAACAAGCGTATGAATTTGCGGAATATAAATAAAACTTCCATAGGTTCAATCGTTTCATGGCAACAAAAATCATTATGATATACAGTTATAAAAGGAACGGACAACTGGGATTTATGGAGAAAATACCATGTTATTCCATACCTTCAATTCTCAAGAAGATCGAAGAAAATATGGCGGCTCTGCATTTATAGAAATGCAATTTTGTGTGCTGCCAGCCGGAACCAGGATCAAGAATATCGCTGCAGTGGGCACAATACAAAACTGGCGGAACGACTCTCTGTATATTTACATTGATGACGATGATACTTTCTATCAGGAATACAGCAGGATTTTCGATTGTGGAACCTACGCGAACTTACAAAGAGGAGTGGTCGATATATTGGGCGTCAATTATTATGCGCCGGAATATATAGACCCCATTATTGAAAAAATCCGTAAGGAAAAACCTACAGACTATGAAACCCTGGTTGACTGGCTGAATACCGCAAAAGAGTATAATGGATTCTACATTTTGGGGATTTAATCGAATTCCTGTTTGTCAGGGCGAAAAATCGTGGAGTTATGGAGAGAAAAGTATGAAGATTAACATAGATTTCGGACATCCATATTTTGATGAAAAAGCTATCTTCGAGTTAACGCCCGATGACTTGAATTGTTTTTATACGGATGAAAATGAAGTGAATCGACTTAACCTGTTCTTTGTATTAGAAGCGTCATTACACAAGTTTCAAAGAGAAAATAGTTTGAAAGCCGCCGCACGTTGTGCATTTTTAATGGCGTATTATCTTTTCATACCATTGATACCCCCTGCATCTTTTGAGCTGGCAGAATTTTATATTGACAAAGCATTAGAATGGGATGAAACGCCAGAATATAGTCAATGGAAAAAGCTCATAGATAAGGGAAATTGACAAATCGGCATTGTTGAGGAGAATCGTATGGATGGTGAACAAAAGAAATTAATAATAATTGATGGTTATCTGGCCTCTGGAAAGTCCACTTTCGCAT
>CANQVD010000030.1 GCA_947627215.1 uncultured Eisenbergiella sp.
TTGGGAAGAGGAAATGAGTGAAAGACTAAAATCAACTTCCTCCCTTTCAAAGTGGAAATAAACTTTTCACTTCACCGCCGCAGAAAAATGGCGGAGAGTGCTTGACTTCTGCGTTGGAAACGTGTATATTCATTCATGACGCAGCAATGCTTGCACGCGTTAAAGTGCGGCAGAGTTAAAGTAAAAGAGGAGGAAGATATTATGAAAAAGTTAATGGCCATCATCACGGTCCTTGCCGTGATGACCGCTTGTGTTGCCGGCTGCGGCAGCAGCGGCAGTCAGGCCTCCACGGCCGGGGAATCCGCCGGGAGTGCGGCGGAGGAGAGCGCCGCGGCAGAGGATACCGCTTCCGCGGAGGAAACGGCAGCAGCGGAGGAAACCGGGGACGCACAGGAGACGGCCGCGGGAACGGTATACAGCATCGGCATCTGTCAGTTGGTGCAGCATGAGGCGCTGGATGCGGCAACCCAGGGCTTCATGGACAAGCTGACCGAGCTTCTGGGAGAGGGCAACGTGACCTTCGATCTGCAGAACGCTTCCGGCGATGCGCCCACCTGCGCGACCATCGCGAACCAGTTCGTCGCCAATGAGGTGGATCTGATCCTGGCGAACGCCACGGCGGCTCTTCAGTCCGCGGCGGCAGCCACCAGCGAGATCCCGATCCTGGGCACCTCCATCACGGACTATGCGACCGCGCTGGAGATCGACGACTGGACGGGCGTTACCGGTCTGAACATCTCCGGGACATCCGATCTGGCGCCTCTGGAGGAGCAGGCGGCCATGCTCAACGAGCTGTTCCCCGATGCCAAGACCGTCGGGCTTCTGTACTGTTCCGCGGAGCCCAATTCCGCTTATCAGGCGGATGTGGTGCAGACCAGCCTGGAGAGTCTGGGATATACCTGCAAGGCTTATACGTTTGCGGATTCCAACGATGTGGCTGCGGTGACCACTACCGCATCCTCCGAATGCGACGTGCTTTATATCCCCACCGATAATACCGCGGCTTCCAGCACCGAGATCATCAACAATATCTGCCAGCCCGCCGGCGTTCCGATCATTGCCGGTGAGGAGGGAATCTGCAAGGGCTGCGGCGTCGCCACGCTGTCCATCAGCTACTATGACATCGGCGCGCAGGCCGGTCAGATGGCCTATGAGATCCTGGTGAACGGGGCGGACGTTTCCAGCATGCCCATCGAGTTCGCGCCCACGGTGACCAAGAAGTACAATCCGGTGAACTGCGAGGCGCTCGCTATCGCGATCCCGGAGGATTATGAAGCGATTGCCATGGAATAATGGCCTGTTGACCGTTATTCTGCGCCGTCAGGCGCATAACAGGGCGGATGTTGTCTGCGGCGATCGCAGAAAAAGAGCAGATTGAAGCGGCAGCGATGCCGCAGCAGGGCTGACGCGCGGCGATCCCGTGCGGCAGCCCTATGCCGTTTCCGAAGAGGCTTTGTCCGGTGTGGGGAACTGCCTGAAGCCGTGCCGAGGCTGCTTTCGGCGTTTCGGAAACCGCGTTTGGCGTGCCGGCCGTTCCGGCATGCCGGGAGAGTGTGAGGAAAGCACAGAAGGAGGGTGTCTTGAATCTGCAAATTTCGTCACTGTTCAATGCCCTGCCGGGCGCCTGCGCCCAGGGACTGATCTGGGGGATCATGGCGATCGGCGTCTATATCACGTACAAGATCCTGGATCTGGCGGATCTGACGGTGGATGGGACCATGTGCACCGGAGGCGCGGTCTGTGTCGTGATGCTGATGTCCGGCCATTCGATCTGGTTTTCCATGTTCTGTGCGTTTCTGGCCGGTATGCTGGCCGGTCTGGCGACGGGGCTTTTGCATACCGCCATGGGGATCCCGGCGATCCTGGCGGGGATCCTCACGCAGCTCAGCCTCTATTCGGTGAATCTCCGCATTCTGGGCGGCAAGGCCAATCAGGCCGTCAGTCAGGACAAATACGGCCTGCTCGTATCGCTGCGCTGGATTCGGGACGTTCCGTTTTATCGGAATACGATCTTCGTGGTGGCGGTGGCCGTCCTCCTTCTGGTGGGCCTTCTGTACTGGTTTTTCGGGACGGAGCTGGGCTGTTCCATCCGCGCCACGGGCTCCAATGCCAATATGAGCCGGGCGCAGGGCATCAATACGGATTTCACCAAGATCCTGGGGCTGATGCTCTCCAACGGGATTGTCGCGCTGGCGAGCGCGTTCCTGTCCCAGTATTCCGGCTTCGTGGATATCAATATGGGCCGCGGCGCCATCGTGGTTGGCCTGGCGGCCGTGATCATCGGGGAAGTGGTATTCGGCAGGATTCACGGCAACTTCGCGTTCCGTCTCCTTTCGGTGGCGCTGGGCGCCATCATATACTACATCGTCATGCAGACCGTCATGTGGCTGGGGCTGTTGGGCACCAATGACAACAAGCTCCTTTCCGCCATCATCGTGGCCGTTTTCCTGGCGATCCCGTATCTGCGGGAAAAATACCGCGGCAGAGCGGGAAAGAAGGGAGGTGTGCGCCATGCTTGAAATCCGTGAGATCAGCAAGACCTTCAATGCCGGCACGGTCAATGAAAAGAAAGCGCTGGACCATCTCTCGCTCCGTCTGGAGGAAGGGGATTTCGTGACGGTCATCGGCGGGAACGGTGCCGGCAAATCCACGATGCTCAACGCGGTGGCAGGCGTCTGGACGGTGGACGAGGGCAGCATTTTCATCGATTCGGTGGACGTGACGAAGCTGGCGGAATACAGGCGCGCCAAATATCTGGGACGTGTGTTCCAGGATCCCATGACGGGAACGGCGGCCAGCATGCAGATCGAGGAGAATCTGGCCCTGGCCTCCCGCAGAGGCGCGATGCGCACCCTGAAACGCGGGATCAGCAGGAAGGAGAGGGAAATATACCGGAAAAAGCTGCAGATCCTGGATCTTGGGCTGGAGGACCGGCTCACCACCAAGGTGGGGCTGCTTTCCGGCGGGCAGCGTCAGGCGCTGACGCTGCTGATGGCGACGCTGAAAAAGCCGAAGCTGCTGCTTCTGGATGAGCATACGGCGGCGCTGGATCCCAAGACCGCCGCCAAGGTGCTGGATGCTACGGACCGCATCGTCAGTCAGGACCGTCTGACCACCCTGATGATCACGCATAACATGAAGGACGCCATCGTGCACGGCAACCGTCTGGTGATGATGTATGAGGGCCATATCATCTATGATGTGTCAGGGGAGGAAAAGAAGCGCCTGCAGGTGTCGGACCTTCTGCACAAGTTTGAGGAGGTCAGCGGCGGAACCTTCGCCAATGACAGGATGATTCTGAACTGAAAAAGGGACGCTGCGGCCGGGACCGCTGCTTTGGCGCTCCCGGTCCCGGATTCCGCAGGAGCCGGATGCCGCAGTCCGGCCGCGGCAGGCGTCCATTTTTTTGTAAAAAGGGCTGGATTTTTGGCAGGAAATATGAGAAAATAGCATCAGCGTATGACGGGTGCTTTTTGTCTTTCCGGACAGATCCTGCCATCCAATACTCTACTACATATTGAAAGGAGTTTTCACATGATCTATTCACATGAAGTACAGGAAATGTGTCCCGTGGCACAGGGTGTAAACCATGGCTGTGCGCCGATCCCTGAAGAAGCGAAATGGGTAAAGGCCAAAGAGGTAAAGGATATTTCCGGCCTGACACACGGGATCGGCTGGTGCGCACCTCAGCAGGGCGCCTGCAAACTGACCCTGAATGTCAAGGAGGGCATCATCCAGGAAGCTCTGGTAGAGACGATCGGCTGCTCCGGCATGACCCATTCCGCGGCCATGGCTGCTGAGATCCTGCCCGGCAGGACCGTTCTGGAGGCGCTGAATACCGACCTTGTCTGCGACGCGATCAATACCGCGATGAGAGAGCTGTTCTTACAGATCGTTTATGGCCGTTCCCAGTCCGCATTCTCCGAGGAAGGCCTTGCGATCGGCGCCGGTCTGGAGGATCTGGGCAAGGGCTTAAGGAGCCAGGTCGGCACCATGTACGGCACGCTGGCGAAGGGCCCCCGTTATCTGGAGATGGCGGAAGGCTATGTCACCGGCATCGCGCTGGATGCTGACAATCAGATCATCGGCTATCAGTTCGTGAACTTCGGCAAGATGACCGACTTCATGAAGAAGGGTGACGACGCCGCTACCGCCTATGAGAAGGCCAGCGGACAGTACGGCCGCGTAGCGGATGCTGTGAAGATCATTGACCCCAGAAAAGAATAATCAGGTCGCGAATATCATAAGGAGGATGTGGACAAATGGCATTATTTGAATCATATGAAAGACGCATCAAGCAGATTGATGCAGCGCTGAACAGCTACGGTATCGCTTCCATCGAAGAAGCGGAGAAGATCACAAAGGATGCGGGTCTGGATGTTTACCATATGGTAGAGAAGATCCAGCCGATCTGTTTTGAAAATGCGAAGTGGGCCTACACGGTGGGCGCTGCCATCGCCATCAAAAAGGGCTGCCGCAGGGCTGCCGACGCTGCCGCCGCCATCGGCGAGGGCCTTCAGTCCTTCTGTATTCCCGGCTCCGTCGCGGATCAGCGCAAGGTCGGTCTGGGCCACGGCAATCTGGGCAAGATGCTGCTGGAGGAGGACACCGAGTGCTTCTGCTTCCTGGCAGGTCATGAGTCCTTCGCGGCCGCGGAGGGCGCTATCGGTATCGCCGAGAAGGCGAACCGCGTTCGTCAGAAACCGCTGCGCGTGATCCTGAACGGCCTTGGCAAGGACGCCGCGCAGATCATCGCTAGGATCAACGGCTTCACCTTCGTTGAGACGGAGATGGATTATTATACCGGCCAGGTGAAGGAAGTGTACCGCAAGGCATATTCCGACGGCCCCCGCGCGAAGGTGAACTGCTACGGCGCCAATGATGTGACCGAGGGAGTCGCCATCATGTGGAAAGAGGGCGTTGACGTTTCCATTACCGGCAACTCCACCAACCCCACCCGGTTCCAGCATCCCGTTGCCGGCACCTATAAGAAGGAGTGTACCGAGAAGGGTAAGAAGTACTTCTCCGTGGCATCCGGCGGCGGCACCGGCCGTACCCTGCATCCCGACAACATGGCTGCGGGCCCTGCTTCCTACGGTATGACCGATACCATGGGCCGCATGCATTCCGACGCGCAGTTCGCCGGTTCTTCCTCCGTTCCCGCCCATGTGGAGATGATGGGCCTGATCGGCGCCGGGAACAACCCGATGGTCGGCATGACCGTGTCCGTCGCGGTGGCGGTCGAAGAAGCCGCCAAGGCCGGGAAGTTCTGAGAAGCTGCCGGACTGATTGGAAAATTTTGCTGAAAAAAGGCTTTCGCTGATGTGTTGTCAGCGGAAGCCTTTTTCGCAGGGGATGGTCATTCGTTGCATTTCAGGATGTCCTGGTAGAATTCGTCCATTTCCTTCTGAGAGGAAAAGACCGCCACGTACATCTGATTGCCCATGGCGCCGGAGAGCACATCGGGGATCCGCTCCATCATTTTCATCTGCTTTCCGTATTTGGCGATAATGTCTGCGTGGCTCATGGCGAAGTCCTTGCCGTCCCGCCGTCCCGCGAATGCGCAGTAAGCGTGCTTCCCGATGGGCATGGTGGAGCGGTCGAAGGCGATCATGTCGGCCCAGATCTTATAGACGTCTGTGCTGTGAGCGAAATCGATCATATCAGGGGTGAAGCCGCCGCTGGGGCGCATGTTGACCTCCAGCGCGACCAACTGTCCCTTTTTCCCCAGGCCCTCGTGATCCTTCAGAAGACGGAAAAATTCAAAGTGTACAAAGCGGCTTTTGACGCCGAAGCTCTGTACCGTGGCGCGGCCGGCGGCCCGGGTGTCATCCGGCAGGCTTTTCAGGATATAGTAAATGGAATTGTCGTTGTGGTTCACGATGTCCATGATGGAGACCGGCGTCACATTGCCGGTTTCAAACATGGGTTCCCCGTGGGAATCAATGATGGCATCGTAGGAATTCACCTCACCGTCGATAAATTCCTCCATGATATACTGGGTATTGGGCCATTTCAACTGGAAAAAGCGTTCCATTTCCGCATCGCTGACCAGCTTGAAGGTGTGGGAGGCTCCGACGCCGTTGTCGGGCTTGGCCACGATGGGGTAGCCCACTTCTCTGGCGAATGCGAGGCAATGCTCCGGATCATCGACCATATGATAGCGGGCGACGGGGATCCCGGCCTTTTGGTAAAATTCCTTCATTTTGGATTTGAATTTGATATGCGGGATATCGCAGGCCTGAAAACCGGTGGTGATGTTGAAATCCGTGCGCAGGCGGGCGTCGCGCTCCAGCCAGTATTCGTTGTTGGATTCCAGCCAGTCGGCACGGCCGTGCTTGTAGATCAGAAAAGCGACGGCGCGGTATACCTCCTCGTCGTTTTCCAGATTGCTGACCTTGAAATACTCGTTCAGACTGTCCTTCAGCTCCTGCTTGAGCTCATCGTAGGGCTGATCGCCGATGCCGAGCACGTTCAGGCCGTTCTTTTTCAGCTCCCGGCAGAACATCCAGTAGTTCGTAGGGAAATTGGGGGAAATGAAGATAAAATTTTTCATAAGGTTCTCCTTTGCATCAGAATCCATATAGCAGGGGCGGAAAAGCGGAAGGGTCTATTCCAGCAGACCCGGCAGGAAATAGGCGGCCTGTTTCCGCCACCAGTACCAGTCATGGGCGCAGTCAAAGCCCCAGAAGTCCACGGTGGCGGAAATCCCCTTTGCATGCAGGATGTCCGCAAGCTGCCGGGTGGAGGCGGGCAGCTCCCAGGGACCCTGCCCCACGCAGATCACCGCCTTTTTTTGGTTGTAAAGCGGAATGAAGGGATGATCGGCAGGCATGTTGGCGAGATAATGGACGGGGGAATTGAGATAAACCAGATCGTCCATATAGCCGCCGAATCCGTATTCCGCGGTATAAATGCCGCTCACGGCCAGAAGCCGGTCAAAGAGGTCGGGGCGGCGGAAGTAGAGGTTGGCCGCGTGGGTCGCGCCCAGGCTGGCGCCGAACACCATGATGCCGGGATAGCCGGTCCAGCCGTTTCGGGCGTTGGCACTCTCCCGCATGAAGGGGACCAGCTCGTCGGTGATATAGCGGATCCACTGCTCATGGCGGCAGATGCGCCGGTGCGGATTGCCGCCGGCGTTGGACCAGGTTTCGGGATCGACCGTGTCGATGGAGAAGACCATCACTTCTCCCGCATCGATCCAGGGATGCAGGGCCTCGGCCATCCCGAAATTTTCAAAATCGTAAAAGCGTCCGTCCTGGCAGGGAATGTAAAGAAGCGGACGGCCTCTGTGGCCGAAGCGCTTCAGCTCCATGTCCCGGTTCAGGGAAGGGCTGTACTGTTTGATATATTCTGTTTCCATATGCGTTTCCTCGCGATGCAGGGACGGTTCTTCATGCGTTTCCGAGCACGCGCATGAAAATGGGGATCTGTTTTTCCCAACTGGCCTCACAGTGCTCCCCGCCGGGAATGATGCGGGCGGTCAGGAGCACCTCTTTCTCAAGAAGAAGGGATGTCAGGGAGGAGAACTGGGCGCGGATATCCGCGCGGCAGGGCAGCTCCTTTTCTCCGTAGTCCATGTAGAGGACGGTGTCGGGGCGCAGGGATGCCCGGCGGACCAGGTTTTCCAGACGCCCCGGCGCGGTCCAGACGGAAGGGGAGAGCGCGGCGGCGCCGGAAAAGATATCGTTATAGGCCATCAGGGCGTAAAGGCTCATCAGTCCCCCCATGGAGCTTCCCGCGATAAAGGTATGCTCCCTTCCGGGAAGCGTGCGGAAGCGGCTGTCGAGCCCGGGCTTCAGGGTGCGCGTCATCCAGTTCATCGTGATCTTGCCCAGGCCCCGGACGGTGCCGAAGCTTTTTTCCCGAAAGGTATAGGGGGCGTATTCCCGGAGACGTCCGTGGTCCGGACTGTGGTTGCATTCCACGGCGGCGATGATCATCTGCGTCTGCGTGGAATCCATGTACTCCTTCATGCCCCAGCTCTTCCCGTAGGTGGCGTCCGAGTCGAAAAAAACGTTATGACCGTCGAACATATAGAGGACCGGATAGCGTCTGTCGGGCTGCTCGTAATAGGACTGCGGCAGATAGAGATACAGGTTGCGCTCTTCCTCTCCGGTCAGTTCGGGGATCGTGATCTTCTCTACTTCAACCATGCTGTTTTCCTCTCTGTCATCTGAAAATCGAGTATAGTATAGCACTATGTTTTTCAAATGGCAAGAAGCGCCTGCGGGCGATATCCGGCAGGTCTGCGGGCGATATCCGCCGGGGCCCGCGCCGCAGCCCGTGCGGATCAGCCGCGGTGGGCGGCCTTCCAACTGCGGACCGCTTCGAGCTTTTCCTTCAGCGCGGCCTCCGCGCCCTCCCCGTCAGGACGGTAATAGAGCCTGTCCTTCAGACCGTCCGGAAGACACTGCATGGAGGACAGCTTTTCGGCCGTATCGTGGGCATAGACATAGCCCTCTCCGTAATGCAGATCCGCCATCAGTTGGGTGGGGGCGTTGCGGATCTGAAGGGGAACGGGCTCCGCCAGCGTTTGCTGGGCGTCCTTTTTGCACGCCTCATATCCGGTGTAGAGAGCGTTGGACTTGGGGGCCAGGGACAGGTAGACCACGGCCTGAGAGAGATTGACGGTACATTCCGGCATGCCGATGAAATGGGCGGCCTGATAGGCGGCTACTGTTAGCGGGAGCGCCTGGCTGTCCGCCAGTCCCACGTCTTCGCTGGCGAACCGGATCAGGCGGCGCGCCACATACAGCGGATCCTCCCCGGCCTCCAGCATCCGGGCCAGCCAGTAGAGGGCGGCGTCCGGGTCGGTGTTGCGCATGGATTTGTGCAGGGCGGAGATCAGGTTGTAATGTTCTTCTCCGTTCTTGTCATACAGCAGCGATTTTTTGCTGATGCACTGCTCCAGACATTCCCGGCTCACTGTGATCCGTCCGGGGCCCACCTCTCCGTTGGTAATGGCCATTTCCAGCGTGTTCAGGGCGGTCCGGGCATCCCCGTTGGCGAAATTGGCGATGGCGGCAAGCTGCTCCTCGCCGATCTCCACCCGGAGATTCCCGTAGCCCTGAGGGCTTTGCAGGGCGTTGTGCAGAAGTCGGAGCAGGTCTTCGGTTTCCAGCGGCCGGAGCACGAAGACCCGGCAGCGGGAGAGAAGGGCCGCGTTGATTTCAAAGGAAGGATTTTCCGTGGTGGCGCCGATCAGGATGATGCTTCCCCTCTCCACATAGGGAAGAAAAGCGTCCTGCTGTGCCTTGTTGAAGCGATGGATCTCATCCACAAAAAGGACGGTGCGCTGTCCCAGGAGACGGCCGTTTTCCGCCTGCGCCATCACCTCCCGGATCTCCCTGATCCCGCTGGTGACGGCGCTGAAATTGATGAAGGCCGCATGGGTCTGGCATGCGATGATATTGGCCAGCGTGGTCTTCCCCACGCCGGGCGGCCCCCAGAAGATCATGGAGGGGATCTGGTCGCTTCGGATGATGCGGGAGAGCAGCCCGTTTTCTCCCAACAGATGGGACTGCCCCACGAACTGCGAAAGGGAATCGGGCCGCAGGCGGCTGGCCAGCGGTACATAAGCGGACGGCGTATCAAAAAGGGAAAGCTGTTCCATGGGTGACCTCTCTTTCTAAGATGCAAACATTTGTTCTGGTAATAACGTACCACCGCAGGACGGAATCGTCAAGCGAAATCCCGCAGGTATCGCGTCATGCAAATCCCGCAGGTATCGCGTCATGCGTCTTCTCTCCGGAGCGGAGCGCCGCGCCCTGAGACCGTACCGGGAGAGCTCCGCGAAAAGGAACGGGAAATACGGGCCGGCGTGAAAATTAAAACTTGCGCGGACCGGGACAAGAAAGTACAATAGATATAAATGGAGGGAATCAAAATGATTTTAGGGTTATCATCGTCTCTTTCCTGCCGCTCGCCGGAGGAATGGGCAGGAAAGCACAGAGAACTGGGCTGCGGGGCCGTGGTATTTCCCCTGGACTGCAGCGCCCCGGAGGCGGAGATCGAGGCATTTCGGGAGGCCGCTGAACAGGAGGGCCTCGTGATCGCCGAGGTGGGCGTCTGGAAAAACGTGCTGGCAGCCGATCGGGAAGAACGGGCCAGAGCGGTGGATTATGCCGTCCGTCAGCTTCAGATGGCGGATAAAATCGGCGCCAGATGCTGTGTCAATGTCGCGGGAACGCCGCACGGCCCCGTCTGGGACGGCGCCTATCCCGGCAATTTTTCCCCTGAGACATGGGATCTGACCGTGGCGTCCATTCAGAACATTATCGACCAGGCCGCGCCGCGGCGCACGAAATTTACTATTGAACCCATGCCCTGGATGGTGCCAACCGGTCCGGATGAGTATCTGCGGCTGATCCGCGACGTGGACCGGAGTGCCTTCGGCGTGCATCTGGATCTGGTCAACATGATCAACTGCCCGCAGCGCTATTTTTTTGCGGACGAATTCATGGAGGAATGCTTTGAAAAGCTCCGCGGAAAGATTTTAAGCTGTCATCTGAAGGATATCCGGCTTCTGCCGCAGCTCACGTTTCAGTTGAAGGAAACCGCCTGCGGCGACGGAAGTCTGCATTTGGAGAAATATGCGCAGCTCGCATCCGGGGAGGACGCCGGGATGCCGATGATCATTGAGCATCTGCACTCTGACGGGGAATATCTGCAGAGCCTCGGATACGTATATCAGCGTTTGAAGCCGTATATTCGCGCCTGACGCGGGGATTGAATCCGCAGACAAAATATGGTAGAATGTACGGGATTTGGACGAAAAAACGGTTTTTCAGAAAGAGAGGTGTTTCCTGTGGCGGATTATGTGATCACCTGCTGTTCCACGGTGGATATGAGCAGGGAATATATGGAGCAGAATAACGTGCCTTTCGCGATGTTCCACTATCAGGTGGACGGGAAGGATTTCGTGGACGACCTGTATGCGTCCACCACGCCGGAGGCGTTTTACCGGAGCATTGCGGACGGCGCGCAGCCTGTGACATCCCAGATCAATGCGGAGGGCTACTGTCGGCTGTTCGAGCCGATCCTGCAGAGCGGGAAGGACGTTCTCCATCTGACGCTCTCCAGCGGGATCTCCGGCACCATCAATTCAGCCAACGTGGCGAAGACGCAGATGGAGGAGGAATATCCGGGCCGCAGGGTGGCGGTGGTGGATTCGCTCGCGGCGTCCTCCGGTTACGGGCTGCTTCTGACCCAGGCGCTGGAGAATCAGAAGGCGGGGATGGATCTGGAGGAGAACGTGCGCTGGATCGAGGAAAACAGGCTGAAGCTTCACCACTGGTTTTTCTCCACCGATCTGACCAGTTATATCCGGGGCGGCCGGGTGTCGAAGGTCGCCGGCTTCCTGGGGCAGACGCTGAATATCTGTCCGTTGCTGAATGTCAATTCCGAAGGAAAGCTGATCCCGCGCACCAAGCACCGGGGCAAGAAGCAGGTGATCCGCGCCATCGTCAGCAGGATGGAGGAGCACGCGCGCGACGGATACGATTACAGCGGGAAATGCTATATGTGCCATTCGGTCAGTCTGGACGACGCGAAGGAGGTGGCCCGCATGGTGGAGGAGCGGTTCCCGAAGCTGGACGGCCGGGTGCTCATCAATAACATCGGCACGGTGATCGGCGCCCATACGGGCCCCGGCACGGTGGCGCTGTTCTTCTGGGGAGACGAGCGGACGCTCTGAGGATCGGTCCTGTCAACCGCCCGCATCACTTTCCCGCCTGCCCAGGGCTTCCCCGCTTCCCCATGGCCCGCCCGGAGGGACGCCGCAGGCATATACAGATGCAGAACCCGATGCAGAACATGCATCATCCGCCGCCGATCCTTTCCGGCCCGAAACTGCCGGGGAATACGGAAAACTCGCTTCGCTCAGACAGCCCGTATTCCCCGGCACGGGCCAAAAAGGCTCTCTGGCGGATCCTCTGATGCCTGTCTGCAAGGGTCCTGCATCTGTATATGCCTGCGGCGTCCCTCCGGGCGGGCCATGGGGAGGCGGGGAGGCCCGGGGCAGGCGGGAAAGTGATGCGGGCGGTTGACAAGCCGCCGAAAGGAATCTATAATAGGCTGGATCATGAAAGAAACCTGATGGTTTGGAGGAAGATTACGTGGAAAAGTATGGCGTAAATGAACTGAGGAAAATGTTCCTGGCGTTTTTTGAGAGCAAGGGACATCTGGCGATGAAGAGCTTCTCGCTGGTGCCGCACAATGACAACAGCCTTCTGCTCATCAATTCCGGTATGGCCCCCTTAAAGCCCTATTTCACCGGGCAGGAGATCCCGCCCAGAAGGCGGGTCACCACCTGTCAGAAGTGCATCCGTACTGGCGATATCGACAATGTGGGAAAGACCGCGCGGCACGGAACGTTCTTCGAGATGCTCGGCAATTTTTCCTTCGGCGATTATTTTAAGCATGAGGCTATTGCCTGGAGCTGGGAGTTTCTGACGGAGGTGGTGGGGCTGGACCCCGACCGCCTGTATCCGTCCGTCTACCAGGACGACGATGAGGCCTTCGATATCTGGAACCGGGAGATCGGCATCGCGAAGGAGCGCATTTTCCGGTTCGGCAAAGAGGATAATTTCTGGGAGCACGGCTCCGGCCCCTGCGGCCCCTGTTCCGAGATTTACTATGACCGCGGCGAAAAGTACGGCTGCGGAAAGCCCGGCTGTACGGTGGGCTGTGACTGCGACCGCTATATCGAGGTCTGGAACAACGTGTTCACCCAGTTCGACAACGACGGGCACGGGAACTATACCGAGCTGGAGCAAAAGAATATCGATACCGGCATGGGGCTGGAGCGTCTCGCGGCAGTGGTGCAGGATGTGGATTCCATTTTCGATATCGATACGCTGTACGCTCTGCGCAGCCGGGTGAGCGAGCTGGCCCATAAGCCGTACCATCAGGAATATGACTGGGATGTCTCGATCCGCATCATCACCGACCATATCCGCAGCGCGACGTTCATGATCTCGGACGGCATTCTGCCCTCCAATGAAGGGCGGGGCTATGTGCTGCGCCGGATCATCCGCCGGGCGGCGCGCCACGGTAGACGGCTCGGCATCGAAGGAGAATTCCTGGCCGATCTGAGCAGCACCGTGATCGAGGGGAGCCGGGACGGCTATCCGGAGCTGGAAGAGAAAAAAGCCTTTATTTTCAATGTGCTGACCCAGGAGGAAAATAAATTCAGCAGGACCATCGATCAGGGTCTGGAGATCCTGTCGGAGCTGGAGGAGAAGATGAAGCAGCAGGGGACGAAGGCGCTTTCCGGAGCGGATGCGTTCCGGCTGTACGATACCTACGGCTTTCCGCTGGATCTGACCCGGGAGATCCTGGAGGAAAAGGGCTTTTTTGTGGATGAGGAGGGCTTTGCCGCCGCGATGCAAAGGCAGAAGGAGACGGCGAGAAAGGCCCGCAAGACCACCAATTATATGGGCGCGGACGTGACGGTCTACGAGTCCATCGACCCGGCCATCACCTCCGTTTTTGTAGGATATGATCGGCTGACCCATGATTCTGTGATCAGCGCCATGACCACCGATACGGAGGTGGTCATGGCGCTGACCGACGGACAGAGCGGAACCATCATTGTGAACGAAACGCCGTTCTACGCCACCATGGGCGGCCAGGAGGGCGACCGCGGCACCATCACCGGACCGGAGGGCAGCTTCGCGGTGGAGGATACGATTAAATTGAAAGGCGGCAAGGTGGGCCATGTGGGACGCATGGTGCGCGGCATGCTCCGGCCGGGCGACGCCGTGACGCTGTCCGTGGACGCAAAAAGGCGGCAGGACACCTGCAAGAATCACACCGCCACGCATCTTTTGCAGAAAGCGCTGCGCGATGTTCTGGGCACCCATGTGGAACAGCAGGGTTCGCTGAACAATGCGGACAGGCTGCGGTTCGACTTCTCCCATTTCTCCGCCATGACGCGGGAGGAGCTGGAGGATGTGGAGCGCCGGGTGAATGAGAAGATCGCGCAGAATATCCCGGTGACCACGGCTGTCATGCCCATCGAGGAAGCCAGAAAGTCCGGCGCGATGGCGCTGTTCGGCGAAAAATACGGCGATACCGTGCGCGTCGTGAGCATCGGAGACTATTCCAGAGAGTTCTGCGGCGGGACCCATATCGGCAATACCGGCGCCATCGGGGCGTTCAAGATTCTTTCCGAGAGCGGTGTGGCGGCCGGCGTCCGCCGGATCGAGGCGCTGACCGGACAGGGGGTTTTCGATTATTACCGGGATGTGGAACAGAAGCTGGAGGCCGCGGCGCAAATCCTGAAGGTGCCCGTGTCGGGCGTGGAAGAGCGGATTCGCCATCTGCTGGCCGAGGTGAAGGCGCTGCAGAGCGAGAACGAATCCTTAAAGAGCCGGGCGGCCAGGGACGCGATGGGCGACGTGATGGACCGGGTGGCCCAGGTGAAGGGCGTGAAATATCTGGCGGTCAGCGTAAAGGACGTGGATATGAACGGTCTGCGGGAGCTGGGCGATCAATTGAAGGAAAAGCTGGGCGAGGGCGTCGTGGTGCTGGCCTCCGAGGCAGAGGGAAAGGTCAATCTGATCGCCATGGCGACGGACGGCGCGATGGCGGCAGGCGCGCACGCGGGCAATCTGATCAAAGGGATCGCGAAGCTCGTGGGCGGCGGAGGCGGCGGCCGTCCGGGCATGGCGCAGGCCGGCGGCAAAAATCCGGCCGGCATTCCGGCGGCGCTTCAGGCGGTTCCCGGCGTGCTGGAAGGACAGTTGAAGGATTAATTGGAGATAAAATCCAGTTTTTTTGAAAAAACTGTTGACGTGCCGAGTATTTTTGTTATAATTAAATTTGTGCAGGGGGTGTCCTGCATTAAAAACCCAGTCAGTCGTGAGATGGGACTGAAGGGAGGGCAGGTGTGAGCATATGTCTAACATAATCGTGAAGGAAAATGAGACTTTAGACAGCGCTCTGCGTCGTTTCAAGAGGAGTTGTGCTAAGGCAGGTATCCAGCAGGAAATCCGCAAAAGAGAACACTACGAGAAACCCAGCGTAAAGCGTAAGAAAAAATCTGAAGCAGCCAGAAAACGTAAATACAACTAATGGCATGAGTCCCTGAGGTTTGTCCCCAGGGACTTTTGATTCATGAAGACGGGAAAGCACGCGCGGCGTGCTTTCTGTTGTGTAATGGCTGGAAGGATAAATCTTCCAGGCTGACCGGAGGAATACGAATGCATTTCAGGAGACGGATGGATACAGAGAGACAGACGGGTTTTCAGGAGCGGACGGATGCGAAGCGGCGGACTGTGTCCGGGAAACGGCTCTGTTCTGGCGGATGGAGGAAACGGGCGGCGGGCGTTGCGCTGGCGGCGCTGCTCGCCTTTGGCGTGCTGGCGGGAAACGGGATCCGGGCCGAGGCCGCGCCCCTGGCGAAGGGGCTCGACGTTTCCGTGTACCAGAAGGGGATCAACTGGAGCGCGGTCAAAAACGCGGGGTACGATTTTGCCTTTGTGAAGATCGGCAGCGCCAAAAGCGGGCTGGATCCTTTTTTCGCGGCGAACATGCTGGGGGCTTCGGCTGTCGGCATGAAGGTGGGCGCGTACGTCTATTCCTACGCGACCACGGTGGAGGGCGCGATCACGGAGGCGCAGTTCGCCATCGCGGCGCTGGCTCCTTTTTCCGTGAGCCTGCCGGTGGTGTACGATCTGGAGGATACCGTACATAAAAATATGACGCCGGATCAGTTGGCGGCCCTCACCGTCGCGTTCTGCACGACGGTGCAGGCGGCGGGGTATTATCCCATGCTCTATGCCAGCCGGAACTGGGCGGCGGAGAAGATCGCGGCGGTGCCCTTTGACAAGTGGATCGCGCAGTACAGCGATTCCTGTACGTATCCGGGGCCCGCGTTCTGGCAGTTTAGCAGCAAAGGCTCGGTGCCCGGCATTGAAGGAAATGTGGATCTGAATTTCCAGTTCAAAGATTTTTCCGGCCTGATCGTTGCCAACGGCTTCGTGGACCGGGGCGGTAAAACCTATTATTATCGGAATTACAGGATGCAGTTCGGCTTCGTGGAGGATAACGGCAGGACCTATTTCATGAACGCCGACGGCTCCATGTACAAGCAGGGCTGGATCGGGGACGGCGTGAACATGTTCTACATGGATACCAGCGACGGCCACATGCTGCACGATCTGGTGACCATCGCCGGGAAAAATTATTATTTCCTGCCCAACGGTCTGATGTACCGCGGCATCCTGCCCCTGGACGGAAAGGTTTATCTGTTCGGCGCGGACGGCGCCATGTATTACGGCTTTTATGAGGATCCCGCCGCCGGCGTGCGCTATTTCGGGGAAGACGGCAATATGGCGGTGAATGTGTTCCTGGATATGAACGGCGGCCGGTATTATTTCAATCCGGCGGGCATCATGTCCGTGGGGCTTACGCCCGTCGGGACGGATATTTACCTGTTCGGCGTGGACGGGAAGATGCAGTTCGGCTGGTATGCGGACGCGGCGGGGATGCGCTATTTCACGGAAAACGGGACCATGGCGGTCAATACCGCGCTGACGCTGGACGGTCTGACGTATCAGTTTGACGCCAACGGCATCGCGACGGTGCTGCCCGTGATGGATCCGGCCGGCTGGATCGTCGATCCGGTCACCGGAGCGGTGGTGGATTCCGTCACCGGACAGCCTGTGGACCCGGCGCTGGCCGCGCAGGTGATGCAGCAGGCGCTGGAGGCCGCACAGGCTGCCGCGGGGCAGATTGTTCCGGCTGTTCCGGTTCCGTGAGCGTTTCGGCACAGGGAGAGAAGAGACAGACAGCGGGCGGCGGATTCCGTTCATAATCCGTCCGGTTCATCATAAAATGGAAGTAAAGGCGATCGAACGGAGTATGTGCGATGAAACAGGGGATACGAAGATGCGCGGCTCTGTTGTTTGTTTCCGTTTTGCTGTCTGCCGTGCCGGCAGCCGAAAAGGGGAGTTTCGTATATGCGGCGGAGGGCGCGCCGCAGATTTCGGCCCCTTCCGCCATTTTGCTGGAGGCCTCTACGGGAAAGGTCATTTATGAGCAGAACGCCGATCAGGTCTGTTCCCCGGCCAGCATCACCAAGATCATGACGCTGCTTCTGATCTTTGACGCGCTGGACGCCGGAGAGATCAGGCTGACGGATGAGGTGATCACCAGCGAACACGCTCAGTCCATGGGGGGCTCCCAGGTCTTTCTGGAGGCGGGAGAGCTGCAGACGGTGGATACGCTGATCAAGTGTATCGCCGTGGCCAGCGGCAATGACGCGGCCGCCGCCATGGCGGAGTATGTGGCGGGCAGCGAGGAGGAGTTCGTCGCGCGGATGAACCGGCGCGCGAAGGAGCTTGGGATGGAAAATACCAGTTTCGTCGACTGCTGCGGCCTGACGGATTCCGACGAGCATCATACCAGCGCCCGGGATGTGGCGGTCATGAGCCGGGAACTGGTGACGAAGCATCCGGATGTTTACCGCTATACCGGGATCTGGATGGAGGATATCACCCATACCACGGCGCGGGGAAGCACCCCGTTTACCCTTTCCTCCACCAACAAGCTGCTGAAGCAGTATCAGTGGGCCACCGGGCTGAAAACCGGTTTTACCAACAAGGCGAAGTTCTGTCTTTCCGCGACGGCCCGGAAGGATGATGTGGAGATGATCGCCGTAGTGATGGCGGAGCCGGACTCCAGGGTCCGGTTCGCGGATGCGGCCGCCCTGCTCAATTACGGCTACAGCGTCAGCTCCCTTTACCGGGATGAGAACCGGGAAGGGCTTCCGCCGCTGGAGGTGAAGGGCGGCGTGGAGGAGAACGTCGCGCTCGCCTACGATTCCGGCTTTTCTTACCTGGACGTGGAGGGCAACGACGTGAAGATGATCCGGAAGCGGGTGGAGCTGCCGCAGGATGTGCAGGCGCCGGTGCGGGCCGGGGATACGGCCGGAAGGGCGGAGTATGTGCTGAACGGAGAGGTTATCGGCTCCGTGCCGATCCTGTATGCCGCCAGCGTGAAAAAGGCGGGATATGCGGATTATCTGGGCAAGGCGTTTGGGGCCTATCTGCTGTGACTGCGCGCCGCTGCGGCGGCGTACCGGAGCGCGTCTTTTGCGCACGGCGATGCAGGAAGGTGCGCGGTGCGCTGCAGGGCCTTCGCGGCGGCCCGCGGGATGGAATGAGGTTTCAATGAGGTTTCTATGGCGGAATTTGTTTTGATCTGTCTGCTGGCCGTCTGCGGCGTATTCGGCGCGGCGGCCGTCCGGGACAGCAACCGGTTCGTGACGGTATCCTACCGGATCTCGGATGTCAGGATCCGGAAAAGGGTGCGGCTTGTGCTGTTGGCGGACCTTCATAATAAGCAGTACGGCAGGAACAACGAAAAGCTGCTGGGGCGGATCGCGGCGGCGGAGCCGGATCTGGTGGTATGCGCCGGGGATATGGTGACCTCCGTGTGCGGGAAATCCATGGAACCGGCGAAATCGCTGGTGGGAAGGCTGGCCGCGCGTTATCCGTTTTACTATGCCCCCGGCAACCATGAAAGCCGTCTTTTTCGCGAGTCTGAGGAGTACGGCGGCATGGGGGAGGAGTACCGGGATTTTCTGAAGAGCAGCGGGGCCGTCCTTCTGGAAAACGGGAGCGTGTCGCTTCCCTCCTGCGGGATCCGGATCTATGGGCTGGATATCCCGGAGGACAAATACCGGAAGTTCCGGAAGCGGAGGTTCCCGGAGGAAGAGCTGGAGCATCTGCTGGGACAGGCTTCCCGGGATACGTACTGCATTCTGCTCGCGCATCATCCCGCCTATTTTGATACCTATGCGCAGTGGGGAGCGGATCTTACGCTGTCCGGTCATCTGCACGGCGGCGTGATGCGGCTGCCGTTTCTGGGAGGCGTGCTTTCCACCTCGTTCACGCTGTTCCCCAGGTACGACGGGGGGCTGTTTGAAAAGGCGGGCCGGAAAATGGTGGTCAGCCGCGGGCTGGGGAGCCATACGATCCCGATCCGGGTGTTCAACCCTGCGGAGCTTGTGGTGATCGATCTGGAACCGGAAGGAAAGGAAATGACAGGGAATGGCGCTGGAAGTGAAGCTGGAGGCGTTTGAGGGCCCGCTGGACCTGCTTCTGCATCTGATCGAAAAAAACAAGGTGGATATTTACGACATCCCCATCGTGGAGATCACGGAACAGTATCTGGACTATATCCGGCAGATGGAGTCGGAGGATATGAACGTGATGAGCGAGTTTCTGGTGATGGCGGCCACCCTCCTGGATATCAAATGCAGGATGCTCCTTCCCCGTGAGACCGGCGAAGACGGAGAGGAGGAGGACCCCAGGGCGGAGCTGGTGCAGAAGCTCCTGGAATACAAAATGTATAAGTATATGTCCTATGAGCTGCGGGACATGCAGATGGACGCGAGGCAGAGCTTTTTTAAGGGGGTGACCCTCCCGCAGGAGGTCGCGGCGTTCCGTCCGCCCGTGGACTACGGACAGCTTCTGGGGGACACGACGCTTGCGCAGCTCCACGATATTTTCAAAAGCGTGATCCGCCGGCAGGAGGAGAAGGTGGATCCGGTCAGGAGCAGCTTCGGAAAAATCGAGAAGGACGAGATCAGCCTGGAGGAAAAGACGGACCGCGTGCAGCAGTTCCTGCGTTCCCACAGACGCTTTTCCTTTCGCCGGCTCCTGGAGCGCCAGCACAGCAAAATGGACGTGATCGTCACCTTTCTGGTGGTGCTGGAGCTGATGAAGCTGGGGAAGATCGCCGTGGAGCAGGCGGAGATCGACGGGGAGATCACGGTGATCTCCAGAGAAGATGCAGACGAGGGATGAAGAATGGAAGAAAAAAAACAGGAGGCCGTGCTGGAGGCGATCCTTTTCGCCATGGGGGATTCCGTGGAGACGAAGCGGCTGGCGGAGGTCATCGGAGAAACGCCGGCCAGAACCCGGAAGCTTCTGGAACGGATGAAGGCGGACTGGGAGGAGGCGGGCAGAGGCGTCTCCCTGATCGCGCTGGAGGATGCCTGGCAGATGTGCACCCGGTCCGATCTGTATGAGTATCTGATCCGGATCGCCAAAACGCCGCGCAAATACACGCTGACGGATACGCTGCTGGAGACCCTTTCCATCATCGCCTACAAGCAGCCGGTGACGAAGCTGGACGTGGAGCGCATCCGGGGGGTCAACTGCGACCATGCCATCAACCGGCTGATCGAATTCGACCTGGTGACGGAGCTGGGGCGCATGGATGCGCCGGGCCGTCCGCTTTTGTTCGGAACCACGGAGCAGTTTCTGCGTTCCTTCGGCGTCAGCTCCCTGGAGGAGCTTCCGTCGCTTTCCGCCATCCAGATCGCGGAGTTTCGGGAACAGGCGCAGCAGGAGGCGAAGGAGATGCAGGAGGAGCAGCCCTGAACAGGCGCAGGATCGCCTGTCATGAATCCGTCCGCGTCCCTCATATATTATAGGGAAGGGGCGCCGCGCTGCCGGCGCTGAAAAGGAACGGGGACGGAGGATCGCATGAAAAACAGATCGCGCGCCGGGAGGAGAGGGCTTTTTGCCGTCTGCTGCCCGGCATGGCTTTTGGCGGCGGTTTCCCTGGCCGTCCTGCCCGTGTCTGCGGCGCAGGCGGACGGGAGGAAGGACGAGACGGGGACGGCCGCGCAGTTGTACGCCCAGGCCGCGGTATTGATGGACGCGGACAATGGGCGTATTTTGCTGGAAAAAAACGGGGATGAGGTGCTGCCCATGGCCAGCACCACCAAGATCATGACCTGTATCCTGACGCTGGAGCAGGGGGATACGGAGGAGATCGCCGCAGTGTCCGCGTACGCGGCAGGGCAGCCCAGGGTGCGCCTGGGGGCCAGGAAGGGCGAATACTATCAGATAGGGGATCTGCTCTATTCCCTGATGCTGGAATCCCACAACGACGCGGCGGTGATCATCGCGGAGCATTTCGGCAGCAAATGGGCGGGGCTGTCGCAGGACTGCAGCGCCCATTCGTCTCAGGAAAGCCAGAAGGCGGTGCTGGCCTTCGTGCAGCGGATGAATGAAAAGGCGCGCCTCATCGGCTGTACGGATACCTCCTTCGTGACCCCCAACGGACTGGACGCCACGCTGACGCTGGAAAAGGGCGGGCAGACCAGAGAGGTTGCCCATTCCACCACGGCCGCGGATCTGGCGCGGATCATGAGCTACTGCGTCACGGCCTCCCCTGAAAGGGAGCAGTTTCTGACCATCACCCGGCAGCCCTCCTATTCCTACGAGAGCCGGCGGCAGGAGACGGGAGGCGGGTTTTCTGCCGGCGGACGCACCGTTTCCTGCATCAACCACAACGCCTTTCTGGAGATGATGGAGGGAGCCCTTTCCGGAAAAACCGGGTTTACGGGGAAGGCAGGGTACTGCTATGTGGGCGCGCTGGAGCGGGACGGGAAGACCTTCGCGGTGGCGCTTCTCGCCTGCGGCTGGCCGAACAACAAAACCTGGAAGTGGCACGACGCCAGGCTTCTGATGGAATACGGGCTGGAGAACTATGAGTTCCGGGAGATCGGACAGAAAAGGGAACTGACTCCGGTGCCGGTGGAAAACGGGCAGAGCGCGCAGGTGGAGCTGGTCTGCGGCGAAAAGCCGCCGGGGCTGCTGCTGTCGGAGCACGATACCGTGGAGGTGAAGTGGGAGCTTCCCGGAGGCCTTACGGCGCCGGTGGAAAAGGGGCAGCCCGTCGGGAAGGAGCTGTTCTATGTGAACGGAGAGCTCTATGCCTCTTTGGCGGTGACGGCGGCCAAAGATGTGGAGGCGATCGACTTCCCCTATTGTCTCAGAAGCGTGCTCGCGGCCGCCTTCTTGTAGGATTTGTCCAAAATCCACTTCACAATCCCCATATTTTAGGCGAAATATCTCTGATTTTCCGCTGGCGGCCCTTTCATTTCCGTGGTATACTACTATCGTACGGGCTTTTGCGAAAAAGGCGGCTCTTCCTTTTTTTGCAAGATCCGGCAATCCGGTTTATTTATTTTATCTCATATAAAATGGAGGGCTGAATCATGAGCAACACTTCACCGGCGAGTCAAAGAATAACCGCTTTACTCGATGCAAACAGTTTCGTTGAGATCGGCGCCCGCGTCACGGCGAGGACCACGGATTTCAATCTGAAACAGACCGACACCCCTTCGGACGGTGTGATCACCGGCTACGGGGTGATCGAAGGCAATCTCGTGTATGTCTACAGCCAGGACGCTTCCGTGCTGGGCGGCAGCGTGGGCGAGATGCATGCGAAGAAGATCGCCAGGCTCTACGATCTGGCGATGAAGACGGGAGCGCCCGTCATCGGCCTGATCGATTCCGCAGGCCTGCGCCTGCAGGAGGCGACGGACGCGCTCAACGGGTTCGGGGAGATCTACCTGAAGCAGACCCTGGCCTCCGGCGTGATCCCGCAGATCACGGCGGTCTTCGGCTCCTGCGGCGGTGGTCTGGCCATCATCCCGACGCTGACGGACTTCACCTTCATGGAGGAGAAGAAGGCGAAGCTGTTCGTCAATTCTCCCAATGCCCTGGAGGGGAACAGCATCGGCAAGCTGGATACCTCCGCGGCCGCTTTCCAGAGCGAGGAGGCGGGCATTGTGGACGTCGTGGCGGATGAGGATGCCATTCTCGCGGGGATCCGTGAGCTGGTTTCCATGCTTCCCGCCAACAACGAGGAAAATGACGCCTTTACGGAGTGCACGGACGATCTGAACCGTTCTGTTCCGGAGCTGGCCGGCTGCGCGGGCGATACCTCCGTGGCGCTGTCCCTGATCGCGGATGACAACCGTTTCCTGGAAGTGAAGGGCGCTTACGCGAAGAGCATGGTGACCGGCTTCCTGCGCCTGAACGGCGTGACGGTGGGCGCTGTCGCCAACCGCTGCGAGATCCTGGACGGGGAGGGCAGCGTGAAGGAGAAGCTCGACTGCGCGCTTTCCGCCAGAGGCTGTGAGAAGGCCGCGGATTTCGTGAATTTCTGCGACGCATTCGATATCCCGGTGCTGACGCTGACCAATGTGGCAGGCTACGCGGCCACCAAGTGCGCGGAGAAGCAGATCGCAAAGGCGGCGGCGAAGCTGACCTATGCGTTTGCCAACGCTACGGTGCCGAAGGTGAACGTGATCGTCGGCAAGGCATTCGGAAGCGCTTATGTAACCATGAATTCCAGGGCGATCGGCGCGGATATGACCTACGCCTGGCCGGAAGCACAGATCGGCATGATGGATGCGAAGCTGGCCGCAAAGATCATCTGCGACGGCAGCGATGCGGAGACTATCGACGCCTGCGCGGCGGAATATGCCGCCCTGCAGAACAGCGCGGAGAGCGCCGCGCGGAGAGGCTATGTGGATCAGATCATCGAGGCGGCCGACACCAGGAAGTACGTCATCGGCGCTTTTGAGATGCTGTTCACCAAGAGAGAAGAGCGTCCGTCAAAGAAGCATGGAACAGTCTGAGAAAGGAAGATACTTAATATGAAAAAACTGCTGTTAGTACTCGGTATGACGGCCTGTATCTTCGGCATGACGGCGTGCGGCGGAATCGATGAGTCGGCGGAACCCCTTCTTCCCTACGGAGAGGACGAGGCGCTGGAGGCCGCCCAGGGGCTGCTCGAGACGATCGTACAGGTGATAGACCAGGGACAGGCCAAGGCGTTTGTGCAGACCTATCCCGATCTGGCCGAGGCGGTGGGCTCCGTGGAGGGCTCCCGGAGCGAGATCGGCGCCGTCAACAGCGTGCAGAGCACGGCCGTCGAGATGGGAATCGATGAGGCATCCGTCACCGTATCGGTGGACGGGGAATCCCACGACGCGGAAGCGGTAGTCGTTTACGACAGCCAGGGGCAGTTGGTGAGCCTGACGGTCAGCGTGATCAAGCCGCTGTCCGAACTGATGACCAACGCGGCGCTCAACACGCTGCTGGGCATGGGCACCGTGTTCGCGGTGCTGATCCTGATCGCCTGGATCATCAGCCTCTTCAAGAATATCAATAAGCTGCAGGGCGCAGCGGGCAAAAAGAAACAGGCCGAAGCGCCTGCCCCCGCTCCGGCGCCCGTCCCGGCGGTTCCCGCTGCGGAAGAGGAAGCCGCGGAGGATGACGGCGAGCTGGTGGCGGTGATCGCGGCGGCCGTTGCGGCCTATGAGAGCGAAACCGGCCATGCGGCCGAGCCCGGAGAATTTGTGGTCAGAAGCATCCGCCGCCGCAGCGGCAAATGGCAGAGAGCCTGAAGACCGCCCGAAAAAAATAAGGCCATCGTGCCTGACATATCAAACCTTACAGGAGGATTTTAAAATGAAAAACTATACCATTACCGTGAATGGCAACGTATATGATGTCGTAGTGGAGGAGGGCGCAGGCGCTCCCGTGGCAGCCCCTGCGGCGGCTCCCAAGGTCGCTCCCAAAGCCCCTGCGGCTCCCAAGGCCCCCGCGGCGAAGCCCGCAGCGGCGGCCGGCGCGGCCGGCAGCATCAAGGTGGAAGCCGGCGCGGCCGGAAAGGTGTTCAAGATCGACGCGGCCGTGGGCCAGGCGGTGAAGGCCGGCGACGCGGTCGTCACGATCGAGGCGATGAAGATGGAGATCCCTGTTGTTGCGCCCAAGGACGGCACGGTCGCCAGCATCAACGTGGCGGTAGGGGACGCGGTGGAGGCCGGAACTCTGCTCGCAACCTTAAACTGATCGGGGCCGGCAAAGCCGGGTCCTGAATGAAATCAGGATGCCGCGCGGGATGCGGCGTCATTTACCGTTTCAACACAGGAGGTCAACAAATGTCTTATATCGTGACTACATTGGACAACCTGATCCATCAGACCGCATTTTTCAACATCACCGTCGGAAATGTGGTCATGATCGCGGTGGCCTGCGTCTTCCTTTATCTGGCGATCGCCAGAGGATTCGAGCCTCTGCTTCTGGTTCCAATCGCATTCGGCATGCTGCTCGTCAACATTTATCCCGACATCATGGTGCATCCGGAGGATGCCTCCAACGGGGTGGGCGGTCTGCTGTATTATTTCTATATTCTGGATGAATGGGCGATCCTGCCGTCCCTGATTTTCATGGGCGTGGGCGCCATGACGGATTTCGGCCCGCTGATCGCCAATCCCAAGAGCTTTCTTCTGGGCGCGGCGGCTCAGTTCGGCATTTTCGCCGCCTATTTCGGGGCCATTGCCATGGGCTTCAACGACAAGGCGGCCGCGGCCATTTCCATCATCGGCGGCGCGGACGGCCCGACTTCCATTTTCCTGGCCAGCAAGCTGGGGCAGGCGGGCACCCTGATGGGTCCCATCGCGGTGGCGGCGTATTCCTATATGGCGCTGGTGCCGCTGATCCAGCCTCCCATCATGAAGCTGCTGACCACGGAAAAGGAGCGCAGGATCAAGATGGAACAGCTTCGTCCGGTTTCCAAGCTGGAGAAGATCCTGTTCCCCATCATCGTCACCATCGTGGTATGTCTGATCCTGCCCACCACGGCGCCCCTGGTCGGTATGCTGATGCTGGGCAATCTGTTCCGGGAGAGCGGCGTGGTCCGTCAGTTGGCGGATACGGCGTCCAACGCCCTGATGTATATCGTTGTCATCCTGCTGGGCACCTCCGTGGGAGCGACCACCAGCGCAGAGGCGTTCCTGAACTGGGATACCTTAAAGATCGTGGCCCTTGGCCTGATCGCCTTCGCCTTCGGTACGGCGGCAGGCGTCGTGTTCGGCAAGATCATGTGCAAGTTCACGGGCGGCAAGGTGAATCCGCTGATCGGCTCCGCCGGCGTGTCCGCGGTGCCCATGGCGGCCCGCGTGTCCCAGAAGGTCGGCTCGGAGTACGATCCGACCAACTTCCTGCTGATGCACGCGATGGGGCCCAACGTGGCGGGCGTCATCGGCACGGCGGTCGCTGCCGGTACCTTCATGGCAATCTTCGGCGTATTTTGATTACGATCTGATTATAATTTTAGGGAGGAAAAGAGAATGCCTGAAAAAAAACCGATCAAAATAACGGAAACCGTTCTGCGGGACGCGCATCAGTCTCTGATCGCCACCAGAATGCCCACCGAGCTGATGCTTCCCATCGTGGACAAAATGGATCAGGTCGGGTATCATTCCGTGGAATGCTGGGGCGGCGCCACCTTTGACGCATCCCTGCGTTTCCTGAAGGAGGATCCCTGGGACAGACTTCGCAAGCTACGGGACGGTTTCAAAAATACCAAGCTGCAGATGCTGTTCAGAGGGCAGAACATTCTGGGCTATCGCCATTACGCGGACGACGTGGTGGAATATTTCGTGCAGAAGTCCATTGCCAACGGCATCGATATCATCCGTATTTTCGACTGTCTGAACGATCTGCGCAATCTGGAATGCGCGGTGAAGGCCTGCAACAAAGAAAAGGGCCATGCGCAGATCGCCCTGTCCTACACGCTGGGCGACGCCTATACGCTGGAGTACTGGATGGGCGTGGCGAAGCAGATCGAGGAGATGGGCGCGGATTCCATCTGTATCAAGGATATGGCCGGTCTGCTGGTGCCCTATGAGGCGGAGCGTCTGATCACTGCCATGAAGAGCGCCACCAAGCTGCCGATCCAGTTGCATACCCATTACACCTCCGGCGTTGCCAGCATGACCTATCTGAAAGCGGTGGAGGCCGGCGTGGACGTGATCGACTGCGCTATGTCTCCGTTTGCGCTGGGAACCTCCCAGCCCGCCACCGAGGTGATGGTCGAAACCTTCCGGGGAACCCCTTACGATACCGGCTTCGATCAGAACCTGCTGGCCGAGATCGCCGATTATTTCCGCCCGTACCGGGAGGAGTGCTTAAAGACCGGCCTGCTGGATCCCAAGGTTCTGGGCGTCAACATCAAGACCCTGATGTATCAGGTGCCCGGCGGCATGCTTTCCAACATGGTGAGCCAGTTGAAGGAGCAGAATGCCAGCGACAAGTACGACGAAGTGCTGCAGGAGATCCCGCGGGTGCGCAAGGACTTCGGCGAGCCTCCGCTCGTCACGCCGTCTTCTCAGATCGTGGGCACGCAGGCCGTGTTCAACGTCCTGATGGGCGAACGCTACAAGGTCGCTACCGGCGAGACCAAGGATCTTTTGTCCGGCAAATACGGCAAGACCGTGAAGCCTTTCAATGCGGAAGTGCAGAAGAAGGTCATCGGGGACGGTGAGGTGATCACCTGCCGCCCTGCGGATCTGATCCCCAATGAGCTGGAGCAGATCGAGGCGAAGATGAAGCAGTGGAAGCAGCAGGAGGAGGATGTGCTGTCCTACGCGCTGTTCCCGCAGGTCGCCGTCGATTTCTTCAAGTACCGTCAGGCACAGCAGGAAAAGGTGGACATGACGCAGGCGGATACGAAGAACGCGGCTTACCCCGTATGATCTGACAGAGATTTTTATGTTGCGAATGCGGCTGCGCACGATCTGCGCAGCCGTTCATGTTCAAAGGAAATGCAGGAAGACGCATGGAAGAAAAGACCGATATCATCACGCGGATCCAGGAAAAATACGGGTCCATGAGCAGGGGGCAGAAGACGATCGCCGCCTATCTGCTGGAGCATGACGACCAGGCGGCGTTCATGACCGCGGCAAAGCTGGGGCGCACGCTGTCCGTCAGCGAGTCCACCGTGGTCCGTTTCGCGGTCATGCTCGGCTATAAGGGATATCCGCAGATGCAGGAGGCGCTGGCCGGGCGGGTCAGAAAGCGGCTGAATACGGTGGAGAGCATGGATGCGCGCTATGCGGGCATGGCTCAGTCGGAGATCCTGACGAACGTGCTGGCCGGCGATATCGAGAAGATCCGCTATACCGCGGAGCACCTGGACCCGGCCGCGTTTGAGATGGCGGTGAACCTGATCCTGGGAGCGGAAAACGTCTATGTTCTGGGCGTGCGGAGCTGCAGGCCGCTGGCGGAGTTTTTGAGCTTTTATCTGGGGATGATACGCGGAAACGTGGTGCTGATCGGCACCACCAGCGCCACGGAGATCTTTGAGCAGATGCTGCGGATCGGCGAACGGGACTGCTTTATCGGCATCAGCTTTCCCCGGTATTCCATGCGCACGCTGAAAGCGATGGAGTTCGCCAACGACAGGAACGCCAGGGTGATCGCCGTCACGGACAGCGTACATTCTCCCATGAACCTGTACTCCTCCTGCAATCTGTTCGCCCGCAGCGATATGGTTTCCATCGTGGATTCTCTGGTGGCGCCGCTGTCGCTGATCAATGCGCTGGTGATCGCCCTGTGCCTGAAGCAGCCGGAACGGGTGAAGCGTTCCCTGAAGGCGCTGGAGGAGGCGTGGAACAGTTATCAGGTCTATCTGAACGATGAGATCAACTTCATCAATGAGGAGACCATGTTTGAAAAGCCCTTCGCAAAGGAATGACGCGCATGAGAGAAAAACGGATCGCCGTGATCGGCGGGGGCGCCGCGGGCATGATGGCCGCCTGCGCGGCCGCCGGGGCAGGGGCGCAGGTGGTCCTGCTGGAGAAAAACGAAAAGCTGGGCAAAAAGCTCTATATCACCGGGAAGGGCCGCTGCAATCTGACCAACGACTGCGTTTCGGAAGCGTTTTTTGAAAACGTGGTCCGCAATTCCCGTTTTCTGTACAGCGCCTATTCCGGATTCGACAACCGCGCCGCCATGGATTTCTTTGAGGGGGCCGGCTGCCGCCTGAAAACGGAAAGAGGCGGCCGGGTGTTCCCCGTTTCCGATCATGCCTCCGACGTGACGGCGGCGCTGGAGCGGCGGATGCGGGCGCTGGGCGTACAGATCCGGCTTCGGACGGGCGCGGCGAGGATTCTGACCGACCGCCTCGGGCGGGCCGCGGGGGTTTTGCTGGAAAACGGCGGCCGGGTGGAGGCGGATGCGGTGATCCTGGCGACGGGCGGGCTGTCTTATCCCTCCACCGGTTCCACCGGGGACGGGTATGGAATGGCGGAGGCGCTGGGCCATACGGTGGTTCCCTGCGCGCCGGCGCTGGTCCCTCTCGAGGTCCGGGAGCCCTGGTGCGCACAACTGCAGGGGCTTTCCCTGAAAAACGTCAGCGTTTCTCTGGTTTGCGGAAAACGGGAATGTTACCGCGGCTTCGGGGAAATGCTGTTCACGCATTTCGGCGTCAGCGGGCCGCTCATTCTTTCCGCCAGCAGCTATTACGGCGGCGCGGGGAGCCAGGACGGCGCCGGAGGCCGGAAGCCGCGGCGGGACGCCGGAGAGCCGGAAGCGCGGCGGGAAGGCGCGAAACCGCAGGAATATACGCTTTGCATCGATCTGAAACCGGCGCTGACGGAGGAACAGTTGGACCGGCGGCTGCTGCGGGAGTTTGAGGCGGGACAAAACCGTCAGTTTCGGAACGCGCTGGACGGCCTGTTTCCGGCCAGGCTGATCCCTGTCATGGTATCTCTGTGCGGGATCGATCCGGCCAGGCCGGTGCATGCGGTCACGAGGCAGGAACGGAAGCGGTTCGCGGAGCTGATCCGGTGCCTGCCGCTGACGGTCACGGGGACCCGCGGCTTTGCGGAGGCGGTCATCACCCGGGGCGGCGTCAGGACGGGAGAAGTGAATCCCTCGACCATGGGCTCCAAAAGAACGCCCGGACTGTATTTCGCAGGGGAGGTCCTGGATCTGGACGCCCTGACCGGCGGCTTCAATCTGCAGATCGCCTGGTCAACGGGATATCTGGCGGGGCGCAGCGCAGCCGGAAGCGCGAAAGGAAAGGAAGAAGAACGGATATGAATTACAGCATAGCCATCGACGGACCGGCGGGAGCCGGGAAAAGCACTATCGCGAAACAGATCGCGCGGAAAATGGGCTGCATCTATGTGGATACCGGCGCAATGTACCGGGCCATGGCGCTTTTCCTGCTCCGGAACGGGATCGCGGCGCAGGACGGCGAAGCGGTCAGCCGGAAATGCCGGGAGGCGGATATCGCGATCCGTTATGAAAACGGAGAACAGATCGTATATTTAAACGGAGAGAATGTCAACGGCCTGATCCGGACGGAGGAGGTGGGGATCATGACCTCCTGCGTGGCCGTATATCCCGAAGTGCGCCGGAAGCTGGTGGAGCTGCAGCAGAAGATCGCCCGGGAGGGCAGTGTGGTCATGGACGGCAGGGATATCGGCACCTGCGTCCTGCCGGACGCGACGGTCAAGATCTATCTCACGGCCTCCAGCGCCGTGCGGGCGAAGCGCCGCTATGCGGAGCTTGTGCAGAAGGGGGAGCGCTGCGACCCGGATACGATCGAGGCGGACATCATCCGTCGGGATGCGCAGGATATGAATCGGGAAATCTCGCCGCTGGTCCGGGCGGAGGACGCGGTCCTGGTGGATTCCTCCGATATGGATATCGAACAGGTCACGGAGACGATCATCGGGATCTGCCGCCGGAAGGGCTGTCTGTGAAGGAAAGCCGGCCGGAAGAACTGCTGAGGCCGGAGGGAAATGGGCGGCCGTCCCGGCGGCCCGCCCGGAAGTGACCGCGGAAGGGAGGTGCGGGAATGGAAGTGCTGCTGGCGAAGACCGCCGGATTCTGCTTCGGAGTCAAAAGGGCGGTGGATACGGTCTATGAACAGATCCGGAAACAGGAAGGGAAGATCTATACCTTCGGTCCGATCATCCACAATGAACAGGTCGTACAGGATCTGGAGGAGAAGGGCGTGACCGTCATCAGCTCCGCGGAGGAGCTTGAGACGCTGACCGCCGGGACCGTGATCATCCGTTCCCACGGAGTGCCCAAAAGGATCTATGAGATCATCGAGCGCCGGGGGCTTCGCTGTGTGGACGCCACCTGTCCCTTTGTGAAGCGCATCCACCGGATCGTGGAGCAGGAGAGCGCGGTCGGAAAACAGATCCTCATCATCGGAAATGCCGGGCATCCGGAGGTGGAGGGGATCATGGGCTGGTCCCATACGCCCGCAAAGGTGGTGGAAACTAGGGAGGAAATCGCCGATTTGACGTTTGACAGGTCGAAATCTGTCTGTATCGTCTCTCAAACGACATTTAACTACAATAAATTTCAAGAATTAGTTGAAATTTTTGCTGAAAAAGGTTATGATATTAGTGTTGTGAATACTATCTGCAACGCAACAGAGGAGCGACAGACCGAGGCCAGAGAGATTGCGGCCAAGGTCGATGCCATGATGGTGATAGGGGGGCGGCACAGCTCCAATACCAGGAAGCTGTATGAGATATGCAGCGGAGTGTGCGCCAATACCTATTTTGTGCAGGCACTGGATGATTTGCATTTGGACCTGCCTGCTTCTGTCCGACTGGTGGGTATTACAGCCGGGGCATCCACCCCGAATAAAATAATCGAGGAGGTTCAAAGAAATGTCCGAATTAACTTTTGAACAGATGCTGGACGCATCGCTGAAAACAATACATGCAGGGGAGGTTGTCGAAGGCACGGTCATTGACGTGAAGCCGGAAGAAGTGGTGCTCAATATCGGCTACAAGTCAGACGGCGTTCTGGTAAAAAGCGAATATTCCAATGATTCGAGCATAGACATGACCAAAGTCGTAAAGCCTGGTGATACGATGGAAGTTAAGATCCTGAAGGTCAATGACGGAGAGGGGCAGGTCATGCTGACCTATAAGAGACTCGCCGCCGACAGGGGCAATAAGAGGATCGAGGAAGCGTACAACAACCACGAAGTGCTGAAGGCGAAGGTCGTTCAGGTGCTGGAGGGCGGTCTGATCGTCGTGGTGGAGGAGATGCGCATTTTCATTCCCGCCAGCCTTGTTTCCGACACCTATGAGAAGGATCTGACCAAGTACGCCGGCCAGGAAATCGAGTTCGTCATCAGCGAGTATAATCCGAGAAGAAGAAGATACATCGGCGACCGCAAGCAGTTGATCCTCGCGAAGAAGGCCGAGATGCAGGCCGCGCTTTTCGCCCGGATCCACGAGGGCGATGTGGTGGAAGGCGTCGTGAAGAATGTGACGGATTTCGGCGCGTTCATCGATCTGGGCGGCGCGGACGGGCTGCTCCATATTTCCGAGATGTCCTGGGGACGGATCGAACATCCCCGGAAGGTGTTCAAGGTGGGACAGCCGCTGAAGGTCCTCATCAAGGAGATCAACGGCAATAAGATCGCGCTGAGCCTCAAGTTCGAGGATCAGAATCCCTGGAGGGACGCGGATGTGAAGTACGCCATCGGCAATGTGGTGACCGGCAGGGTCGCCAGGATGACGGATTTTGGCGCGTTTATCGAGCTGGAGCCCGGCATTGACGCGCTGCTGCATGTCTCCCAGATCGCCAGAGAGCATGTGGAGAAGCCCTCCGATGTGCTCAAGACGGGTGAGGAGATCACGGCGAAGGTCGTGGACTTCAACGCGGCCGACAAGAAGATCAGCCTGAGCATCAAGGCTCTTCTGATGCCGGAGCGCCGGAATGGCGAGAACCGTTCCAGGCAGGATGCGGAAGTGGTTCCCGTGGATATCGATGCGGTGATCGCACAGCAGAAGGACTGAGAAGAAGATACAGGAAAGACAAGGGCGTCATGCGTGGCATGACGCCCTATTTTTGCGGGGAAAAGGTGCGGAGGGCCTGCCGGACGGAATGGGCGGGACGGCCGCGGAGGACGTCGCGCATTCTGTCACGGCTTCGCCGGCATCGGTTTTGTGCGCGTCCTGCGGCCCGCCGGACAGACCGTTTTCAAAATGCCCTGTGCGTAGGCGGACAGGCGTTCCGGGTCGGCGCAGAACGCGTCGTCCGCCAGGATCCACTCCGGCGCGCCGCGCGCCGCCCGAAAACGGGGCAGCCCGGGCAGGGTGTCCGGCGTGGGGAGCGGGAGAAAGCGACCGCGCTTTCTCGTATAGCAGTTGTCCGCCGTGGCCGGCATACGCCGGGATTTGTCCACATATATTGCAACGGACTTGTGGATCGCCTGATCCTCTTCCGGCAGATACGAATAGTTTTTAGGATCCGGATAGAAATATTTCAGCTCGCCCTCCAGGACCGGCAGCTTCAGGATCGCCCGGTCATCGCGCGCGGCCAGGTAGACCGTCGGCTCTCCGGCGCTGTGCCAGGAGAGCGGCTGGGGGAGCGGGAACGGAAGGGACAGCGGGAGACACAAATGGGACGTATCTTCTTCGCATGCGGCGGATTCTACCGTGAAGCTGCCCTGCTCCAGAAGCGCGGGATAGGAAAGCAGGCTCCAGAGCGCGGTCAGCCCGGAGAGGTCCTCCCGGTTGTGGAGGAGCAGAGCCTGCTCCAGCGCCTCCTCCGGCTTTTCACAGTAGCTTTTGTACAGGGCGATCAGCTCTCCGCCGTGAAAGGGGTCCTTGCGCTGAATGCCGAGAAAGGCCTCCAGTTGTTTCTGCCGGCATCCGGGTAGCCGGAGCAGGTTCTTGTAGGGGCTGATCAGCTTATACAGATCGCACTGGTCGGAGGGCGAAAAAGCGGGGAGCGCGTGCTTTCTGCACTTCGCCGCCAGAAAGGGCACGTCGAAGGTCTGTCCGTTGAAATGCACGAACAGGGAATAGGAGGCCGCCAGGTCGAGAAAGGCGCGCAGGATCTCCCTTTCCTCTGCCGGCGTCTGCGCGAAAAACTGCAGGAGCTGCCAGCCGTCCTCCGTGCGATACGCGCAGCCGATCAGGTAGACGGACGCGTTTTTCGGAGAAAAACCGGTGGTCTCGATGTCGAAAAAGAGAGCGCTGCGCGGCGGAAGCGCGGCCTCCGTCAGTCCTGTGCGGCCGCCAAACGGGGAGTCGATGATTTTCATGGAATCGTATATCCTTCCGGAATCGTGTTTTCGGCGGGGCAGGGGATTTGCCGTCCGCCCTGCGGACATTTTACCATATTTTCTGAAATAAATGCAGTATTTTGTCAAAATTTATGGAATATTGCCGGAAAAAAGAGTATGATGGTAACGGCGGGTCCTGTCCGCCGGCCGTTTTTGCGGAAATCGGGGACGGGGACCGGGACCGGTTCCGGAGAGAGGAAAGGCGTCCGGCGGGGAAGAAGGCTTTCGGACGAAAAATGCTTCCGGAGGGAAAGAAGGAATGAACATGGCGAAATTTACGTTTGTGGGAGGCATCCATCCGTTCGACGGCAAGGCGCTTTCCAGAGAGAAGCCCATAAAGGCGATTTTGCCGAAGGGAGATCTGGTGTATCCACTGTCTCAGCACATCGGCGCGCCGGCATCCCCCGTGGTGCAGAAGGGCGATCGGGTGCTGGCCGGGCAGAAGATCGCGCAGGCGCAGGGCTTTATGTCGGCGCCGATCTACGCCACCGTTTCAGGGACCGTGAAGGCCATCGAACCCCGGCGGGTGGTGACGGGCGATAAGGTGATGAGCATTGTCGTCGAGAATGACAGGCTCTATGAAGAGGTGGAATATCCGGAGGTCGTGCCCTACGGGCAGGTCAGCCGGGAAGAGATCATCCGGCGGATCCAGGAGGCGGGCGTGGTCGGGATGGGAGGCGCGGGCTTTCCCACCCATGTGAAGCTGTCCCCGAAGGAGCCGGACCGGATCGAATACGTGATCGCCAACTGTGCGGAATGCGAACCGTATCTGACCAGCGATTACCGCAGAATGATCGAGGAGCCGGAAAAGCTGGTGGGCGGCATGAAGGTGCTGCTGCATCTGTTTCCGAACGCGAAGGGCGTATTCGCGGTGGAGGACAACAAACCGGACTGCATCGCCCTGCTGAAGGAGCGCACGCAGGGAGAGGAGCGGATGTCCGTCGCAGCGCTGCAGACCAAGTATCCGCAGGGCTCCGAACGCCAGCTCATATACGCGGTGACGGGACGGGCCATTCACGCGGCCATGCTGCCGGCGGACGTGGGCTGCATTGTGGATAACGTGGATACGGTGGTCGCCATAAACCGGGCGGTCAACGAGGGGAAGCCGCTGATGAACCGGATCATTACCGTGACGGGGGACGCCGTCGCGGATCCCCGGAATTTCATCGTGCGGATCGGGACCAATTACCGGGAGCTCATCGACGAGGCGGGAGGCTTTGTGACGGAGCCCGCCAAGATCGTGTCCGGCGGCCCCATGATGGGGTTTTCGCTGTTCGATCTGGATGTGCCGACGACCAAGACGGCTTCTGCGCTGCTGTGCATGACGAAGGACGAGGTTTCCGCCATGGAGCCATCCGCCTGCATCAACTGCGGCCGCTGTGCGGAGGTCTGTCCCGGACGTGTGGTGCCCAAACAGCTTGCGGATTATGCGCTGCATCAGGATTTCGCGAATTTTGAAAAATACAACGGGCTGGAGTGCTGCGAATGCGGCTGCTGCAGCTATATCTGTCCGGCCAAAAGGCCCCTGACCCAGGCGATCAAATCCGCCCGGAAGATGGTCCTGGCGGAGAAAAAGAAGAAAAAGGAGGCGGGAAAATCATGAGCGGACTGCGCAACGTTTCCTCCAATCCCCATGTGCGGGCGAAATCCACCACGGCGTCCATCATGGGCACCGTGCTCATCGCCCTGCTCCCCGCCGCGGCGTTCGGCGTTTATAATTTCGGCCCGCGGGCGGCTCTGCTGATCCTGGTGTCCGTGGCCGCCGCCGTCCTGACGGAATATCTGTTTGAGCGGCTCTGCAAAAAGAAGGTGACGGTGGGCGATCTGTCCGCCGCGGTGACGGGACTTCTGCTGGCACTGAATCTGCCGGTTTCCGCGCCCTGGTGGATTCCGCTTCTGGGCAGCGCCTTCGCCATCCTGGTGGTGAAGCTTTTGTTCGGCGGACTGGGACAGAATTTCATGAATCCGGCGCTGGCGGGCAGGTGCTTTCTGCTGATTTCCTTTCCGGCCATCATGACCAATTTTGACTGCGACGCCTATGCGGGCGCCACGCCGCTGGCGGCGGTCAAGGCCGGGGAGAGCGTGAATGTGATGGATATGATCCTGGGCCGCACGGCGGGAACCATCGGCGAAACCTCCATGATCGCCATCGTGCTGGGGGCCTGTATCCTCATTCTGGCGGGCGTCATCGATCTGAAGGTGCCGGGCAGCTACATCGTCTCCTTCACGGTTTTTGTGGCGCTGTTCGCGTCTCTGACCGGCAGGACGGTAAACGGCCCTTACCTTTCCGCCCAACTGGCGGGCGGCGGCCTGATGCTGGGCGCTTTTTTCATGGCCACCGATTATGTGACTCGTCCCATCACGAAAAAGGGTCAGTATGTTTACGGCGTTTTTCTGGGCTTTATGACGGCGGTCTTCCGCATTTTCGGCGCCGGCGCGGAGGGCGTTTCCTATGCCATCCTTCTGGGCAATCTGCTGACGCCGCTGATCGAAAAATACACAATGCCAAAGTGTTTCGGCAAAGGAGGGGAGCGGTCATGAAAAGCATGTACAAGGACGCGGCGATCCTGTTTGCCATCACGCTGATCGCCGGCCTGCTTTTGGGGGGCGTCTATCAGGTCACCAAGGAGCCCATCGCCAGGCAGGAGGCCCTGAAGCTGGAGCAGGCCTGCCGGGAGGTGTTCGCGGATGCGGCGTCTTTTTCGGCGGAAGGCTTTGACGCGGAGGAGGCGGAAAGGGTCCTTTCGGAGAACGGCTTCCCGGCACAGGAGATCGAGGACTGTCAGACCGCCCTGGACGAAGACGGGAAAACGGCCGGTTATGTGCTCACGGTGAATACCCATGAGGGCTACGGCGGCGATATCCGCTTTACCATGGGGGTTCGGACGGACGGCACCCTGAACGGGCTTTCCCTGCTGGAGATCTCCGAGACGCCCGGACTGGGCATGCGGGCCGGTGAAGTGCTGGTCCCTCAGTTCGCAGGGCGCAGCGCGGACGCCTTCGTCTATGTAAAGGGAGGAGGCGCCGCCGGGGAGAACGAGATCGACGCCATTTCCGGCGCGACGATCACTACGAACGCGGTGACCAACGGAGTCAACGCGGGCCTGTGCTATTTCGCACAGGTGCTGGAAGGAGGTGCGGAGCATGAATAAAAAAGAAAGCGCGTTCGAGCGGCTGCTGAACGGCATCATCGTGGAAAATCCCACATTTGTGCTGACGCTGGGCATGTGTCCCACGCTGGCGGTCACCACCTCCGCCGTCAACGGGCTGGGCATGGGCCTGACCACCATGGCGGTGCTGGCGCTCTCCAATCTGCTCATTTCGCTTCTGCGGAATATCATTCCGGATAAGGTGCGCATTCCGGCGTTCATCGTCATCATCGCATCCTTTGTCACCGTCATGCAGCTTTTGCTGGAGGGCTTTCTGCCTTCCCTGTACGAAGCGCTGGGCATTTATATCCCGCTGATCGTGGTGAACTGCATCATTTTGGGACGGGCGGAGGCCTATGCCTCCAAGCGTCCGGCGGTCCTGTCCCTGTTTGACGGCATCGGCATGGGACTCGGCTTTTCCATGGCGCTGACCTGCATCGGTGCGGTGCGTGAGCTGTTGGGGGCCGGAGAGGTATTCGGGATCCGGGTCATGCCAGCTTCCTATGTCCCGGTATCCATTTTCGTGATGGCCCCCGGCGCGTTTTTCGTCCTGGCCGCTCTGACGGCGGGCATGAACGCGCTGAAAAAGGCGGGAGAAAAGCGCGGCAGGGATATGAGCCGGATCCGTACCGGCTGCGATCTGGACTGTGCGCGCTGCGGGCAGTCGGCGGGCTGCACAAAGCCGGAAAAGGAGGGATGATCCATGTGGGAACAGGTGCGGGAATTGCTTTTGCTGATGCTGGGTTCGGCGCTGGTGAGCAATGTGGTGCTGAGCCAGTTTCTGGGACTGTGTCCCTTCCTGGGCGTATCCAGGAAGGTGGAGACGGCGGCCGGCATGGGAACGGCGGTGATCTTCGTCATCACCCTGGCCAGCGGTGTGGCCGGCGCGATCTACCGGTTCGCCCTGGTGCCGCTGGGGATCGAATATCTGCAGACCATCGTGTTCATCCTGGTGATCGCCGCGCTGGTGCAGTTCGTGGAGATGTTTCTGAAGCGCTATATGAAGGGTCTGTATGAGGCGCTGGGCGTCTATCTTCCCCTGATCACCACCAACTGCGCGGTGCTGGGCGTGGCCCTGACCAACGTGCAGAAGGAATACGGCATTTTCACCGGCATCGTCAACGGTTTCGCCACGGCGCTGGGCTTTACGATCTCCATCATTCTGCTGGCCGGCATCCGGGAAAAGATGGCGTACAACGATATCCCGGAGGCGTTTCACGGAATGCCCATCGTGCTGCTGACGGCGGGGCTGATGGCCATCGCCTTCTGCGGCTTTTCGGGACTGCTTTGAGGAGGTGACGCGGAATGATTTCAGGAGTGCTGATCGCGACCGCCGTGGTCGGAGCGGTGGGACTGCTCATCGGTCTGTTTCTGGGCGTGGCCGGGATCCGCTTTCATGTGGATGTGGATGAACGGGAAGAGGCGGTGCTGGCCGCGCTTCCCGGCAATAACTGCGGGGGCTGCGGCTTTGCGGGCTGCAGCGGACTGGCGGCGGCCATCGCCAAAGGGGAAGCGCCGGTGAACGCCTGCCCTGTGGGCGGAGAGACCGTGGGCAGAAAGGTTGCGGCCATCATGGGCGTGGAGGCGCAGGAAGGAAAACGGATGGTGGCGTTCGTGGCCTGCCAGGGAACCTGTGACAGGGCCGGCGCCGACTATGAATATACAGGTGTGGAGGACTGCGGCATGCAGGCGTTCGTGCCGGGCGGCGGTGCGAAAAGCTGCGATTACGGCTGCCTGGGCTTCGGCAACTGTGTGAAGGCCTGTCCCTTTGACGCGATCCATGTCCGGGACGGCGTGGCCGTGGTGGATAAGGAGGCCTGCAAGGCCTGCGGCAAATGTGTGGCGGTCTGTCCGAAGCATCTGATCTCCCTTGTCCCCTACGATTCCAAATACCAGGTGGCCTGCAGTTCCAGGGAGAAGGGTCCCGCGGTCATGAAGGCCTGCAGCGTCGGCTGTATCGGCTGCACGCTCTGCAAGCGAAACTGTCCCGCGCAGGCGGTGGAGATCGAGAGTTTCCTGGCCAGGATCGACGCGGAAAAGTGCGAGGGCTGCGGCCTGTGTGCCGGGAAGTGCCCGCGGAAGGCCATCGTAAAGCATTGACGGAACGGATTCCATAACGGAAGCTGCGCAGGTAAGGGCGTGCGGGGCCGGGCGTTCCCGGGAAAAGGAATGCCCGGCCTCTTTGTCCGTGCAAAAGGGAGTCGGCCGCAGTGTCGGAACTTGTCTGCCATATGGAGGAATCTTCTTTGGACGGGCCGTATAAACTGTAATGGATACGGAAAATACGGACGGAAAAGAGGAAGGGACAATGTGGTATCGGTATGTTTCCGCGCTGGCGGCTTTTTTTCTGCTGCCGGTCACGGCGTGGTTTTGCGTGAACTGTGAACAGGCGGATCGGTATATCGCCGGAATGGAGCGCGGCGGGGCAGGCGCTGAAGAGGACGTGAAAGCGGCGGGACGGGATACGGGCAGCGCGGCGCAGCCGGCGGCCTTTTATTTTTCATCGGAGCGGACGGAGCCGGCGGATCCCATGCCGGCCGATCTCGTGCCGGGCGTTCCCGTCATGGCGCGCGGGGGCGCAGAGAAAGCGGCGTCTGCGTCGGAGGGCGGACGCGGGGACAGCTCCGGCGCAGCATCCGGCGACGGGACCGGTTCCGTATCCGGTGCGGCGCTCTCCGGACTGTCCGGGGAGGATTATGAGACGCTTTTGCGGATCGTGGAAGCGGAGGCGGGCACGGAGGACGGAATGGGAAAGCTGCTGGTGGCGGACGTGGTGCTCAACCGGGTGGAGAGCGAAAGCTTTCCGGACACCGTCAGACAGGTGGTATACCAGCAGGCGAACGGACATGCCCAGTTTTCTCCGGTGGCTGACGGCAGCATTGAAAGGGTGGAGGTCAGCGAAGAGACAGAGGCCGCGGTGCGCCGTGCGCTGCGGGGGGAAGACATCTCGGAGGGCGCGCTGTATTTTGCCGCCAGAGAGGCCGCGGACCCGGAGCGCATGAAGTGGTTTGACGAGAATCTGACGCTGCTGTTTTCCTATGGCGGACATGAATTCTTCCGATAGAGACAAAAAGGGATTGCCGAACGGAAAAAGACGTGATAGAATAGCTGCGGACGTTCATTTCAGAGAAGGGCCGGCCCGTGAGGCATACGGACGGCGCACAGGAGAGGAAGAATTATGGAGCTTTTTTACAGAAGTACGAGAGGTGACGAGGAGAAGGTGACGGCCGCCGCCGCGATCCTGAAGGGGCTTGCGGAGGACGGGGGGCTTTATGTGCCGGAGCGGATTCCCGTGCTGGATCATTCCATGCGGGAGTTTTCGGAAATGTCCTATCAGGAGACGGCCCGCGAGGTCATGAAGCTGTATCTGACGGATTATACGGCGGAGGAGCTGGCGGACTGCGCAAAAAAGGCGTACGATGATAAATTCGATACGCCGGAGATCGCGCCCTTGCGGGACGCCGGGGGAGCCGCTTTTCTGGAACTGTTTCACGGAAAGACCATCGCCTTTAAGGATATGGCGCTGTCCATCCTGCCGCATCTGATGACGGCGGCCGCCCGCAAATGCGGGACCAGGAACGAGATCGTCATACTGACCGCCACCTCCGGCGATACGGGGAAGGCCGCGCTGGCGGGCTTCGCGGACGTGCCGGGCATCCGGATCCTCGTCTTTTATCCCAAAAACGGCGTCAGCCCCATTCAGGAACGACAGATGGTGACGCAGAAGGGCGCCAATACCAGGGTGGTGGGGATCCATGGCAATTTTGACGACGCCCAGACGGGCGTGAAGCGTTTGTTTTCCGATCCGGACTTAAAAAAGCGGCTGGCGCAGATGGGCTTCCAGTTTTCCTCCGCCAATTCCATCAACATCGGCAGGCTTGTGCCGCAGATCGTCTATTACGTGTACGCATACGCGCAGATGCTTCGGACCGGCCGCATTTCGGACGGGGAGGAGATCAACGTTGCGGTGCCCACCGGGAATTTCGGGAATATTCTGGCCGCCTTTTATGCCAAAAATATGGGCGTTCCCATCGGCAGACTGCTGTGCGCTTCCAATGAGAATAAGGTGCTTTTCGACTTCCTGTCCACGGGGATCTATGATAAGAATCGGAAATTCGTTCTGACCTCATCGCCTTCCATGGACATTCTGGTATCCAGCAACCTGGAACGCCTGATCTACCGGATCGCCGGAGAGGACGCCGAAAAGAACGCGCAGCTCATGCGGGAGCTTTCCGCGGGCGGCCGGTATGAGGTCACGGAAAAGATGCGGGAACGGCTTTCCGATTTCTACGGCAATTACGCCAGCGAGTCAGAATGCGCGGCCAAAATCCGGTCGCTCTATGAGAGCGACGGGTATGTGATCGATCCGCATACGGCGGTGGCAGCCGCGGTGTATGACAAGTATCGGGCGCAGACCGGCGATGGCAGGAAGACGCTGATCGTCTCCACGGCCAGCCCGTTCAAATTCACCCGCAGCGTGATGACGGCCATCGACGCGAAATACGACGCCATGGACGATTTCGCGCTGGTGGACAGGCTTTCCGCGCTGAGCGGCGTGCCCGTGCCCGCCGCCATCGAGGAGATCCGCACCGCGCCCATAGTGCACGACATCCGGTGCGGCAGGGACGAAATGGAGCAGGCTGTCCTGGATTTTCTGAAATGATCCGCTTTGCGAAAACAGGCCCACCGGCATAAACAGCCGGGGCAGGCGTCAAAAAGGCCGGCGGACACCAAGGCTTTGCTCTCCAATGGAATCAATCACCCGATCCGGAAAATGCATTATGAATTCACCTGTTCCCTCGTTGAAGTGATGTTCGGCCTGTAAATCGGTATTCAATAACGTAAAAACCGAAAAAGGGACGCTGTAAAGCAGATGACCGCTCATCTGTTTTACAGCGCCTTTTTTCGCTTATTCACATTCGCTTTTGAAATAAGAAAAGAGGGTACGCAGTACGTTGATCGCCATTTGTTTGCGTTCCAATGGCTGCCCGTCCATGATCTGACGAAACTGATTCAGAATATTGGAATCGCTGTCGGAGACAGAATCTGCCAGAATATAATCAACGCTGACCCCAAGTCTGTTGACAAGCCTGACGAGCGTTCCGAGCGTCAGACTGCGTTCGCCACGTTCAATGGCACCCATATAAGTATCCGATATCTCGATATCTTCTGCAAGCTGAGCCTGTGTGAGATTTAAACGAAGGCGTTCTTCTCTGATCCGCTCACCTAACCTCTTATAGTCCATATCATCACCCCATATAAAATTTTAACGGGTTCGATATTAAGATGAAAATATCTGGAAGGGGTATTTACAATATCTAAAAAAGGCGTATAATGGAATTGCATTCGTCTCAGATTTGAAAATTGGTTTAAGGACAAAACTGCAGGATGAAAAATCCGGGGATAGAAGGATACACAAAGAGGATGAGGAACACAACAAGTTTTTCATGCCTTGTTTCTGCCAAGAGCAAAGAGAGAGGAGAAACTAATCGCGCTATGTCAATAGAAGAGAAAATTACCGGCTACCCGTCCATAGACAAACCGTGGCTGAAATATTACAGCAAAGCGGCTATTGATGCCCCGCTTCCGGAGTGCACAATTTACGAATATCTTTGGGAGAACAATAAAGATCATCTTAATGATGTGGCGCTAATATATTTCGGAAGAAAAATACGCTATCATCAATTGTTTACAGATATTGAATCATGTGCAAAATCATTAAAGTCTTTAGGTGTTAATGAAGGCGATGTGGTTACTGTTAAGTCTTTGAATCTTCCACAGGTTGTTGTTATATTATATGCTCTGAATCGAATAGGAGCAATTGCAAATCTGATTTATGTTTCCTCTACACCTGAAGAAGTAATGGAAATATTAGATACAACTAACTCGAAAATTTATGTGACTATGGACACCTTATATTCTAAGGAGGCAGGCTGTTTAAATAATCTGAACGTGAAATATATTCTTTTGCTTTCCCCGGCTGAAAGTGCAAATATGGCTTCTAATTTAATGATCCGTATGAAAATGAGTAAAACTGACATTAAACATGAAGATCAAATTATGACATGGAAGTCTTTCATGAAACTCCATGGAGATGTTTCAGTAAAAGAAAATGCAAACATCAAAAAAGCCCAAAACCCGGTTGTAATGGTGTATACAGGAGGAACTACTGGAAAAACTAAAGCTGTTATACTGACAAATCAAAATATTAATTCGATAGTTTTTCAATATAGAAATGCAAATATGGGATTTATGCGCGGAGACTGTTTTTTAGATGTGCTTCCAATGTTTATTGCATTCGGAATAACTGTCAGTTTACATCTACCTCTTTGTCTTGGGATTCGAACGGTTTTACTTTTAGATATAACACAGGAGAAAGCCGGAGAAGCATTTGCAAAATACAAACCAAATTATTATGTAGGTGGTGCAGTTCATATTGAAAAAATAATATCTAATGAAAAATTAAAACAGAGTGATATGAGTTACCTTAAAATTCTTGCAGTAGGCGGCGATGCAATTCCATTACCTTTGGAAGAAAAGACAAACGCTTTTTTGAAAGATCATAATTGTCATTGTAAATTGATTATCGGCTATGGAATGACGGAACTATCAGCTACTGTTTGCACTTCTTCGCCAAAAGTCTATAAAATAGGAACAGTCGGAATCCCACTGCCAAGAGTTGTAGCTAAAATAATTGAGCCAGATTCTTTTAAAGAAAAAGCATATGATCAGATAGGAGAAGTATGCATCTCTGCCCCATCCATGATGAAAGGTTATTTCAATAATTTTACTGAGGCAAATGAGATAATCCGTTATCATAATGATGGGACATACTGGGTACACACGGGTGATATAGGAGAAATTGATAAAGATGGTTTTCTTACGATTGTTGGAAGAACAAAGAGAATTATTACAGTCATTGATGATAATGGAATTTACCATAAAGTTTATCCGCATGTAATTGAAGATACGCTTCTGCAACAAGGAAGTATACTTGAAGTCGCAGTTGTAGGAAAACCATCAAGAGATAAAAATAATCAAATAGTTGCTTTCGTCGTTTGTCGAACGCAAATGAACGAAAATGTCATGGAATTGAGAAATTATTCTCAAAGAAAGCTCGAAGCTTGGGAACAGCCATCTCAATATCGAATTATAGAAAATATGCCAAGAACATTAATTGGTAAAATTAACTATCGAATGTTAGAATCTATGGCAGCAAAGGAGGACTGACTACTATGCAACTAGAAGAGAAAATTACCGGATACCCGTCCATAGATAAGCCGTGGCTGAAATATTACAGTAAAGAGGCTATTGATGCTCCGCTTCCGGAGTGCACAATGTACGAGTACATATTTGATCTCAATCAGGATAATCTTGACCATGTTGCTATGAATTATTATGGCTCTGACATAACATATAGAGAAATGTTCAGACAGATATCCATTATGGCAGGCACACTTGAGCGTTATGGAGTAAAAAAAGGTGATGTAGTTACTGTTTGTATGGTTAATGCTCCCGAAACGGTATGCTTGATGTTTGCATTAAATAAAATCGGGGCGGTAGCAAATATGGTCTATGGTGCAAGTACTTCGGAGGAACTCAAAAAATATATAACCGATGTAAAATCAACATTAGTGTTCACATTGGATATGTTTCAAGAGAAATTCGTGCAGATAGCAGAAGATGCCGAATTGAAAAAAGTTGTAGTTACTAATATAACGGAATCAATGTCGTTTGCAAACCGTATTGGCGCAAGGCTTTTCAAAGGGCTCAGACCGAAAGCATTGCCGAAGGATAAAAGATTTTGCTGTTGGAATAAATTTTTCTGTGATAGATTTGAAAGTACATATACTGCTCACGATCCCAAAGCCCCTGCAATTATCACGTACACAGGCGGTACTACCGGCGGTTCTAAGGGTGCAATACTTAGCAATATTGCAGTAAATGCAACATCTCAACAGTATATATTGAGTGAGGGCGGCCTTAGCAGAGAAACAACATGGATGCAGGTTTTACCGTTATTTATTGCATATGGGATAACTTGTTCTTTAATAATTACTTTAGCAGCCGGTATGAAATGCGTAATCAGAATTCCAATGGCTGATTCTATTGCTGAGTTGTGTAAAAAATTTAAGCCAAATTACATTATATATGGTCCGGCATTTTGGGAAAAATTTGCTGATGAAAATGAGAATATAGATTTATCTAACCTTCGTGCCACCTTGTGCGGTGGTGATACACTACGTCCCAATGTTGAAGAAAAAATAAATAGATATTTGAAACGCTGTGGCAGTCCGGTTCCATTGTTAAATGGATACGCAATGACAGAAATTGGTGCTGGGGGTACGCTAAGTTATTCATATGCCAATAAGGTGGGTAGCGTTGGAATACCGCTTTTAAAAATTATTATTTCAATTTTTGATCCTAACACTGGAGAAGAATTAAAGTACGGTCAAGAAGGAGAAGTTTGTATACACGCTCCTTCAATGATGCTGGGATATGTTAATAACAAGGAAGAAACAGACAATATAATAAGAACTCACAAAGATGGTCTTCGGTGGGTGCACTCAGGCGATCTGGGTTATATGGATGAAGACGGTTTTATTTACATCAGCGGAAGGTTAAAACGTTATTTTCTTTATATAAATGAAGGAATACAAAAGAAAATATTTAGCCTTGATATAGAAAAAGTTCTGATCAAACATCCGTATATAGATAATTGTGCTGTAGTTCCTATGGACGATTCTATCACCTGCCAGGTTCCGGTGGCATATGTGATTTTCAAGAAAGAATATCGCTTCTCCAAGCAATATGAAGAAGAATTCATAAAATATGCTGAAGAAAATTTAACAGGTGGTTATCGCCCAGTTAAATATTTCTTTGTTGAAAGCTTTCCGCTTACCGCAATAGGTAAGGTAGACTATAAAGAATTGGAAAAAAATAATAGAATAGAAGATTTTGGTTTGAATGAAAAGCCTAATCTCCCAGCATAGTTGAGGAGAAAAGAGCAGTTGGAAACTCAACTAGCGAAAGTTAGAATCTGTGACAGAAAAGGAGGATTGGCCACCAGGCAGCTAGGAAAGAAACTAACCGGCTGCCCGTCCATGAACGAATTTCAACGTCCATGGGTATGTAAGCGATGACCGGACAGACTGTAATACCCTGATCCCGGTATTGGAAAAACACCGGAAGGCATTTGGGGAGGAGCTAGGGGCTCCTGAACCGTCGGATCCGATTGATTCAGGCAGAGGGATATTTCGGAGATATCAAAGAGAATGAGAATTTCCGAAGGTTCAACTGCCGGTCAAAAGAGAAAGGATATAAAGAATTCCTGCTGTATGCGATAGGCCGCAACATCAAGAGTGGATAAAGAAACAGGATGATTCCGTGATGCGTTCAGGCTTTGAGAAAACCTGAATCTTACGGGGAATCATCCTGTTTTCATTCTCAGGGACTAAAAAACGGAATTATCCGACAGCCCCTTCTTTTATGTTTGTCTGACTCGGAATAGTTCAGGCGGCTGTCTGTATCGATCTGCTTTGTTGTGTCGCTTTACCGTACATGAGCACTTATGCCGGTGGGCTATTTCCGCTTTGTCAGATCGATGTAATCCCTGGGCTCGCAGAGCGTCCGGTAGGCAGGGCGGATGATCTTCCCGCCGGAGGCCAGCTCCTCCAGCCGGTGGGCGCTCCAGCCCACCATGCGGGCGATGGCGAAGATCGGCGTATAGAGCTCCGTGGGGAGCCCCAGCATCCGGTAGACGAAACCGGAATAGAAGTCCACGTTGACGCTGACGCCCTTGTACATTTTACGCTCCCCGGCGATGATCTGCGGGGCGAGCCTTTCCACCCGGTTATAGAGCTCAAATTCGTCGTGCAGCCCTTTTTCCTCGGAGAGCCGTTCCACAAAGCTCTTGAAAATGACGGCGCGGGGATCGGACTTGGAGTAGATCGCGTGTCCAACGCCGTAAATCAGTCCGGCGTGGTCAAAGGCATCCCGGTCCAGCAGGCGCTGCAGATAGCGGCCCACTTCCTCGTCGTCCGTCCAGTCCTTCACGGTTTCCTTCATATCTTCGAACATTTTCACCACTTTGATATTCGCGCCGCCGTGACGGGGCCCCTTCAGAGAGCCGATGGCCGCGGCGATGACGGAATAGGTATCCGTGAGGGAGGAGGTGACCACACGGGTGGTGAAGGTGGAATTGTTGCCGCCGCCGTGTTCCATGTGCAGGATCAGGGCGATGTCCAGAATCTTCGCCTCCAGCGGCGTAAAGCTGCTGTCCGGCCGCAGGATGTGCAGAATGTTTTCCGCCATGGAAAGCTCCTGGCTGGGCTGGTG
>CANQVD010000031.1 GCA_947627215.1 uncultured Eisenbergiella sp.
GTCTGCCTCTGCGATATCACGGTGGAGCTCGCCCAGGGCGGCAAGGCCAGGATCCAGAAGAACATCAATTTCCTGGTCGGAAAAGAGAAGATCTCCCAGGAAAAGGGCGAGGAGATCATGGGCAAGATCGTCTGCGGATTAAAGGACATCTGCACGGACTGCGATATGATCATCGAGGTCGCCCCCGAGAAGATGGAGATCAAGAAGACTACCTTCAAAGAGCTGACGGCGATCGTGAAGCCGGAGTGCATTTTCGCCTCCAATACCTCTTCCCTGTCCATCACCGAGATGGGCGCGGGCCTCGACAGGCCGCTGATCGGCATGCATTTCTTCAATCCTGCCGACAGGATGAAGCTGGTGGAAGTGATCGCCGGTGAGAACACTCCCGCGGAGCTGGTGGAGAAGATCAAGACGATCGCGGCACAGATCGGCAAGACCCCCGTGGAAGTCAAAGAGGCTCCCGGATTTGTGGTCAACAAGATCCTGATCCCCATGATCAATGAGGCCATCGGCATCTATGCGGACGGCATCGCGTCCGTAGAGGACATCGACACCGCCATGAAGCTGGGCGCTTCCCATCCCATGGGCCCGCTGGCGCTGGGCGATCTGGTCGGCCTAGATATCGTTCTGGCGATCATGGAAGTGCTGCAGTCCGAGACCGGCGATCCCAAGTACCGCCCGCATCCCCTTCTCCGCAAGATGGTGCGCGCCGGCAAGCTGGGCAAGAAGACCGGCGTCGGGTTCTATAATTACGCAAAATAAAAAGGCAGACTGCGCCGGATGCGGCCGCTTGGCGGCTCGCCTCCGGCGCATGATCACGACAGGAAGACTTCGGACCGCTCCGGGCCCGGCAGCCGCATCCGGCGGTAAAGCCTTCCGGTCAGTAAGTATAGTGTGGAGGAAAGACAGACATGGATTTTATGTTGGATAAGAAACATGAAATGGCGAGACAGCTCTTTAAAGAGTTTGCCGAAAAAGAAGTGAAGCCCCTGGCTCAGGAAGTGGATGAGACCGAAGAGTTCCCCAGGGTGACCGTCGATAAGATGGTCAAGGCCGGCTTCATGGGCATCCCGGTCCCGAAGGAGTACGGCGGGCAGGGCTGCGATCCGCTGACCTATGTGATGTGCGTGGAAGAGCTTTCCAAGGTCTGCGGCACCACAGGCGTTATCGTTTCCGCGCATACGTCCCTTTGCTGCGATCCGATCCTGACCTTCGGCACAGAGGAGCAGAAGCAGAAATTCCTGGTTCCGCTGGCGAAGGGCGAAAAGCTGGGCGCGTTCGGCCTGACCGAGCCCGGTGCCGGTACGGATGCGCAGGGACAGCAGACCAAGGCCGTTCTGGACGGCGATGAGTGGGTGCTCAACGGCTCCAAATGCTTCATCACCAACGGCAAAGAGGCGGATGTCTACGTGATCTTCGCCGTGACCGGCATGGTCGAGAAGCGCGGCAGGATGCAGAAAGAGATCTCCGCGTTCATCGTGGAAAAAGGGACCTCCGGATTTACCTTCGGCACCAAGGAAAAGAAGATGGGTATCCGCGGCTCCTCTACCTATGAGCTGATCTTTCAGGACTGCAGGATCCCGAAGGAGAACCTGCTGGGCCAGAAGGGCAAGGGCTTCAATATCGCCATGCATACGCTGGACGGCGGCCGTATCGGCATCGCCTCCCAGGCGCTGGGCATCGCGGAGGGCGCTCTGGAGTCCACGATCAACTATGTAAAAGAGAGAAAGCAGTTCGGCAGAGCCATCGCGGCGTTCCAGAACACCCAGTTCCAGCTCGCCGATATGGCGACCAAGGTGCAGGCCGCACAGCTGCTGGTCTATAAGGCGGCTATGGCGAAGGCCACCCAGAAGACCTACTCTGTAGAGGCGGCCATGGCGAAGCTGTATGCAGCGGAGACGGCCATGGAAGTCACCACCAAGGCGGTCCAGCTCCACGGCGGCTACGGCTATACCAGAGAGTATGATGTGGAGCGCATGATGCGCGATGCCAAGATCACGGAGATCTATGAGGGAACCAGTGAAGTGCAGAGGATGGTCATTTCCAGCGCGCTGCTGAAATAAGACGCCAGCCTGTGCGGGACGGTGCGGAATACGGCGTCCCGGCCGCGGGCGGAGCGGTTTCCCATATTTTGCAAAACTAAAGTAAGGAGAGATTCACACAATGAAAATCGTTGTTTGTATTAAACAGGTTCCCGATACCAAGGGCGGCGTGAAATTCAATCCCGACGGTACGCTGGACAGGAGCGCGATGCTGGCGATTATGAACCCCGACGACAAGGCCGGGCTGGAAGCGGCATTGAGATTAAAGGATCAGTACGGCGCGGAAGTGACCGTCATCACCATGGGACTTCCCAAGGCGGAGGATGTGCTGCGTGAGGCGCTGGCCATGGGCGCCGACAAGGGCATCCTTGTGACGGACAGAGTGCTGGGCGGCGCGGATACCTGGGCGACCAGCCAGACGCTGGCGGGCGCGATCCGCAATCTGGACTATGATCTGATCATCACGGGCCGTCAGGCTATCGACGGCGATACTGCGCAGGTCGGCCCTCAGCTTTCCGAGCATCTGAACATTCCGGTCATCAGCTATGCGCAGAAGATCGAGATCGACGGCGATTCCGTCATCGTGGAGCGCCAGTATGACGACAGATATCATGTGCTCAAGGCCAAGATGCCCTGCCTGATCACCGCTCTGGCAGAGCTCAATGAGCCCCGTTATATGACGCCCGGCGGCATTTTCGATGCTTACGATGCTGAGATCACCGTCTGGGGCAGGGCGAATCTGGTGGACACGCTGGATTCCAACCTGGGCCTGAAGGGTTCTCCGACCCAGATCGCCAAGGCCTCCGATAAGGTGCGCAAGGGCGCCGGTGAGAAGGTTTCCCTGGATCCGACGGAATCCGTGGACTATATCATGGATAAGCTGCTGACCAAACATGTGATTTAAAATATAAGGAAAAGAGTGGTGAACGAAATGAACTTAGAAGAATATAAAGGCGTATTTGTCTTTGCGCAGCAGGTGGACAATGAACTGAGCAGCATCGCGCTGGAGCTGGTGGGCAAAGGAAAAGATCTGGCGAAGGATCTGGGCACGGAGGTGACCGCCGTCCTGATCGGCAGCGGCGTGAAGGGTCTTTGTACCGAGCTGGCGGAGTACGGCGCGGACAGGATCATCCTGGTGGACGATCCCGAACTGAAGGAGTACAGGACGGAGCCCTACGCGCACGCCCTGGCCGAGGTGATCAAAACATACAAACCCGAGATCATGCTGATCGGCGCCACCGCCATCGGCCGCGATCTGGGTCCCCGCGTTTCCGCCAGGATCCATACCGGTCTGACCGCGGACTGCACGCAGCTGGATATCGGCGATTTCCCGATCAATCCGATCCCCGGCAAGGAGCAGAAGCACAATCAGCTGCTGATGACCCGTCCCGCTTTCGGCGGCAATACCATCGCGACCATCGCTTGCCCGGAGTTCCGCCCGCAGATGGCTACGGTCCGTCCCGGCGTCATGCAGAAGGCGCCCCGCGTGGAAGGCGCGCAGGCTGTCATTGAGGAGTTCAATCCCGGCTTTGTGCCCGATCATAAATATGTGGAGATCCTGAAGATCGTGAAGGCCGTATCCGATGTGGAAGACATCATGGATGCCAAGATCCTGGTTTCCGGCGGCCGCGGCGTGGGAAGCCCCGAGAACTTCAAGCTGCTGGAGGATCTGGCGGCGGCCATCGGCGGCACCGTGAGCTGTTCCCGTGCGGTCGTGGACGCTGGATGGAAGCCCAAGGCGCTGCAGGTGGGTCAGACCGGCAAGACCGTCCGCCCTCATGTGTATTTCGCCATCGGCATTTCCGGCGCGATCCAGCATCTGGCGGGCATGGAGGAGTCCGATATCATCATCGCCATCAACAAGGATGAGACGGCTCCCATCTTCGACGTGGCCGATTACGGCGTGGTAGGCGATCTGAACAAGATCGTGCCTGTGCTGACCGAGAAGATCAAAGAGGCGAGAGCGAAGAAATAATTCAGGTTCAATGAGGGGATAAAGGGCGCGGCGAAGCGGGCGGCGCACTGCTCCGGCTCCGGCGGGGAGCGGGGAATGTGCCGCCCACTTTTGAGTAGCAGCTCCAATCTGCATTCTGCCTGACGGGAAGGCGGGAGGGTATCACAAAAAAAGTTGCATCACCGCGACAACTGTGCTATACTGATATTGTAAAAATTTCATTCCGTGTATAATTATCTTTTAGAGCAGACTTTCACAGCCTGCTCTTTTTTTGTTTTAAAAAAAGAAAGGAGGCGCCTGAAAGGGCAGAGAAAAACACACGGATGGAACCGTAACTGTAAACAGCCCATCAGGGCAATGGAAAAGGAGAAACGTATGGTAAACAAGGATTTCTATCCTACGCCTGCGGCGCTGCTGGATGCGGTCACTGCGGGAGTGAGGTGGGAAGCTCTCGGAACGGTCCTGGAACCGGAAGCGGGCATGGGCGACATCGTCGAGTATGTCATGAAGAGATACCGGATGCGCACAGACTGTGAGCTGGATGTGGACTGCGTTGAGCTGGATCCCGCCCTGCAGAAGATCCTGCGGCAGAAAGGATACCGGCTGGTGCACGATGATTTCCTGACGTATCAGACGCATAAGCAGTACGACCTGATCATCATGAACCCGCCGTTCTCCAACGGCGCCGCTCATCTGACAAAGGCACTGCAGATGCAGGAAGACGGCGGAAACATCATCTGTATCCTGAACGCTGAGACGATCCGCAATCCATGGACGAACGAGAGGAAGGCACTGGTGACCCGGCTGGGTCAGCTGAACGCCCAGATCTCTTACATGGAGGGCGGATTTGTTCATGCAGACCGGCCTACAGACGTGGAGATCGCGGTGGTCAAAGTCTCAGTGCCGAAGATAGTCAGATTCCAAACTAAGAAGGAGTTTGATAAGTTCCGTTGGAAGACAGCCGCTGAGGCATACCTCATTTGGCAGAAGAAACAATACCTAAAGCTGCCGTCAGCCGAAAAGAGACCGACAGCGGACGTCCGGTACGATATGCGTCAGTATCACTTCCACCGGTACAATACGGAAGAATACCTGGATCGAGCCGTTCTCAGAGACATGTCCACCAACGGGGAGACAGTGGAGTTCTCCATTCCCTGGAAAAAGGACCTCCGGATCGATGATGTGATCGACAAGAGCGGTTATATCATCCTGTTCCACCAGGAGGACCTCAAAAAGAAAGCGAATATGCTCAGAGCGGAGCGCAGTAAATCAGGCAGATGCCCTGAAGAAAGGAGATGTTATGAAAAGCAATGAGATCACCAGGGAGCTCCTGCAGAAATGCAGGGGCGCCTTTGTGGACCTGCACTTCATGTACGGGTTCGATTTTGAGAAGCCTTTCGGCATTACCAGCGTGGAGGGTTCTTTCACAGTCGCGAAGGTCATGAAAGCTGCCGCTGCTGCGGGGCCGAAGTCCGGTGTCAGTTACATACCGGGACATCAGGTCCTCGTACTGATCACCTACTCGGATGATTGGAACGGCTTCCTGACAGCAGCTGTTGCGTATGGGAAGGTGAAGATCGAAGAACGCCCGGTTCCCGGATACCATTGGGACAAGCGTAAACTGGCACAGTTTTATAACAAGAGTCAGTTTGAGGAAGTCCGCAAGAAACTTTGGGGAAGGGACAAGACCTACCTCATCTGGCAGGATGTGCAGTACCTGAAGATCCCCCCTCTCGAAAAGGAGCCGACGGAATACGGCAGATATGAGCTGATCACCCCATATGTCACCGTCTTTATGGCCATGTCATATGTGGAGCGCGTGTCCCTTCGGGATAAGTCCTCTAAGGGTGAGCTGATCGAGTTCAGCCTCCCGCTGGGCTTTGCCGGCGCACACGATCCTTCGGAGATCATCGACCGGAGCGGGAACCTCATCTATCCTCACCGCTCGGAGCTGAGACGCAGGGCGGCGCAGAATAAGAGGGAGCACGACCGTCAGGAGTTCCTCGCGACCGACCACAGCGGCAAGGTGGAGGAACTGCAGAGGCTGGCCGCTGAATGGAAAACCAAGATTCTGAAGGACCTCGCGGCCGCAGAGACAGGCGAACAACTGAAAAGCGCTGCGGAAGAACTGTCACGCTGGAAAGGGCTGACCGGCTCCGTACTCGACCTGGAGTTTTTCAGGGATAAGGTACAGGGAAAGCAGTTCAGCAGCAACGCAGAGTGCGAGCAGTTCTATCAGCGAATACGTGGACAGCTCACGGCCTGGAGACAGGCTGTGTGAGCTGGGAACGTTCCTCAAACAAAAAAACTGAATAGGGAAAAAGCGGTAGGCGCCGCAGGAAAAAGAAAGGAGAAGGGCTGAAGGAGAAAGGAGTAACAGCAACAATGGCAGATCTGGCATTCCGCTTCCGCACAAACTATTTCCATGTCATGGACGTGCCCGCGTTCCTGCGCCTCATGCGCACCGCCGACTTCACTCTGGAAAATTCCAAGCTTTGGCTGGCACGCGGACCGAAAGGCGATGCCGTCTATGCTTTTGGTTCTGAAGAGGGCATTCTTTCCGATTGCACGGACAATGCCGTCATCCTGCTCTCCAAATATGGGTATCGGGAAGATTTCCCCATCCGGGACAACGATGAGAAATGGTCCGAGTACAACAGCAGGCTCAGCGAATGGTGTAAAGCCAACGAGATCGACTTCGGAGCCTGCGAATATGCGGAGTATGACGAGGCATCCAAATCACTGATCGAACAGCTCCAGAAACTGCTCCCCATGGATGATCTTATCGTCATCACCGAGATCGGCTGTCAGAAACTCCAGTACCTCTGGGGAGATGTGCAGGTCATCACCCGCACGGACGTCCAATATGTTTCCTTGGAATCCGCCGCACGGGACATGTGTGAGAAGATGATGGAGTCTCAGAACAGGACCAAAGTGGACAACTGAGCGCTCGAACAAAACAGTTGCGCCATTAGAACGTCTGTGGTATACTGTTATTGTAAAAATTTTATCCCGTGTATAGTTTTCTTTTAAGAGCAGACTTTCATAGCCTGCTCTTTTTTTATGCAAAAAAGGAAAGGAGGCACCCGAAAGGGTAAACAGGAAAACAGGACACGGATTCCCGCTATGGGAGATAAGCAACTGTCAATGACCACACTGGTCAACGCGATTTCAAAGGGGCGAGACTCCGGAAAGGAGGAGCATGATCTCAGATCCGATCACGATCACGAGCTTCAGCGAGGACAACCGTTCCCGCACAATCAAGAACAGCATGTACCGCATCTGCCGTACGGAGACAGGTGTCTGGTACATCAAGGAAGTGTACAACAATCCCGCAACGGGATCCTTCGCGATCGGCAGTGATTTTCACTGCAGGTCCCTGCGCAGGGTGATTAACCAGATCAACCGGTTCAAAAAGGAGAAGGAGATCGTTTCGAGGAAGATCGGCTGAAGGGCCGAAGAAAGGAGCTTTTATCATGGAAGAAAGAAAGATAGTCAAGATCACTGCAGGGAACGGCTACGTCGGGTTTCGGACCGCGGGCAGGAAGCACAGGTCGCCGCACATGTTCTACATGTCTGCACTGCGGCTGTCACAACTGGACAAGGGAGGGATCACCGTAAACGATATCCGTTCCTTCGCACAGGTATACCTGCGGTCAGCGAACACGGCAGAGATCCGGTTCACATGGTTGAACCAGCAGTGCTGCGAGAACGTCGCGGGCTATGTGGAGACGGTCTGCATTGACTACGCGGAGCTGAAAGAAATGGTCGAGATCAGCCTGGAAGGCGGCTCGGCGCAAAAGGTCCTGCTGGCAAGGGCAGAAAAAGCCCCGGCTCCCGCACTGGATTTTTCGGGTGCAGTGGATGAGCTCCATGACGTTCTGTCGGTGCCGGAAACCCGGAGGGCACTCTCAAAGGCCCTGCGCGATAACTTCAAGTGGTACGGTGCCAGGAGCATTCAGTTCTTTCCCGATTGGGATAAGTCCTTTGCGTTCCGTGAGGTACGGATGGATGGGACTTACGGCATCAACGGCGGGCTGATCCTGCAGGAGAACACCAAGAAGAGCGGCTGGCGCTATCAGGTGCACACCTGAACGATGACAGCTGCAAAAGTGAAGGGGCCTGCGGGAAGCGGGCCCAGAAAGGAAAATGAGAGAATGAACAAAAAATACGCAACTGTTGAAAACACAACAACGGAACATATGGATCCCCAGGTGGTCGCTGCGGGCGACCACGGTACTGCCGCCGCTGCGGGCGATTTCGGATCCGCCACTGCGGGCTATGATGGGACCGCTGCCGCGGGCGATATGGGGACAGCCACAGTGGGCGAACGCGGGACTGCCATTGCCGGCTATAAGGGAAGTGCCACAGCAGGCGATTTCGGATCTGATGTTGCCGGCGAGAACGGAGCCGCCACCAGCAGGGGACGGTCAGAGACCGGCAGGAACGGTCTTTCAGTTGCACGTGGGGTAGGATGCCGCGTAAAAGGCGGCATGGGCGCGCTCCTCGTGATCGGAGAAGAAAGGGAAAGCGACGAACTCGCCGCATGGAAAGCCGCAGTAGTGGATGGTCAACTTCTCACGACTAAAGTCGCGAGCTTGTGACAAAGGTTACTTTTGGTTACAGGCAACCGATTTTGTCGTGGGAAGCCGAGCAGAGACATTGGAACCGGATGGTGCCCCGGCACCTACCACTGGAGATTGACGACAAGATTTCCACCCTGGGATGTAGCCGGTCCAAGTCTATGACAACCTTACGGGGAGCAATCCCCGACTACTCACTTAAAGGAGTACGCAATGGATAACAAGGATTATTATGTATATGTTCAGGCACCGGACGGGACGCCGCTCATGCCGACCAGAAAATACGGCTGGGTGCGCAAGGCGCTGAAAAGCGGGAGGGTACGCATAGTTGCGTCCCTGCCGTTCACGGTCCAACTGAATTACGAACCAAAGGCGAGGGCGACACATCCGGTCACCCTCGGGATCGACCCAGGCAGGACGAACATCGGGCTTGCCGCCGTGACGGATGACGGGACATGCCTGTATGCCGCCGAATGCGGGACCCGCAATAAGGATATCCCGAAACTGATGGCGGAGCGAAGATCCCATCGGCAGGTGTCCAGGAGGGGAGAACGCCTCGTGCGGAAGCGCCGCGCAAGGGCTCATGGGACTGTCATGCGGCGGGGACAGGCGGAACGACTTCTCCCGGGATGTGAAACGCCCGTTACCGTAAAGGACATCATCAATACGGAGGCGCGGTTCAACAACCGGAAGAGGCTGGACGGTTGGCTGACCCCGACGGCAAGGCAGCTGCTGCAGACACATGTGAACCTTGTACGCAAGATCATGAAGATCCTTCCGGTCACCCGGATCTGCCTGGAGCTGAACCGGTTCGCCTTCATGGAACTGGAGGCCGGCGGGAGGCTGAAGGACCGCGCGGAATACGTCAGAGGCCCCATGCATGGCTATGCGGACGAGAAGGAGGCGCTTAACGCCATCCAGGGCGGGAAGTGTCTTTTATGCGGGAAACGGCCAATCGAGGCATTGCACCATTTATATGCAAGGCACAGGAATGGAAGCGACACGCTTGCGAATAAAGCGGGCCTGTGCAGACAGTGCCATGACAGGGTGCATAAGGACAGAGAGGCCGCCGCAAAGCTCAGAAATATCAAAGCCGGGCTGCGCAAGGAATACGGCGCACTGTCCGTGCTGAATCAGATCATCCCGTACCTGGCGGAGGAACTTTCCATCATGATGGGAGGCAGCCTGTCAGTCACGGCGGGATGGAAGACGAAGGAAGCCAGGGAAGCCATGGGCGCGGAAAAGGAACATTACGTGGATGCGTACTGCATCGCCGCAGGAGCCGTGGCCGCGGTATGCAGGGACAACAGCCGAAAGGTCCCTGGCAGGTGTTTCCACATCCGTCAGTTCCGCAGGCAGGACCGCCAGCTTATCAACAACCAGAGGGAACGAACCTATTATCTGGACGGCAAAGAGATTGCCAAAAACCGCAGAAAACGGTTCGAACAGAAAGGCGATGCGCTGTCGGACTGGTACGCCGCAGCCTGCAAAACGTACGGAACCCAGGCTGCTGAGGCCATGCGTTCCCGTATGACGGTCAGGAAAAGCGTGAGGCGTTATAACAATCCCAAAAGGCTGCTGCCAGGTTTCATAATCAGGTATAAGGGCCAGAGATGCGTGGTTACCGGACAGCGGACGAATGGGCAGTACTATCTCAGCCCGGATATGCCGGGGATCAACATCCCTGCCAGGCAGGCTGAGATACTTGCCGGAAATATGGGATTGGTATATGTTGCTTAAACTGGATTCAGGGAGTTATCAAAACCAAAACCCGGGCAATTCATCCCACGACTAAAGTCACGGGCGTCCTTGCCCGGTTCGTGAAAGGGCCTGCGGGAAGCAGGCCCGGAAAGGAATGAAATGATCAAAAGCTATAAAGGCTTAAACAAAGACATGACCTGCCGCGGAAAGAAATATGAAGAGGGAAAGGATTATGAGGAGCCAAAGGCAAAAGCACGGAATTGGGGAATGCATGCCTGCGAGTACCCTCTGGATATTTTCACCTATTATCCTCCCTCAGAGTCTGTCTATCATGAAGTCACGCAGGATGGGGAGCTTTCCCATAATGCTGGCGATACTAATGTGGCGTCCACCCGTATGCATATCGGAGCTCGTTTGAGCATCCGTGACCTTGCGGAAGCAGCTGTTGAATACATAAGGGCTCGGACGACAACGGAACATACGGATCCCAAAATGGCCACGGTGGGCGAGCACGGTGCTGCCATCACGGGCCAAGACGGAGCCGCCGCTGCCGGCAATTATGGTTCTGCCGCTGCAGGCGATAAAGGATCCGCAACTGCGGGCTATATGGGAGCTGCCACTGTGGGCGGGTCGGGTTCTGCCACTGCGGGAGATAAAGGCGTTGCACTTGCAGGCGATTACGGGGCCGCCACAGCAGGCGACCATGGAGCCGCTATCGTGAGCAATTACGGAGCGGCCACCGTGGGTGATTGCGGAGCTGCCGCTGCGGGCGCTTTCGGCGCCGCCACTGCGGGCGTCTCGGGTTCTGCCGCTGCGGGCGATAAAGGATCCGCCAATGCGGGTAATTACGGTTCCGCCACAGCAGGCGATTTCGGAGCCGCCACTGCTGGTTATTCCGGATCCGCAGCTGTGGGCGATAAGGGAGCTGCTACAGCTGGCGAACGTGGAACAGCCGCAGCGGGCGATAATGGAGTCGCCGCAGCGGGCAATTATGGATCCGCCGAAGCAGGCTATTACGGGATCGCCGCAGCGGGCAATTATGGATCCGCAACTGCAGGCAATTTCGGGGCCGCTACTGCGGGCCTTAACGGAGCAGCCGCAGCGGGCGATATGGGATCCGCCACAGCAGGCGATCACGGAACCGCCACTGCTGGCTGCAATGGAAATGCCACCGCGGGCGATTACGGAACCGCCACAGCCGGCGAGAACGGGGCTGCCACCAGCAGGGGACGCTCAGAAACCGGCAGAAATGGCCTTTCAGTTGCCCGTGGGGTAGGATGCCGTGTAAAAGGCGGCATGGGCGCGATCCTCGTGATCGGAGAAGAGGCTGGTTATGATCTTGCCGCATGGAAAGCTGCGGTAGTAGATGGCGAAACGATCAAGCCAGACACCTGGTACGAGCTTAAAGACGGTGAGTTCGCAGAGTGCGAAGATGATAGCGTTGACGAGAAGGCAAAGAGCCATCGCTGAGCAGTCCGAAAGGAAAAGATTGAAAGGGCCCGCTTCCGGCGGGCCCGGAAAGGGAATTTCTATGGAAAAGATCAAATATCATGATAACAACATCGAGCCGCAGTATGGGCCCGATGACAGGCTTCTGGACAACTGGAACCCCGATCTGGATTACGGCGAGGAATACGCGGTTGTCCACTTCCGCGTGCACACGCCGCTGTATTCGTATCCGCGTTTTTCCTTTGAGCCGGAGGACCGGAAGATGTTCTATGCGGAGACGGACCGAATCTTTGCCGGCATCGGCTGGCATGTGCTGCGCGATGAGCGCGGCGGACACTGCATGGAGGTGGCGAAAGGAGATTCCAGCCTGTACCTGCACCCGCAGGACTTCAGTGGGACGGTCCTCAAAAATGAGGTAGAAGCCGTTGCGGAGGCCCTGGCTACTTCCAAAGTGTTCAGCCTGAATTGGGTGGACGTGTACCAGACCGTCTATACCTGGTCAGATGAGGAGTACGCAAAGCTCCTGGAGGAGCGGATCGACATTGCCCGAAAGGAAGTGCTGAAACGCTCCAGGACCAGACGGTACGATTACTACTGCCTTAAAGCGGACATCGCTGAGACTGCAGCAGGATTCGTCGCACCGGGGCTCCGCCTGAAGAACATGAACTTAGGGATCGGCCATACGGACAAGCAGACGGTGGAGTTCGTGAACTCTGTGATCGCCGATCTCGTCGAAAAAGGGTATCTGCTGGAGAAGGCATTTGCGCTGAAATGCGGAGACTTTCCGTATATCCGGGCGCTTAACCGGGCCGAACAGAAAATGATGGCAAAGTCCCTCGCGTATGGTGACATCTTCTGCGGTTGAATAGAAGGAAGTGATCGGAATGTACAGAGGAGAGATTTACGCCGGGGGCACCTATCTTGGCAGCGTCAGCGGCCGGAGCCTCAGGCAGATCAGGAACAGGGCGGATGCTCTCTGCCGTGGGAACACGGACAGCGATCTGACCATCAACCTGACCCGCTTTTGGGCGAACGGGAAGCTCCGCAGCTGTCTGGTGCTGAACTGGCGGCAGGAGCCTGGCTCCGCAAAAGGCGGCTGGATCTGAAAAAAACGGGAAGCGGACCCTTCGGGGTCCGTTTTTTTTGTGTGGGGACGAAGATGTGCAGGCCACATTGACGATGCTCCGGAATGGTGATAAAATGATATCATAAATAAACAGGAAAACGATAACAGGCGCATGCAGTGCGTTCTCCATCTGAGGTAAGGACATGCGGAAACTGAAATGGAAGGACAGGGATGTCAAAAAGAAAGAAGAGCGTCAGGGCGTCATCCTGTGGATCACGGCGCTGGCGGTCATGCTCAGCATGGCACTGCTCGTCATGCGGATCTTTGAGTACCGCGTCGGGGAGCAGAAGTACCGCAGCCTGAGCTCCGAGATGACGATCGATATCCCGATCGGCGTTTATGAACGAGACACCAATCCGCTGCCGGATGACGAGCGGATACCAAGGGCCAAAGGCGTCAACTACGTCTACTTAAAGAACGTCAACCCTGATTATGTGGCATGGCTGGATATGGGCCCGGAGGTCGGCGTGGACTATCCGATCGTGCAGAGCGGCGATGATTATTACCTGAAGCACAACTTCTACGGCGAGTATAATTCCAACGGATGCCTGCTCATCGACAATGCGAACAAGCCGGATTTCCATGACATGCATACGCTGGTCTGGGGCCACAACATGCGAAGCAAAGCCATGTTCGGGCGCCTGCAGGATTACCGGTCTGAGGCATATTATCAGGAGCACCCTTATTTCTGGATCTATACAAAGGACGAGGCGCTTCTGTACAAGATCGTCAGCGTACATGATGTCAGAACGGACAGTCCCGCCTTCTATGTGGAGCTGGAGGCGGAGGAGTATCAGGAGCAGTTCCTGGATGCGATGTACGACAAGCCTATGTATGAGACTGAGATGGTGGAGTCGAAGTACCGCACGTATACGACCCTGTGTACCTGCGACGGCAATAAAAAAACGCGGTTCATGGTCCATGGAAGGCTCATCTGGGTGGGGAGCCATGCCGAGGCAGTGTCCAGGCAGGCAGCGCAGAAAAAGAGCGCGGCGGCGGTCGGAGAGACCGCTGAACAGGAGACGGCAGAGTCCCAGGACGGGGAATGAGCTGCGGATATTGACAGCCCGCGCGGCGAGGCGCATACTGTAGAAAAAGGAGAAACAAGATGGGAAAAGGAATATTGGATTTCATCGTTGACAACCTGAACGAGATTGAAGAAAAGAACGGTCGCGGCGGCAGATGGACCGCGCTGCACAGCGAGCCGGTAGAACTGGTGGAAACGCCTAGAGGTATTCGGCATCGGGATATCAGAACGGGAAAGTTCCTTGCAGACGTGGATCTTCCGGAGGGCGATTGATGATTCTTTTCGCTGCAGTCGATCAAAAAATGGGGATGCTGTTCAATGGACGGCGCCAGAGTCAGGACCGTATTCTGCGGGAGAAACTGATCCGCATGGCGGACGGGCATCCGGTCTGGATGGACGGCTATACCGCGGGACAGTTCTCCGAGGCAGAGCGGGAGTACATCCGGGTGGATGAGACGTTCCTGTCCAAAGCCGGGAAAGGAGAGATTTGCTTCTTGGAAAGACCGTCAGGGGAGATATTCGGGATAGAGAAGATCGTCCTGGCCCGCTGGGATAAGACATACCCGGCGGATGTCTGGTTCGATGCCGGGCTCCTGAACGGGATGCGATTGACGAAAACTGAAGAGATTGCAGGATACTCACACGACAAGATCATCTTAGAAACATATGAGGAGGTAAGAAGATTATGAGCAAAAAGCGCAAATTCCATTACAACAGACTGCGGAGGATTCTGATCTCGCTGATGATGCTCCTGCTCATCGCCGTACCGATAGCGGCAAACGCCGCTGGCACGAAGACAGGGAATGCGGCTGCACAGGAACAGAGCGATACCGTTACCCTGGCGAACCTGCCGGCATATGCAGGCGTCCCGTTCGTCGCGGTCAACGACAACGTGCCGTATTTCACGGCCGATGAGCTGGTGACGACGTCCTTTGAGACGTACAGCGAACTCGACAAGCTGGGCAGGTGCGGCGCCGCATACGCGAACGTAGGGAAGGACCTGATGCCGACGGAGGAGCGCGGCAGCATCGGGCAGGTAAAGCCGTCCGGATGGCATACTGTGAAGTACCCGGACATCATCCCTGACCGTTACCTGTACAACAGATGCCATCTGATCGGCTATCAGCTGACGGGAGAGAATGCCAACGAGAAGAACCTGATCACCGGCACCCGGTACATGAACGTGGACGGGATGCTCCCCTTTGAGGACCTGGTGGCCGATTACGTCAAGGAGACCGGGAACCATGTGCTCTACCGCGTAACGCCCGTATTCACGGGTAAAAACCTGGTGGCCGACGGGGTCCTGATGGAAGCGGAGTCTGTAGAAGATGCGGGGGAGGGCGTTCTGTTCAACGTATTCGTCTATAACGTGCAGCCCGGGATCGTCATAGATTACGCGACGGGCGAGAGCGTTGTCGGTCAGACGCCCGCTGCAGTGCCTGCCGCTGCGCCCGCATCCGCGAAGAGCGGGACGGAAAAGGCAGCCGTGACAAATACCGCGCCCGCCAAGGCGGATACGGCTGTACCGGTCGGAACGACATATATCCTGAACACCAACACGCACAAGTTCCATCTGCCGTCCTGTGCGAGCGTGAAGCAGATGAAGGAAAAGAACAAAGAGGTTTTCACAGGCAGTCGTGATGAAGCGATCGCAAAAGGCTATCAAGCCTGTAAGAACTGCAATCCCTAAGGAGGAAAGAAAACATGGTTACGATCCTTGTAAGCGGAAGGAAATACATTTTCTACGATGAAGATGAGCTCATAAGCTACCTGGAGGAGTGCGCTGACGAAGTCGATGATACCGACGAGTCCGACGGTGTCCTGGTCGAAGACGACGAAGACAAGTGAGACTGGAAATTAGCGCATAGGAATGTGAGGGTGGAGAAAAGTGAAACAGATCAGAAGATTGTCACTGTTTGTGATGACCGCAGTACTGTCCTTCTTTGTGACGGCACAGCCGGTGCATGCTGAGGGATTGTCGCCGTTCCTGGAGTTTTATCTGGACTACATAGACAGTTTTGGCTATGGCGATGTTCTGTGGCTGATCCAGAATGGGGAAGGAGAGTTCGCCGCAGTGGACATCTACTGGCTCATCGACAACGACTGTCTGGATATGGCGGGGGCGCAGTGGTGCGTGGATCATGGGCTGGTCCCGCCTGATGCACTCCAGCGTCCGGCACTTCAGGAGCCGAAGACAAAACCATATTCCGTCTATGGGCTGGAGGATCCGAACAAAGGTCAACAGCCGCAGCAGAGCACCCCGGCGCCCGCCGCTGAGAGCCCACCGGCACAGGAAACGGCTGCGGCTTCTGTACCAGAGGCTCCTGCCGAGACGGCCGAGGAGACAGATGCGCCGGAAGAAAAAGCAGTGACAGAGACCAGTGCGGCGGAGACTGAGACAGAAACGGTGACTGAGGCTGAAACAGCGGCGGAGACCGGGACGGAGACTGAAGCTGAGACCGAAGCGGCCACGGAGACAGAAACGGAAACCGAGTCCGTGATTGAGACGGAGACCGAAACAAGAGTGGAGAGCGAGACGACTGTGGAAACGGAGACTGCGGAGGAGACCGAGAGCGTAATACCCTCAGCAGAAGAGGCGCCAGTCGAAGAGGAAAGCCATATCCATGCGGGTGTCACCGTTGTTGTGATCTCTGCGGTGTGCGCAGCCGCTGTAATCCTTCTGATCGAAGTCTGGAAGAAAAAGAAAAAATAACATTTTTGGGGAGGATATCGTGTGTGGGCGGTTTTTTGTGAATGAGGAGATGACCAAGGAGATCTTTCGGATCGTGCAGGGAGTCGATTCGGTTGCATACGGGGGGACGAGCGGGGATGTGTGCCCGTCCCAGAAGGCAGCGGTACTCGCCGGGAGGAACGGCAGGATCTCCCTGGGCGAAAAGTGCTGGGGATTCCCTGCATCCAACGGAAAGCAGCTCGTGATAAACGCCCGTGCGGAGAACATCACGACATCCGTGATGTTCCGGGATGGGCTTCGGAACCGGCGGTGCATCATCCCTGCCGCGAAGTTTTACGAATGGAACGCGGCCAAGGAAAAGTCCACGTTCTTTCTGGCGGATTCGCCGGTCATGTATATGGCCGGGATCTTCGACCGGGATCCGGGCGGCGACCGTTTCGTCATCATAACGACGCGCGCGAACAGCTCCGTATCCCCCGTGCATGACCGGATGCCGCTGCTCCTGGAAGAGGCGGAGCTGAACGACTGGATCTTCGACTTTGGATTCGCGGGGCATGCCCTGTACAAAACACCGCCGATGCTATCGGTACAGCCGCCGGAGTTCGAGCAGATGAGCCTGTTTTAGCCTGCGCGAAATGCCTGTTTTAGCCTGCGCGAAATGTATCCTTGCATTATTTGTACCTGTATGATACAATATCATTGTAGATAATTTTTCAAAGTGCATAATTTTCCCCCATTTTAGCAGATTCTGAACGGATCTGCTTTTTTTTGTCCAAAAACGAAAGGAGGAGGCCAGAAGGTCAGAAAAACACGGGAAAACAAATGCACACCACAAGAAAAGGAGGTGTGTTCACAATGATGAACGCGAAAGAGATCATGCAGCTCATGCAGGAAAACCTGCAGGACGGGGTTTCAGAGGTCACGAACCTGCAGCTGAACCAGCAGACCAACGGTTTCGTCGAGAACATGGAGGCGGTCGATAAGGCGCTCCCTATCCTTGCACGGTGTGCCGCGAGCTGCCGCAGTCAGCTGAAGCAGCTCGTGGAGGAGGACAGCTCGATGACCAGAGAGATGTTCGTGGAGAAGGCGAACCCTATCTACGCAAAGTACTGCGGGAAGTTCGCCAAAACGCCGCTTAACGGCTATGCCAGGGATGTGTTCCTGCTGATGGTCACGGACGTGCTGGGGACTGTACCGGCGAAGAAAGCAGAGAAAAAGGAAGGGAAGGTGACGGCATGATGGACAAAGAATTCAGATGTGAGTACTGCGCGGAAGAGATCACAGAGGCGCTGGCAAAGGCTGCCGGAAGGGAAGACCTGGACGGCCGCGAGCGCGGGGAAGTGGAAGATGCCGTCAGTTGGCTTGAAGCGGCGGCGGAGAACCCGTACAACCACGACTATTTCCGCACCCTGTACCGGTTGATGGAACAGATCGTGGAACATGCGGAGAGAACAGCCTGAGAAGGCAGAAGGAGGCTTTTATGGTCATCACGAGAAACGGTATCGCCTATACCCTCACGGACGATGAGCTCTATGCAGCTTACCGCGAGCAGCTGAAGCGGATCGACCTGGAGGCGGTAGAGATCAACATGCATATATCCCTCTCCAAACAGGAGTATGCATTCCTGCAGGACGATGAGGAATTCATCGCCGAGGCCGCCGCAAACGTACGGCGCCTCATGCACAAGCGGAACATCACCTTTATGGCTGCTGTCACCGCTTCGGTCATGGAGACAAAGGACAAGTACCTCTGTCAGAGGATGCCCCATTTCATGGCGCTGCATATCCCGGCCAGGGACCTTGTGAAAGGAGGCGCGGCATGAAGACAAACGTGTTCCGGTTCCCCAGCGGGTTCTGGGGCGTCAGGGTCCGCCTGACAGATGGATGGAGCCTGTGGTCCGTGTCCTGCCCGAACAAGGAGACAGCGATACATGAGTCACGCCTGGCGTCCCTGCACTGTCCGGGAGGAAGGCTGTATCAAAAGGAACAGAAGAAAAAGCCGCGCCGGTCAAAGACCGGGCGGCGGTAAGGAGGTTTTCATGGATCTGAGAGATACCGCAGATGTGATCTATGCATTTGTTTGCGTAAGGTATAGACGCGAAAGACCAGACGTGGATCTCACCAAGGCAATGAAGGAAGCCATATGGTTTTCCATCTTAGGGGAACTGGAGAGAAATGGAGAAAAGGCTGCGTGGGAATATGCGCGGACGGTTCGGTTAGCAGACGGCGGGGCCGCACCTTCTCAAAACAGTTCCGCCGGAATGCCTCGAATGCGGCTGGTACAAAACCAGAAACGACCCTTACTCTAGTCTCATGCCTGTCTGGCCGAAAGACGTCCAGACGCCGATACCGCCGGCAAAGCTGAAAGCCGCCTCGGACGACTGCGACAGCCTTGCCGCCCGATATCCTGACCTGGCACCGGAACAGTTCAAAGAACTGCTCGGCGAAAAAGGAGTTCTCCTGTAACGGATGGACGGAAACCCCAATATGTGTTCATCCGGGGATCCGCGAAAGGAAGAGTAGTAGGAACAGAAGAAAAGGCCGGCCGGTCGAAAACCGGTCGGCGGATAGGAGGTTCATATGGAAAAAAGAGACGCTGCAGACCAGATCTTTTCCTTTTTGATCAAACGGCTTAGAAAGGAAAGACCGAACGTCAGCATCACAAAGGAGATAATGTATGCCATATGGTATTCCATCCTGGGCGTTCTGGAGCGCAAGGGAGAAGAGGCTGCGTGGGAATACGCGCGGACGGTTAAGTTAGGCAAAATTTGAAGAGAATGGAGATTTTCATATGCAAACAGCGATTCACAAAAAAGTTGCACCATTGAATGAACGTGCGTTGCAGAGACGAAATGCTTTCCCTAACCAAAAAGTCCAGGAAGATGTTCGGATTGATGAGATGAAAGAGCAAATGTACGAACAAATCACGGAGGACTTAACAAGGAACTCAAAAGAGGAGAAAAGGGCAACATTCCCTGACAAAACAGAAAAGGAGGAGTAAATTGAATTACCACAACATAACCAAAGAGGACATGCTCAACGGGGACGGCATCCGTGTCGTCCTCTGGGTGGCAGGATGCGGTCATCACTGCAGGGGCTGTCAGAACCCGGAGACGTGGGACCCGAAAGGCGGGATACCGTTCGATGAGAGCGCGATGGCCGAGATCATGGAAGAACTGAAAAAGGACTACGTGACCGGACTGACCTTATCGGGCGGCGATCCGCTGTATCCCGGGAACCGAGCCGATGTACTGAAGCTCTTAAAGGCCGTGAACGATAAGTTCCCGGACAAGGATGTCTGGATCTACACCGGTTATACACTGGAGCAGCTCATGTGCACTGAGAAGGATACGCTCGATATCCTCAAACTCGCGGATGTCCTTGTGGACGGTCCTTATGAAGAGGAGAAGCGGGATATCAACCTTCCCTGGCGCGGCAGCTCCAATCAGCGCGTGATTGAGATCGGGCGCGGCTGGTTCAGAAAGGATGCGTGAGAAGGACAAGATACGCTGCTGGAACCGAAAGGAAAGACAATGTTTGTTGTGTATTTTGATCTTGATACAGGCAAGATTATTCTAAAACGAAAGGGGTTTAACGATGAGCGGTTATTCTACGGACCTTGGTCAGTGCATATGCGGCGATTCATTAGATGAGCTTGCCAAATTGGAAGATGGAAGCATTAATTTAGTGATAACAAGTCCGCCGTTCGCTTTGCAAAGGAAAAAAGCCTATGGAAATGAAGAGCAGGATAATTACGTTAATTGGCTGTGCCAATTTGCCAGATTAGTGTTTCAGAAATTAAGAGATGATGGCAGCTTTGTAATTGATATAGGAGGTGCTTATGAAAAGGGTGAACCTTCATATAGCTTATATCAGTTTAGAGTACTTATTAAAATGGTCGATGAAATTGGATTCAAATTGGCGCAACCCTTCTATTGGCATAACCCATCAGCGTTACCGGCGCCAATCGAGTGGGTGAATAAGAGAAAATTAAGAGCAAAAACGTCTGTAAATACTGTCTGGTGGCTTTGCAAAAATCCGCGGGAGTGCAGAGCGGATGTACGTAAAGTTCTAACACCTTATTCATGTAGAATGCAGAATCTTATTGTTCATCCGGAAAGTTATATAAAAGGCCCGAGTGTAGAACGTCCTTCCGGGCATGTTCTAACGATTGATTCATGGGCCAAGAATAATGGAGGTGCAATTCCGCCAAATATGCTGCGGTTTCCTAATAGTGAAAGTAATAGTCAGTATCTTCGCTATTGCAAGAAATGGGGCGTAAAAGGGCACCCTGCCAGGTTTCCAATGGCGCTGCCAGAGTTCTTTATAAAGTTCCTAACTGATGAAGGTGATTTAGTTGTAGATATATTTGGCGGTAGTAATACTACCGGAATGACAGCTCAGGGACTTGGAAGACGATGGAAGTCCTTTGAATTGTCACAAGAATATGTTGCAGCTTCTGTGTTCAGATTTGCAAAAGGTGAAGATGAAGCAAAAAGACTGTATGAAGAAATACTAGGTGGCAAAGAGGTTGTATTATAAAAAGCCGGGGCTGTCGGGAAATAACCTGCCTTAAAACAGGGAGAGATAGGAACTAAATGGCTCATCTCTCCCTAAAATTCTCGAAATTCTCGAAAAAAATGCAGACAAATTTTGGTTGCACCACAACAAGATCAGTGGTATACTGATATTGTAAAAATTTAATTCAGGTGCATAATTTTCTTTAAGAGCAGACTTTCACAAGCCTGCTCTTTTTTTGTTTAAAAAAAAGAAAGGAGGAGTCCTGAGAAGGGCAGAAAAACAGAAAAGTGTGCACCATTTCACCCCAAAGTGGGAGAAAGGGAAAACTAATGAAGAGCAGGCATATTTGCCCGTGTTGTGGGAACACAGAGAGGTTTATTACTACAGCACACGTCGTGCAGTCATGGATTGTTGACGGGGAAGGTAATTTCATCGAGGAACTCTCCACAGATGAGACTTTGGCTGAGCCCGATGATGACAACGTCTGGACCTGCGAGAAGTGCGGCGCAGAGGCAGTAGCCGTGAAAGGAGGAGAAAAATGAGCATTTATGAGAAGTTTGCGGAACTCGCAAAGAAACAGGATACGTTCGTCTTAAAAACAGAAGACAGGGAAAATGCCTGGACTGTTATGTCGCATCCGTATGGACCCAGGGGCAGGGTGTATTACGCCGCCGATATGAAGATCATGGATGGCGGTAGGGACTATATCCCGTGTCTGGGACGTGCTCCGATCATGGCCGCAGTAAAGGCGGATGACCGGGTGTATTTCAAAAATGCGCCCTTTGGTCAGGCAGAAGATATCCCTCTCCTCGAAGATGTGCTGGAAGAGTTGGCGCAGAAATGCTGGGAATGCCTTCTTGTGAAGATTCCTGACCGCGGGGAAGCTGAAGAGGAGCAGGACAATAACGACAAATACGCTTATTTCCGCGCACGAGAATGTCTGATCAAGGGGATTCAGCCTCAGCGGTTATGGTTCTATGCATCCAAGGATATAGACCTGCTTGGAAACATCCTTGTCGGGAACCTGTCGGTTGAAGCTGCTGTTGACAATGAAATAGCAAGATTGCATCGGGGACCTTTAAGTAAGGTTGCCCCTGAAGGACAGGTCATCGACTATCGAAAGACTATGCGGTATTTCAATGATCCGGATCTGCTCCAGCCGTGGGAGAAGGAACTCGCCGCTTCCATACGCGGACGCGAGAACAGGACATTTGAAGTCCACTTAGCGAAAGAGGGCGGTACGGCTGTAGTCCGGGTGAAGGGAGCGCTACTGATGCATGCGATCCACTTCAATATTTCCAACATTATCACAGACTTCTGTGATGCGGATGGAAACCTGATAGCGGGGGTGGACAGACACTGCGGATGCGATGATATCACGCAGGTACTGTACCACAAAATCGTAGTTTATTCCCGGCAGTAAGCCGGAGAGAAAAAAGGAGGAGAAAAACCATGTTGTTTGTTTATTATGAACTTTATTACGACGATGCTCACAAGAGCGAGAATGTCCAGGACTTTTCCAACCTGAAAGAGTTCGAAGACTGGATCTTCAGGCAGATGAGACAGAAGTACTCGGAGGACGGAAAGTGCATTCACATGTATTTCCCGACCGATGAGCCGACCTGTTTCCGGTTCACGCCGTCCAGCGACGGCGCCGGATATAAGATCTTCATGATCCGCGGTGAGAACGGCATCATCTACTCGGATGGAACCGCCACGAACGGGGTCAAGTTCTGGACAAAGGAAGTGCGGGAGTGGCTGAAAGATTGTAAAGAAAGGCAGAGTTGCCCGACCTTCGATTTCGCTCCTGAAGATAGTGAAGAGCCGAAGCCGAAGCCGATGAACGAATCCCGGGATTGGCATCTGGTGATCGAAGATTATTCCGATCCTACCGATGTGGCCGTGTATGACTTCCTGACAGCCCATCCCAATGAATCGGAAAGCATGGATGCGTTGACCGAAGTGATCAAGGAGTACCTGCAGACCCATGAAAACGCGGATCCCGATGCGCTGATGTATGACTGGCACGACTTCCAGTATTTCAGCGAAAGCATCCCGGCTGATCTCTACGCGAAGCATGGGCTTCGTCCAGTGACCAGCGATACGCAGATCTCCACGGTTGACGGCAGCAGCATCATCAGCTTCGCGGAGTGAGAGGAGGATCCGATGGAACTCTACAAGTTCGTGCAGGAACTGGACCAGAACGCATTGGACGAACAGAGGCTCGCCCTTCAGGAGCTCATCGACAACGGCAGTGCCGAGCGGAGGCCCTTGGAAGGGATCATGTGCCTTCTGAACAATCTGAGCGATATGCACCGGCTCCTGCAGCTCGATCCGGTATGGTACGAGGAATTTTGGAGCATGCAGGACCTGTATGACGCCATTGATGCCGTCTGCGAGGATGCGGATGAGTATCAGATCACGAAGGAGGACATGGAAAAGCTGAAAGCGGCTGCGGAACAGGAGGACACTATCAAGAACCTGACCGCCCGCTGCACTGCCCTCGAAGACCTTGCCGAGCGTGTTGTCTTTGGCAGGGAAGAGTGATCTGCAGGGACTGCGGAAAAAAGCAAGACTGAAAGGAGGATGCGCGGCGGACATGTTCTGCCGCGCGAAAATTTATGAAGAAAGAAGAAAGAGCAGAGCTCATCGGCCGTCTGATCGATGTCGTGGAGGATTGGCTGACCGACAAGACAGGCGATGAGGATACCGTTTTCATCCAGGGCGCGGATCATGACATCCTGGCGGAGAAATTTGCAGTGGCTCTCGGCCTGGACGAGGACGACGGGAAAGCACAGGAACCGCTGACTGCTGATACCCCTCTGGGGCAGCTCATCGCCTATCCGTCCAACAACTCGGAAAACCCGGGGATCTATATCGATCTTCACAGGGACACTTTTGACTGCGATGCTCCGCTTGCGCTCATTGAGTATACGTCTACCGAGGCAGACGTAGAAGGCGGCACCCTGATCACCCGGGTATGGAGCGATGTCAGCCAGGAGGATTATTCCGACCGCCATATCCATACCGGCGTGGAGGAGTTCTTCGACGCTCCGGTCAACCGGTATTTCTATACCTTCGGTTCCGATCCCGGGTTCCCCTTCAACGGCGGCTATGTTGAGGTGCATGCGGCAACTCTGCAGAAGGCGCATGAGAAGTTCCGGAAAAAATATCCGGATCGGCACAAGAAATGCATCAACTGCGCGTTCTTCTATACGGAGGAACAGTGGGAGAAGACAGAAATGTCGAAGATGGAGGGATATAAACGCCACGAGGTCATCGAGTAGGGAGGAGCGAGGAGATGCAGAAAAAAGAATTCTGGCAGGGCGGAGCAGAAATGAACCCGCAGAAGTTCAGATGCATTCGGGACTATTCCGAGTGCATCAAGGCAGAGCGTGACGCGCTCACCGGACGGCTGATGGCGACGAAGTTTGCGCTGGCATTCCGCAGAGGCGCTGAATATGACCTGATCCGCCAGACCGGAACAGCCTATGTCCTGCGAAACGAACAGGGAAGCGAGACCGAGTTCGATGTCAAGGTAATCGATAACTTTTTTGAGACACCGGTTTGTTGAGCAGGAATCGAAGCATACCGGCGCCTTACGGCGCCGGGGAAAGGATAGAAATGAGAAAATATTATAAGCTTCAGCTCGCAAAGGGCAATGCAAATGAATATACTTCCGACTGTGAGATGTGCATCATCGGAACAAGGGAGCCGACACCGGCGGAAGCAACAAGGTTTTGTCAGAACAGCTTGCTTTTGCTGGGCTATGATTTTGTATCGAAGGTTTCGCCTATAACATATGAAGAGGCGCATTCGTCGTTCGACATGGCAAATGAGGATCTCTTCCCTGTGTTTTGCTGAGGAAAGGAGAAAAAATGCTCTTTTCTGTTGAGATCAAAGAAACGACTGCGATCACGGTCCTGGTCGAGGCCGGGAGCCGTGAAGAGGCAGTCCTGAAGACCGACAAGCAGTACAACAACGGCACCACGCCGGATATCATGGACTTTCTGGAATATTCCATCGGAATCTCCCAGATGGCGAATCCGGACGGGACCGCGACGGATGTGCAGCGGAAGATGCTTCCGATGCTGGACTGAAAGAAAGGAGGTACTGGAGGGGTGTCTTACCCCTCCAGAAATGAGATGAATACGATATTTTTTGTATTTGTCTTTACGGCAGTAATCCTATGCTTCCAGATAGCCGGATGCAAATGGGCCTTATATGCCGGGACTGCGGCCGGCGCGATGATGGAGGCTGTCACCCTGGCTTACGCCCTCGCCCTGCAGGGCAGGGGGATAGGCATGTGGGGCATGTCCTGGCTCACCGCCGGACTGATCCTGCTCGCGGGATCCGTACTTGGGATTCTCAGGACAGGGTCAGGGAGCAGCACTTCGGAGCCTGATGAGGGGAAAGACTGAAAACAGCCTGCAGGCTATATTCCTGTGGGCGATTTGTGCAGAAAGGGGGAAAAATAATGAAAGAAAAACTGATCAGCACCGTAATGGAGCAGATGCGAGTATGGGGATTTCCCAACACAACCGCTCCTGAATATTTTGCCGAATGGTTCAGCGCTATGAGCCGCCGTCGCCTTGTCCCTGGCAACAGGATGACCGCATTTATGGCGATCATCGCCTGCGGGACATTTTTTGAGACGGAAGACGACAGTTGGTCATTCGAAATGCCCACAGTCAAGGACTGTGTAAAGGCATGGAAGGAAGTTCGCAAAAACTTCAAAAAGGCCGAGTATGTGATCTCCGCTGTCGATAAGGACCACACATTGAGAAGTATCCCCGTGTGGGCCTGAAAAAAGTTTGTGGAAAAGGGCGCTTTCTTCGGAAGGCGTTCTTTTTTTGGACATTTCTGCCGCAAGATCCGAAGAATTTTCTTGCCTTCAAAAGGCTCGTGTGGTATACTCATATTGTAAATAAATTTTATCAAGGGCATAGTTTTTTTTAGAGCAGTTACTTTTTGTAGCTGCTCTTTTTTTTGTCCCGAAAAGAAAGGAGGACGGCTGATGAAACAGCCACAAAAACAGAATAACCCTGCGGACAGCAGGAGAGTGTTCGGGGTCCCGTGCGATGTGTTTCCCTATTACGCGCAGGCCCTGAATTTTTTTGGAGTCCGGCGGTATGCCCTGACCCAGGATCAATCCGGCTGTCGGCTCATGGCCGATATTTCCGGAAGAACTTATCGGAGGGTCGAGAGGAAAGCGAAAGCGCTTTTGCACTCCGATAAAGGCAACATGCGGTTTCTCACCCGCGATGATATCGACGAGAACGTCTCAGGGGTCATTCTTGCGAGCGAGAAGATCTTTTTTGAAAGGGCAGTATTGTAAGATTGCCTAAGAAAGGAGGGCTGCGGTTATGCAGTCGAAATTGCAGTATTTTTACGGGCTGATCGAGGAGTGTATCGACAGCCTGGGCAGCCTGGAGCATGCGGTCTATGCGCATTCCTTCCAGGATGACGAGAAACTGAAAGACAGATGCAGGGCGGAAAAGGTCCGTGGGGCTTCATGCTTCAACGAGGGCGATGATATCGTCGAGATCGTAGCGGATATCCTCTATGATTCCACTGAACTGCTCGCCTGGATGAAGATGACCGGAGACGAGGACCTGCGTCTGGTAGTCGAACAGCCTGCCTGCGGGAAGAAATTCCTGAAGGATTTCAGGCATGATTGGGAAGCCGGCGCGTTGATCTGTGACAGGATCGTTGTCGTGCTGGGGAAAAAGCTGGATCAGGGCGGCTGCCTTACGAAGATCTTCGTGCGCACCGCTTATCCGGAATGATAAGAATAAGGAGGAGCCAAAAAATGGCTAAAGAAAAGTATGATGCGATCCGCGTGGCAAAACAGATGCCGTACATCACGGCTGAAGACATCCGGCGGATGAAGAAAGAGGAGACTTCCGTAGAGGAATGTTATCGGATCATGCGGCAGCGCCGTATGGATTGGTGAGCGTTCCGGCCTGCGGGTCCCTTCAAAAGAAAACTGAATATTGAAAACAGTCCCCTGGTGCTGCTTCGCGCCGCTGGGGGACTGTACACTTGTCAACTTGGATTCAAAAGGAGACCTGCTTCGGCAGGAGAAGGAGATAATTATGAAGATCAGAAAAGAAATGTTTGGTCCCGATGTCAGATATGCCGTGATCCCGGCTGTATTCCGCCGGGCGAGAGAATTTAAAGCATCCACCGCGGAACACCTGCAGGGCTGCCGGTACATCATCGATTTTGAGGATGGAACCAAGAGCGTGTTCGTCTTCAAATATGGACAGCCGGAATGCTATTTTGAGGAGACCGCGAAAGGACGCTTCCTCGATACCATGCAGGCACTGCGGAAAGACATTGACCTGAAAAGGTGTTATGGCCTGTTAAAGGCACAGGAACATACCACACAGGTCCATAACTTTATGACGTTACGGGCGATCTACAGAAATCCGAATATTGGAAACAGCACATACCGGCTCTTTGACCTGGATATGGTCTACGGAGCGGCATCTGTTGCCTGACGATCGCTTAGAACTGAACCAAACAGGCGGGAAGACTGTGTTTTTGCATGGTCTTCCCGTTTTTTCATTTACGACGAAAGGAGAAAAGAAATGAACGCAGAAGAACTGATCGAGCGGATCAAACAGGTTATCCGGGAGGAGATGTATCCGGATATCGAGGACGATGACGGCACTTTCTCATTTGAAATCTACTGCGACTACCGGGATCAGCTTTCCGATTCTTCCATCGGAGAGATCACGGCGGCGGAGGATCCGGAGGAAGCGCTGGACGATATGCTCAACGAGTGGGCATCAGATTATACTATGGACTTTGGCCGCTGCGATCTGGAAAGCCAGATCAGAAAGGCCCTTTCAGATGAGGAGCTGGCAGTATGGAATGAACACGAGAATGAGATCGACGACTGGTTCTTTGAAAACGTGTTCTTCTACTACCCAAAGGACCACTTCAATCAGAAGGTATGCGTCAACATCCTTCTGGATACCGGAGATGCGAGCACCGATTTTGTAGAGAACAACGCCCTGAACTATTGGGGCGGATACTCCGGGGAGCTCGGAAAAACGTCATCCATACGCTGGCTCGCCAAACAGCAGGGAAAGCTTCAGAAGGTGCTGAAGGCTGTCAGGGAGACTGCCAACGGATACCCAGACGGAGAGTATGCTGAGCGTAAAAAAGAGCCGGATGCCTTCGTCGAGAGCGTGGTGCAGGAGCTGGAGAACATGACCAATGCCATGTCCACGCTGACGTTCCTGGTCGAGATGCCGCTCTTTGATCTGCTGACCATCAAGAAGGCGGTCAATAAACGCTCCGAGGGATCCATCACGCTGGGTAAGGACACCATGTGCGGACTGTTCAACCAGTGGAACGGCGGCGGATCCGTGCTGGAGATTGAACTGTGCAAAGATGTGAAAATCCCGTTGGACCTCATCTGGGATATCCGCGCGGACGGTCAGATCAAGTACGGGTACGATGTCTGCAGCGTCTACGCCATGTGCAGGAGCGCATGGAGAGATACGCTTAAAGACATCACCATCAAGGAAGCGGCGGCTGCGTGACGGCGCCGGGAAGGAGACAGTGATGGCAAAGAAAAAGGGAAGATATTATAAATCCCTCAGAGAGTGGGTGAATGCCGGCGGCAGCGAGGATGTCGTCAACAGGCCGTGCATCCATGCAAGCGGGAGCGTGAAAGGCATGCGCAAGCTTTTCTGGGGATATTCCTGCGACGTCGTCCGGGTAGGCAACTGGATATACAAGGCAAACTGAAAGGAGAGGAAAGGAATGGATAATTCCAAATTTTTGAACTATCTGTCAAACCAGTTCAGCGGCATCGACAACCACTTCGTGTGGGACCTGCTGGACAATCTGATCAAGTACGCCTTCTGGGCGTACGGCGGCTCCAAAGGCGCTGCCAAGCGGTTCCTGCAGGGGATCATCCCGGAGGTCGAGCCGGAAGAGTACGATGGATTCCTTCCGGACATCATGACTGCCAATCAGCGGCCGGAAGGCAGGGAGTTTGTCAGCCTTTTCGATGATTCCGACAAAACGGAAGCGCTCATCGGTGAGGTCAGGGAACTGCTACGGGACCTGCCGGATGGGAAGGTGGCCGATGCAGATACAGTACTCGCGGATCTGGTCGATGAATGTGACTACGAAGTCAGCGGGATCGCGCAGGACATCTTCTATATCTGGGAGAGGAGCACGGACAAAGCTTCGGTCGAGAGCATGTTCGGCGCGCTCACCGGGTGCGAGTTTTCTGAATATCTGGATCGGTGCCGCAAGGTGATGCAGGAACAGAAGCAGGAGAAGATCGAGCAGGTTGAGACCGAAGCGGTTGAGACCTGCCCCTGGTGTGAGGGCGAGAATGTCCTGCCTGGCTGGAACACAGCAAAGCAGGGTTTTGTAGCCAAATGCAATCACTGCGGACGCGAAATCTTTCTGTGCGACGAATGCCGGCACGCAGAAGACAATCCGTTTGAGAACTGTGATTGGGAGCGGAAGGAACATGACGGCATCATCGAAGGACGCTGCTTCCGGGGCGTTACGAGGAACCCGGCGGAGTCGGGAAGCGAATAAAAACGGGAGGAACAGGCCGCCGCTTTCAGCTCCACAGTCTATGGCTGTGAGCAAAGCGGCGCCTGCGGCCGCCTTTCAACCAACCGGTACAGGATGACGGCATGATGTTCCGGTGATTTTAGGAGATTTCTATTTGTCCCCGGCGGGGGCTTTTTTTTGTTGCTAAAATTCCATATATACATCACAATTTCCCCAGGGACCAGGAGCCCCAAAAAAAGGAGGAATATGTTGCTATGAGAAACACAGAGGAACTGATGATGTATGATTCACAGTACAAAAAACTTCAGGAACTGTTTTCGGAGTCGATCCGGAAAGCGCAGAATTATTGGCTGACCAGGATCGATGGCCTGGGGTATATCGTGGTCACGGGCAGTTATGACCCTGACGCCGAGAGCAGTATGGAAGCGGCCAATGGAATTACCATTGATGCCGTTTTGCGTACCCCATATGAAATGGCTGCTGAACTCCTGGAAAACTGGAGATGGCAGTGGTACTATGCGCATAGAGACATAGTCCACATGGATGATTGGGATAGCATCCGTGAGATGGATTCCTGTATCCTTTCCGAAGTTGGAAGCGAGTATGCGGAGGAGCTCGAAGAACTTCGCAGAAAAGCTGGTGAAATATTGGGGATGGACCTATCTGGACTTTGATGGGCTGATCCTGTAAAGCATCGCCGGCCCCGGGTCAGGGACGGATACCGGAGCCGGCATAACGAATAGGCTTGCCTTATCCGGCGCCTCATTTGTCCAGAAGTGGCCGGAAGAGTTCACCGCAAATATAGATTTTGTCATTTCTATATGATAAAATACAGAAAAGGCGGCACGAAAAATGAATACAACATGGGAAATATCCGTTTGGGGCGTCAGGGGATCCTTCCCCATGGCGGACAGGCGGCACATGGACTATGGCGGGAATACGTCCTGCATATCCGTCCGGAGCGGCGAAGACATGATCGTCTTGGATGCCGGGAGCGGACTGATCCGGCTGTGGAACAGCCTGAAGACGGAAAAGGAACTGCATATCTTTATCAGTCATCTGCATATGGACCATATATGCGGCCTGTTCGGTTCGCCCTTTCTGCTGGATAAGGACCGGATCGTCCACTTCTACGGACCCGCCGGACTGAGGAACGCATTGAAAGCGGCCGTGCGTCCGCCGTACTGGCCGGTCAGCCTGAAAGAGGGCGGCGCGGCGCTCAGGTTCCATGAGGCAGTGTCGGCGGATGCTTTCTTTCATAAGGTCGGGGATGTATGTGTCAGCGCGATGAATGCCAGACACCCCGGCGGCGGGTTCCTATACCGGCTGGACGGCGCAGGAAAGAGTCTGGTGTATGCGCTTGACTATGAGGCGGACGGACAGGAGACGGATCTATTCATCGATTTCGCGTCCGGATGTGATCTGTTGGTCTGGGATGCGGCCTACGATGCCGGCGCCGCTCATCCCGGCTGGGGACATTCCACATTGGAGGACGGGATCCGGATAGGCCGCATGGCCGGTGTCGGGAGGATCCTCATGTCGCATTACTCCTGGGAATATGACGATGAGCGCCTGCACGCGATGGAAGAGCGTGTTCGGGAGAAAAAAGACGTGGTTTTCGCCAGGGAAGGGATGGTGTTTGAGATATGACCCAAGAAGGAATGCAGAAGATCCTGGAGACAGGCGTCATGCTGTCGGCCGAACAGGACTACAATAAGCTCCTGGAGCAGGTGCTCATCTGTGTGATGGATATCGCCCATTGCGACGCTGGCACGCTGTATATCCTGGAGGACGACTGCCTGCATTTTCGGATCATGCGCAACAAGACTTTGCATACATTCTCTGGCAGGAACGGTAAGGAGCCGGATATCCCGCCTGTGCCGCTGGAGGCGGGGAACGTCTGCGCCAGATCCCTTATCGAGAATAAGACGATCCGGATCGACGACGTCAGCGAGAGCGGGTATACCGGACCGACGGCCTACGACGCCATCACCGGATACCATACCCAGTCCATGCTCGTTGTGCCGATGATCGGCCGCGACGGGGAGAAGATCGGCGTTCTGCAGCTCATCAACGCACAGGATGCAGAAGGCAATGTCTGCCCGTTCGCGCCGGAGATGACGCTGGTCCTGGAATCCATCGCGTCACAGGCGGCGCTAACCATTCGCAACGCTCGCTATACAACCCAGATCCGGGACCTGCTTCAGGCGTTCGTCAGGGTCATGTCAGGCGCGATAGATGAAAGGACGCCGTATAACGGAAATCATACAAGGCATATGGCACAGTACGGCAGACGCTTCCTGGATTATCTGGATCAGATGGGGGCCATGAACTTGGATGAGGATCACAAAGAGGAGATCCTCATGAGCATCTGGCTCCATGATATCGGGAAAATGGTCACCCCGTTAAGGGTCATGAACAAAATGCGCCGCCTGTACCCGGAACAGGTCAAGGCAATCCAGAACCGGATGGAGCGGATCCGCCTGCTGAGCCGTATCCGGTTCCTGGAAGGGGAGATGATCCGTCCGGAGTACGAGGCCCTCATGGAGCGGACGAAGTGGGCGGGAGTTGTGGTTCAACGGGCAAACAACGCAGGATTCCAGACACCGGAGACATTGCAGGAGCTTCGGGAGATACGGGCGCTCCGATATCAGGACGAGGACGGGAACCTGCAGAACTGGCTGTCAGCGGAGGAGATGGATCTGCTCAGCATACGCAAAGGTACGCTGTCTGCTGCGGAAAGACGCATCATGGAAGAGCATGTAAATGTAACGGATCGGCTGCTCGCCCAGATGCCGTTTCCTCCAAAACTGTCCCATGTGCGCCAGTGGGCGTCGGAGCACCACGAGCTCCTGAACGGCAGCGGTTATCCAAACGGCCTGTCGGGAGACGCAATCCCGAAGGAGGTGCGGATCATCACAATCCTCGATGTGTTCGACGCGCTCGTAGCCTCCGATCGCCCGTATAAGCAGGGCATGCCCATCGCACGGGCCCTGAACATACTGGAAGAGATGGCGAACAAAGAAGGAAAGCTGGATCCCGAGCTGACGGACCTGTTCATCAAGAGCAGGTGCTGGATAAACACAGAGGATGAGGACCAGAGCGGCAGCGGAACAGAGAGATGAAAAGGCTTCTGAAAAAACACCAGTTCATTATAGCTGCGGCGGCACTTCTGACACTCGCCGCTGTCGCCGGCGTATTTGGCCGGTCGGACAGATGGATCTCCGATGCGGTCTATCAGCAGCGCACATCCCCGTTGGAGGATATCGTCATCATCGGCATCGATCAGCGGGCCCTGGATGCGCTGGGGCCGTACGGCAGTTGGGGCAGGGGCGCCATGGCGGATGTGGTGGAGGCGCTGAATGCGGACAAAAACAGTCTGCCGTCCGTGATCGGGCTAGACATCGTCTTTTCCGGCGCGTCTGATCCGGAAGGGGACCTGCGCCTTGCGGAGGCCGCGGGGAGATATGGGAATGTCATAGCCGGATCGCTGGCAGAATACGGGACGGCCGTGACAGAGGACGATACCCTGGACCGCTTCGCCGTGACGGCTTACGATGAACCATATGAAAGCTTGGCGGGGGCCGTGGAAACGGGACACGTCAACTGCATGCTGGACGGTGACGGGATCCTCCGGCATCAGCTTCTGTATGTGGATCTGCCCGATGGACGCCGCATCCCATCCCTGGCGTTGGCAGTCGCTGACAGGTTTACAGAGGTGTGTGGTCTGGATCCGATAGAAAGACCGCCGGTGGACGCCAGGGGATTCTGGTATCTTCCTTTTACGGGCAGGCCGGGAGACCGTTATGAGGGGATTTCGGTCATCGACCTGCTGGATGGAAAAGTACCGGCGTCACGGCTGAAGGATAAGATCGTGCTGGTGGGTCCGTATGCTGCCGGGCTGCAGGATGCGTATCTCACAGCGATTGACCACTCCAGTCAGATGTACGGCGTAGAGGTACAGGCAAACGCTGTTCAGGCGCTGCTTGGCGGAAAGTACGCCGCAGAGATCCCGGACGGCATTCAAGCGGTGGTTCTGTTCCTGCTCCTTCTGGCAGGCGGGGTGTTATTCTGGAAGCGCCCGATAAAACGGTCTCTGCCGGCGTTCCTCATCTTATGCGCTGCCTGGACCGCGCTGTGCTATGCCCTGTATGCCCTTTTCGGCTGGGTCCTGCATGTCCTCTGGTTCCCAGCGGGGGCGCTGGCCCTTTATATCGCGGGGCTCGCGGCCAATTATGCGATGGCGCTGCTGGAGACGAAGCGCATCACGGGGATCTTCAAGAAATACCTCGCCCCGGAGATCGTGGCCGAGATCATCCGGCGGGGGGATGGGGAGCTGCTCCTGGAGGCGCATCTTTCGCAGATCGCGGTACTCTTTGTGGATGTGCGCGGCTTCACGCCGCTGTCGGAAAAGTTGGATCCCGGCCAGGTGGTGGAGATCCTGAACCGGTATCTGTCCATGATCTCTGACTGTATCCTTTCAAATGGGGGAACGCTGGATAAGTTCATCGGAGACGCCGCCATGGCCTTCTGGGGAGCGCCGCTTCCGTGCGAGGATCATGTCATGAAAGCCGTGAGGGCGGCAGACGCCATGCGTAAGGGGGCCAGGCCGCTTTCGGATGAGCTGCGGGAAAAGTATGGATGCGATGTCGCCTTTGGGATCGGGATCCACTGCGGGGAGGCGATGGTGGGAAGCATCGGTTCCCAGATGAGGATGGATTATACCGCGATCGGAGACACCGTGAACACGGCCTCCAGGCTGGAAGCGAACGCGCCGGGCGGGACCGTGTACCTGTCCCGGGAGGTCTATGACAGCCTGAAGGGCAGGATCATGGCGTCGCCTCTGCCCGAGCCGTTGAAGCTGAAAGGAAAAGAAGCCCCTCAGGAGGTGTATGTTCTGGAGGGGATCCTGACGGATGACTGACATAGAAAACGTGCGAGAAATAATATAATAAATACAACCAGGAGGGGAGCAGTATGGCTGACAGTAGGATTATGGACGCATTGTGGGATGATGACCCCATTGACATCACAAATGAAGCGAATTTTATCTGGAGCATAGCCAATAAGCTCCGCGGTTCATATATGCCAGACAAATATGGAGATGTCATCATACCCATGACGATCATCCGCCGCTTCGAATGCGCACTGGAGCGTACAAAAACGGACGTAGTGGAGGCATACGATAAAAATCCTAATTATCCGCCAAAAGCCATGCAGCGGATCTCCGGTTTTCAGTTCTATAATACCAGCGAGTATTCCCTTGCCGAATTATGCAACGACCCGGATCATCTGGCGGAAAATTTTACGGAATACTTAAACCGCTTTTCATCCAATGTGCAGGAAATCGTCCGTGAGCTGAACATGAGTGACCATATCAAAAAGATGGACAAGGATGGCTGTCTGTACTCTGTAGTAAAAGCTTTTTCTGAGCTGGATCTCTCCATAGAGACATTCGACAGCATTAAGATGGGATATATTTTTGAAAATCTTATCGGCCGTTTCTATCAGAATGTGGATGCCGGACAGTTTTACACTGGCCGGGATATTATCAAGATGCTCGTATCCGTTCTTCTGGCAGAGGGATGTGATGATATTTTCGATGATGGGAAGGTCGTCACGGTATGCGACCAGGCGTGTGCGACAGGAGGCATGCTGTCAACGGCGTATTCCTATATCAAACACTTTAATCCATCAGCCGATGTCCGCTTATTTGGGCAGGAGCTCATGGGGCAGTCTTATGCCGTGGGACTTGCGGAAATGCTGATCAAGAACCAGAATGCAGATAATTTCCGCCATGCTGATACATTGAAAGAGGATTGCTTCCCAGATGTGAAGATGCGTTTTCTTATAGAAAATCCCCCATTCGGGACGCCATGGAGCGGTGCTGATGCCAAAGATGGGCAGGAAACCGCTGTAAAAGCTGAGTATGAAAAAGGATTCAACGGCCGCTGGGGGGCCGGCCTCCCCAGCGGTGGGGATTCTCAGCTTTTGTTTATGCAGTCCGCTGTGGCAAAGATGGATGACAAGCTGGGAAGGGCGGCGATCATTGAAAATGGTTCACCGTTGTTTACGGGCGGCGTATCTTCAGGAGAATCCCAGGTACGCCGTTGGCTCCTGGAACAGGATATGATCGAAGCGATCATCGCTATGCCAACGGATCTGTTTTATAATACCGGAATTGCTACATATGTATGGATCCTGTCCAAGAATAAACGTCCGGAGAGAAAAGGAAAGATCCAGTTGATCAATGCAGCGAATATTTATCATAAGCTGCGCAAGCCGCTGGGTGCGAAGAAAAATGAGTTCAGCCGCGAGGATCGCGCGGCGATCACGAAGCTGTATGCCGACTTTGAAGAGAATGATCTTTGTCAGATCTATGACAATACGGAGTTTATTTACCGGGAGTATACGGTCATGCAGCCGCTGCAGAGAAGCTATGCTATTACGCAGGAGCGGATCGATGCGATGTTGATGGACGGCGCCCTGAACAGTGTGTATGACGAGGCGAAGGTTTATGCGTTGGAAAATGCGGCAGAGAAGCTGAGTGCGAAGGATGAAAAGAAGCTGGCAGAGTATAAGAAAAGGAAGCCGCTGTATGATGCCGTTATTGACAGGCTCACACAGAACATCTCGGACGCTGTCTGGATGTCTCCAGCCGCGTTTATGCCTGTACTGAACAAAGTTCTGGTCGGGCTTGAAGTTGATAAGAAACTAGCTGACAGGATCGCGGACGGGCTGTCCGTCATGGACAAGCAGGCCAAGGTCCAGAAGGATAGGAGGGGTAATGTTCTGTATGACAAAGCAACGAAAGACACGGAGACAGTGAAGCTCGGGGAAGATATCGACACCTATATGCAGCGTGAAGTGCTGCCTCATATCCCAGATGCGCAGTGGTTCTGGGAGGAGAACGTCGGGGCGAAGAATCCGGTTATCAAGACTGGGGCGGAGATTCCGTTCACACGGTATTTCTACCAGTACCAGCAGCCGGTTCCGAGTGAGGAGCTGGAGAAGCGGTTTGTTGAGCTGGAACGGTCTGTATCTGAGCGCGTTGCAAAACTGTTTGGGTGAGGTGAAGTTATTATGCGGCAGATGAAAGATAGTGGGATTGAATGGATTGGTGAAATTCCTGGAGATTGGGAATTTGCCAGAATTGGAAGCTTATATGGACTCCGAGTACAGAAAGTAAGTGATCGGGATTATCCGCCTCTTTCGGTCACAAAACTTGGCATATTGCCACAATTAGAAACAGCTGCAAAAACAAATGCGCATGATGATCGGAAATTGGTAAAAAAGGGGGATTTTGCTATTAACAGTCGGTCTGACAGACGAGGATCTTGTGGTATTTCCGAGTATGACGGATCGGTATCTTTGATAAATACCGTTTTATATCCAATTATAAATATGAACCCACGATATTATAATTGGTTTTTTCATACGACAGAGTTTGCCGATGAGTTTTATCGTTGGGGACATGGAATTGTAGATGATCTGTGGACTACAGGTTGGCAGGATATGAAAAATATAGTTATAGTGCAGCCACCGTTGTGTGAGCAGCACCATATCGCCGATTTCCTCGACGGCAAGTGTGCCGAGATCGACGCGCTGGTCGCTGATATTCAGGCGGAGATTGAAACGTTGGAGCAGTATAAGCGTTCCGTTATCACCGAGACGGTAACGAAGGGATTGGATTCTGGTGTGGTGATGAAGGATAGTGGAATCGAATGGGTTGGAGAGATCCCTGCTCATTGGGAATTGGTCAGAATAGGAAACTTATATGCGCTCCGAACACAAAAAGTAAGTGATGCTGACTATCAGCCACTTTCAGTAACTAAATCAGGTATCTTACCGCAATTAGATACGGTGGCTAAAACGAATGCACATGATGCCCGTAAGTTAGTCAAAAAGGGTGATTTTGTCATTAACAGTCGTTCGGATAGGCGCGGTTCTTGCGGGATTTCAAAATATGACGGTTCTGTATCGTTAATAAATATAGTGTTATACCCGATTATGGGTGCAAACCCTCGATATTACGATTGGCTTTTTCATACAGTGGAGTTTGCTGATGAATTTTACAAGTGGGGACATGGCATTGTTGATGATTTGTGGACTACAGGTTGGCAGGATATGAAAAATATTGTAATAGTTCAGCCGCCACTCTCTGAGCAACATTGTATCGCCGATTTTCTTGACACGAAATGCACTGAGATTGATAGTATTATCAGCAAGAAGCAGGAACAGCTCGATACACTGGATGCCTATAAGAAATCCGTAATTTATGAGTATGTCACTGGTAAAAAAGAGGTTCCGGTTGCATGATTGAGCGAATTATCGAGGACATCAATGGGGCACTCAATGCCGAAGCATATCTGGCGGCTCTCGCATTGGCCTTGACTCTGCCGGATATTTGCGCCAGGGCTGAATATGGCGCCTCAAAAGGCAGTAGAAGAAGATATATTGATTGGTTCGATGAATATATTGGAAAATTCGAAGAGATACCAACTGGTCCAAGCGGCATCAAAATGCCATATCTGTCTGGGGAAGTGGTTTATCAACTGCGCTGCTCTATGCTGCATCAGGGGACCCCGAGTATAGAAAAGGATAAGATAAAAGAGGATTCCTGCAAGATCGACCAATTCACGTTGGTAATTGAGAAGAGGAAGACGTTTGATATATATACAGACGCCTCCTGCGCTATGTGGTGTGAAGGATCAGAGAGTGATGTGACTCGCAGTTATTATGTTAATGTACAGCGACTATGCCTCATCATCACACTTGCCGCACAAAAATATTATCAGGACTGCGGGGGAAGATTTGATTTTTTCGATTGTAAAATTATTGATGGCGATACGTTTATAAGCAAATAAATGTGGCGAAAAAGGGGATCGGAATTTATGAACGATATTCTTTCTGAAAAACAGTATCAGCATGAGATCATGGACTACCTGCAATCCGTGAATGGCTATCGGATCCGTAAAGCGGTCAACTTCGACCGTTTCTTTGCCGTAGACCGTGAGCTGCTGTTTGAGTTTCTGAACGTCTCTCAGCCGGATACCATGGCGGAGCTTGCAAAGATCTTTAAATCTGACATGGAAGAGACGGTTGTGAACGTCATCAATCAGTCTGTGACTGCCGACAAGTCCAGTCTTGTGGAAGTTCTGAAGAATGGTGTGGAGATCAGCAGCCGACATCTGGACCTGATGTACACGAAGCCAGCCACGACGTTCAACAAGACATTAAACCAACGGTATAACGATAACATCTTCTCCGTGATGGAGGAAGTCTGGGCTTCAGATGATGAACGCATCGACCTGGTGATCTTTCTGAACGGCCTTGCTATTATCTCATTTGAGCTGAAATGCAATGCTGCGGGACAGTCCTATCGGGATGCGATACAACAGTACCGCAGCGCCCGCAATCCCAAGACCCGCCTGTTCCGGTTTAAGGCCGGTACGATCGTGAACTTCGCCATGGATCTGAATGAGGTATACATGACGACGCGACTGGATAATGAGGCGACTTTCTTTATGCCATTCAATATGGGAAATGGAGAAGGGATAGAAGCAGGCGCGGGGAATCCCATTTACGAGGACCGGTACAGTGTGTCGTACATGTGGGAAGATATCCTGACGAAGGACACGATCCTGGATCTTATCTCAAAGTTCATATTTGTGGAGCGAAAAGAGGAGTATGATGAGGTGACCAGGAAAAAGAGACCCACAGAGACTCTTATTTTCCCACGTTATCATCAGCTAGATCTGATCCGGAAGCTGCTGACTTCCGTGTATGAGCATGGTTCAGACCTTAACTATCTGATCCAGCATTCAGCGGGATCTGGCAAGACAAACAGTATCGCATGGCTTGCCTATAGGCTTGCATCTCTGCATGACGCCGGGAATAAAGTAATCTTCAATAACATTATCATCGTAACAGACCGCCTTGTGGTTGACCGTCAGCTTCAAAAGGCGATCCTCAGGATGGATCATAAGGATGGAATGATCCGTGTTATGGATGAGAAATGCACGTCGGCTGATCTGGCTTACGAGCTGACCCACAATACGAAGATCATAGCGACAACGATCCAGAAATTTCCGTATATTGTGGACACAGTTGCTAACCTGAAGGACAGGCGTTTTGCGGTCATCATTGATGAGGCGCATTCATCTACCTCGGGAAAAGATATGCAGGCTATTACACAGGCACTCGGATCAGGAGACCAAGAATATGTAGATGCGGATGATCTGGTCAATTATCAGATAGATAAGTCTGGGAAGCAGCCGAATGTCAGCATATTCGCGTTCACAGCTACACCAAAAGATAAGACGCTGCGTCTGTTTGGCCGTTTAAATACAAAAGGCCAGTATGAGGCTTTCCATCTGTATTCCATGAAACAGGCCATAGAAGAGGGGTATATACTGGACGTACTGCAGAACTTCACGGAATATGACACCATGTTCCGTTTAAACAAAGAGATCACAGAAGACCCGACGATGAAGACCGATGATGCAAAGAAACAGATTGCCCGTTTTATCGATCTTCATGAGGTGAATATTGGACAGCGGGTAGAGATCATCGTGGAGCATTTTCGCAATGTGGTGATGGGGGAGTTGGGAGGCATGGCGAAAGCGATGGTCATAACAGCATCCCGCCAGGCCGCAGTGAAATACCGTCAGGCATTTGAGGATTATATCAATCGGAAGGGTTACAAGGGAATTTCTGCATTGGTCGCTTTTTCGGGAAAGGTGAAGTTGGAGGGGGACGAAACAGAGTATACAGAAGCTGCAATGAATGGGTTTCCAGAGGATAAACTTCCATACATGTTCAACACGGATGATTACAATGTCCTGATCGTAGCCAACAAATATCAGACCGGATTTGACCAGAATAAGCTCTGTGCGATGTATGTGCTGAAAAAACTGAAAAAGGTAAACACGGTCCAGACTTACAGCCGTCTGAATCGTATCTGCCCGCCGTATGACAAGAAAACGTTCATTCTTGATTTTGTGAACAAATACAAGGATGTGCAGGACGCATTTGCACCGTTCTATACGACGACACTGCTTTCAGGGAATATGAATCCGAAGCATATCTATGATCTGGAAGCGAACATGGATGCGTACATGGTTCTGGATCCAATGGATATACAGGATTTCAATGACATCCTATTCAAGCAGCGGTCAAAGAACATTACGCCGACAGAAAAGAAAAAGCTGACATTCTGTCTGGCGAAAGCGGAAAAGGCAGTGAAACAATACAGCGAGGCGCAGCAGAGGGAGATCCGATTTCGGATGCGCGGCTTCGTCCGGTTTTATGAATTTCTGCTGCAGGCAAGCTGTTTCAAAGATATTGATATCCATAAGAAGTACGTGTTTCTCACATACCTGCTTCCGTATCTGGATATATCCGGCGGGGGCAGAGGGTTCGATCTTACCGGGAAGATAAAGGCGAGTCAGTTTGTGCAGAAGAAAGGAGAAACGCACGGCGATGAGAAGCAGTATTCCGAACCCGTGCTGAAACTGCCTCAGTCAGACGGCTTCAATCTTACGGAGGCAAAACTGGAACGTTTGAGCCAGATCATTGCTGAGATCAATTCCCGTACCGGAAAGGAGTTCAAGGAAGATGTGGCAGTCAAGGCTATGCTGCAGATTCGCGACATTCTGTTGAGATCGGAACGTTTGAAGACGTCAGCGAAAAATAATACCGAAAAAGATTTTGAATTTTCATTTTATGACGATATTGATGACGCATTGATCGAGGGACTCGAACAGAATCAGGATTTCTTTACTCTGCTCCTCAATAATGAGGAGATAAAGAAGAGCGTGCTGGGCATATTTGCCGGTGAGATTTATAAGAGCCTTCGGCAGGCGGATTCATAATAAGAAAAGGAGAAGTTTTTATGCTCTCTTTTGGCGGTTGGTTCTGGTATTTTTCTGGGGGACAGGACAGACTGGACACACAGAAAAGCGGGAAATGGATGTATATTTTTACGGATCAGTCTTTTGCTTAGCAGATCTGCGAAAAGGCCATTGAAGAGCACGTCTGTTATGAATGTAAATGCTCTGACATGTCCGCACAGATGGCTCCTACCGGTGTTATCTGCTTTTACCTCAATGGGGATGATACAGAAAATCATAAACGTGTGATTCAGTTTATGATGAGCAACGGTCTTATCCGCAAGACAAAGACAGGTAGGTATTATAATATCAGTTTCAAGTATAATGAGCAGACTCGTGCAGGAGAGTACGGCGATGATTTTGAGGGTAAAATCAAATTGGATCAGTTCATAGATCTTAATACCGGAGAGTGGATCATATGATTAAAAAACACCCCAACAGCACCGGACCATGGGACTGAAGGGGTGTTTTTTTTTATGTATCTGTCTGTGCTTTATTCCGCGTCTCTGGCGAAGGTGACCTGATCCCGCAGGATCTTCTCCAGGATCTTATCGGCGGCGTCCTGGTGTTTTTTCATCTGCCGTACCATCTCATCGAAGGGGCGGAGCATGATGGCTCTGTAGTTGTACGGCGCTGCGAAGTAGATCGCGTACTTGCCCACATGGGCGATAAACGCCTCTTTAAAAGCGTGATGCATGATGGGGAAGACGTCGATCACCTGGTGCGTTCCTTCCGATTGGTGGATGATCACACCTCCATCGTTGAAGGAGAGAAGTGTGTGCATCCGAGAACCGGGCTCGGAGAGCAGGTTGTAGTCTGCACAATCTGTTTTGTTTTTGAGGAGCTGGCCCAGGAAATCGTCGGTGAGGCGCTTATGTTCGTCCTCGGGGTAGAGTCCGAAGGAGTGCCGGTTCCCAGCGCTGTCCGTGATCGTCATGGTCACGCCGAATCTCTCCGGAAGACTGAAGGAAATGCTGAAATCCTCCTGGGAAGGAGCGTCTTCTGCGACGGCGGTTTCGATATTCTTTTCGTATTCGTTCTGGGACATTGCCTGTACCTCCCTTTCGTTTATCTATCATTAGGTTATCTTTTTGTGCTCAAAAAGTCAATATGGCCTTCCTGTTATGAAGTGACCTTTGTCAAGAGGTAAATTTGTATTTTGCAAACTTTTTTTTCCTCTGACAAATCTCACATTTTATTCTTCTGACAGCGCCGGAAAAGGGCTCTGTTTTTACAGTCCCCGGCA
>CANQVD010000032.1 GCA_947627215.1 uncultured Eisenbergiella sp.
GAGCTCTGGGATCTCAATAATAAATTTCCCGTCATTCTCAGACCAATATATAATCCGTTCATACTTATACATTTTTATACCTCTCCCATTTTTGCAATTCGGTAAAGCGGATGTTTCTGTCTTTCGTTCCGCTCATTGCTTCCTGCAAAATTTTTTCATATGGCGGCATTGTGACACCTCTCATTTCCTCTATCTGTTGATGCGATTATAGAACGCAGAAATAGCCGCCCCACAAAGGAAAGCAGCTATTTCGCTTAATCTTATTGTGGGCTAACCGTCTATCGGCAGCTCCCGAGGGGTGCCTGTTCCAGCAGGTGCCCTTCTTTATTTACAATATAGCACATCACGCGCAGCGATTCAAGGGGGTTCTTCTGTCGAACAGGATAAACTTATAAAGTTACAAAAATGTTATAGTCTTGAAGATACTCAAATCCCGGCTTTATGGTCTTCCGCTTACCCCACCGCAACTTCTACGTTCTTTCCGCTGAAGGCAACGCCGTATTTGCAGATTGTTTCGACGCCCCTTCGGAGAATCCCCGTCAGGAAACCGTATGCCAGATGTTTGTTGTCCTTAAAGCCGCCGGAGAGGAGATTTCGCATGAAGGAGATCACTTCTTCGCAATATATCCGTTTCCGGAAGGAAGTCAACCGAGTTTCGGAAATATATCGTTATTTATCGGGAATATACCGGTTTACAATCGATATACTTCCGAAACATATATATCAATAAAAAAAGGGCCAGGTTCAGTGCCTGGCGCGCGGTGTATTCTCACGCGTCAGCGAGGCTGCGCCGTTCTGCTTTTTATTGGTGCGGTCGGCACCGCAGGCAGACGGGCTTATTTTCAAAATATATACAAAACAGACAAAAATCGGCCGCAAAATAATGCCATATATGTTGCAAAAAACCTAAAACGTGAAAGTAAAATCTGAAATTCCCGATAATATTGCATGCAAAATCGGATTTTGTTATACTTTCCCCAGGGTAAAGTTTTCGGCTTGCACAAGAAAAGGAGGGATATTGTGAAGACGAAAAAGAAGGGGGGAAAGTGGCTTTCCGTATGGAAAGCCAGGTATCTTTATTTCTTATTGGCCCCGTTGGTCATATGGCTGACGGTCTTTTCGTATGTCCCGATGTACGGGATCCTGCTGGCGTTTAAGAAGTATAACGCGAGACTGGGTATTCTCGGGAGCCCCTGGGTGGGGCTGGCTCATTTCCGGCGTATGTTCGTCACGCCCGCCGCGCTGCAGGCAGTTGTGAATACGTTCGAGATCAGCATCGGGCGTCTGATCTTTGAATTCCCGATCGCGATCATCATCGCCATCCTGATCACGGAGATGCGGGGGAAAAGAGTCAAAAAAATTTATCAGACCATCTACACATTTCCGCATTTCCTTTCCTGGATCGTCGTCGCCAACATCGTGACGAACTTCCTGGCCAGCGACGGCGCCGTCAACATGCTTTTGCAGAACCTGGGGATTGCCCGGGTGGATTTTCTGGCGAGCAAATCCTTTTTCCGGCCGCTTCTGTATATCACTTCCAACTGGAAGGAGGCGGGCTGGTCGGCCATCATTTATATGGCGGCCATCGCGGGGATCGACCCCACGCTGTATGAGGCCGCCCGCGTGGACGGGGCCTCGCGGATGCGTCAGATCTGGCACATCACCCTGCCGGGCATCAAGACGACCATCGCCGTCATGTTCATTCTGGCCGTCGGCGGTATGCTCAACGCCGGTTTCGACCAGATCTTCAACCTGAGCAACAACGTGGTCAAGGACGTGGGACAGATTCTGGATACCTACATTTATGATATCACGTTCCTGTCGTCGCCTGACTACGGCTTCTCCACCGCCGTGGGCCTGTTTAAAGCGGTCGTCAACTTCTTCATGCTGGTCGCGGCGAATCAGATCGTGTACAAGCTCACCGGTGAGAGGATGTTCGGATAAGGGGGAGATGAGGATGAGTAAAGCGACGAAAATCCATATAAAACAGAAAAAGCGGAAATGGGATCTCTTCGATGTGGTCACGGCGATCCTGATGACCCTTCTGGCGGTTATCATCTTCGTTCCCTTCTGGAACGCGGTCGTGATTTCACTGGAGACCACGGCGGCTTACGGGCGGAATCCGTTTTCCTGGCTGCCGGGAGAGTTCACGCTGGATAATTACCTGTACCTTCTCAAGAGCAGCTCGGGACTGATCATGGCATACCAGTCTACCATCGTCATCACCGTTGTGGGGACGGTTCTCGCGATGCTGGTCACGGTCATGGCTGCCTACGCGTTTTCCAGAAGTTTTCCCGGCAAGAAGTTTTTCTTCATGTACATGGTTTTCACCATGTTCTTCGGGGGAGGCCTGATCCCCACCTACCTGATGTTAAAGGGTATGGGGCTGCTGAACACCTATTCGGCGGTGGTCCTGCTGGGGCTGGTGTCCGCCTACAATGTCATCATCATGAAAAACGGCTTTGAGAGCGCGCCGGTCGATCTGCAGGACGCGGCCATGATCGACGGGGCCAACGACATCCAGATTTTCTGGAAGGTCATGCTGCCGTTGCAGAAGCCGCTGATCGCCACCTTCGCGCTGTTTAACGCGGTGGGCTACTGGAACACCTGGTACTGGCCGCTGATCCTGTTAAACGGCAACAACAAGACGGTGCTGCAGCTTTTCCTGCGTTCGCTGGTGAACAATATGTCCTTTATGAACCACAGCAAGGCGTCCATGTCGGCGGATCTGACGTCCTCCTTCTCACAGGGGATCAAGATGGCGGCGGTTTTCGTCACGATGCTTCCGATCATGCTGGTTTACCCTTTCCTGCAGAAGTATTTCGTGAAGGGGATCATGGTCGGCGCCGTGAAAATGTGAGGACGGCGTGCGGCGCAAAGAAACGCCCGTCATGAAAATGATCCAGAGATCCGCGGCCGGATTCCGGCCGGCCGCGGATTTTGGAAATAAAACCAAAGGGGTATTAGAAAAGAAAGGAGCAGCTATGAAAAAGAAAGCACTTGCATTGCTGCTGGGCCTTACGCTTGTCATTGGCACACTGACGGCGTGCGGCAGCAGCGGCAGCGGCAACAGCAGCAGTTCGGGGAGCGGCGCGGGAGCGGCCGCCACGGAAAGCGAGCAGGGAACATCGGGAGAAACCGGGGGGAGCGAAGCGGAGGTCAGCGATAAAAGGATCGCCTTTACGATGGGCGGTATCAATACGCTTCCCAATGAGGATTATACGTCCGATGCTTTCTACGATTTCATGTCGGAAAAATTCAATATCGATGTGGAGGTATGGGCCAACGAGGCGAGTACTGCCAATGAGAAGTTCAGTATTTCCATCAACGGCGGCACGCTTCCGGATGTGATCACCTGGTATTCCTTCACGAGAGAGGATCTGGTCAATTATGTGGATCAGGGCCTGCTGGCGCCGCTCCCGGACGGCTGGGAGACCAGATGGCCCAACGTGGCGCATCTGATCACCGTTTCCGGATATCGGGATGCCCTGGAAGTGGACGGGCAGGTGTACGCGATCCCGCATTCCGTTTACGGCAATTTCCTGGAGATGGATTCCATCCCGGCAAACTATGCGTTTTATTACCAGAAGAAGCTTGCGGAAGAAGTGGGCATGGAGAACTTCGGCGACGACTATACGGTCACCCTTTCTGAGCTGAAGGAGTATCTCGAAAAGGTTGGGGAAGCCGGGTTGGTGGATAAGCCTGTTCTGGGCGGTACTTATGCCTCCGATATTGAAATGCTTCAGTTTGCGAACTCGCTGCGGTCGGATACCTGCTATGAAACGGAGGACGGGTGGGTCTTCGGCCCCGAATACAATCTGGACGGCTATACCGAAAATACGGAGCTGCTGCGCGAGTGGTACCAGGAGGGGCTGATCGATCCGGACTTCTATGTGAAAGACAGCGCGGAGTACCGCTCCATGTTCTTCACCGGGGATCTCGCGGCTCTTTCGGATGCCACCTCTCCCGATTTCCTGGGCGGCCCGCAGGGTCTGTGGAAGGAATGGGAAGCTGCCGGTGAAGGCAGAGTCGGAAAAGAGGACATCGGCATGGCGATCGTGACTGCTGATGACGGCACATATTCTTCGAGCCAGGTTGGCAACTATTGGACGATGGTGGTCTTCAAGCCGGACATCGATCCCGAAGTGCAGGCGCGCATTCTGGATGTGATCGACTGGATCTCCGGCAAAGAGGGCCAGACCGCGCTGCAGTTGGGCATTCCGGGTACGGACTGGGAGTATGATGCGGACGGCAATATCAGCATCATCAATCTGTACGGCACGGATGTGGAATACAAGGCGGTAGGATTGTTCCGCACCTTTGGCTTCTGCGATGACGACTTCGCTTTCTCCGGCGCGCATGCCGTGCTGGATCCGGAGGCGGTTACGCAGGTGGCCGACCTGTATGATGTGAAGAACAATGCGTCGGTATTCTATCCGCTGAATCTGGATTACAGCTTCTTCTCCAGCGATAATAAGAACAATCTGAGCAGCATGGATATGGGTAAGAAGATGACTGAGCTGGTCATGAGCACAGATGACATCAAAACGGGCCTGCAGTCCTATATTGATGAATACCGGAGCATCTGGGAACCGCTTGTGACGGAGCTGGAAGAGTATTACGCGGACTGACGGAATAAAAACAGAATAAGACAGTCTTTGGAAACAGTGAAACCGCCGCGCGGCCGCACAGTTTGTGTGAAGCCGCGCGGCGGAAAGGGAAAGACGCTTTCAGAAAAGAGGCCGATTTTCGAACCGGCTTCTTTTTCCCGGAAGGAAAGCGTAAAAAACCGGCTGATTTGCAAAAAAGGGGAAAAAAGATGGGTAAGATCGGTGTGGCGGTGATCGGATGCGGTACGATCGCCAACAGCGCGCATATTCCCGCATATTTGAAAAATGAGCAGGCGGAAATCTTATATTTCTGCGACATTATCCCGGAAAGGGCTGAGGCGGCCGTGGAGAAGTACGGCTGCGGGAAGGCCGTGACGGATTATCACGAGGTGCTTGCGGATCCGGAAGTAGAAGCGATTTCCATCTGTACGCCGAACCGGATGCACGCGGTCATCGCCGTGGATGCTCTCAGGGCCGGGAAGCATGTGCTGTGCGAAAAACCCGCGGCCAGGACCTATGAAGAGGCGCTGGAGATGCAGAGAGTGCAGCATGAGAGCGGAAAGATCCTGAACATTGGTGTTGTGAACCGGTTTAACGATCAGGTGAACCGGATCAGGGAGTATATTCAGGAAGGGCGTCTCGGCGAGGTTTATCATGTTTATCTGAGCTTCCGCAGTCACAGAAGCATTCCGGGACTGGGCGGAGCTTTTACCACAAAGGAGATCGCGGGCGGCGGCGTGCTGATCGATTGGGGCGTTCATTTCCTGGATCTGGTGATGTATTGCCTGAACGACCCGAAGCCGATAACCGTATCGGGAGAAACCTTCTGTCGGCTGGGAAAGGATATTGCCGGGTATACCTACAGGGATATGTGGGCCGGTCCGCCTGTTCCGGACGGGATTTATGACGTGGAGGATTCCGTCACGGCCCTGGTCCGCACGGAAGGCCCCGCTTTAACGGTTCACGGCGCGTGGGCGCAGAACATCGGCGAAAACGAAATGCTGGTGGATTTCATGGGGGACAAAGGCGGCATCCGTCTGCAGTACGGCGGAGATTTCACTCTGTATACAGCGGAGCATGGAGCCCTGGTGAAATATGTTCCGGACGGAAAGAGCCGGAATATGTTTGAAACGGAAATCGGCGCGTTTTTAGACGGGATTCGTACGGGACGCAGGCAGCCGTCCCACATCGATATTGTGCTGAAAACCGCGAAAATCATGCAGGGGATCTATGATTCCGCCGCGCTCCATCGGGAGATCGAGCTGTGAGGAAAGGATGGGACGATGAAGATCGGTTTTATTGATTATTATCTGGACGAATGGCACGCGAATAATTATCCGTCCATGTTGACTGCGGCCAGCGGCGGACAGATCGAGGTTGCGTATGCCTATGGACAGATTCCGAGCCCTTTCAGCCAAATGACTTCTCAGGAATGGTGCAGGGTTCATAAAATTGCGTTCTGCGAAACCATCGAGGAGGTTGTGGAAAAGAGCGACGCGCTGATCGTCCTTTCGCCCGACAACTGTGAACAGCACGAGGCATTATCCCGGATCCCGCTCACCTCGCGGAAACGGACGTATATCGACAAAACCTTCGCGCCTGATAAAAGGAGTGCCGAGGCCATATTTGAATGGGCCGAGAAATATGGGACGCCCTGTTATTCCGCATCCGCGCTGCGCTTTGCAGAGGAATACAGGACGCTTGAGGGAAAGCGGATCGAGGCGATGAGCACCTGGGGACCCAACGGGACGGAAACCTATGGGATTCATCAGTTGGAACCGATTTTGATGCTGATGCAGGGGACGGTGAAGCGTGTAATGGCCCTTCCCTGGGGAGAGGGCGTGAGCCTTTTGATGGAGTGGAAGGACGGGCGGAGCGCGTCGATGCTGTGCGCGGGCGGGAACATACCGTTTACGGCGGCAATCAGTCAGAAGGAGGGCTGCGAAACGATTACGGTCGAATCGGATTATTTCGGAGCGTTTATCCGGCATCTGGCGAAGTTCCTTTCGGACGGCGCGATTCCGGTTCGCCATGAAGAAACCGTTGCCATCATGGCGGTGCGGGAGGCCGCAATAACGGCGGAAAAAACGCCGGGAAGCTGGGTAACGGTGTAAGAGAATCTTTTCGGAGGAATATTGGAAAATGAGGCATGGGAAATGCCTGGAACGGAGGGGCGGATGAAAGACTTTAAGCTGGGAGTCATGTTGGAATCCTTTTTGCTTCCCTGGCGTGAGGCAGTGGCCTGCGCCGCTTCCATCGGCGCGGACGGCGTGCAGATCAAGGCCGTGGGAGGAGAGTTTGACCCCGCGTCCATGACGAAAGAGAAAAGAAGAGAGCTGCTGGAGGTGCTGTCTGCCAATGGACTGGAGGTTTCCGCACTCTGCGGTGATCTGGGGAAGGGGTTTGGAAACAGGGAACTGAATCCCGGCCTGATCGAACAGTCCAAACGGATCGTTGATCTGGCGAAGGAACTGGGGACGGATATTGTCACGACACACATTGGGGTGATCCCCGAGGATCGGAATCATGAGCGGTATAAGATCATGCAGGAAGCCTGCTTTGAACTGGCCGACTATGCGGATTGCTGTCAGGCACATTTCGCGGTAGAAACAGGGCCGGAGACGGCTCTGACGCTGAAAGGATTTCTGGACAGCCTGGACTCCACAGGAGTGGCGGTGAATCTGGATCCGGCGAACCTGGTCATGGTGACGGGGGACGATCCCGTGAAAGCGGTGGAAAATCTGAAACGGTATATTGTCCATACGCATGCAAAGGACGGCAGAAAGCTGATGGATCTGGATCCGGAGATCATATACGGCATGTCGGAAAGAGAGATGTTGATCAGCCCGGCGTTCATTGAGCTTCCTCTGGGAGAGGGGGATGTTCCGTTTCCGGCATATCTGGAGGCGCTGTGTGCCATTGGGTATCATGGATATCTCACAATCGAGCGGGAGGTGGGCGAGAGCCCGAAGGAGGATATCATGAAAGCGGCGGATTATCTGAAAGGACTGGTTTCCCGGAAGGGGTCGCAGGGCAGCGCACAGTGAGGAGACAACGGGGGAATGCACAGGGTAGGACTGATCGGCTGCGGGTACATGGGACGGGCGCATCTGGAGGGATGTCTCCGGACGGAGAATGTCGGGATTTATGCGGTCTGTGATACGGACAGGTGGCGGGCGGAGGAGACGGCGCGGACTTACCGGGCGCAGAAAATTTATGACAGCGCCGGGGAACTGATCGCTGATCCGCAGACGGAGATCGTGATCATTGCCACCTATCCTTCCACGCACCTGGAGCTTTTGCAGCAGTGTCTCGCCCATGGAAAGCATGTGCTCTGTGAGAAACCTATCGCAGGCAATCCGGAGAACGGGCGCAGATTCCTTTGCGCGGTAAAAGCGCATCCGGAATGCAAAGTGCTGGTGGGATATCTTCTGCGGCACAATGAAACCTATCGGAAGGCGCGCGAAATGATTCAGGCCGGAGTGATCGGCAATCCTGTCGTTCTGCGGCTGATCCATAATCACAATACGTCAGGCGCATGGGAAAAATATCGCGCATTGATAAGGGAAACATCTCCGGTGATAGACTGCGGCGTTCACTATGTAGATGTAATGCGCTGGTTCACCGGGGAAGAAGTGACATATGTGGACGGAATCGGAGCGGCTACCATGCCGGGGCTGCCGGAAGGAAGCTATAATTACGGGATGATTCAGGTCCGGCTTTCCGGCGGTTCTGTGGGGTTCTGTGAGCTGGGCTGGTCGGACAGCATGAAAACGGAGGCTGTCAGTGAGTTTGTGGGGCCGGAGGGACGGCTTCGGATCATTTATCAAAGGGATCGGGAGGATGGCAGTGCGGGAAATCTGATTTCGGTTTACCGTCGGAATACGGGCAGGGCGCAGCACATTGAGGTGCCCTACAGTGAGCAGGCCGCAGGCGCTCAAATGCAATATCTGATTGATATGATCGAACAGAATATTCCGTCGGAACCGGGGATAGAGGACGTGTGGAAAAGCCTTGAGACGGTATGCGAGGCGGACCGAATGATTCGAAACAGACTTCTCTGCAGAGGAAAGAGTTCGGCCGGGGAGGAGGGTCATGTAAGCAGATCCTGACGGGGTAAAAATCCCTGCGGGGCATATCGTTTTACTGTCCGTCCCGGATAATGTCCAGCGTATATTCATGCATCAGTTCTTTATGCCGGGTATCGGAGAGCAGAAAAATCGCATAGATAATGTCCGAAATAAACAGAAGCGGGAGCTGCGGAGAGATCGTTCTGCCGGAATTGAGATTCTCCGATCCGGCCATAGCAATGGTTTCATCGCAGAAAACGGTGTGACCGGCGGCTTTGTGAGAGGTTACCAGAATTGTAGTGGCATGGGCTTTTTTCGCGGCTTCCAGGGATTTGATCAGTTCCGGCGTCCTTCCGCTGATGCTGAAACCAAGAACCAGACAGGTGTCATTCAGTACCACGGAATTCATCTTCATCAGATGGGCATCGGTGAAGCTGGAGACGTTCAGCCCCAGGCGCAAAAGACGCAGGTACAGTTCTGTGGCGGCCAGACCGGAGCTGCCGATCCCATATATGTAGATGCGCTTCTTTTGGGCGAAAAGAGAACAGATCCGCTCGATCTGCTTTGGGTCAATGAGAGCCGCGGTTTTGTCCAGGAGCCTCTGATAGGCAGAGAGGATCCTGCGAATATTCAAATCAGTCTGGGGAGGAGTGCCGCTTTCATCGGTTTCCTGCAGATATTGGAAGATAAATTCCCGGTACCCCGTGTAACCGCATTTTTTTGCAAAACGGGTCAGAGAAGCGCCGGAAACAAAAAGGCTGGATGCCACATTTTGAGCGGACAGGTCTTTTCGGTCCGGGGCGTTTAAGAAAAAATCCGCGATAGATCTTTCGTTGTCTGTAAATGATATATAGTTTTTTCTGATCCTCTGGAGAAGATTTTGCTGTCCCTGCTGCATGGTGATCACTCCTTTGGCCACATAATATCGGCTGCGCATATCTTGCGCCGGAAATCTCTGGCCGCCGCAAAACGGCGGCCAGAGCCAATGTGTTCATTCCGTTTTTCTCTTTATAGGATTGTGTTGTCTGCAATATTTATTTCCCGTATCATTATACATCAAAATCTGGATTTTGGAAATAAAATTTGAATGAAGATTCAGGAGGAAGAATATGGGTTTTGGGAAAATCATTTCCTTTAAAACGGATGGAAATCAAGTGCGGTTTCATTTCGAGAAAATGGACGGGCGGCTGGAGATCCTCACGGATCAGATCATAAATGTGTTCGCGGGCTTTGTTTCAGAGGATCACCGCTCCAGGGCTATCGAGGGGAAAAAGGCCCGGCCGACGGATTTTTCCGTGTCCGAGGAAACAGGGCCGGAACAGGAAAAGACCGTAACCGTGCGCACCGGAGCGCTGACGGTAAGGGTATACGACGGCTTTAAGGTGGACTTTTACCGCGCTGATGGCACTTTGCTCTGTCTGGATTATCGGGGAGAGAGAACGCCGCTGCCCCGGATCAGCCCGGAGATGCAGGCGCTGATGGAGGCGGAGGGACACAGGATGGGGGAGCAGAATGAGGAACCTGTCGAGGTTCTTAAGCGGATCGAGGGCGATGAGGCTTTCTACGGACTGGGGGAGGAGACCGGCTTTCTGGATAAGCGGGGCTATGACTACGTGATGTGGAATACGGATGATCCGTCTCCGCATGCGGACGGCTTTAAATCCTTATATCAGTCCATTCCGTTTTTCATCACGCTGCGCCAGGATGCGGTATTCGGGCTGTTCTTTGATAATCCCTGCCGCGCCAGCTTCGATATGGGGAAGGAGTCGGCGGACTATTACCGTTACGGCGCAGCGGGCGGCAACCTGGATTATTACCTGATCGCCGGGGACAGCATGCCGGAGGTGGTGAGCGGTTACACGTATCTGACGGGGACTGCGCCGCTTCCGCAGAAATGGACGCTGGGCTATCAGCAGAGCCGCTGGAGTTATATGACGCAGCAGGAGGTTTTTCGCATCGCCCGGAAAATGCGCACATGCGGCATTCCCTGCGACGTGATCCATCTGGATATCGATTACATGGACGGCTACCGGGTGTTCACCTGGAATAAGGACCGTTTTGAGGACCCTGAAGGGATGGCCGGGGAGCTGGAAAAAATGGGATTTAAGATCGTGACCATCATCGATCCCGGCGTGAAGAAGGAAGAAGGATATCCGATTTATGACCATGGAAAGCAAAACGGATATTTTGCAGTAACGCCGACGGGAGAAATCTATAATAATACGGTATGGCCGGGCGAGGTGGCCTATCCGGATTTCGGCAGCCGGAAAGTGCGGGACTGGTGGGCGGCCAATCAACAGTTCCTGCTCGATAAGGGCGTGCGGGGCGTCTGGAACGATATGAACGAGCCGGCCAGCTTCCGTGGGGAGCTTCCGCCGGACGTGGTGTTCACCGACGAGGATCGGCCTTCGGATCACGCCCGGATGCACAACCTGTACGGGCACAACATGGCGAAGGCCACCTATCAGGGGTTAAAGGAGCGGGACGGGCGCAGGCCGTTCATCATCACCCGGGCCTGTTACGCGGGAACGCAGAAATACAGTACCGCATGGACCGGGGACAACCACAGCATCTGGGCCCATCTGCAGATGCTGATTCCCCAACTCTGCAACCTGGGCTTGAGCGGCATGCCCTTCGTGGGTACCGATGTGGGCGGCTGTTCCTCGGACGTGACGAAGGAACTCCTGTGCCGCTGGGCGCAGGCGGGCAGCTTTTCTCCGCTGTTCCGCAACCATTCGACGAAGAGCGCGCGCTATCAGGAGCCCTGGCGGTTTGATGAGGAGACGCTGGACATTTACCGGGAAGCGGTGCGGCTGCGGTATCGCCTGATCCCTTACTATTACGATCTGTTTTTCACCGGAGAGACGACGGGGCTTCCCATCATGCGCCCGCTGGTGCTGCATTATGAAAAGGACGCCGTCGCCAGAGAGTGCAACGATCAGTTCCTGGTAGGAGAAAACCTGCTGGTATCGCCGGTGGTGCAGCAGGGGGCCCGGATCAGGGCGGTATATCTGCCGGAGGGCATCTGGTATGACTGGCATACCGGGGAGCGCCTGGAGGGCGGGCACTGGCTGTTCCGGGAAGCGCCGCTGGACACCTGCCCGCTGTACGCGAAGGCGGGGACGGTCCTGCCGGTATGGCCGGACCAGAACTATGTGGGCGAGAAGGATACGGATGAGACGCTGCTGCTGGAGGTTTTTCCGGGAGAAGGGACCTGGGAGCATTTTCAGGACGACGGAGAGAGCTTCGCCTACCGGGAGGGCGCATACAATCAGTATCACTGCACGCTGACGGCAGACGGGAGGCTGACGGCGGAGCTCGTGCATGCAGGCTATGCGAAGCGGTATCACAGCGCGAGGGTTTGCTGTCTGGGACAGGTTTACCGGGCGGAGTTTGCGGACGGACGCTGTGAGATCCGGTTATAAAAAGCGGAGGAAGGATGAGCATGTTAAAACCGATCAGGGGAACCTGGTTTGAATTTCAGCACCACAGCCGGGTGGAAGGAAAATACTGGAATCCGATCTGCCGGCATTTTACGGCGGAGCAATGGGAGGAAAAGGTGGATGAGATTGCCTCGCTGGGCATGGAGTATCTGGTGCTGATGTGCAGTTCGCTGGTCTATGAGGATTCGGCGGAAAGCTATTTTAGAACGGATATTTATCCGCCTGCAGGGCTGGCCTGCAAAAATCCCATCGAGACAATGCTGTGCGCGGCGGACCGGAGAGGCATGAAGGCTTTTCTTTCCTGCGGCTTTTACGGGAACTGGGTGGAGACTTATCGCAATATGACCGATCCGGAAGTGAAGGCGCGGGCGTTTCGGGCGATGGAGCAGATGACGGAGCAGTTCGGGTACCATCCGTCCTTTTACGGCTGGTACCTGCCAGATGAATCCTGCATCCGGGGGCATTTTGATGAGTGGTTCATTGCTTACATAAACGAGTATGCCGCGCATGGGCACAGTCTGCGCCCCGGCAGTCGTGTGATGATCGCGCCCTACGGAACCAATCTGCTGCAGGCAGATGATGATTACATAGCGCAGTTAGCGCGGATTGACGCGGATGTCATCGCTTATCAGGATGAGGTAGGAGTGCGGAAATCCGCGGCCGATCAGACGGCAGTCTTTTATGAGGCCCTTCGCAGGGCACACGACAAAGCGGGGCGCAGCGCTCTGTGGGCCGATATGGAGATATTTTCCTTTGAGGGAGATACCTACCGTAGCGCGCTGATCCCGGGAGGGATCGAACGGGTGAAAAAGCAGCTTGAAAGCATTTCCCCTTATGTGGATACGGTGCTCTGCTATCAGTATCCCGGTCTGATGAACCGACCGGGTACGAAGGCTTTTTGCGGACATCCGGATTCGATCCGGTTCTATGAGGATTATAGAAAGCTGTTCTCATGCCGAAACTGGGGTGCATGATCGGACAGGAGGAAGGGATTCATGAGAACAAAATAATGTCCGAAAACCGAATTTTACGGTTGACAAGAGAGGTTTATTGCGATAAACTTAAATGAGTTTATCGCAATAAACCTTTTTGATGGGCAAAGACCGAAAAGGTCGAAAGGATGACGTTTCGATCTGGCCGATGTGCCGACCGCAGCAGGGAGGAAAGCTTGAAAATAAGCCCGGATAGCTTATTTTCAAGCTGTGTTTTGTGCCGTGGGCGTCACAAAACGCGGGATCGCAGCGCCAAATTTGAGATTTGGCGCGCGTGCCGGCTCGCATACGCTCGCGGCAGGGAGGAAAAGATGCAGGAGTACAAATTGTTCGACGCGGAATACCGTTTCGCGGATATCGTATGGGAGCTGGAGCCGGTGAATTCCACGGCGCTGGCAAAGGAGTGTGAAAAGCGGCTGGGATGGAAAAAGGCCACGACCTACACCGTGCTGCGCAAGCTCTGCCAGCGCGGCATTTTGCAGAATGAAAACGCGGTCGTGACCGCGCGGGTGAAGAAGGATGCGGTCAGACAGTATGAGTCGCAGAGTCTTTTGGAAAAGTCCTTTGACAATTCCCTCCCGGCGTTTCTCGCCGCCTTCCTGAAGGATAAGAAGCTCACCAGACAGGAGGCGGAGGAGATACGGGAGATGATCGATCGGGCCAGCGAGTGAGGTGACGGATATGGGAGAATTTCTGAGCGTATTTCTCGATACCAGGATAGAGACCGGACTTCAGGCGGGGGCGGCCGTGCTTTTGGTGGTGTTCTGCAGCAGGGTTCTGCTGAGAAACCGGCGGAAACGGTTCTGCTGTATGTTGTGGATGCTGGTGTTTATTCGCTTTCTCTGCCCGCTGACGCTTCCGGCTCCGGCGGGGATGCTGGCGGACCGGGCAGCATCTGTGGTGGCCTGGCGGCAGGCGCTGACGGAGAAGCTGTGGGGACAGACGGATCGGACGGCGGAAACGGAGTATCTGCCGGAAGGACAGGCGGTTTCGGCGGGAGAAGCGCCGGGGCAGCAGGACGGGACGTTGGGTCTGTCGGGAGAGATATCTGGCCAGCCGGGAGGAACGTCGAGTTTGTCGGAAGGACGGTCGGCTCAGTCGGAAGAAGCGGCCGGTCAGCCGGGCGGGGCAGCTCCTTCAGAAGCATGGAACCCGGCAGGCACGGGATCGGCCGTCGGCGCGGAAGGACCGTTGGGATACGCGGTCAGAGCGGCGTTCGGCGCGGTTCCTCCCCGGAAGCTGTTCGTGGGTCTGGTCTGGCTGTCGGGGATCATCGGCCTGTCCGCTGTCAGCCTGTTCCGATACCGGAGGATCCGAAAGCGTCTGCGCACGGCGGTGCGGGTCCCGGCCGATGCATATGAGGCAAGGACGGGCCGGAGCTTTGGCGTTCCTTCCGTGACGGATCGTGGCTTCGCCGGAGTACGGGAGATCCGGGAGAGCGACAGGATCGCCGGACCGTTTGTGCTGGGCGTTTTCAGGCCGGTCATTTGCCTCCCGGCGGGGCTTGCGGAGGAGGAGAGAGCCTGTGTGTTGGCCCATGAAGCCGCGCATATCCGCCGGAAGGATCATCTGGTGAAGACGGTCTGTTTCCTGGCCGCGGTGCTCAACTGGATGAATCCCCTGGCATGGATCGCATTCCGGCTCATGGGACAGGATATGGAGACGGCGTGCGATGAACTGGCGCTGGAAGGAGCGGGAAAGGATGTCTGTATCAGGTATTCCAAAACCCTGCTCCGGACCGCCGCGCGTCAGAGCAGGCTTCCGGTTCCCCTATTTTTCGGAGAAGGAAACACGAAGCGGCGGGTGAAAAACGTGCTGCAGATCGGAAGAAAGAAGCCCGTGGGGCCTCTGCTCGCGGCAGCATTGGCGGCAGCAGTGGCCGTCGGGATCTTCATCGGCGTCTCGCCGCGGCAGGAAGGGCTGGAGGAAGCCGGAACGTTATCGGGCCGGGCGGAGGAGACCGCCGCATCGGGCGAAGATGCCGAAAGAGCAGGGCAATCCGGAGATTCCGCGCTGTCCGCTTCGCCGGAGGGACCGGGCACAGGCTCTTACACGGACGGACTGGAGATCGCGTCTTATGCGGCGGCGCCGGGAGAGCAAAAGGACATGATCCTGAACGGTGTGAACGTGACACAGCAGTACCGGGACACCGAAGAGAACTTTGAGGCGCTGCAGGAACGGCTCGCACAGATCCGGGCGGAACAGGAGGAGATACAGCGCCGCGTGGAGCGCCTGGGAGAAGCGGCGGAGGAAGCGACGGAGGAGGAACGGCAGGAAAAGATCCGGGCGTATCGTGACGTCCTTCAGGAGCAGACGGAGAAAGAAAACGCCCTCATGGAGGCGGAAAAACAGCTCGCGGCGGAAAGAGCAAGGCTGCGCCAGTTGGTCATCACGCTCGGCAAAGGGTACGATCTGGTCGCCAAAAGAAGGGAGGAGCTGGAGTCCCTTCCCGCGGAGCTGACGCCGGAGCAGATGGACAAACGCGGTATTTATATGGAAGAAGATCCGAAAACGCGGGAGCGTCTGCAGGAGTTCGCCGACCTGACGGAATACCGGGGCGCTCTGCAGGATGAGGATGGCGCGTCCTGGGCATGGCTGGATGATACACAGATCACGGAGACCGTTCCGGGCGGTGAGTGGGATCGGTCGGAAAAGAAGATTACGGCCATGACGATCCGGCTGGGCAGCAGGGCGGAGGACGGCAGTCTGACCGTATGTTCCGTGACCGCGCTGGGAGACGGGTATCTGGTGCTCACCGACCGGAGCCGGGAAAAGGGGCTGGAGGAAGGCGCCGATCCGGTCACGGAGGAGTATTACGGTTTCCTGAACTGGTTTTCTGAGGAGGATGGGGAGTACGTGATCGCCTCCGACGATCCGTCCGTCACCATGCAGGAGCTGTTTGACAGCCAGTTGAGCAGCCGGTACGGCGCGGCCATCCCGCATGCGCGGATCGCATCGCTCCCGGCGGAGACAGAGGAGCCTTCGGAATAACGGGCGCGGAAAAGCGGGCGCTGGACCGTGCCGCTCCATAGAAAAACGACGAAAAACAGCGGAAGCCACAAACCGGTTTTCTGCTGTTTTTCGTCTTGCGCACCGTTCCTTTTTTCGCTATAATAGGCAAGGAAGAAAAAAATTAACTAGTTAACTGAAAGGAATGAGGAATAAGTGGAAAATGAAAAAGTGAAAAACGAAAACAAAATGGGTGTCATGCCGGTGAACCGGCTGCTGCTGACCATGTCGCTGCCGATGATGGCATCCATGCTGGTACAGGCGCTGTACAATATCGTGGACAGCATTTTCGTGTCCCGCATCAATGAGAACGCGCTGACGGCGGTTTCGCTGGCGTTCCCGATCCAGTCGCTTCTGATCGCCTTCAGCGGCGGCACGGGCGTGGGCGTCAACGCGCTGCTGTCCCGGGCGTTGGGAGAAAAGGATTACAATACGGCCAACAAGGCCGCCATGAACGGATTGTTTCTCGCCGTCGCGACCTATGTCGTGGCGATGGTCGCGGGACTTTTCGCGGCGCGTCCCTTTTATCTGGGACAGACCCGGGACGAGCAGATCGTGGGGTACGGCGTGCAGTATCTGAGCATCGTCTGCATTTTTTCCATCGGGATGCTGTTTCAGATGATGCTGGAGAGGCTGCTGCAGTCCACCGGGCTGACGGTCTATTCCATGATCAGCCAGATCGCCGGAGCGGTCACCAACGTGATCTTTGACCCGATCATGATCTTCGGCCTGTTCGGCTTTCCCAAAATGGGCGTCGCGGGCGCGGCGGCGGCCACGATTTTCGGCCAGTGTCTGGCGGGCGGGCTGGCGCTGTATTTCAATCTGAAGTTCAATAAGGAGATCCGTCTGGGGCTGCGGGGTTTCCGGCCGGAACTGCGCATCATCAAAAGGATTTACGCGGTGGGCATTCCGTCCATCATCATGCAGGCCATCGGTTCCGTCATGACCTACGGCATGAACCGGATCCTCATCGGCTTTACTTCCACTGCCACGGCAGTGTTCGGCGTCTATTTCAAGGTGCAGAGCTTCGTGTTCATGCCGGTCTTCGGCCTGAACAACGGCATGGTGCCCATCATCGCCTACAATTACGGGGCGGGGAAGCGGGACCGGGTCATCAGGACGATCCGGCTCAGCGTGTTTTACGCGCTCGCGATCATGGCGGTGGGGCTGGCGATCTTCCAGATCTTCCCGCAGTATCTGCTGGCCCTGTTCGATGCGTCGGAAAATATGCTGCGGATCGGCATACCGGCGCTGCGCACCATCAGCCTGAGCTTTCTGTTCGCGGCCTTCGGCATCGTATCCAGCAGCATGTTCCAGGCGCTGGGCAACGGGGTGTACAGCATGTTCGTTTCCCTGACCAGACAGCTCATCGTGCTCCTGCCCGCGGCCTGGCTTCTGTCTCTGTCGGGACAGGTGGACCTGGTCTGGCTGGCGTTTCCCATCGCGGAATGCTTTTCGTTCGCGCTGAGCGTGATCTTCACGGTGCGGATCTCGAAAAAGGTGATCAACCGCATCGGCACCGCCGCCTGACGGCGGACGGATAAAAGGAGGGCGCGATGATCCCCGGTTTTCTGGAGGAAATGCTGACGGCCCAGTACGGGCCGGAGCTTACGGAAAAAATCAAGGACGGCTATACGAAGCGCCGCCCCGTGACACTGCGGGTGAACACGCTGAAAATGGACCCGGAGCGGGCGGAGGCGCAACTTTCGCAGGAGGGGATCGCCTTCCGGCGGGTGGGCTGGAGCCGGGAAGCGCTGATCCTGGACGGCGTGCGGGAGCCGGATGTCCGCAGACTGGAGCTCTATCGGAACGGGGAGATCTATCTCCAGAGCCTCTCCTCCATGATCCCGCCGCTGCTGCTGCGGCCCGGCGCAAAGGAATGCGTGTTGGATATGGCGGCGGCCCCCGGCGGGAAAACGACCCAGATGGCGGCGCTCTCCGGCGGGCTGGCGCAGATCACGGCCTGCGAGAAAAATAAGATCCGGGCGGACAGACTGCGCTACAACCTGGAAAAACAGGGCGCTTCCCGGGTGACGGTGATGCAGGAGGACGCGAGAAAGCTGGATCCGTTTTTTTCTTTTGACAAGATCCTGCTGGACGCGCCCTGCAGCGGCAGCGGCACGCTGTACTTCCCGGAGGAAGGGAACAGTTCCTTCACCAAAGAGCTTCTCGACCGCTCCGTGCGGACGCAGGAGGTGCTCCTGCGGAAAGCGCTGCAGCTTCTGAAGCCCGGCTGCGAAATGGTCTATTCCACCTGCTCCATTCTGGAGGCGGAAAACGAGCGGATCCTGCGTCGGGTGCTCCCAGGCGCCCGGGCGGAGGTCGTGCCCATCGAACACCCCATGCTGGAAGAGATCCCGCTCCTGCCGGTGAAGATAAAAGGCACCTGCTGTATCTGCCCGACGGAGTTGTACGAAGGCTTCTTCGCGGTCCGCATCCGAAAACGGGCCTGATCCTGGGGGTTTCTCTCAGCCGCCCCGCGTGGAGCGCCCGAACGGAAAGCGCCGCCTGCGGGCATTCCTTTTCCGGACACGCTCGCGCTCGAGAAAAACGCAGCGGTGCTAAACTCGGCTTCGCCCAATGGGCTCGCCTCATTAAGCGCCGGCGTTTTTCTAACGGTCCGGGAAAATGGAATGCCCGCAGGCGGCGCTTTCTGTCCGGGCGTTCCACGCGGGGCGGCATGCCAAAAACTTTGCGGAATGCTTGACATTTTCGCATGGCGGGCGTATAATCGGACAAAACTTTGAAAGGAATGCGGCAATGACAGCTCAGATCTCTGTTCTCAGCGGGAATATGACCTCCATGCGCGGCGAAACCATGATGCATCGTGATTCGTCGGGCCTGCATTGTCGTACCCAGATTTCAGGATCGCCTGTCAGAGGATGACGGGATATTGGGATGAGGACGGTGCAAGTCGGAAAGATCCGGTTTGCACCGTTTTTTTATTTTTCGGCAGAAGGACGCCCGGGTGCGCCTTCTGTTGCCCGCCGGAGACAGGACCGGAGAAAGGAGCGTGCAGATCATGCAGAAAACATTCGTCATTATTTTGGGACCCCACGCCGTCGGCAAGATGACCGTGGGGCAGGAGCTTGCCCGAATCACCGGGCTGAGGCTTTTTCACAATCACATGTCTATCGAGCTGGTGCGCAAGCTGTTGGCGCCCGGTGAGGGAGAAGAGTTCCGCGCGCTGAACCGCGCGATCCGTCAGGCAGTCTTTGACCTGTTCGCCGAAGGGAACCTTCCCGGGCTCATTTTTACCTATATGTGCGAATTTGACGAGCAGGAGGAGCTCGACTATCTGACGGGCCTGATCGGTCTGTTCGAGGCAAACGGCGCGAAATGCTGCGTCGCGGAGCTCTGCGCGGATTTCGATGTCCGGCTGCTTCGGAACAAAAGCGAAAACCGGCTGCGCCATAAGGAGTCCAAGCGAGACCTGGAATGGAGCGAGGCCGAGATGCGCGCGACGAGCGCGAAATACCGTCTCAATTCTTATGAGGGAGAAAAGCTGCCGTTTGAGAACTATATGAAGCTCGACAACACGGAACTGTCCCCGGAGGAGGCCGCGAAGAGGATCAAAGAGCGCTTCGCGATCGGGGAATGAGACGGCGGAAAGCGTAAATCGGGCGGAAACTCGGGAAGAAAAGCATTTGCTTCTCCGGGGTTATGTGCTATACTATACTTGTTTATTTTGTTTCGGGACAGACCGGAGCCTGCTGTTTACAGAGAAGAAACAGGGAAAGGGGATAAGCTCCATGAACAAGGGCAAATACTATATTACGACGGCAATCGCCTATACATCGGCCAAGCCGCATATCGGCAATACGTATGAAGCGGTGCTCGCGGACAGCATCGCGCGTTTCAAGAGAAAAGACGGATACGACGTGTATTTTCAGACGGGGACGGACGAGCACGGACAGAAGATCGAGCTCAAGGCGGCGGAGGCCGGCGTCACGCCGAAGGAATATGTGGATCGGGTGGCCGGGGAGATCCGGCGGATCTGGGACCTGATGGACACCTCCTATGATAAGTTCATCCGCACGACGGACCCGGACCATGAGAAGCAGGTGCAGAAAATATTCAAGAAGCTGTACGCGCAGGGCGATATCTACAAAGGCTCCTACGAGGGGCTGTACTGTACGCCCTGTGAATCCTTCTGGACGGAATCGCAGTTGAAGGACGGCAAGTGCCCGGACTGCGGCAGAGAGGTGAAGCCCGCCAGCGAAGAGGCGTATTTTTTCCGGATGAGCAAATACGCGAAGCGCCTGATCGAGCATATCAACACGCATCCGGAATTTATTCAGCCCGTTTCGCGTAAGAATGAAATGATGAACAATTTCCTCCTGCCCGGGCTGCAGGATCTGTGCGTTTCCCGGACCTCCTTCAAGTGGGGCATTCCGGTGGATTTCGACGATAAGCATGTGGTCTATGTGTGGCTGGACGCGCTGACCAACTATATCACCGGCATCGGCTACGATGCGGACGGGAACAGCTCGGAGCAGTACCGGAAGCTGTGGCCGGCCGATCTGCACCTCATCGGCAAGGACATCATTCGGTTCCACACGATCTACTGGCCCATTTTCCTGATGGCGCTGGGAGAGCCGCTGCCGAAGCAGGTGTTCGGCCATCCCTGGCTTCTGCAGGGAGACGGCAAGATGAGCAAGTCCAGGGGGAACGTGCTCTATGCGGACGATCTGGTGGATTTCTTCGGCGTGGACGCGGTGCGGTATTTCGTGCTGCACGAGATGCCCTTCGACAACGATGGCGTGATCAGTTGGGAGCTTTTGGTGGAGCGTCTGAATTCCGATCTGGCCAATACGCTGGGCAACCTGGTGAACCGCACCATTTCCATGAGCAACAAATACTTCGGCGGCGTTGTGGCGGATAAAGGCGCGGCGGAAGCGGTGGACGAAGACCTGAAGGTCGTGGCGGCGGATACCTACGCCAGGGCGGCGAAGCGGATGGAGACGCTGCGCGTGGCGGACGCCATCTCGGAGATCTTCGCGCTGTTCAAGCGCTGCAACAAATATATCGACGAGACGGAGCCCTGGGTGCTGGCCAAGTCGCCGGAGAAGGCGGACCGGCTGTCCACCGTGCTCTACAATCTGGTGGAAAGCATCGCCATCGGCGCATCCCTGCTGGAGCCCTTTATGCCCAGGACCGCGCAGGCCATCGCCGCACAGCTCCATACCGAGCTGCGCAGCTTTGAGGACTGTCAGCGCTTTGGACTGTATCCTTCCGGCAGCAGGGTCACGGAGAAGCCGCAGATCCTGTTCGCCCGTCTGGACGTGAAGGAAGTCGTGGAGAAGGCGGACGCCATGTTCGCGGCACGGCGCGCGGCGGAGCAGAAGGAGCCGGAAAAGGCGGGGCAGGACCGCGCAGAGGAGGGCGTTTCCTCCGATACGGAGGATAAGCCGGAGATCACTTATGATATGTTCGCGCAGATGCAGTTCCAGGTGGGAGAGATCCTGCAGTGCGAGGCGGTGCCGAAATCCAGAAAGCTTTTGTGCTCTCAGGTGAAGGTGGGCGGCCGCACCATGCAGATCGTTTCCGGCATCCGGCAGTATTACAGCCCTGAGGAAATGGTGGGCAAAAGGGTCATGGTGCTGGTGAACCTGAAGCCTGCGAAAATGGCCGGCGTGGTGTCCGAGGGGATGCTGCTGTGCGCGGAGGATGAGAAAGGGGAGTTGGCGCTGGTCGTGCCGGAGAAGCCCATGCCTTCGGGCGCGGTGATCTGCTGAACGCCCCTGTTTTTCAGATCGGAAAGAGGAGATGAGCTTGATCGTATGAGACGGTGTGCATTGATGGCATGCGCGGCGGCGCTGGCCCTTGTCACGGGGCTTTGCGGCGTCCCGTCCGGAGTGTCCGGGCGGGGGACGGTTCTGACCGCGCAGGCGCAGGGCAGTACGTCGGAGAAAAAAAAGGAGATACCGGGCGAGGAGGAGGTTTCCGAGCTTCTGGATTTTATAAAGGAAAAATGGGACGCCGGAGAATTTGACAGCAGGGAGGACATCGAGGCGGCCATCGCGGAGGGCGAAGAGAAGTTCGGCGTTTCGCTGGACGACGGAAAGCGGGAGCAGCTCGCCCAGGCGCTGGAAAAGCTGGATGAGCTGGGACTGGACCATGACGCTGCGGTGGATCTGGCGAAGAATCTGTACCGGGATTACGGGGATGAGATCGTGGAGAATCTGCAGTCCCTGTATGATCAGTACGGAGATGAGCTGGTGGACAATGCGGAAACCATATTGAAGGAACAACTGACGGGGCCCCTGGGGGACGCCGTCAGGGAGGAGCTTGCCGAACCGCTGAAAAAGGCGGTGAAGGAGCAGGTGGTTGAGCCGGCGAAGGAGGCCGCGAAGAACGCGGTGAAAAGCACGGCGAAGCGCTTCTGGAGCGACTTAAAGGACAGCGTGGGCTCCTTTTTCCGCAATATCTTTTCCTGAAACCGGACCGTTCCCGGCGGCGGATGCCGAAACGGGAAACAATATACAGAAAAGAGGGTGTAGCAAATGAGAATTTTTAATCTGGACAGTCCGTTGATGCAGTTTCTGACGAAGTTGGCCAACCTGATGATCCTGAACATGCTCACACTGGTGTGCTGTATCCCGATCGTCACAGCCGGAGCCGCGGTGACCGCAATGTATTATGTCACCCTGAAAATGGCGAAGGGAGAGGAACCCTATATCATCAAGGGGTATTTCAAATCCTTTAAGGAAAATTTCAAACAGGGTACGGTGATCTGGATCATCCTGCTGGCGGTGACCGCGCTCATCGCCGTGGACTGGAATATTATCATTCACGGGATGGAAGGGCGGAGCGCGCAGTTCATGAAGATCGTCATGTTCGCCATCAGTGCGTTCCTGGCGCTCACGGCCCTGTATGTTTTCCCGGTGCTGTCCAGATTTGAGAATACGGTAAAGCAGACGATCAAAAACTCCTTCCTGATGAGCATTCTCAATCTGCCCAAAAGCATTCTCATCGTGATCATCCATGCGCTTCCGGTGGTGCTCATCCTGATCTCGGTTTCCCTGGTCCCGGTGGTCTTTTTGCTGGGGCTCAGCGTGGTGGCATATCTGTGCAGCATGCTTTACGTGAAGATCTTTAAGCGCTTTGAGCCGGAGGACGCGAACGCGGGCCAGTCGGATGAACTTCAGCCGCTCTCCTTCATCGTGGAGGAAGAAAGGGAGAAACAGGAGGCGCTGGAACGGGAAGCGGCCGGGCAGAGCAGGATCGCGGAAAGCGGAGAAGCGGGCGATGCGCCGCAGCAGGTCCGGACAGATGAAGCGGCGGAGAAAGAGCCGGATCAGGAGCCGGAACAGGAAACAGCCCCAAAAACAGAGGACAAAAACTGAAAAAAGGGCATAAAATGTCATTTAAAACCGGACTTTCAGGCGGTATATAGACAAGGTGCATAGTTTGGGAAAGCAATATTTGTTTAAAATGTCAGGACAAATTTGAGTGTTGAAGTTTTTTTAGCAATTTACCCAACTGCCCCTGAAAACTTTGTTGAATACTGGTATAGCCAAAAACGGACAGTTCAGGTATACTATCGTTAGATTAAGTTGAGCCTGTCTCAACACAAAAAAAGAATAGGGAGGCAAAAACCAATGGCAAGTTTATCTTTAAAGAACATTTGTAAGGTTTATCCCAACGGTTTTGAAGCGGTTAAGAACTTCAACCTTGAGATCGCCGACAAAGAGTTCATCATCTTCGTAGGACCTTCAGGATGCGGTAAGTCTACGACCCTTCGTATGATCGCCGGCCTGGAAGACATTTCTTCCGGCGAGCTGAAGATCGGCGACAGAGTTGTGAACGACGTTGAGCCGAAGGACAGAGATATCGCGATGGTTTTCCAGAACTACGCTCTGTATCCTCATATGACCGTTTACGATAACATGGCTTTTGGTCTTAAGTTAAGAAAAGTTCCGAAGGATGAGATCGATAAGATGGTTAAGGAAGCCGCGAAGATCCTCGACCTGACCCAGCTTCTGGATCGTAAGCCGAAGGCTCTGTCCGGCGGTCAGAGACAGCGTGTTGCCATGGGCCGTGCCATCGTTCGTAATCCCAAGGTGTTCCTGATGGATGAGCCGCTGTCCAACCTGGATGCCAAGCTGCGTGTGCAGATGCGTATTGAGATCGCGAAGCTGCATCAGAGACTGGGCACCACGATCATCTATGTTACCCATGACCAGACCGAGGCTATGACCCTGGGCACCAGAATCGTCGTTATGAAGGACGGCGTTGTGCAGCAGGTTGATACCCCTCAGAATCTGTATGAGAAGCCCGGCAACCTGTTCGTAGCAGGATTCATGGGATCTCCTCAGATGAACTTCCTGGATGCTGTTGTTAAGGTCAACGGCAGCAATGTCTCCCTGGAGCTTGCGGGCCAGAGCATTCCGCTTCCGGCTGCCAAGGCGCAGAAGCTGATGGGCTACAATGGCAAGACCGTTACCATGGGTATCCGTCCTGAGGACGTTTACGATGATGACGATACTCTTTCCAAGGCGAAGGTTACCTTCTCCTCCACCATCAGAGTATACGAGCTGCTGGGCGCTGAAGTGTTCCTGTACTTCGATCTGGGCGAGTTCCCGATCACCGCGAGAGTGGATCCTCGTACGACCGCGAGACCTGGTGACAACGTCAAGTTCACCTTCGATGTCGACAAGATCCATGTATTCGACAAAGAGACCGAGCAGACCATTACCAACTAATCTTTGTACATCCGGAGGGAGATGCGAAAGCACCTCCCTCTTTTATTATGTAAAAGGTGAGCGAAAAGCCCATAATCCTGACAGAATTTGCCTGATTTTCGGTTGCATTGCGTCTGCCTTTTTTTGTATAATAAAAACATGGGAAGGTTGTCCCAGGAGGGCAGCGGCATTTTTGGCGAATGTATAAGGAGGAAGATGTGAAATGGATCTGAATTTGAGACCCGCAAGTGAATGCAAGTTTGATGCGGTTTCCCTGGGGGAAGTGATGCTGCGTCTGGATCCCGGCGAGGGCAGGATCCGCACGGCGAGAAGCTTCCGCGCATGGGAGGGCGGCGGAGAATATAACGTGATCCGCGGCCTGCGCAAGTGCTTTAAGCTCAATACCGCCGTGATCACGGCTTTCGCGGACAACGAGGTCGGCATGCTGATGGAGGACTTCATCATGCAGGGCGGCGTGGATACATCCCTGATCAAATGGATGAAGACTGACGGCATCGGCAGGACCTGCAGAAACGGCCTGAACTTCACGGAGCGGGGCTTCGGCATCCGCGGCGCGGTGGGCTGTTCCGACCGGGCCAATACGGCGATCTCCAAGGCGACGCCGGAGGATTTCGATTTTGAATACATTTTCGGCACGCTGGGCGCCAGATGGCTGCATACCGGCGGCATTTACGCGGCGCTTTCCGAGCAGTCCTGCGAGACCGTTCTGGCGGCGATCAAAACCGCGAAGAAGTACGGCACCATTGTTTCCTACGATCTGAATTACCGGCCTTCCATGTGGAGCGCCATCGGCGGCATTGAAAAGGCGCAGGAGGTGAATAAGGAGATCGCGAAATATGTGGATGTCATGATCGGGAACGAGGAGGACTTCACGGCCTGCTTGGGCTTTGCCATCGAGGGCAACGACGCGAACCTCAAGCAGCTCAATATCGAAGGCTATAAGAAAATGATCAATGAGGCGGTCAAGACATACCCCAACTTCAAGGCCGTCGCGACCACGCTGCGCGAGGTGAAGACCGCTACCGTCAACGACTGGAGCGCGCTCTGCTGGGCCGGCGGCGAGATTTACAAGGCCAAGGACTACAAGGGACTGGAGATCCTGGACCGCGTGGGCGGCGGGGATTCGTTTGCTTCCGGCCTGATCTACGGCCTGATGACCACGGGCGATGCGGAGATCGCTGTGAACTACGGCGCGGCGCACGGCGCGCTGGCGATGACCACGCCCGGCGACACGACGATGGCCAGCAAGAAGGAAGTAGAGGCTGTCATGGGCGGCGCGGGCGCGAGAGTCCAGAGATAGAAATACGGAATTTCATACAGTACAATGGGCCCGGCCGTTGAAGAGCGGTCGGGCTTTTACTGTTTCTGCAGGGCAAAAACCGCCTTTTTTGCGCATGGGACACGAAAAAAATCTTGCATATTGACAGGGCGTGTTTTATTATAAAAGCAGAAACGGTTTGTTTTGCTGAAATTTCAGGAATGCGAGGGCGACCAAATGATATCAAATCAGATCATTCAGACGAGTATTGATGAGCTGCGGGCCATCACGAAGGTGGATATTTATGTTTTCGATCAGGACGGAGGCAGGATTGCGGCCACTGCGGACGAGATGACGCTCTCCCGGGACATTGTTGTGGGCTTTGCCGTGTCTCCCGCGGACAGCCAGGTGGTCAGCGGATATCATTTTCTGAAGATCCTGGACGACGGAGAGGTCGCATATGTGCTGGCGGCGCACAGCCAGAATGACGATGCCTATATGGTGGCGAAGATCGCTGTGAGCCAGATCCAGAACCTGATCATCGCTTATAAGGAGCGTTTTGACCGGAACAACTTCTTCCAGAATCTGATCCTGGACAATCTGCTTCTGGTGGACATTTACAACCGCGCACAGAAGCTGCATATCGAGGTGGAAAGCCCCCGCATCGTCTATCTCATTGAGACGAAGCTGGAAAAGGACAACAGCGCGATGGAGATGCTCAAGGGCCTTTTCTCCAACCAGAACGGCGATTTCATCACCGCTGTGGATGAAAAGAATATCATTCTGATCAAATCGGTGGAGCGGGATGAGTCTCCGGCCGCTCTGGAGCAGACCGCGCATATGATCGTGGACATGATGAGCAGCGAGGCGATGATGAATGTCCATGTTTCCTACGGCACCGTGGTCCGCGAGCTGCGCGAGGTTTCCAAATCGTACAAGGAGGCCACCATGGCCATGGATGTGGGCCGCATTTTTTACGCGGAGAGGAGCGTGATCGCCTATTCCACGCTGGGCATCGGCCGCCTGATCTATCAGCTTCCGGTCAATCTCTGCCGGATCTTCATCGAGGAGATTTTTGACGGAAATCAGGTATATGATATCGATGACGAGACGCTGACGACGATCAACAAGTTTTTTGAAAACAATCTCAACGTTTCCGAGACCAGCCGCCAGCTTTTCATCCACCGCAACACGCTGGTGTACCGGATCGAGAAGCTGCAGAAGGCCACCGGGCTGGATATCCGCACCTTTGACGACGCTCTGACCTTCAAGATCGCCATGATGGTGGTCAATTATATGAAGTATCTGGATTCCATCGATTACTGATCCGGATGCGCGGCGCACATCGTGAAAAGCTGAGGGGGAGCGGGGCTCCCCCTCTTTTTTTGGCAGCGGTCTGTGCGCTTCCCGACACCCAGCGGCTGAATTGCGGTTTTGTGTTCATACCGGCGGCCTGTCCCGAATAAAATGGGAGTGTAGGAGGGACAGGCATGGCGGGATATTATAAGAAAACAGCGTATCTGGATTATCTGGAAAACGGGATGAAGGTCAGGAACGTCGGGTTTATCCGGCTGGAGGAGCGTGACGGGACGCTTCGGCTCGAGGTGCGGGTGAAGCGCGCGCCGGAGGATGCCTCGGGGCTGTTCGAACTGAGGGCTGATACGGGCGGTCTGGTGGGGCGTGTCCCGCTGGAGAAAGGGACGGGCGGATGCTGTATGTTCTGGCGGCCGGATGAGTCTCTGCCGGCCGGTGTGTGCCGAAAGGATGCGGGCGGCGTTTATCTGCAGCTCCCCGGACGGCGGCTGATACAGGCGGCGTGGGATATGCCGCTGGCATTGGTGGTGGAAGCGGAACCGGAGGTCTCTGCGGCGGAACCGGAGCGATTGGAAACGATGCCTGCGGCGGAAGGGACAGAGGAGCGGAAATGGTCGGCGGAAAGACCTGCGGAGATGGAATCGGAACGGTTGGAAACAACACCTGCGGTAGAAGAGTCGGCGGATTGGAGGCGGGCTGCGGAGGGTTCTGTGATAGCGGAACCGAAGCCATTGGAAATAACGCCTGCGGCGGCTGAGTCGGCGGACCGGAAGCAGTCAATAGAGGCTCCCGCGGCGGCGGAGGCCTTGCCGGAGAGCGGTCTCCCTGCGCCGGATCGGGAGGAACCGGTCTGCTATGGGGACAAGTGGATGCAACTCTGCCACATGTATCCGACGATCCATCCCTTTGGGGACGGAAGGGAATATCTGTCCATCGCACCCAGGGACTTTGTGGTGCTCCGGCAGGATTTTCAGAAGATGGTGCACAACAGCTTTCTGCTGCACGGATATTACAATTACCGGCACCTGATCCTGGGGAAGATACCGGGCAGAAACGGTTTTGACTATTATCTGGGTGTCCCGGGGAATTTTTATGACAGGGAGAAAATGGTGGCTGAAATGTTCGGCTTCGAGGCTTTCGAGGGAGAGGGCGAGCAGGCGAAGCCGGGGGATTTCGGCTATTACATGAAAAAAGTGGAGCTCTGAGAAGATGTCGAGGGTCAGGACGGAAGAAGAAAAAGCCGCGGCGAGAGCGGCATCGAAGGAAGCGCTGAAAAGGAAATGGGAGCTGGAGCAGGAGGAAAACAGGAGCGCCCATGAAACATATATGAGAGAAGCGCTCCGGCAGGCGAAGCGGGCCGCCGCTCTGGGAGAGACGCCCATCGGCTGCGTCATCGTGCATGAGGGGAAGATCATCGGCCGCGGCTATAATCGGCGCAACACGGACAAAAGTACGCTGGCCCATGCGGAGATCACCGCGATTCGAAAGGCCTGTCGGGCGCTGGGCGACTGGAGGCTGGAGGACTGCGCGCTGTACGTGACGCTGGAGCCCTGCCAAATGTGCGCGGGGGCCATCGTGCAGGCCAGAATCCCGGAGGTTTTCATCGGCTGTATGAACGCAAAGGCCGGGTGCGCCGGGTCCGTTTACAACCTCCTGGAGGAGCCTGCGTTCAACCATCAGGCGAAGGTTTGCCGCGGGGTGTTGGAGGAGGAATGCAGCCGGATGATGAAGGTTTTTTTTCGGGATCTGCGTCTGCGGCTGAAAACGTCCGTGGAAGAGGCCGTGCCCGAAAAGTCCCGGGACAAACGCATGAATGAATAAATTATGAACAAAAGACGGACGGTCCCCGTTTCTCTGTCATCCGGCCGCTGACACCTGTTTTTACAGCCCTGAGCGGCAAGCGTCCCGGCCATCGCAATTTCGTGTTTTTGCGGTAGATTCTTTATGGGAAAGAGGACGCAATCGGTCTATAAAATCAGGTTTTTTCTATATAATCCCGCTGAAGATATTGTTATAATATTATTGAGGCAGGAGACGAAGTCCTCCAGGCCTTTTCCGATACAGAAAACGGCAGAAAACAAACGGATCAGGGGGAGCGAGCGATGGAATTGTTTTATACGCCGCGGCATGCCCGCGTCGGTGACGTGATTCCCTTTTACGACGAGGGAAAGTTTAAGCCCTTTTATCTCAAGAACTGGAACCCGTATTACGGGGCGGACCGCACGGACGGCTGGCATATGCTCACAACGTCGGATCACCTTCATTACACGGAGACGCCGACGGGCATCCGGGGCGGTACAGGCTCTGTCGTCAAGGCGGACGGCATATACCACATGTTCTATTGCAAGTTTGAGCGCAATCCGCAGCGGCAGTATGTCTGGCATGCGGTGAGCGAGGATCTCTGCGCGTGGAAGGAGCTGCCGGAGGAGACGTTCGGCGCGGATGAGCGCTGGTATCTGCCGACGGACTGGCGCGATCCCTTCGTGCTCTGGAGCGAGGAGGAGAAGTGCTGGTGGATGCTGCTCTGCACGCAGTGTGAGGGAGCGACGCGCCGGCGCGGCTGCGTGGGCCTGTGCAAGTCTGCGGATCTGCATCACTGGGAAGCGTGTCCGCCGCTGTATGCGCCGCAGTCGAGCATGTCTGCCTACGAATGCCCGGATATGTTTTATATGAACGGCTGGTGGTATCTTGTTTTCTCGCAGTTTACGGATCGTTTTGCGACGGTGTACCGCATGAGCCGTTCTCCGCGCGGGCCGTGGATCAAGCCGCCGGCGGACACATTCGACGCGCGCGCCTTTTACGCCGCCAAGACGGGAACGGACGGCGTTCGCCGCTATGTGTACGGCTGGCATCCGACGCGAACGCAGAATACATGGAAATTCAATCCCAACGCCTACGAGGGCTATGATTACAACACGTATGACTGGGGCGGGAGCCTCGTCGTCCATGAGCTCTGGCAGCGGGAGGACGGCACGCTCGCCGTGCGGCCCGTTTCCGCGCTCCAAAAGGCGCTGTGCACGCCGAACCGTTTGAAATGGACGGCTCTCAACGGCGATTGGCAGACGGGAGAAGAGTTCGCGCAGGTGGATTCGCCGCAGCGCTACGCGAGTCTCCTCTCGGTCAACGAGGTGCCCGCGCAATGCCTGTTCGAGACGTCGTTTACCTTTGCGGAGGGCACTGAGCGGCTGGCCGTGGCATTACAGGTGGACGAGGAATTTGCGCGCGGCTATTACTTCTACTTTGAGCCCGGACGCCAGCGCGTGGAATATAAGGGCCCGCTGCGTATGCATGAGCAGGGCGGCTGGACGTTTCCTTACGATGTGGAGCTGGAAAGACCGCTCGCGCTCACACCGGGACAGCGCTGCGATGTGCGGATTTTCGTGGACGATACGATGATGGTGCTCTACGTCAACGGAGAAACGGCGCTCAGCACGCGCGCATACGACCTGCGCCAGCGCAGGTTCGGCCTCGCGGTGTCAGACGGAAGCGCGTGCTTTGAAAACATACGGCTGTTTACGCTGTAACGCTTTGAAGGAGGAGCAGGATGAGCATTTTTTACAGGCCCGAGGGGGCCGTTCTGGGCGACGTAATCCCGTTCTATGACGGCGGCGAGTTCAAGCCGTTTTATCTGAGAAATTTCCGCGGCAACCGGGACGAAACACACCGGGACAGTTGGGTGATGCTCACCACGCGCGATCACGTGCACTTCGCAGAACACGACACGGGCATCGTCGGCGGCACGGGCTCCGTGATCAGGGCGGACGGCGTGTATCATATGTTCTATTGTACATTTCAGCAGGACCCGGAGCGCAATTATATCAACCATGCCGTGAGCCGTGATCTGGATGTGTGGACGGAGCTTTCGCAGGATAAGTTCCGCTCCGACGACGACATCTATGCGAGCGTGCATTGGCGCGACCCGTTCGTTTTCTACGTGCCGGAAGAGGACTGTTACTGGATGATTCTCGCCGCGCAGAAGAACGGCAGGACGACGCGCCGCGGCTGTGTCGGCCTGTGCAAATCCAGGGATCTGCACCGCTGGACCTACTGCGAGCCGCTTTACGCGCCGATGAACGCGCAATGCGCCTTTGAGTGCCCCGACCTGTTTCGGTGGGGCGACTGGTATTATCTGGTCTTTTCCTCGTATGCGGACCGGTTCCAGACGCTGTACCGCATGAGCCGTTCGCTGTATGGGCCCTGGCTTACGCCGGAGGTGGACACGTTTGATACGCGCGCCTTTTACGCCGCCAAGACGGGATCCGACGGGAAGAGGCGCTTCGTTTACGGCTGGAACCCGACGCGCGAATGTGACCAGCACCATTTTGACCCGCAGGAGCACGACGGCAGGGACTGCAATACATGGGACTGGGGCGGCAGTCTCATCGTGCACGAGCTATGGCAGGACGCGGACGGCGCGTTGTACGTAAAGCCCGTCCCGGAGGTGCTGGACGCGTTCGGTCCGGAGCAGCCGCTGACGCTTACCCCTCTGACGGGCGAATGGACGGTCGAAAAAGACGTCTGCGCGGTCGATACGCCGTATGGCTACGCGGCCATGCTGCTGCCTGAGATGAAGGGGACATGCCGCCTGAGCATGGATGTGATGCTGCGCGGCGGGGCCGCGCAGGCGGGCGCGGCGCTGCACGTGGACGAGGCGTTCTGCGAGGGATATTACGCGCTGATCGACGCGTTCCGCCGCCGCGTGGAATACAGGACGGGCGTGCGCATGACCGAGCGCGGCGGGCAGAAGTTCCCTTACGAGGTTGAAATGGAGCGCCCGCTTTCCCGTGCTACCGGCGAGACGTTCCATATGGACGTGCTGGCGGACGGCAGCGTGCTGGAGGTCTATGTAGATGGCCGCGTTGTGCTTGGCACGCGCATGTTCGACCGCACGGGCGGGCATTTCGGTCTGTTCGTCGAAAACGGCTCCGCATGCTTTGCGCATATCCGCCTCTTTTCAGCGGAGCCCTGACGTGAGCGGAGGGAGGAGCGACGCTGTGAAATACGCCGATCTGATCAAGAGATTATCCGACCTGCGCGCGCTGGCTTTCGCCGCGCCGGATGGGGAACGCGGCGGCTGTATGTCCAGCTATGACCGCGCCTCGCGCTATGATCCGGAAACGGATACCTACGAAAACTGGGGGGCGAACGAGGACGGTTCCGGTTGTATCCGGCGGCTTTCGGACGGTTCGATCGTCGCGTTCGAGTGCGAAGGGCCGGGCGTGATCTGGCGGGTATGGAGTGCGCTGCCGGAGCAGGGGCATATGCGCATTTATTTCGATGACGCGCCAGAGCCTGCCGTGGACGTACCGTTTATCGACTGGTTTGAGAAACAGCCCGGCGATGTGCCGCCGCTCAACCTGCCGGAGCTGTCCGCAAAGCTTTCGCGCGGGCGAAACAGCTTCATCCCCATCCCGTTTTCCGGGCGTTGCCGTATTGAGCTTGCGCCGGGCTGGGGGATGTATTATCATTTTACCTATACGAGGTTCCCGGATGGGACGCCCGTGCCGGACTACGCCGAGCGCTTTGGCAGAGAGGGCATGATCGCGCTGGCTGAGGCCGACAGGCGGCTCTACCGGCGCGGCGAGACAGGGCGGCGTGCGGATCGCGCCGCGTGCAGGAGGCTTTCGCCCGGCGAGACGGCGCAGATGCTGTCGCTGTCCGGCGCCGGCGCAATCGAGGAGTGCGCGCTCAGGCCGCGCGGCCTGAATGCGAAGGCGCTGCGTACGCTCGTAATGCGGATCTATTGGGACGGCCGCGAGCGCCCCGCTGTGGAAGCGCCGCTCGGCGATTTCTTCGGCGGCGCGCCCGGCTACGCGCATTATCGCTGCCTGCCCATGAGTATGGAAAGCGAGCGGTTCTCCTGCCGGTTCTTCATGCCGTTTGAAAACGGCTGCCGCGTGGAGATCGAGAACATGGGCGGGGAGGAAGCGAGCGTGGAGATGGAATTTGCGCTCGCCCGCGAGTGTCCGGAGCGCGGCTCACTGCGCTTTCATGCCAAATGGCATCGCGGATATTTCGGCTCTCTCGACAGGAAGCGGTTCGCGCCGGGCGGAGACCGTTGGCCGGACTGGCCGCTCCTGCTCGTATACGGCGCGAGGGGTCGTTTTCTCGGCGTGCATCTGCATATCGTCAACGAGTGGGAGCGTCCCGCGCAGCGGCCGTCGTCTTGGTGGTACGGCGCGTGGGATCAAAAGACGGTCGATTGGTGGTGGGGCGAGGGCGATGAAAAGTTTTTCGTTGACGGCGAGGCGTTCCCCTCTACCTTTGGAACCGGGAGCGAGGACTACATTGGTTACGCATGGGCGGCCGAGCCGCCGTTCGCTCTGTTCGACAGCGCGTTCGCCTGTATGAACGCCATGCCGCTTGACGGCAACGGCCATACGTCTGTCAGCCGCTTCCATGTGGCGGATGCCGTGCCGTTTACCAACCGTTTTGAGGGCTTCATTGAAAAATATAAGGAGGACGAATGGAGCGGCGGACGCTGTCTGTACGCGGCGACGCCTTATTGGATGCAGGAGGCGGGCACGGATGACGGGTATCCGCCCGTCAGGCGGGACGATCTGCTGCGCGGTTGGACGGAGCGCGATGTCCCTTCTGCGTCAATCTCTTCGGAATCGGGAGGATGTGAATAGCGATTGCCTACGTTGAACGGCGAACGGAGGTGAGACGATTTGAAAAAGAAGAGCGAGAACAGTGTGCTGCGCTACATGCTTCTGCGCAGGCTGCTCCCCACGTTCGTGCTGCTCGCGAGCTTCCTCGTTTTTTTCTGTATCCTGCTTTCGATGCTGAGCCGCCATAACGAGCGGGTGCAGAGCGCCTTTCAGCGCGGACGTATGGAGCAGGCTGTTGAAAGGCTGGAGGAGAAGCTGCTCATCGTCGATTATGCCCAGCGCAGGATCGTCAATTCCCGGCCGCTTTTGCAGCTTGCGTATATGGCCGGGGATATGGATCCCTATACGCGTTTTACGCTTCAAAACAGCCTGTATAAGGAGCTGAGCGAGCTTCGGTTCGACAACGACCTCGTGAAAAGCGTCTACCTCTATCTCCCGTCGCCCGGCATTATCATTTCAGACGCGCACGCAAAGACCGAGTTGGCCGATTGGTGTGCCGAATGTCTGTCCGCAGGCCTGACCGGTATGGACGAAGGCCCGGCGGGGGTGGTCAACGCTGTCACAAGATTCGAAACGCTTGGCGGGGAAGAGCGGACGGCGACGCTGTTTGTGCTCTTCGACAGCGGCGCCATGACCCGTGAACTCGAATACGTCCTGGGCGGCGAGAATGACAGCATCACGCTGCTGACCGGACATTGCCCCGATTCGTATGCGGACGACGGTCTGCTCGTGCGCATGCAAACGCTCCCGCTCGCCGTGCGCTATGAGGAAGGGAGCGGCGGCAGACTTGACGCCTTTGTGCTGTACGTTGTCGTGCTCAGCGTCGCGTTTATGGGCATCGTGCTGCTCGTGGAGATCGTCGGCCTTGTGCTGTGGTTCCGTCAGGTCTACGTGCCGTTGGACACGCTGCTTACCGATGCATTCGGACATATGGAGAGGGGAGATCTCGCCCACCGCATCCGCCTGAGCGGTTCGTCACCGTTTGACGGCGTGTACGCCAGCTACAACCATATGATGGAAAAGATGGAGGCGTATGTGGAGACGAATCTGCGACAGCAGATCCTTGTCAGCAACGCGAATCTCAAGCAGCTTCAAACGCAGATCAACCCGCATTTCATGTACAATAGCTACTATATTCTTTACCGTCTCATCAAAAAGGGAGATCAGCAGAGCAGCCTGCGATTGGCGGAATATCTGGGCCAGTTTTACCGTTACGTTACCCGCAATGCCGACAACGAAAAGCGGCTCATCGAGGAGGTCGAGCACGCGCGCACCTATGCGGCCATCCAGCAGTTTCGCTTCCGGGAGACGCTGCAAATCGAGATCGACGAGCCTCCTGAGGAGATCGCGGGCGTCTACGTGCCCCGAATGATCCTCCAGCCGCTGTTGGAGAACGCCTTTAAGTACGCCTACGAAAATTCCTCAGATGCGGCGATGTGCCTGCGGGTTCGCTATGACGTGCGCTGTGCGCGCGATTTTGACATCATCACGGAGAACAGCGGTGAGGTTTCCGAAATGACGATTGCCGCAATCTGCGAAAAACTGCGCTGTACCGACACCGACATTGAGACAACGGCGCTTGTTAATATTTACAGAAGGCTCAAGATTTACTTCGGGGAGAAGGCCGAATTGCGCGTGGATCGTTCGCAGTTGGGCGGATTGCGTGTCTGCATGCACATTGAGACCGAACGGGAGGCGGACTGACATGGATGGCAAGCGAATCCAGATCATCGTGGTGGATGACGAACCGATCGGTGCCGATGAGCTCAGTGAGATGATCTCCGGCGAATTCGGTGAGGCCGTCGAAGTGCGTGCCGCGTACAGCGGTTCGACCGTATTGGAAATGGTCAGGGCGCAGCCGTGCGACATTCTGGTCTCCGATATTCAGATGCGCGGCATGACCGGCCTCGAGCTCGCGTCTGCGCTGCGCACCAGGTATCCCAGAATGCGCATTTTGTTCCTGACCGGCTACGACGATTTCGCCTATGCCTACGAAGCGTTCCGGCAAAACGCCGCGCATTACATACTCAAGACCGAGGGCGACGAGATGATCCTCCGCGTGATCGGGGAGGAGATCGAGCAGGTGCGGGAGCAGGAGCGCATCGTCGAGCGCATCCGCGTGGCCGAGGGGCGCTATAGACAGATGATCCCTGCTTATCGCAGACAGTTGCTCATGCAGTTGCTGCTTGACACGGTGCCGGAGGGGCTGGAGAGCGATTTTGAGCAGATCGTGTCCGGCGCGCTCTATATCGTTGTCGCCCGTCCGAGCGAGACGGCGCGTGCGTCGATGCGATCAAAACTCATCGCGCTGTCGGTCGTCAGGCAGCTCATCGAGAATGCGCTGGGTGAGGCGCTGTACTGGTCCGAGGGATTTCTGCAGGAGGCGGAGCTGGTCTGGGTGTTCGCTGCCGACAGCCCTACGCAGTACACCCACTCGTTTTTCCAGCTCATCCGAAAGGCGCGCAAATACCTTGAGGATGAGCTTTCGCTGATGTTGTTTTTTGTTGTCTCCGAAGGGGGCGTCGTGTGGCGGCAGCTCGGCGGGAAATATGCGGAGATCCGCGGCATGCTCTCCAGAGAGATTCTGTGCGGCGCGGCGGGCGTCGCTATCCGGCGGTCGAAGGAGGATGCGCCCACCTACAGCGCCGAGCAGGTGCAGCGGATGGACATACTGCGCAGGCAGCTCGAATACTGTCAGAGGGACCTGCGCGGCGGTTCGCTGGAGCAGCTCGAAAAGCATGCTCAGCCGATCCTCGAATACCTCGGCGCGCATCCTTTGTCCGGTGATGCGTTCGCGCTTGAGCTGACAGCCGCGCTGAGCGGAGCGCTGCTCGGTTATGCGAACGTCAACGGATTCGGCACGGTTCTCTCGCAGCTCGAAAAGCACGGGGACCCGCCGACTGCACTGCGCGGCATGATTGACGCCGTGATGTGCACGATGCGCGACCAGATGGATAAGGCCGTCAAGTCGATCGCGCAGTACCTCGTCGAATATATTCATGAGCATATCGGCGAAGACATCGGCACCGCTGTGCTCGCGGAAAAGTTCGGCTACAGTTCCGGCTACCTCTCCCGTGTGTTCAAGCAGGAGCAGGGGATGAGTATTCACGAGTATATCACCAGGATGCGCGTGGAGCTGGCCAAGGAGCTTCTGTGCAACACGAATCTGCGCGTGTACGAGATCGCGTCCAGTTGCGGCTACGACAATACCACGTACTTCATCAAAATCTTTAAAAATGCCACCGGCTTCACTCCGCAGGACTTCAGGCAGACGGCGCTGCGCAGCGGGGAAAGAGGGGACCAGGCTTTTTAACCCGGACCGCAAGGCGAAAAAGAAAGCCTGAGGGAAGAAAGAACGATAAGACGCTCGTTTTCATGCAAACGGTGTCTTTTTTTGCGTGAAATCGATCAGGAAACGGCCTGCGCCCTGTGCCGTCCGGGCGAAAGCGTGCGAAAAGTGATATAAAGGTCAGGATAATGCGATTTACTTCAGGTTGGGAAACTTCTACAATTTTTATCAGGTAATTGCGAAACGGATTTCACAATTCTCCTAAGTGAGGAGGAAATCTTGTTGTTTGTGTTTATGCGGATTGCGCGTTTCGCAAGCGCCTCATAATATTCAGACAGGGAGGTGTAATATGTCAAAACCGTCAAAAAAGGAACGTAAGGTTTCGCTTGCGGTCCGGCTGCGCAAGGAGCTGCCGTTTCATCTGATGCTCCTCCCGGGCGTCCTCCTCGTGGTTGTATTTAAGTACATCCCGATGGCCGGACTCATCATCGCGTTCCAGAACTACTCGCCGATGAACGGGCTGTTCGATCAGGAATGGGTCGGGCTGGAGAACTTCCGCTATATTTTTTCCATGCCTACATTCCCGCGCGTCATCTACAACACGCTGTTCATCGCCGTGATGAAGATCGCAGCGGGCATCATTGTCCCCGTGACATTTGCGCTGCTGCTCAACGAGATCCGCTGCAATACCTATAAGCGTATCCTGCAGACCATCGTTTACCTGCCGCATTTCATCTCGTGGGTCGCGCTCGCGGGTATCTTCCTCGACGTGCTGAGCATGGACGGCATCGTCAACACGATGCTGCGCAATGTCGGCCTTCAGCCCATTTATTTTTTGGGCGACGAAAAGGTGTTCCCCTATACGATGGTTGTTACGGACGTGTGGAAGACGTTCGGCTGGAATACCATCGTCTATCTGGCAGCCATTACGGGTGTGGACGTCGGGCTCTACGAGGCAGCCGCGCTGGACGGCGCGGGCCGGTTCAGACAGACGCTGCATGTGACGATCCCCGCCATCATGCCGATCATCATGCTGATGTCCATCCTTTCCATCGGCAACGTGCTGCGGGCGGGCTTTGACCAGATATTCAATCTTTACTCCCCGCTGGTCTATTCCACCGGCGATATCATCGACACCTTCGTCTACAGGTTGGGTATTCTGAGCGTTCAGTTCAGTCCGGCGACGGCGGTGGGCCTGTTCCAGTCGATCGTCTCGTTCGTGCTGATCATGCTCGGTTATTGGCTTGCGGACAGGTTTGCGGGTTACCGCGTTTTCTGAGAGGAGGGGAAAAACAAACAATGCGTACCAAAGGGCAAAAGGTTTTTGCCGTATTCAATTATACCTTCCTGACGGTTATTTCGCTCCTGTGCCTCGCACCGATGCTGAATATTCTGGCGCTGTCTTTCTCTTCACGCAACTCCGTCAACGCCGGGTTAGTCAGCCTTGTTCCCCGCGAGTTCACGGTCAGCTCATACGTCTACATGCTCCAGAAGAGCGGCCTGCTCCCCGCTGCGTTGGTGACGGTCGAGCGGATCGTCATCGGCCTGGCCATCAACCTTGCGCTGACTGTGCTCATCGCCTATCCGCTTTCCAAGGATAAGCAGACTTTCAGGAGCCGAACGATCTACGTGGGATTCTTCCTCTTTTCGATGGTCTTCAACGGCGGTCTGATTCCGACCTACCTGGTCATCGATCAGCTCGGACTCATCGACAGGATCTGGGCGCTCGTGCTGCCCAATGCCGTGATGATGTACTACGTGCTGCTGATGCTCAATTTCTTCCGCGGTATCCCCAAGAGCATCGAGGAGGCCGCGATTATGGACGGCGCGGGCTGGCTGACGACGCTTGTAAAGATTTATCTGCCGCTCTCGCGGCCGTCGCTGGCGGCCATCACCCTCTTTAGCATCGTCGATCATTGGAACGAATGGTTCGACGGCATGATCTATAATAACCACGCCGAGCATTATCCGCTGATGACATTCCTTCAGTATCATGTGCTCAATTTCAAGACATCCGATCTGCGTCCGGAGCAACTGGCGGCCAACCCGGCGCTGGCGGATCTCGAAGGACGTGCGATCAAGTCTGCGGGGATCGTGCTGTGCACGCTGCCGATCCTTGTGTTCTATCCGTTCCTTCAGCGCTACTTTGTGACGGGTATCGTCATGGGCAGCGTTAAGGAGTAACCCCGTTCTGATACCCGTGAAAGGGTATAAGATAAAACAAGACAAAGACAAGGAGGAAAGTAAACTGTATGAAAAAGAAAGCACTTTCTTTGTTACTGGCCACCGCGATGTGCCTGAGTCTGGCGGCCTGCGGGACGAAGTCGGCCGGTGTTTCCGGCGAACAGGAGTCTCCGGCCTCGACGACGGAAGCGGAGGAATCGAAGGTTCCGGAATCGGAAGCCGGGTCCGGGGACGAGCCCATAACCGTGTCCGTCATCAAGAACCAGAATCCCGCTACCGTTACCTATGCCGACGGAGAGAGCGAGACGAATAACGTCTACTATAACGCCTACCGCGACGAGCTGGGCATCACCCTGAATTATCAGATCTGCGCGACCGGTGACGAGTACACGCAGAAGCTGACGATGGCGATCGCTTCGGACGACCTGCCGGATCTCATGTATCTGCCGATCGACCAGTACACACAGCTCGCCAAGGCGGGCAAGCTCTGGGCGCTGGAGGACATCATCGACCAGTACGCCTCTGAACTGACGCTCAAAAACATCCAGTCCGACGGCGGCACTATGCTCGATGCCGCGAAGGTGGACGGCGTGCTCTATGGCATCCCGGTCGGCAACGCGCAGCGTATCCCCTCTCAGTTTCTCTGGATTCGCAAAGACTGGATGGATAAGCTCGGCCTTTCCGCCCCGGAAAACTTTGACGATGTGGTGGAGATCGCCCGGGCGTTCAAAAACGATGACCCCGACGGCAACGGCGCGGACGATACGTGGGGCCTCGGGCTGAGCAACGTCATGTCCGATGTCTGCGGATACGGCACGATTGAGGGCGTCGCCAACGCGTTCGGCGGTTCCGTGCTCAACCAGAATTGGGTCAAGGGTGAAAACGGCGACCTCGTCTATATGGCGACCTCGCAGGGGACGCGCGACGCGCTGGAAAAACTCGCGGAGATGTACGCCGAGGGACTCATCAACAGCGAATTCGGCGTGACGGACGAAACAGGCGTCGGCGAGGCGGTTGCCGCAGGGCGCTGCGGTCTGTTCTACGGCGGTGACGGCATCTCGTGGAGCTATGGCCGTGACTCCATCGCCAATAATCCCGAGTGCGGCTGGCTTTGCGTGAACGCGCCGTCCGCACAGGGAGGCGTGGCGGATGCCTATTCCTTCATGGAGTTCCAGTACATCTATGCGGTAAACAAGAACTTCGAGCATCCCGAAGCGCTCATCAAGCTCGTCAACTTCAACAACGACCGTATCAACAGCCCGGATGCGACGCTTGATTCGCTCGCGCAATGGGGCGTCAACCCCACGACGGGCATCAATCAGGCGGACTACACCTACGGCCTGATCGATCCGTATCTGAACAAGGCCATCGGCTACAACACGACCATCGGTCAGGTGTTTGCGGGCGAACTGACGCCGGAGGAGCTCATGCCGGAGGCCTATCGCTATTACGAGGGCATCAAGCGCTACGTGGACGAGGGCTGGGATAAGACCGGCGGTGCGAATCCCGACGACCTTACGGCATTCCAGTACGCCATGTGCTGGGGCCCGCAGTTCGGCTCGTGGACGCGCTACTCTGAGCTGCGAGACGCGGACAAGATCGTCATGAGCGAATATTACGGCGCGCCGACGCAGACCATGATCCGCAGTTGGTCCACACTGGAGGCGCTGCAGGATGAGACCTTCGTCAAGATCATCTCCGGCAGTCAGCCGATCGAAGCGTTCGACGAGTTCGTCGAGCAATGGAAGTCGCAGGGCGGAGATACCATCGCGCAGGAGCTGGCCGAGCGCACCGCTGAGTGACGCTGAGCCGGCCTTGAAAGACAGGTAAAACGACAGGGGTTGTCAGACTCGGAATTTCACGGTTCTTAAAGCAGAGCGATCAGAGAACGAATCTCCCATGGAGAGGATTTTCCCGGCGGATGCGTAACGAATTGTTTCCTCCTGGGGCGGAATGTTCTCGGAAAGCCTCGCTTGGAAGAGAACCCGGATTCGGTCTGGCGACTCCTTTCCTGTTTCTGTTTTTTTCTGCTTTTTTCCTGATCGGCTGTTTCAGGAACAATTGACAAAACCGGGAAATCCGGGTATACTTATAACTACCGTGCAGCCGGGAGAGCAGCGGCCTCCTGTACCTGCAATCCGCTATAGCAGGGGTGATGGCGCGTTGAGGGCTGCGGCCTGTATCGCTGGCCTTTATCAGCGGCGTTGAAGTTCGGGTCTTACGCAACGGATGTCTGTGAACCGTGTCAGGTTGGGAACAAAGCAGCACTAAGCAGAATTTTCCGTGTGCCGTGAGGGTGCCTGGCGGAGTTGACTGTAGAGGTAACGGATAGGGGTTTTAGGTTCGAGGCGTGCCGCACGGTTTTGATTTTGGGGCATAGGAAGGGTGACAGGGGCGGGCTGTTTTGCCGGGGCGGCGTGATGATGTGTCATGCCGTTTTTTGTGTCTATGGACTCCTTCCTTTAAAAACAAGATAAAGCATGCTTTGCGAGATTCCGGTTCCGGAGCCGTCCGGGAGGAGATTTGTCATGGAAAACGGATGGAGCCGCTTCCTGGCGGACTGTACCCTTTGTCCGCGGAACTGTCACGCGGATCGTTTGAAAGGAAAAACGGGATATTGCGGCCAGGGCGCGTCGGTCATGGCCGCGCGCGCGGCACTGCATTTCTGGGAGGAACCCTGTATCTCCGGGCAGGAGGGGTCCGGCGCCGTGTTTTTTTCCGGCTGTTCCGTGCGCTGTATCTTCTGCCAGAACCGGGAGATCGCCGCGGGCA
>CANQVD010000033.1 GCA_947627215.1 uncultured Eisenbergiella sp.
TGGGCTGGCGGTCTCCTGCTCAGGCACTGAAGGATTACAGGGCGGGACAGTGTAACACATGATTGACAAACCTACAGAAAAACGGCGGCCCATTCCGCAATGGCGCCGCCGCTTCGTGCTTTCTTTTCGTTCACTTTTTGTTTTGTCTCCGGATCCCTTTGCGCGCCGGTTCCCGCGCGCTTTTCCTTTTCGGGCGCTTCAGGCGTCCCAGCCCACCGCGACCTGTTCCTGATCGAACATCTGCTCATAGGCCTGATCCACCAGAGCCTCGATATTTGACCGGATCCCGTCATAAGTATTCTGATACATCTGCCACAGACTGCGCGGGCTGACTTTTCCCTCATCCACATGCGCGTCCCGGCAGACGGACTTCACGCTCTTCCAAATGCTGGAGCGGATCAGCGGCGTCCCCTCCTGGGTGACGAACACCGGCCCCTTGCGTATGTCCTCCCGGTCCACAAAATCCAGCAGCTCCTTGCGGAACGACGCGGGAATCCGCAGCCTTCGCTTCCGGTTATAGCACTCCAGCATCACCTCTCCGGCCTGCACGGCCTCCACCGTGATCTGGGACAGCTCCTGAATCCGTACGCCCACGCCTCCCAGCACCTTGATGAGCAGATAGGGCTTCTCCTTTCCCGCGGCCTTCGCCGCCCGCAGGAGCCGCATATACTCCGCCCTCGTCAGCTCCTGCCGCTCAGCGTCCATCCTTCTGGAAAAATGGATCATCTGCCAGTCCCGCCGGTCCAGATAGGAAAGCAGGCTGTTCAGCGTCGATAACCGGGAATTGACCGTCCGTTCCGAATACCCCTGCCCGTTCAGCCAGTCTCTCCATTCCACCACGGTGCTCTTGCTCAGCATTTTATCCTCAGGAAGATAATCATACAGCCCCATCAGGATCAGGTAATAATTCTGCAAAGACCCCTCCCTTCGGCCTCTGTCAGACAGATCCTGTAAAAAATCATGTATGACTTCTGATGTCAGCGGAATCTGTTCCCCCTTTGTGGCTGCCATAGTACTGCTCCTTTCCGGCTGCGCGCCGTCCGCACAGTCAACTCTAACCCGTTACCTCGTTTCCTTTCTAAAGTTTGTCAAAATTCATATTTTGCTTATGTCATTCCGCCAGACAACCTTTGGTATTATAATTATATTCCCCTTCTCTCCTCTCTGTCAATTCCTTTCCCGAAAAAATTTGTATTCTTTTTGATCTTTTTTGTCTAAAAGGGTGACATTTTAGAAAAAGATTATTTTTTCAGGCGGACCGGTTTCCGCGCCGGCCCTCTGCTCAAAATTCCTGTTTTGATATCGGCATGGCATCTCCTCCGTCAGCCCAGATATGGCCCGCATGCCTGCCTCCAGCTCTCCGTCAGCCGTTCCAGAGACCAGGCGGCGTTGGCCGGAGAGGTGGACGGCAGCCGGACCGCCCTCAGCCCGCAGACTGCCTCGCAGTATCTCACATACAGCTCATATGCTTTGCCGCCGTTGGCGAACACCGCGCAGATCCCGGTCTTCTGCAAAAGCCCCGCGATATCGTTGGGCGTCACATGGCGGATGGAGCTGTCGGAAGACCCCTGGATCTCACAGGAGGCAATCACATCCCAGACCGCAATGTGCGCCTTCAGAAGCATGGCCTTTTTCTCCGCAACGGTCTCCGGCACCGAAGCCCCCGCCAGGGCCGCGGCCACCTTCCAGAAACGGTTCTGCGGATGGCCGTAATAGAACCTGTTTTCCCGGGATTTCACCGAAGGAAATGTTCCCAGAACCAGAATCCTGGAATGCCCGTCAAAGACCGGTTCAAATGTATGGACCAAAACGGCCATCGCGTCTTATCCTCCCCTCTCCTGCGAAAATCTTAAGGGAACACCGGAGCTGACCGCAGCCCTTCCTCCTCCGCTTCGCCGAACATCAGGTTCATATTCTGCACGGCCTGTCCCGCCGCGCCCTTGACCAGATTATCCATGGCGCCCATCATGATGACACGCCGGGTGCGCGGATCCACCTTTACGTTTATATCCACGAAATTGCTTCCCTCCACCCAGCGGGTCTCCGGACAGACGCCGGGCGCCAGGAACCGGACAAAGAATTCCTTCTGATAATATTTTTCATAGGCCGCGCGCACCTGCTCCTCCGTGGGGAAGACGATGCCGCCCTCCGGCCCCGTCCGCCCCTTCAGGGAAGCGTAGGCCGTAACCAGAATGCCCCGGTTCATGGGCACCAGGTGCGGCGTGAAGCTGACGACCACAGGCTCTCCCGCAGCGCAGGAAAGCTGTTCCTCGATCTCCGGCGTGTGACGGTGATTCGTCACACCGTAGGCCTTGATGTTTTCGTTCACCTCACAGAAAAGATTCGCGGTCTTCGCGCCCCGCCCCGCTCCGGAAACGCCGCTCTTGGCATCGATGACGACGGTAGACGGATCGATCAGCCCTTCCTTTAAAAGCGGATAAACGGAGAGGATGGAACAGGTGGGATAACAGCCGGGATTCGCCACCAGCCTGGCCCCGCGCACTGCCTCCCGATGGAGCTCACAGAGCCCGTAGACCGCCTCCCCAATCAACTGCGGCGACCTGTGCTCGATGCCGTACCACTTTTCATAGACAGCCACATCGCTGATCCGGTAATCGGCGCTCAGATCCACCACCTTCACCTTCGAGAGAATATCCGCGTCCAGCACGGAGGCCAGAAAGCCCTGCGGTGTGGCCGTAAAGATCACGTCCACCTCCTGCGCAAGCTGACGCAGATCGTCGTCCCGGCACACATCCTCTACCAGACGGAACATGTTCTGATAGACCTCCGCATACTTCCGGTCGATATAGCTGCGGGACCCGTACCATTTAATCTGTGCATTCTTATGTCCCAGCAGAAGGCGCACCAGCTCGCCTCCCGCATATCCTGTTGCCCCGATGATCCCGATCCTGATCATGTTTTCTCCTCCTCATTTTTCCTCGGCGTTATGCATAATAATACCTGATATTCTCATATTATTCAGATAAATTGGGAATAAAATACATAATTATGCATTATATGCGCATATTTTTGTTCCAATTATCCCTTGCAATTCTCCCTGCCCTGATGTATAGTATTGGAAGAATGTGGCGCGTGTACATGTGTTCATCTTGCCACAAATCGAAAAAAAAAGCAACTGCAATAAAGGAGAGAACACCGATTATGAAGGAAAAAGTCATTCTGGCGTATTCCGGCGGTCTGGACACCACCGCCATCATTCCCTGGTTAAAGGAGAACTTTGATTACGAGGTCATCTGCGTATGCATCGACTGCGGACAGGGCGAGGAGCTGGACGGCCTTGAAGAGCGCGCGAAGTTCTGCGGCGCTTCCAAGCTGTACATTCTGGATGTAGTGGATGAATTCGCGGACGAATACATCGTTCCCTGCGTACAGGCCAACGCGGTCTATGAGAACAAGTATCTGCTGGGCACTTCCATGGCGCGCCCGCTGATCGCCAAAAAGCTGGTGGAGATCGCCCGCAAGGAAGGCGCGGCGGCCATCTGTCACGGCGCCACCGGCAAGGGCAACGACCAGATCCGTTTTGAGCTGGGCATCAAGGCGCTGGCCCCCGATCTGAAGATCATCGCTGCCTGGCGCAGCGACAAGTGGACCATGGACTCCCGGGAATCCGAGATCGAATATTGCAAGGCTCACGGCATCCATCTGCCCTTCTCCGCGGATTCCAGCTACAGCCGGGACCGCAACCTCTGGCACATCAGCCATGAAGGGCTGGAGCTTGAGGACCCTGCCAATGAGCCCAACTACGACCATCTGCTGGTGCTGGGCACCACGCCGGAGAAGGCCCCCGAGGAAGGGGAATATGTGACCATGACCTTCAGGGCCGGCGTCCCGACATCCGTCAACGGACAGGAAATGAAGGTGTCCGATATCATCCGCACGCTGAACGCGCTGGGCGGCAAGCACGGCATCGGCATCGTGGACATCGTGGAGAACCGTGTGGTCGGTATGAAATCCCGCGGCGTATACGAGACGCCCGGCGGCACCATCCTGATGGAGGCCCATCAGCAGTTGGAGGAACTGATTCTGGACCGCGACACCTACGCGCTCAAAAAGGATTTGGGCAACAAGCTGGCCCAGGTGGTCTATGAGGGCAAATGGTTCACGCCTCTGCGGGAGGCTCTGCAGGCCTTCATCACCTCCACGCAGAAATATGTGACCGGCGAAGTGAAGTTCAAGCTCTACAAGGGCAACATCATCAAGGCCGGGACCACCTCTCCCTACTCCCTTTATAATGAAAAGATCGCTTCCTTTACCACAGGCGACCTTTACGACCACCACGATGCGGAGGGCTTCATCAATCTGTTTGGCCTCTCCTGCAAGGTGCGTGCCATGAAGCTGAACGAGGCGAAAAACGCGGGACTCGAAATCTGAGTCAGCAAAACCGGAGACGGGACGCGCCGGAGCACGGCGGTCTGAAAAACAGGACATGCCATGGAAGTGATTTTGGTTTTACTGGTTTATTTTCTCGCTGTGAACCTCATCGGTTTTGCCGCGATGGGGATCGATAAGCGCAGGGCACGCCGGAGAGCATGGCGCATCCCGGAATCCACGCTCTTTCTGATCGCCCTCATCGGCGGCAGCATCGGCAGCATCGCGGGCATGTATTTTTTCCGCCATAAGACGCTGCACTGGTACTTCGTCTGGGGAATGCCCGCCATCCTGCTTCTGCAGGCAGCGCTGCTCCTCTATTTGCTGTTCGCCTCTCCATTCACCTTTACTGTTTTATGATGCAGACAGGAAACCCGCGCACGGGTTTCCTGTTGTTGTTCTGACGGCACATGACAGCCGCCCCGCGGATACGCCGCCGGGCGCGCATTCCATTCCATACAGAAAAATGACATCCTTTCATATCACCGAACTGAAAAACTTCATGGGAAAGCTGCTGGGCACGGACTGCTTCGATTCCTTTCTGCTGGCGGAGGCATCCATCTCCACCTTTGCCGAATTCACCATCGACGGCCATATCAATCCGGATTTTTATACTAAAGAAGAACGGGAGGATCCGGAGGTCTGTCCCTGGGATCTCGCCGCCTGGAGCACCGTCCGCCCCCTGTGCTTCGATATCATCAAAGGCCGGCGCAGCCCTTCCCGCTTCAAGTTCGTGCTGCATCTGCGGCCGGATTTCATTCCCGGCGTCCTGAAGGGCGCAGACCCTTCCCTGACGCCCGGCCAGGTGCGCGCGCTGGTTCTCACCGTCCGGTACGACGGGAACGGGGCCTCCATCGTCACGGGCACAGCCTTCTCCTCCTTCGTCATGGACAAAACGCTGGATGTCCAATGGGACAAAACCATGCGGCAGTTTCTGACCCGGAAGGGAATCTCTTACCGCGAAGCATAAAGTTGCCGCCCCGGCGGGAAACTGGGACCGGGCCGTTTTGCCGGGGGCGAACAGAAGCGGCATGGCCAGCGGGCAGACATATGTTTTCTTCGGACACGCTCTCGCTCGGATAAAAACACAGCGGTACATAACGCCGCAAAGGACGCGGCGTAAGTACCGGTGTTTTTATACGGTCCGAAGGAATAACATATGTCTGCCCGCTGGCCATGCCGCTTCTGTTCGCCCCCGGCAAAACGGCCCGGTCCCAGTTTCCCGATGGGGCGGCGGCCTTTTGCGAGAGGGCTATTTTTTCATTTTGGGGTTGAAGATCAGGCTGGCCAGATAGCCGAAAATGAGTGCCGCGGAGGTGCCCACCGCGCCGGCCCGAAAGCCCCCGGTGAACAGCCCCAGAAACCCCTGCTCGTCTACCGCCTCCTTTACGCCCCTGACGAGGAGATTCCCAAAGCCCAGAAGCGGAACGCTGGCCCCGGCCCCCGCGTATTCCGCGAAAGGCTCATACAGCCCCAGAGCGCCCAGCACCGCGCCGGTACACACCAGAAGCACCATGATCCGGCCCGGCATCAGCTTCGTTTTTTCCATCAGAATCTGGACAAGGGCGCAGATCAGACCGCCCACCCAAAAAGCGTTGAAATAATCCATTCTGAATGCCTCCTTTTTCATAGGATGTACGGCCGCTGTGCAATTTATGCCCAAATGCGCGAAGGCGTCCGCATTTTTCATCAGGAAGGACCGTGCGGACGAGCTTCTCCGCCTGACGAAAAAACCGGCCGTTCCCGGAAGACCGGGCGGCCGGTTTATATACCATCTCCTGCGCTCAGAACAGGATCCCGTCATAATGATCCAGAAGCAGCTTCACCACACCCTCATAGCTCTGCATGCCTTCCTTCACACCGTTCATTTTCAGCGTAGCCGTCGTAACCGCGCGGGAGGCCTTTTTCACGGTCTGGGTGCTCACCACCGCCTTGTCCTCCACTTTTTCCCATGCCTCCTCCGTCAGAAAAATGTTGTCCGCCCGAACCTGCTCTGAAATGGCCGGATGCCTGTTATATATTTCCGCGTCCCTTCCGATGGAGCGGAGGAACTCGTTCTCCACATAGTTCAGGACGCCCATATAACCGCTGTAACGGAAAAACGGGTCCGCAGAATCCACGCAGGCCAGATAACCGATCAGGCTGGCCTCGTCCTCCTGGATAAATCCTTTCAGATGCGCCAGCTCATGGCAGACCGTGGACGGCATATTCACCACATACATGGTACGGTTGTAATTGGCCTCCATGGAGAAGGGGAAATAATATCCCATCATGTGCGTCTGACTCAGAAAGTCGGAGCAGAAGATCTGTTTGGGCGGCGGGTAATAGCCCCCGAGCTGATCATAGACGCTTCCCAGCCGCGTCATCTCCGCAATGGCTGTCCCATGCAGGTCTCCGTCATAAACCAGATACCCCCGCTCGTCCCGTGCAAACCGGCCGGACATTTCGTTCAGATTTTCCACGATATAATCCCGCAGAGCCGCCAGCTCCTCCACCGTATATCCATCCGCCCGGACGGACATATATTTTTCCTCGAACGCGGAAGCATGATACTGAATGAAGCAGTTGCAGGTCATGATCCAGAAAAAAATCAGAAAGAGCCAGCAAAACACACGCCCCAGCGCGTGAAATGCCGCCGCCGTCCACGCCCGCCGGACAAAAATCCGCAAAAGCCCGGCGATCAGCAGCGAAAACAGAAAAAGGACAGCCGCCGCAAGCATCCATTCCCCCGCACTGAACGTAAGAAGCGCCGTGACGCGGGAATATGCCGTCCCCAGAAAAGGAAAAATATGCAGGATATAGAAGTCACAGAAGGCCCTGCTGCACCACGCGGCCAGATTGACCAGCACCGCAGGCAGGAAAAGTACGATCCACAGCCGTTTTCTTTTGTTTTTCATGGCGGTTCCATTCCGGAGCGTTCCCTCAGAAGCCGTGCGCATACGCCCCGGCGGTCCGTGACGCCCCGGCACAGGCCGCCGCTCCCTCATCGCTGTCCTTATCATACCATGAACCTGCGGTTCAGGGTCGCCGCTTACCGCTCGCCGAATGAACAGGTTCATTCTCCTCATTAATGTTTATTATACCACAGGCCCGCTCCGACCGTCCTGAATAAAATATGAACAAATTGAAAACAGGGCTGACACTTTTTCCCATTCGAACGATCCCGGGTCCGAAACGCAAAAAGACGCAAAAAGGCCGGGGAAAACGCATTTCGGTTTTCCCCGGCCGCCTTCCATCCGGAAAAGGATTACATCATACCGCCCATTCCGCCTGCACCGCCTGCGGGCATCGCGGGAGTCTCCTCCTTGATGTTGGCCACCACGGACTCGGTGGTCAGCAGCGTGCTGGCTACGCTGGTAGCATTCTGCAGCGCGCATCTGGTCACCTTCACAGGATCCAGAATGCCGGCGCTGATCATGTCCACATATTCCTCTTTCAGAGCATCAAAGCCTACGCCCACCTCGGCCTCTTTGACCTTGTTGATGATGACGCTGCCTTCCAGCCCTGCGTTGGCCGCGATATAGAACAGCGGGGATTCCAGCGCTTTCAGCACCAGCTTGGCGCCGGTCTTCTCATCGCCCTCCAGCGTGTCTGCCAGAGCAGCCACATCCTTGGCCGCATGGATATAAGCGGAACCGCCGCCAGCGATAATGCCTTCCTCCACGGCCGCACGGGTCGCAGCCAGCGCGTCTTCCATGCGCAGCTTGGCTTCCTTCATCTCGGTCTCGGTAGCAGCGCCCACACGGATCACCGCTACGCCGCCGGCCAGCTTCGCCAGTCTCTCCTGCAGCTTCTCCTTATCAAAATCAGAGGTGGTCTCTTCGATCTGCTTTTTGATCTGGGAAATTCTCGCCTGGATCGCGCTGCTCTCGCCCTCGCCGTCCACGATGATGGTGTTTTCCTTCTGCACCTTCACGGATTTGGCACGGCCCAGCATGCTCATATCGGTTTCTTTCAGTTCCAGACCCAGCTCAGAGCTGATGACCTGGCCGCCGGTGAGGATTGCGATATCCTCCAGCATGGCTTTCCTTCTGTCACCGTAGCCGGGGGCTTTCACCGCGACCACATTGAAGGTGCCGCGCAGCTTGTTCACGATCAGGGTGGTCAGCGCTTCGCCTTCCACATCCTCCGCAATGATCAGAAGCTTGGCGCCGGCCTGCACGATCTGCTCCAGAAGCGGCAGGATCTCCTGAATGTTGGAGATCTTTTTGTCCGTGATCAGGATATAGGGGTTCTCCAGCGTGGCTTCCATCTTATCCATATCGGTCGCCATGTATGCGGAAATATATCCTCTGTCGAACTGCATGCCTTCCACCAGATCCAGCTCGGTCTTCATGGTCTTGCTCTCTTCAATGGTGATCACGCCGTCGTTGGAAACCTTCTCCATGGCGTCCGCAACCATCTGACCCACTTCGTCGCTGCCGGCAGAGATCGCCGCCACTCTCGCGATGTGGTTCTTGCCGTCCACCTTCTGTCCCATCTTCGCGATGGCTTCTACCGCGCAGTCACAGGCCTTCTGCATGCCCTTTCTCAGAATGATGGGATTGGCGCCCGCCGCCAGATTGCTCATGCCGGCATTGATCATCGCCTGCGCCAGAACGGTCGCCGTGGTGGTGCCGTCGCCGGCCACATCATTGGTCTTGGTAGCGACTTCCTTCACGAGCTGTGCGCCCATGTTTTCAAACGCGTCCTCCAGCTCGATCTCCTTGGCGATGGTCACGCCGTCGTTGGTGATCAGCGGAGCGCCGAAGGATTTGTCCAGCGCAACATTGCGTCCCTTAGGCCCCAGCGTCACGCGCACGGTATCTGCCAGTTTATTTACACCTGTCTCCAGTGCGGCGCGCGCCTCCGCGCCGTATTTGATTTCCTTTGCCATAATAAAAAGCCTCCTTTTTGCTTTCCTGTTCTGTCTCTGCTTACGCCTCGATGATCGCTACGATATCGGACTGCTTCACAATGATATACTCCTCATCCTCCAGCTTGACTTCCGTGCCCGCATATTTGGAGTAGATGACCTGATCGCCGGCCTTGACCTCCATCTTCACTTCCTTGCCGTCCACCATGCCGCCGGGGCCCACCGCGATGACCTCCGCCTGCTGGGGCTTTTCCTTGCTCTGGCCGGGAAGCACGATGCCGGACTTGGTCGTTTCTTCCGCCACAAGCTGTTTCAGCACAACTCTGTCGCCTAAAGGTACTAACTTCATGATAAATGCCTCCTTATATCCGAGATTTGCTTTCTTTTGTTGTTAGCACTCAACTTTGTCGAGTGCTAAACACTATCTGTATATTATGAGTCTTTTCCTCAACTTGCAACACGAAATAGCTCCGCTGTCCTGTCAAAAAGTCCCAATATCTTTTGTTTTCTCGTTTTTTCTCCCGTTTTCTTATTGAACCCTAAAAAGTTGGATTTCATATTTTTTTTAGATTTTATTCATCCGGCAGGATACTGAGCGTCTGAAATGCCGGATTGCGCCGACGGCATTGCTTCTATAAAATACGCGCCCTTTTCGGATCGCGATACTTTGGATCAGTCAGCAATCACCTGTTGACAGCAATTTGCCGTTCCTGCAAAAATTCTTCAAAACCAACAGACAACTGGTCCTGAACTACCGGTTCCTGCGTGTATCTGTTAAACACTCCCTCATCATCCTTTCGTGCAAAAAATTTTGCAAAAATATCTGTCCCCGATACTGCGCATATTAAAATTCCGCAAAAACAAACCAGCGCTATTTTTTTACGATATGCTTTTCTTTTTAATAATACAAAATACCATTCCCGATATCCCCAGACACCAAGCGGGAGCAACAGCAAAAAATAGGGCACCGCATATATATTATCCGCTTCCCAAAACAGATGAAACGTAAATCCCCCAATAAAAATCAAGGGCAACAGGATTTCTTCCCATGAACTTTTTCTGATCCGAAGAACTGCATACAGCAGACTTCCTGCCAAAATCCATGTTTGAACTAAATTTACAAAACCAATATATATTGCTCTTGCTCTCTCTCCATACAGAAGCCAATCCAGAGAATTCGTTCCGTAACTTCGGCCAAGAATGCGCAATGATGAAAAGGTCGGATTATTCCACTGCGATGCGATTTTTTTCACAAAGAACCCTACCGTCGCTTTCATATTTGTCGATGCATTTTTAAAAAAATGAACAATCTGCGTATTCGAGATTTCCTTTGCCATTTCATAATCGTAATGGCTTTCCGTATATACCCGGTTATTAAATCCGTTATACCATCCCGGAGCCGCTTTCCCATCTTCAAGCCCCATGGCCACCCAGGCTACCATGGGGGTTCCATCGATCGGCTCACCATCATTCAAATATGTAAGAAATCGCATACTTCCGACCGATTCAAGCCAACAGCAAACAGACATTATTACGGTAAAAATGATTCCGGCGTATACTGTCTTTTTATTCTTTCCGACATTTTTTATCACACTGCCTCCTATATAAATTACAATTCCGATATAGAAGATCAGATAATTTGATTTTACAAAAACCGCTGCCGCCATGCAGAATCCGCCTAAAAGCGGCAAATACCATTTATAGTTTTTTAAATACAATATTGCAAAATAGCATGCTGCAAGCGCAAAAAAGAGCCCGACCACATTCCCGTACAGAAACACGGCGTAAAACAGATATGGCAGAAAAAGTGCCGCTGCAATCAGCGCAGCATTTCCCAGTTTTTTATTTTCACCGGTCAGCCGTCCCAGAATCTTCGCCAGCAAAATATAAGAGAATACGATTAACAATATATTGACCAATTGAAATGCGGTTATATTTAAGCTCCCGAATAAATAAGACAATATCCAATAATATACAATCACTCCTATTTGAAATGGCCACAAATAAACATAGCCTCCCGGCTTCAAATCCGTAAAATCACCCGCCATAAATGCTGCTGCATCCTCTATCACATGCTGCTGATCCGTGCTTGGATAATATTGTCCTGCGAGAACGATATAACCGGCTATGAGCACGGAAATACATAAAGCCCCCACCCCAACTGCCTTAGAAAGCTTCAGAATCGAATCTTTCCTTTTTCCGAGTATCAATAAGAAACAGGAAAAAAGAAGAAAGACGATGATATGCGGAATCGGATTGTCATCCATATAAAACGTATGTTCCCAATTAAACTCAATATCTCCTGCCAAAGTGGAATATTGGATCGCTCCCAAATAACAGGTGCTGAATATGCTTGCTATGAATAAATATCCAATTATAACCAAAAACAAAAGCCAGATCGCTTTCTGAAATATATACATCATTTTATCTCTCACTTTACATCTCCCTTTATCCATACCTGAAAACCTCCCCCGAATCCGTTTTTTCCGGCTTTTGCCTGATATCAATCAGACGGCATCCTTCACCAACGGAAAATCTGCCGGACGGTTTCAAACGCCAGCTTTCGCTGCCGGTTCCCATCCACGACGCCCTTGTTATTCTTACAGCCGGGCCTCCCGTAAAAATTCTCGTCCGGCACGCGGCCGTCGCAGAACTGCCAGATGAACAGGCCGCTCGCCGGTCCGAAGGAGAGCACGCCCTCCAACTGCTCCCTTAAAATATCGCTCTGCCTCTCTTCCGACCATTTGGGCCGATGCGCGGCATGATAACCGCTGATGCCTCCGGCCCCGATCTCGCTGACGAGCAGCGGCTTCCCGGCCCCGCCCGCAGTCTGGATCCACCCGTATTCTTTTTCCAGGCATTCCCTCACCGGTTCTTCATGATACCAGCCCGGATAGAGATTGACCGACACGATATCGCAAAGATCCAGACAGATATCGGTAAAATGGCGGCAGGTAGCGGAAGTGAGCGGCCTGCTCCCATCCAGGCTGCGCAGCTTATCATACTGCTCCCGGTACACCGTTCTTCCGTATGCGGTATCGCTGGCGCATTCATTTAAGATGCCCCAGACGAAGATCGAGGGATGGTTGTAATGATTTTCCACCATCTCTTCCAGACAGTCCAGGCTTTGTCTGCGGAAATCCGGATGCCTCATCTGCTCCTCGCTCAGTCCCCTGGCATGCCCTTCCTCCCAGACCAGGATTCCTTTTTCATCACACAGGTCCAGAAATCTTTCATCATTGGGATAATGGCAGGTGCGCACGGCGTTTGCGCCCATCGCCTCCATGAGCCGCAAATCCTGATCCATCGCCTCCACCGGCAGCGCACACCCGAACTGCGCATGCTCCTCATGCCGGTTAAAGCCCCTGATCGCCAGCGGCTTCTCATTGAAATAGATCCGATCCTGCCTGACCGTGATCTCCCGAAACCCGATTCTGTCGATCAGATCGTCCTTCGCCGTCCCTCCCTGCTCCAGCAGCGCCTGTATCCGGTACAGCTTCGGCACCTCCGGCTCATAGGTCTCCGCATCAGGGAACTGCAGTTCCTCCTCCCACACCGTTTCCCCGGGTTCCATTGCAAGCTCCGCCCGGCAGATGAGATCGTCCTCCAGGCGGATGCACAGAACATTCCACTGCGTCTCATCCGTCAGGTTTTCCATCCATACCCGTACAACCGCCGTCCAGATCCCATGCTTTCTGGCAGGCGTCACATGAATCCGCTTCACCCAGCAGTCGCCCAGCGTTTCCGCTGTCACCGGACGGCTGATCCCTCCATAATTATAATAATCGTTCACCACATGCAGAGAGGAATGCGGGTGGCAGGAATTATCCGCCGTCACGCGCAGCATATGCCTGCCCCGTCCGACATGCTTTACGACGAAATCAAACGGCGTATAGGCATTATAATGAGTCCCGATGCTTCTTCCGTCCAGAAAAACCTCCGCAGTGTGGCTGACGCCCTTAAAGCAGAAGCGTATGTTTCCTTCCAGAAAAACTTCTTTTTCAAATACACTTTTCCCCCGGTAATTCTCATAACCGGGATAGGTTTCCACACAGCTCGGCACCGCCACGCTCCGCCGGTCCGCCGGATCGGTTTCCGGATAAAAGGTCCACACACCGTCCAGATCCTTCGTTTTCCGAACCTCATGCGTTTCAAAAAGACGTTCCATCCTCCTATCCTCCCATCAACGCCGCAGGCACCGGCAGAGCAGACAGTCCCGTTTGCCGCATCCGATGAGACTGCGAAAAAAACTCCACCCGTCCGTTTCCGGAACAGGTGGAGCTGTATAAATGTCTGACGAATAAGACGGATCCCCGGGCCGCAGGGTCCGGGCCGCCCCTTCGCGCGTTCCGGTTCAGACTCTGGACAGATACTCGCCGGTACGGGTATCGATCTTGATCACATCGCCCTCGTTGACGAACAGCGGCACATAGACCTGTGCGCCGGTCTCCACGATCGCGGGCTTATTGGCGCCGGTCGCCGTATCGCCCTTGAAGCCGGGCTCCGTAGAGGTGATGGCCAACTCCACGAACAGCGGCGGCTCTACCGCGAAAACGCTGCCGTTGTGAGAACAGATGCGGCACGTCTCATTCTCCTTGACAAACTTGAGCGCATCGCCGATGGTATCCTTATTCAGAGAAAGCTGATCGTAAGTCTCCATATCCATGAAGGTGTACAGATCGCCGTCGTTGTACAGATACTGCATATCCCTTCTGTCGATGTGCGCCGTAGGGCATTTCTCGGTGGGGCGGAACGTGCGCTCCACCACGCCGCCGTTCTTGATGTTCTTTAACTTCGTCCTGACAAACGCCGCGCCCTTGCCGGGCTTTACATGCTGAAATTCAATGATCTGATAGACATTGCCTTCGTATTCGATCGTCACGCCATTTCTGAAATCGCCTGCAGAAATCATATCAAAAGTCCTCCTAATCAAATGTCGCGTATGAATCTGCTACAAGTGTATCCTATACGGCGCTATTTTTCAACAACTTTTTTTCAAAAATGGCGGATTCACGGCCGCGGGCCTCATTCGCCGTCCTGCTCCTTCACCAGCTCCAGCTCGAACCAGAAGGCCACGCCGTCCCCGTAGTTGCGCACGCCGTACTTCTGGTTCATGGACTCCATGATGGCCCGGACGATGGAAAGCCCGATGCCGCTGCCGCCGTACTCTCTGGTCCGGGCCTTGTCCACCTTGTAGAATTTCTCCCACAGATGCGGGATCGCTTCCTCCGGAATGGGCTGTCCCGTATTGAACACCGAAATCCGGGCACGGCCCTCCTGCCGGCTGACGCGCACGTCGATCAGGCGCTTCCCCTCACAGTGGTTGACCGCGTTGGAAAAATAGTTCATCAGCACCTCTTCCGTTTTGAACTCATCTCCCCAGACGAAAACCGGCTCCTCCTGCGCGAACGTGACGGTGATCCCGTTCTGTTTTGCCAGAAGCCCCGCGGACTGCAGATAATTCTGAATCAGCGCCGTGATATCGAACCGCTCCATGGTGACTTTATCGCCGCCGGATTCCAGTTGGTTCAGCGTCAGGAGCTTTTTCACCATCTCGTTCATCTTCGCGGCTTCGTCCGCAATGACCTCGCAGTAGAAATTCCGGCTCTCCGCGTCGTCACTGACCCCCTCCATCAGCCCCTCCGCATAGCCCTGGATCAGCGCGATGGGCGTTTTCAGTTCATGGGACACATTGGAAAGGAACTCTCTGCGCATCTCATCGATCTCGTTTTTCTTCTCGATATCTCTGGTCAGCTCGTTGTTTGCGGTTTTCAGCTCGGAAATGGTCTTCTCCAGCGTCTCCGACAAATAATTGATGTTTTCCCCCAGGACCGCCACCTCGTTATGACTCTTTCCCTCATATCTGGCCTCAAAATCCAGATGAGCCATACGCCGGGAAATCTCCGTCAACTGCAGGATCGGCTTGGTCACCTGTCTGGATACCGCCCAGATGATGACGCCGCTTGCCAGGGCGGCCAGAAGTCCCACATAGGCCAGAAAACGGTTGGCGATCTGCACGCTGTCCTGAATGCCCTCCAGCGCGGTGCGGATGATGAAAAAATTCCCGTTCCCCAGAACGCCCCACAGTTCAATATATTCCATCTGGGACAGGGAATCCCCCACCCGCTGAACGACATACTGGGGCGTCTCCTCCATCACCGTGGCATTTTCCCCCGGACGCATGAACACGTGCTGCAAAAGCTGCCGTTTCATGAAATCGGAATCGTTTCCGGAGATCTTGATGGTCCTGGAATTGGCATCCACCACCAGCAGGGAGAGGTTGTGCTTCGCACAGCTCTGCTGCAGCTTCAGGTCATAGCTTTCCGAATCCAGCGTCCCCGTCTCCACCGCGCGCTGCAGGTCGGCATAAACATCCAGCAGGACGGTTTGCTTGTTCGTGATATAATACCGCTCCAGAAACGTGTTGTTCAAAAACCAGCACAGTAAAACCGTCCCGGCCATCAGTCCGATGAAAATGCCCGCGAACTGTCTGCGGATCGAATGCTTTCCCATCTGTTTACGCCTCGAATTTATATCCCATGCCCCAGATCGTCCGGATCATGTCGCCCTTTTCTCCCAGCTTGCTGCGCAGCTTTTTGACATGCGTATCGATCGTCCGGGCGTCTCCAAAATAATCGTAATTCCATACGTTGTTGAGAATCTTTTCCCGGGAAAGGGCCAGTCCCCTGTTTTCCATGAAATAGGCGAGCAGCTCAAATTCCTTATAGCTCAGCTCCACATTCTGCCCGCCGATGGTGACCAGATGGGCCGCCTTGTCCAGGCGGATGCCGCCCGCCTCCAGGATCTGATCCTCCGCCTCCGCCTGACCGGTCCGTCTGAGGATCGCCTCCACCCGGGCCACCAGGATCCGCGGAGAAAAGGGCTTGGAAATATATTCGTCCACGCCCAGCTCAAAGCCGAGAAGCTCATCCTTCTCATCTCCCCTGGCCGTCAGCATGATGATGGGGACTCTGGAGTAGTTCCGGATCTCCCGGCACACCTGCCAGCCGTCCATCTTCGGCATCATCACATCCAGGATCACCAGCGCGATCTCCTTTTCCGCAAAAAAAACATCCAGCGCTTCGCTGCCGTCTCCGGCCTCCAGCACCTCGAAATTCTCCCGCTGCAGAAAATCCTTCACCAGTTTGCGCATCCTGCTTTCATCATCCACCACAAGCACTTTCCGCTTCTCCATATCCGTGCCGCCTTTCTCTGCGTTCCTCCTGCCGGGTTCCCTTACGCCGGACAAAAACATACTCCCAATGTCCCTGTCCATTGAGAGTATAGCACGTAAATATGTTTAAATTGTGATAAACCGGAAAAAACGCCAAAAAACTTCGCTCCGCGGACGTCCTGGCCAACGGGCCGCGCCGCTTCGGTCAGCAATACATCACCGGCCCGCAGCAGCCCGCGCCGCCGCAGCAGAGATTGCAGATGATATTGGCAAGACAGAGCTTCCAGCAGAGGTTCCCGCCGCCGTAGGAGGGCATACCGCCATACATGGTCTGCCGTCCCGTATACCAGGTCTGTCCGGATTCCATCTGCCGGACCCAGCCGGCATACTGTGCATTCTGGGGGTCCATCGCCTGCGCCTTCCTGGCATACTCCATCGCCTGCGCGTTGTTGCCGAGCCCCTGATTGGCGAGGGAACTATAATAATACCAGTCGGCTGTCCGCTCCGAAATGCCATCCAGCACATTCAGGGCCTCCTGGAAATGCCGGCTGTTGATATAGTTGGCCGCCGCCCGCATGTGCACCGTATATTCGTCCTCTCCGGCGGACGCGCGCTGCCCGTAACCGGAACGGCCCCCAAAGCCGCCGCCGAAAAAATCCCCGAAGAAATCGTCGAAGGGGCCGCGGTAACCGCCATAGCCGTTCCCATAGGAGCCGCCGGAACCGTTTCCTTCATAGCCGCCCCCGGCTTCCTGACCGTAAGAAGTATAACCGCCCTCCCGCTCCTTCATGATCTGCTGGTAGGCCTGCTGGATCTCCTTGAATTTTTCCTCCGCCTGTTCCTTGTTCGGATTGTTGACATTGGCGTCGGGATGATATATGCGGCTCAGCCTTCTGTATGCTTTTTTGATTTCTTCTTCCGAGGCCCCCCGCTGTATGCCGAGGACCTGATAGGGATCACGCATTTTCTTTGCTTTCCTTTTTCCTCCGTGCCGCCTCGTATCTGCACCAGACGCCGGAATAGAGAATATTGCGCAGGATTTCCACATTTTCCAGAATGGGCAGCGTTTCAAAGGCTCGGGAGCATTCCGCCATCATCATTCGCAGCACGCCGTCCGCATAGGCCGCAAACGCCGTCTCATCCGCCATCTCCCGCCGTTTCATCAGGAGAACATTATAATTTCCGGTCCGCGCGTCCCGGTCCATATCCTCCCAGGCGTCCATCAGATAGATGAATTTGCCCAGGAAAAAGCCCATCCTGCGAAGACTTTCTTCCCATTCATCCCGGCGGCAGGCGAAGACCTCCGCCATGATCTCCCCGAAATACCCGCTGGCCAGATCGGGATTGCGCTCCCCGTCCTCCTCGCAGCGGCGTATCTTTTCCATCAGCACGCCGATCTGCTCCGCTTTCCGGAGATATTTTGCGGCGACGGCGTCCTTCTTTTTTTGCAAAAAAGCCATGGACACCCTGCTGGCCGGGCTGTGCTCGTCATCCCAGTCGTCCGCCCGCTTGTACCAGGAGAGCAGGATGTTCATGTCCGCCGCGTAGTCCGTAAATTCGCTGCGCCGGTTCAGGTGCGGCGTAAAGGGATGTGCGATGCAGCGGGATTTTCCGGCTGCCGTTTCCGGCTCGTAGAGCCCTGTCAGAAGCAGGATCAAAAACGTCATATCGTAGCTCAGCGTCATCTGCCCGACAATGCCATAGTTTTCCTTCAGGCTGCGGCACAGACCGCAGTACCAGGACTGGTAGCAGTCGAACTCGCGAAATTTCAGCTCCGGCTTATTGACGATCACATATCCGAACATGGCGCTTCTTCAACTCCGTTTCACAAAGGTCGCACTGCATTTGGGACAGCGGATCTCGATCTTTCCGTGTCCCCTGGGAACGCGGATCTTCTGCCCGCAGGAAGGACACTTATAAATATGGTGGGTCTTTCGCTGTGCCAGCCTGCGCCGCCCGCCTGCCAGCCGTCTGCGCAGCCCCGCCGTCAGCGTCAGATATTTCTGATTCTCCGCATACCGTGCGGGAATGTTGCGCGAAAACATTCGGAAATAGTTACAGACCAGCACGAGCACCGCCAGCAGGAACCAGGCCCGATGGCTGGAAAACAGGGAGATCACCAGAAATGCCATGCTGACGCCGGACAGCAGCCTGCAGAGATTGTCGGCCCCGTAACGCCCCTGCATAAAACGCATAAATTTTTCTCTCATCGCGAACAGACTCCTTTTCAACGCCTTCTTTTTCCCATTTTACGCGCTTTGTATGAAAAAGCAAGGAATTATCCCGCAGCGAATTGTTAAAAAAGGATAAAGGAGCCGTTCAGTCCGTCCGCAGACCCTTTTGCCGGTCCGCAAGGATCAGCCGCCGCAGCGCCTCCACCCCGGCCCGGACCGCGCCGTCGGTATCATGTACCACAGGATTGGGAAGCCCCGCCCTTTCCCGTTCCTGATTGGCCACCGTCAGGAAAACGGAGCCGCAGCGCACCTTCAGATAACTGGCCACCACGAACAGCGCCGCCGATTCCATCTCGGAGGCCTTGCAGCCCAGCCGCAGCCAGGCGCTCCATTTCTGCTCCAGCTCGTAATGCACCGGCATGAGCTGCGGCTCATGCTGCCCGTAGAAGGAATCCTTGCACTGTACCACGCCCACGTGACAGGGCAGGGACAGCGCGGCTGCCGCCTCCCGCAGCGCGCATACCACATCCGGATCGGCCACCGCCGGAAACTCGATGGGCGCATATTCCCGGCTGATCCCCTCCGCCCGGACGGCGCCCGTGGCGATCACGAGGTCGCCGCTCTTCACCGCCGGATCCATGCCGCCGCAGGTCCCCACACGGATAAAGGTGTGCGCTCCCGCCTTCACCAGCTCCTCCATGGCGATGGCGGCGGAAGGGCCGCCGATGCCCGTGGATGTCACGCTGACCTTCGTCCCCTCCAGCCAGCCGTTGTATGTAAGGAATTCCCGGCTGTCCGCCACCGGAACCGGATCCTCAAAATACCGGGCGATCTTCTCACAGCGCTTCGGATCCCCCGGCAGGATCACGTATTTTCCCACTTCACCGTCATGGATCTGCAGATGATACTGCGTCCCCGCATCCGCATATTTCATTCCCATACCCCCGTTTTCCGCTCAGAAATGCAGCGCCGTCTTCTTTTCATAGACGGAAACCGCCCGATCCTCCTCTGTCCGGCACCGCACCAGACAGTTCCCGTCCCCGCTGCCCATCCGGGCGCACCGGTCACAGATCTGTCCGTCCTCCGGCTCCGTTTGCCGCACATCGTATGTAAAAAAAGGCACATCCATCCAGTCGGCCAGCGCCACCAGCGCGGGCTCCTTCGCCAGCGCCGCGTCGGAATACACGGCGCAGACCCGCTCCCTGGAGAGATGGCTGTCAGCCAGCGCCCCGATCACCGTCTGCTGAAGCATCTGGGCGTCGCAGCCCTCCCGGCATGTCACGCCGACAACCAGGTTGACGGGAAACATCCTGCATTCCTTTTCAAAATGAGGCGCCTCCCAGTCGTCCGTGACAGAGATCCCGCACTCCGGCGGGCGCCCCTCTCCGGCGTTTTCGCCCGCCATGACGGGCCCCACGCCCACCATGCCCTCCGGCATCACACCCTCGATCGGATAATCGCTGTAGACTCCCACCGTCTGTCCGGCGGCCAGCGCCTCCGCCATCGTCTGGATACGGAAAAGATCCTGAATGAACAGCCCGTTTTTCCGGGCAAAGGCGTCCACCTCAAACCGCCTGGCCTTTTCGCTCTGAGAAAGGATGACCGGCGTCGCGCCCACCAGATCGGCCAGCCTGCGGCACCAGCCGTTCAGCCCGCGGATCCGCCCCCTGGAAAAGGGGATCAGGAACCTTCCTTCCTCATCCATCACCACGGCGGCCGGTCCCGGCTCCCGCTCTTTCATAAAAGAGACAAACACACCCGCGACCTGTTCCAGATCTCCCAGGAACAGAAACACCTCCTGGCTGTCCCACAGATCCTCCAGAAGCAGCCGGAGGGATTTGAAGGGGATCAGACGGCGGCCCGTGACCGTGTGCCAGCTATAGCTGGCCGCCTGATGGTTTTTCGCCTGCAGGGCGGCGGTCAGCTCCAGATTTTTTTCCGCGCCGGCGCGGGTAAAGGAGATCACGCTGATTTTCATAACGCCACGCCCTTCCTATCTGTAAAGATCCATTCTCCGCGCCAGCTCCGCTCCGCTCTGGACGCCCACCATGCGGTCCACCTCTTTCCCGCCCTTGAAGATGATCAGCGTCGGGATATTCATGACCTGATATTCCATCGCAAGCCCGGACTGCTCGTCCACATTCACCTTGCCGGCCTGATAGCCTTCCTCCGCCAGCTTTTCCACCGCCGGGGCCTGCATCCTGCAGGGGCCGCACCACTGAGCCCAGAAATCCACCAGCACCGGTCCCTCTGCGTTCAGCACTTCCGCTTCAAAATTGTCAGATGTGAGTATTTTCGCCATATTCTCAGCCTCCCTTGTTCCCTGACTCCTTTTTCACAGCGTTCCCGGCACGGCTGCGCCGGGGGACGCTGCTGCTTCTAGTATACCTGTTTTCTCTCATAAAATCCACGGTTATTTCTTCAGATTTCAAAGTTCTTCGCCCGGCCCGGCGATCTCCCGGCGCAGCAGCCACAGGCAGAGAAGGTTGGGCAGCGCCATACAGGCATTGGCCAGATCCGAAAGGTTCCATACAAGCTCCAGCGACAGGACGGCCCCCAGATATACGAACACCATATAGACGGTCTGAAAAAGCTTCACACCCCGCTCCCCCCACAGATAGCGGGCCGCGCATTCCCCGTAAAAGCTCCAGCCAATGATGGTGGCGAAGGCGAACAGCACCAGGCAGAGGGACAGAAGCGCTCCGCCCGCGAAGGGCAGGCTCTCAAAGGCCACGAAGCAATAGGCGTCCTCCCCCGCCGCCAGATAGGGCGCCGGATTTTGGACCATATCGCTCAAAACGGCGAGGCCCGTGACCGCGCACATCACCAGCGTATCCCAGAAAATCCCCGTCATGGAAATGATCGCCTGCTGCCGGGGCGCGGTCCCCGCCACGACGGCCGCCGCCATGGGCGCGGAGCCCATTCCGGCCTCGTTGGTGAAAAGCCCCTTCGCCACGCCGACGCGGATGCCCGTCATCACCGCGTATCCCGCCGCGCCGCCGATCAGGGAGCGGGAGGAAAAGGCGCCCTGAAGCACCGCCGAAACCGCCGCCGGAAGGCAGGCCGCATTTCTAGCGATCACGAACAGGCAGCCCCCCAGATAGATCAGACACATCACCGGCACCAGGCAGGTACAGACCCTGGCGGTCTTTTTCGCGCCGCCGATCAGCACGCTGCCCGCCAGCACGGCCGCCGCGATTCCCACCAGATGCGGCGATACGGGGAGGTGCCGGGTCACCGCCGCCGTCAGGGAATGGGCCTGTACGCCGCTGCCCACGCACAGCGCCGCCAGAACGGCAAACAGGGCGAACAGCACAGCCATCCCTCTTCTGTGCAGCACATGCTCCATCACATACATGGGTCCGCCGTAAACGCTGCCGTCCGCTCTCCGGTTCCTGTACTTCGCGGAAAGAAAACACTCCGCATAGCAGGTCGCCATGCCGAGGAGTCCGCAGATCCAGCACCAGAACAGCGCTCCCGGCCCGCCGACGGCGATGGCCGCAGAGATCCCGACGATATTTCCGGTCCCGATGGTGGCTGCCAGCGCCGTTGACAGCGCCTCCCAGGCCGAAACCCTCGGCCCTTCCTCCTTCCTGCCCGAAAAGCTCATCCGGATCCCCTGCGGGACCTTTTTCTGCACAAAGCCCAGCCTGACCGTGAAATAGAGATGCATCCCCAGCAACAGCGCCGGCATGGGAAAGCCCCAGAGAAAATCGCAAAGCGTCCTCACCAGGCCGCTGATCCGTTCCATATGCGCGATCCTGCCCAACATCCGTTTTCTCTGTAAAGAATATGCGCCGGAACCGGAAATAAAACCGGGAGGCCCCGGGAAAAGCCGCGCGCCCCAGGCCCCTGTCCGGCCGGCGTCCGTATGGCGCGGCGCGCATGTCAGGCACGCTCCCGCTTCATGAAAAACGCAGCGGTTCTAAGCTCGTGGAATACCTCGCCAAGAACCGGCGTTTTTCAGGAGCGCTGACATTTTGCACCGCGCCATACGGACGCCGGCCGGACAGGGGCCTGGGGCGCGCGGCTTTTCCCGGGGCCTCCCGACAGCAATTTTCTTGACATCAGGCCGCGAACGTGTATACTTTACAGAGAAAAGAACTATTTCGTATTCAGGGAGGACGAATTTATGTGCGGAATTGCCGGTTATATCGGACGCGACCAGGCCGCTCCCATCATTCTGGACGGTCTTTCCCGTCTGGAATACAGAGGCTACGACTCCGCCGGTATCGCGGTATACGACGGGGAAAAAATACATATGCAGAAGGCCATGGGACGCCTCCGGGTTCTGGAGGAAATGACGCAGCACGGCGCCACCCTGCCCGGCTTCTGCGGCATCGGCCACACCCGCTGGGCCACCCACGGCAGCCCTTCGGACACCAACGCGCATCCCCATATGAATGAGGAAAACACCATCGCCGTGGTCCATAACGGCATCATCGAAAACTATGCGGTCCTGAAAAGCAGGCTGGAGAAAAAGGGCTACCGGTTCGCTTCCGAAACGGATACGGAGGTGCTGGCCCACATGCTGACGGAATACTACCGCGGCGATCCGGTGGAGGCCATCGAAAAGGTCATGCACCGGGTGGAGGGCTCCTACGCGCTGGGCATCATGTTCCTGGACCATCCCCATCACATCTACGCCGCCAGAAAGGACAGTCCCCTGGTGGTGGGGGAGCGGGAGGACGGCAAATTCATCGCCTCCGACGTGCCCGCGATCCTGCATTATACCCGCAGCGTCTACTACATGGAAAACGAGGAGATCGTCTGCCTGTCCAACGAGCATACCCGCTTTTTCAACGTGGACGGCGAATCCATCCAAAAAGAGCCCGTCACCATCGACTGGGATATCCACGCTGCGGAAAAGGGCGGCTATGAGCACTTCATGCTCAAGGAAATCCACGAACAGCCCCAGGCCATCCGGGACACCGTTTCCCCCCGCATCCGGGAAAATGAGATCGACCTGGACGACATCGGCCTCGACGAAGAAAAGATCCGGGGCCTGCGCAGAATATCCGTCGTCGCCTGCGGCTCTGCCTACCACACCGGCGTCACCGGAAAATACGTGCTGGAGGAGCTGGCTCGCATTCCCGTGGAGGTGGACCTGGCCAGCGAATACCGCTACCGCAATCCCATCTATGAACCGGACTCTCTCACCATCGTCGTCAGCCAGTCCGGGGAGACGGCGGACTCTCTGGCCGCACTGCGGGATGCCAAAGCCCACGGCAGCCAGGTGCTCGCCATCGTCAACGTGGTGGGCAGTTCCATCGCCAGAGAGGCGGACAACGTGCTCTACACCTGGGCGGGGCCGGAGATCTCCGTCGCCACCACCAAGGCCTACAGCGCCCAACTGGCCGCCTTTTACCTGCTGGCCCTGAAATTCGCGCAGATCCGCGGCACCGTGACCCCGGAGCGCTTCCGGACGCTGCTGGACGCCCTGCGCCGCCTGCCCGGACAGGCGGAAAGCCTGCTGGCTCAGAAAGAAAAGATCCAGTATTTCGCCAACCACTATCTCGCCACCGAGCACATCTTCTTTATGGGACGCGGCATCGACTACGCGCTCTGCCTGGAGGCCTCCCTGAAGCTGAAGGAGATCTCCTACATCCACTCCGAAGCCTACGCCGCCGGAGAACTCAAGCACGGCACCATTTCCCTCATGGAAAACGGGACGCTGGTGGTCGCCGTAGCCACGCAGGACGCGCTCTACCCCAAAACCGTGAGCAATATCGTGGAGGTCAAAACCCGCGGCGCTTTCGTCATGGCGCTGACCACCTTCAAACACAATGACATGGAAAAATGCGCGGACTATGTGCTCTATGTGCCGGAAACGGAAGGCCCCTTCATGGGCTCCCTCTCCATCATCCCGCTGCAGTTGTTCGCCTATTATGTCTCCCTGGGCCGGGGCCTGGACGTGGACAAACCGCGCAACCTGGCCAAATCCGTCACCGTAGAGTGAAGCAAAAACCGGAGCTTTCGCTCCGGTTTTTGCGCTACTTCTCCATTCACCTTGTGAATGGAGAAGGTTCCTTCCTTGCGCTACTTCTCCATTCACACTGTGAATTGAGAAGGTTCTTCCTGCGCTGCTTCTCCGGAAGTATCCCCTCCCGCAGATCACAGCACCTCCCGGCAGAAATAACAGGTGTAATCTTCCGGCTTCCGGTACTCGGAGATCAGGTTTTCCGCCGCGCAGTACCTGCAGCGAACCACACGGGTGCCCTTCGGCACCTCTTCCCATTCCAGATGGCGCATTCCCGTCATCCGACCGCCGGTCTCCTGATGCAGACGCCTTTCCTCCTGCTGTTTCTCCCAGGCGTGATCCTTCGCGTCCTCCAGCGCCTTACGGCGCAGATACTCCGTAGTGGACACCTCCGCCCCATCCCCGGCGTCCGCGCCGTTCTGAGCCGCTCCTGCGGATCTTCGGGCCGTCCCGGCGCTGCCCCTTCCGGCAGCGGACGTTCTGCTCCCGGCCCTGTTCCCGGCCGCAAAGGCCCTGCTTCCGGAACCGCCTGTTCCGGTTTCCGTACCGGAGGCGCTACGGGACCGCCGCCCTTCTCCGACGGACTTCGCCGTCCGGTCTCCGGTTCCCGGCCGGGATGCGGAGGGCTTATGCGCCCCATCCCTTTTCTTTTTCGCGATGAGATTGCTCACAACAAAAAACAAAACGATCAGATAGATCAGTGTACCCAACATGACGTTCCCTCTCTTTCGCAGCGTTTCCGTTTGCGCGCTTCCGGGGCCTTTGGACAACGGTTTCCCGAACGGATCATTCCGCCGGCGTTCCTTCCGTCTCTTCCGTTTCCGCGGTTTCCTCCGTTTCCGGGGTCTGCAGAACGCCTGTTTCATCCCGTTCAAAGGTGATGTTGTCCGCGCCCTCCGTATAATTTTCCAGCTTCAGCACGCCGCTCTCCCCTTCCAGCCGCGGAAGAATATGCTGGAGCTGCATGATCTTCTCCTCGTAATTGCCGCTGCCCAGCCGCACCCGGACATCCCCGAAATACAGGGTGACGGAATCGCTCTCATTGAAAAAAATCTTGTCCGTGACGATCTCATATTTGGACAGCATCTGGGTGATGGAGAGAATCTGCTGAAAAATGGAGGCGTCCTCCACCGGCAGCGGCTCATAGAGCACCACATGATCGAACTGTACGCCCGTCACCTGGGGAACCCCCATGGTCCTGGTCTCCGAGGATTCCACCACCACGCCGTCCCGGTCAAAATACAGAAACCGCCCCATGTATTCCACATAGCCGGCCACCGTCTTTTCATAGACGATGATGCGGATGGAATCGGGCGCCTCCACGCTGACGCTCATGGTCTGGATAAACGGAATGTTCTCGATCTTCCGGTTCCTGTACTTTAACGTCAGGTAGAGCGAATTATAGGAGAGCCTGTCCGTCATCACCATGTCGATGATCTCTTCCCTGGTATAATGCAGATTGCCCTCCACCGTTATGTTTTCCACCCGGAAGCGATTCGCCGCGAACAGAACGGCCCCTGCCGTGAGACAGAAAAAGACCGCCAGAAAGGCCAGGATGGCACGCCTTCCCGGTGATAAGCGCGCTTCTCCGGCCGGGCGGGTCTTTTCCTCCCGGCCGGACGCCCTCCGTCCCGTATTTTCCTTCCGTCTGCCCGCTTTTTCGCCCTTTCCTCCGGGCATCAGCTTAAAGTCCCGTTTTGTCGCCAATGTCTGCTCCCAAACGCCGAAGATCGCGCACGATATCCTCATATCCCCGGTCAATGAACTGCCTGCCGCGGATACGGGTGATCCCCTCCGCGCAGATACCGGCCAGCACCAGCGCCGCGCCGCCGCGCAGCTCCCGCGCCGTCACATCCTGTCCGTACAGTCTGCTGCCGCCCGTCATACCGGCGCAGCAGCCGTCCACCCTTATGGACGCCCCCATGCGGTTCAGCTCCTCCGCCACCGCCAGCCGTCCGTTGAAGATCCGTTCGGCCAGGCGGCTCTCTCCCTCCGCCTGGCACAGCGCCACCAGAAGGGGGGACTGCAGATCCGTGGGAAAGCCGGGATAAACGCCGGTCTCCACATATCCCGGCGCGCACAGCCTGCCCCTGCGCTCCACATAGAGCCCGCCGGTCTCCGCCGACAGCTTCGCGCCCATCCGTCCGGCCAGCGCCGTCACGCTCGCCATCTGCCGCACCGGCGCATTTTTCAGGAAAGCGCTGCCGCCCGCTGCCAGAACGCCGATCAGGTAGGTCCCCGCCACGATGCGGTCCGCCTCCACGCGGTAAACGCTCTCCCGCAGGGCCCCGACCCCCGTCACCCGGATATGCCCCCGTCCCGCCACCGCGGTCCGCGCGCCCGCGCCATTTAAAAAGGCGCAGAGCGCCATGATTTCCGGTTCCATCGCACAGCCGCAGATATCCGTCTGTCCCTCCGCCAGCGCCGCCGCCAGAATGACATTCTCCGTGGCTCCCACGCTGGGGAACGGCAGGACGACCCTCCCGCCGCGCAGCCTGCGCGCCCGCGCCGTCACCAGGCAGCCGTCCTCCTCAAATTCCGCGCCCATCTGTCCAAGCGCCCGGATATGCCAGTCGATGGGCCGGTCGCCGATCACGCACCCGCCGGGTGTGTGCAGATGCACTTCTCCGCACCGCCCCAGCATGGCTCCCGCCAGGATCACGGAGGAACGCATCCGCATCACCAGCTCCTGCGGCGGATGGCAGGACGAAAGATGAGAGGCGTCGATGCGAAGCGCATCCTGACAGCGCTCCACCTTTGCGCCCAGACTCTGCAGCAGCCGGCACATGCAGCAGACATCGGAAATATCGGGACAGTTCTGCAGCACCGTGACGCCGCGCACCAGCAGACAGGCCGCCATCACGGGCAGCGCCGCGTTTTTGGAACCCTGAACGGCAACCTCCCCGCACAGGGGAGCGCCGCCTTTGATCTGAATATATTTCAATTATCCACCATCCACACAAAAAAGCAAGACTTATTGTATTTTATGTGGAAAAGCGGATCCGTTGCCTGTCCTCCCGAAAAACAGACAGTTTCCGACACCGGAAAACTCCCTTTTCGGACAATTCAGGCGTCCTTCAGCCGGATTCCCCTGGCGACGCTCATCACCAGTCCCATTTCGATAAGGAGGAACAGAACGGAAGTGCCGCCGTAGCTGATGAAGGGGAGGGAAATTCCCGTATTGGGAATGGTGTTCGTCACCACCGCGATATTTAAGATCACCTGGATGGCGATATGCCCCATGACGCCCACCACGATGAGCGCTCCGAACAGGTCGGGAGCGTTGTTGGCGATCACCATGAAGCGCCAGATCAGGAGAATGAAGATCAGGATCACCGCGATGGCCCCGAACAGGCCAAGCTCCTCGCAGATGATGGAAAAAATCATATCGTTCTGCTGCTCCGGCAGGAAGCCCAGCTTCTGCATGCTGTTGCCCAGCCCCTTGCCGAAGAGGCCGCCGGAGCCGATGGCATAGAGCCCCTGCAGGACCTGAAAGCCCTTGCCCGACGCATAGGCCTCCGGATCCAGCCAGGCCATGATGCGGGCGCTCCGGAAGCCGGTCTCCTCCGTCATGGGAGCCTGGGAAATGAAATAGACCGCACCCGCTACCGCCGCGAGCCCCGCGCCCACGATCAGTACGAATTTTTTATAATCGGGGCTGGCCACGAACAGCATCAGGAACGCGATGCCGCCGATAATGATGGCGGAGCTTAAGTTGTCCGTCACCTGCCAGACCAGCAGGCAGACCACGCCCGCCGAGCCCATGATCAGGAAAAAGGCCTTGGCGGTTTTGATCCCCCGTCCGATCTTGCAGATCAGGGATGCCAGGAAAAGAATCATGCCCAGCTTGGCGATCTCCGCGGGCTGCACGGAAATGCCGATCTTGAGCCAGCGCCTGGCGCCGTTGGCCTCATATCCCAGGGGCGTCAGCACCAGCAGGATCAGCACGATGGATACCAGATAGGCCAGCGTGGCGAACCGCTCCCAGAAATGATAGGGAATCCAGGACACCACGATCATGGCAACGATGCCGATGGCGGCCGCGCCGCCCTGATGGATCAGATAATACGCCTCGTTGTCCATCTGCCCCGCCGCGTCGTAGGCGCTGGCGGAATAGATCATGATCAGGCCGAACACCACCAGGAACAGAATGATGAACAGCAGGCTGTAGTCAAAATAACGTTCTTCTTTTTTATGAAACCGATTCCGGACGCCGGCCATACGCTCACTCCTCTATCTGTCTGACAAACTCCTTGAACATCCGTCCGCGTTCCTCATAATTTGCGAACATCCCCCAGCTCGCGCAGGCGGGAGAAAGCAGCACCGCGTCGCCGGGCGCGGCATTCTGTTCGCAGATTTCCATCGCCTCCTGAAAGCTGTCCGCCGTCACCACGTTATACAGCCCGTGCACCTTCGCGCAGGCGGCGATCTTGTTTTTCGTCTGCCCGATGAGCACCAGAAGCTTCACCTTCCCGTCAAAGGCCTCGATCCATTCGTCATAGCGGCTCTTTTTGTCATAACCGCCGCCGATGAGCAGGGTGGGCCAGCGCATGGCCCGGATGGCCCGAATGGCCGCGTCGGGGTTGGTTCCCTTGGAATCGTTATAATAGGCCACGCCCTTTTTTGTCGCCACGTATTCGATCCGGTGTTCCACCGCCTGAAAGCTTTTCACCGCGGACAGAATCATGTCCATGGGAACGCCGAAGGCTGCGGATACGGCGATGGCCGCCATCACGTTTTCGTAATTGTGCACGCCGATCAGATTCATCTCGTTCACATTCAGCAGCGTTTCCGGCCCTTCTCCCAGATTCCGGCAGATCGTCTCCCCGTCCAGATAATACCCGTCCGCAAGCTTCCGCGCGGAGGAAAACCAGATCACTCTGGCCGGGCAGGTCTCCCCGAAGGCGGACAGATAGGGATCCTCACGGTTCAGCACGCAGAAATCGGATTTTCCCTGATTTTTCGTGATGGATTCCTTGACCGCCGCATAATTCTCCATCGTATGATGGCGGTTGAGATGATCGGGAGTGATATTCAGGATCGCGGACACCTCCGGATGAAAATCCGCCGTCGTCTCCAACTGGAAGCTGCTGATCTCCGCCACCGTCACGCTTTTCTCCGTCATATTGGGCGCTTCCTGCGTATAGGGGATCCCGATATTGCCCACCACAAAGGCGGAATCGCTGTATTTTTTCAGGATCTCACCCACCAGCGCGGTGGTCGTGGTCTTGCCGTTGGTGCCGGTTATGGCGATCAGGCGGCCCTTCCCGTAGTGCCAGGCCAGCTCCACCTCGCCCCAGACGGGAATGCCCGCCCTGCGCAGGCTGACTGCCAGCGGGCCGTCCGCCGGCACGCCGGGGCTCAGTACCGCCAGGGACAGCCCGGAAAACAGCTCCTCCGGGACCTCTCCCGTGATCACCTCCGTCTCCTCCGACAGCCCGTTGTCCCTGCGCAGTTTCTCCGCGTCCAGCTTCTCATTGGCGTCATACAGGACGGGTACCGCGCCGAACCTCCTCAGCAGTCCGGCGGAACCAATGCCGCTCTTTCCGCATCCCGCTACCAGCACTTTTTTCCCGATCAGGTCCATCTTCCTTTTTCCTCTCATTTCCGATCCGGGGCGCATGCCGCGCCCGGCATCCTTCTATGCTTTTCTCCGGCCCGCGCGGTCTCCTCTTTCCCTTTCCGTCCTCCGCCGTCCGCCCTCCCGCGCGGCGTTTCCCGCACGCCGCTCTAGCAGGCCGCCAGCCCGATCAGACACAGCAGCGCGGTGAGAATGGAAAACACCGCCACCACGCGGGTCTCCGACCAGCCGCAGAGTTCAAAATGATGGTGCAGCGGGGCCATTCTGAAGATGCGCCTGCCGCCGCTCAGCTTATAATACCCCACCTGCAGAATCACCGAAAGCACTTCCGCCAGATAGACGAAGCCCACGACAGGCAGAAACAGCGGCAGGCGGAGCATATAGGCGCAGCCCGCCACGAAACCGCCCAGCGCCAGGGAACCGGTATCTCCCATGAACACGCTGGCAGGGTATACGTTGAACAGAAGGAACCCCAGCAGGCCGCCCGCCACCGCACAGGGAAGCGGCGTGAGCGAGCTTCCCGTCCCGACGGCCACCGCGGAGAAAAAGACCGCCACCAGCACCGTCACGCTGCCCGCCAGGCCGTCCAGGCCGTCAGTGAAGTTGGTCCCGTTGACCGTCCCGAGCACCACCAGGAACAAAAACGGCACGGACAGAGCTCCCAGATCGAGGCGCTCCCCGGGCAGAAACGGGATCCGCATGCTCAGATCCGTATGCCCGCTTTCCATGAGATAAAACACAAAAACGCCGGTCACAGCCGCCTGTCCCAGAAGCTTCTGCCAGGCCCGCAGCCCCATGGAACGCCGCAGAGCCACTTTAAGATAATCGTCCAGAAAGCCCACCAGCCCGAAGCCCAGCATGAGGAACAGCACCGGCACGATATCCGGACTGTCCTTTCCGAACACCAGGCAGACCGCCGTCACCCCGGCAAGAAACAGGATCCCGCCCATGGTGGGCGTTCCGTTTTTTTTCAGATGGCTTCCCGGCCCCTCCTCCCGGACCGTCTGCCCGATCTTCAGCCTTCTTAAGTAAGGAATCACAACCGGTCCCAGCACGGCGCTCACGCCGAAGGAAATGAGGACCGGCAGCACGACGGCATCCATCATTTTGCTCATTCCCTTTCCGCCCCGTTTTCAGGCTGATCTGTCGTCCCCGTCCTCTCGATGTCCAGATAGGGGAGAATATTTTCAAAGAGCTGCCGGATCACGGGCGCCGCGATCTGTCCGCCATAGTACATGCCCGTGGGATGGCGGATGATGCACAGCGCCAGCACCTTCGGGTCCTCCGCGGGCGCGAAGCCCAGAAAGGAGGAAATATACTTTCCCGTGCCTCTGGGAAGGGTTTCGCTGGTGGCCGTCTTGCCGCCCACCCGGTATCCCTCTACCCTGCCGTTTTTCCCGCCTCCGTTTTCCACCACCTCAAAGAGGATCGCCCGCAGCCTTTCGCTGGTACGCTCCGACAGGATCCGCTCTCCCGTTTCCCACGGGAAGGGACTGACCGCCTCTCCTCCTTCGCTTTTCGTGCCCACGCCGAAGTGCGGCGTGACCCTGATGCCGCCGTTGATGAGGGAGGACACGGTGGCGGCCAGTTGGATCGGCGTGATCTGAAAGGACTGGCCGAAGGAAACGGTGGCAAGCTCCACGTTCCCCATATCCTCCTTCTTATGCATGATCGTTCCGGCCTCCCCGGGCAGGTCCACGCCCGTCTTTTTTTTCAGCCCGAACTGTTCAAAATAGCGATAGTAATTTTCCACGCCCAGCCTGAGGCCCACCGTGATGAAAACCGGATTGCAGGAGTTCATGGTGCCCTGCACGAACGTTTCCACGCCGTGTCCGCCCACCTTCGCACAGCGGATGCGCCGGTCGTCCACCAGAATGAAGCCCGGGCAGGAAAAGGTATCCTCCTCCGTCACCACGCCTTCCTCCAGCGCCGCGGAGGCGGTGATGATCTTGAAGGCCGAGCCCGGCTCGTAGGTGTCGTTGATACAGGCATTGCGCCACATCCGGTTCAGGGCGTTCTGCTCCTCTCCCTCCGGAATCGTCTCCGGCAGGGTAAAGGGATCGTTCAGGTCGTATTCCGGCACATCCACCATGGCCAGGATCTCGCCGTTGTCCGGACGCATGACCAGAATGGAAACGCCTTCGGCCTCCTTGGCCTTCTGCACCTGCTCCGCGAGCTGGGTGGCATACTGCTGGATGTTCACATCCATGCTGATCACCAGATCGCTGCCCGCCGTCGGCTCGATCCGCTCCTCCCCCATTTCGGCGATCTGTATGCCTCTGGCGTCCGTCGTCTCCAGTATGGTCCCCGGCGTCCCCCGCAGGTATTCCTCATAGCTGCTCTCCAGCGCCAGGATTCCCTGATTGTCCGCCCCGGTAAAGCCCAGCACCTTGGATGCCAGCTTTCCATAAGGATAATAGCGTTTGTAATCCTCATCCACCTTGACGCCCTCCAGGCGATACGCCCGGATAGCGTCCCCGGTTTCCTTGGGAACGTTGCTCTTCACCCGCTCGATGGAGGAAACCTTCTCCACGCGCCTGCGCACCGTTTCCTCAGAAAGCCCCAGCTCCTTTTGCAGGACGGCGATCACCCGCTCCGGCTCCTTCACCTGGCTGTGAATGACGGAGATCGTGCAGACCGTCCGGTTGTCCGCCAGCACCGCGCCGGTGGAATCCAGGATCTGCCCCCGTCTCGCCTTGATGGAGCGCTCCCGCTGATGCAGCTCCTGCGCCAGACCGGAATAATGCTCCGAGCGAAAGATCATCAGCCAGGAGGTGCGCACCGCCAGCCCGAGAAACAGCGCCGTACAGATGAAAAACACGATGACGGTCTTCTTTCGGTGATAGGTTCTGCTTTTTTCCATAAACCCCTCGCGGGCCGGTCGTCTCTATAATCTATTACCCGTTCCGTGAGGTTATGACGCCCGGGGCGGCTCATTTTCCCGGTCCGTTGCCGTTTGGGATCATTCGCTTTCCGGCTGGTCCTGCGCGGTGCTCTCCGGCGTCGGGGTTTGTCCGCCCAGGATGCCGGAAACCGGCGTATCAAAGCCCGCCGTGTCCTCATCCAGCGGTTCCCCTGTGGCGGGATCGATGACCTGCCCGGCTTCATTCACATAGGGATTGGATTCCGATTCCGGTTCGGCGCTGTTTTCACCGCTCCCCGTCTCCCCGGAAGCGCCGGAGTCCTGCCCGGTTCCGCCTTCCGTAACGCTGTTCTCTCTGCCTTCGACGGGCGCGTTCCCGCCGTCTTCTCCGTTCTCACCGTTTTCGGAACCGCCTTCCGCGTTTTCTCCCTCCTGGGCGGTCTGCGGCGCGCTGTCGATGAGCTGCTGGCGGATGTCCGCCTGCATGGCCTCCAGCTCCTGCTGCTCCTCCTCCGTCAGCGGCTCCGTCATGAAAATGTTCAGATAGGGAAGGATCTCCGTGAATATGTTTTTCGCCATCAGGGACGCCTTGCCCGTCTCATTGTCCTGCTGCGCGGAGTTGGGTCGGTTCAGCACGATGTACATGGCGATCTGCGGATCGTCCGCCGGCGCGTAGCACATGAAGGAGCAGACGTATTCATCCTTCTGACGGGTTCCGTTCGCGGAAACGGTTTCCGCGGTGCCCGTCTTGCCTCCGATCCGATAGCCCGGCGTTTTGGCCCGCCAGCCGGTGCCGTTCTCACCGTAGACCACCTGCTCGCAGTATTCCCGCACCTTCGCGGAGGTCTGCGCGGAGATCACCTGCTTCAAAAGCCGCGGCTGGATGTTTTCCACCACCGAACCATCAGAGGCCGTGATCTTGCTGACCATATGCGGTTCATAATAATAACCGCCGTTGACCAGGGCGCAGAAGCCCGTAATCATCTGGATCATGGTCACGTTGAAGCCCTGCCCGAAGCTGGAGGTGGCCAGCTCCGTGGGGCCCATGGTGGTATCGTTGAACACCAGGGAGGCCGTCCTGGCCTCACCGGCCAGGTCGATATTGGTTTTCAGCCCGAAATTGTATTCCTGAAAATAGCGGAGAAGCTCTTCCTTTCCGATGACCTGGGCCATGCGGATCAGCGCCACGTTGCAGGAGCGCTCGATGGCCTCGCCGATGGTGAGCCAGCCCTCCGCACCGCTCCGGTAGTTGTGGCAGCGTATGTTCCGGTCCGATACCTGGATGACGCCGGTGCATTCAAAAGACTCATTTCCCGTCAGCTTGCCGCTCTCCAGCCCCGCCGCGGCCACAAAGGGCTTCATGACGGACCCCGGTTCATAGGTGGAATTGATGCAGTAATTTTTCCAGAGGGCATTCAGATTCTGCACCAGCAGATCGTTGTTCTCCTCCTTCATCATGTCCTGCGCCATCTCTTCAGTGATGACGGTCTCCGTCATCTTCCCGTCCAGATCGTACATCCGGGAGCCCACCAGCGGCATGGCGTCCCGGTAATTGTTCAGATCGAAAAAGGGATAGCTGGCCATAGCCAGGATATTGCCGGTGTTGACCTCCATCACGATACAGCCCACATCCCAGGCGCCGTTGCCCTCTCTGGCCACATTCTTGTTCTCTTCGTTGTATTTCAGCAGATTTTTCTCCACCACGCCCTGAATCGTGGCGTCGATGGTGGAATATACGTTATAGCCGTCCACCGCGGCACGGGTGGTGCGCTGCAGATTTTCGTCCGTATCCAGATAGCCGTACTGCCGCCCGTTGACGCCGCAGAGCACGTCGTTGTACTGCTCCTCCAGCCCGTAGGAGGCGGTGCCGTCATTGCGCACGAAACCGATCACGTCCGCCGCCAGCGTATTGTTTGGATAGATCCGTTTATAGCTTTCGTCAAACCAGACGCCCTTGATCAGCGCGCTGGTCTCCTTCTGATCCTCGTCCGCCATCATCTCCTGAAAGGGGCTGATCTCCTCATAGGACATGCGCTTTTTCAGCACATAATACTGGACATTGGGATGCTCCTTGGCATAGCTTCGCACCTGGGACTTGTCGATGCCGAAATACGTATGGAGCGCATCGATGGTGGCCTCCACGTATTTTCCCTCGTCCCCGTTCATCAGCTTGCAGTCCAGGATCAGGTCGTAGACCTTTTCGCTCACCGCCAGCTTGGTCCCCTTCCGGTCCAGAATCTCCCCCCGTTTATAGGGGATGGTCTTGCTGGAATACTGCTGCTGGGAAAGCACCTGCCGTTTGTACTGTTCGCCGTTGTCCCGGTTGATCAGCACCAAACGGGCGCTTAACCCGGCAAAAGCCAGCAGTACCATGATAAACAGTACCACCAGCTTTCTTTGCATCTTCGCGGTAAATTTATTTTTGTTCCAGTCGTTTCCCGTCCCGGCCCCCGTCCGCGCCGGGGTCCGGCCCGGCATTCTTCTCCTGTCCACGCTTACACCCTGCTTTATCTGAAAATCTGCCGTCCCGCTGCCGGCGGGCGGCGAAAAAACATTTCCTTACGGATGGATCTGCGCGTATTGCCGCACATAGTCGCTTCCCTCGCTGGGGATCTCCACGATCTGTCCGTCTCCGGCGTATACCATGCCCAGTTCGGTAATGGCGATCCTGCGGATCTCGTCCAGATCGACGCTGCTCTCAATGCGGCTGAGCATTTCGTCGTTTTCCAGCTTCAGATTGTTCAACTGACTTTCCAGCCGGGAGATCTTCTCCACGCTGGTAGTGATGCCGGACTGCAGCCGGATATAGCCGATCAGCACGAATCCCGTCACGGCCATCGCCAGACTCAGGAACAAAAGATAGGCGGGGTTCATGTAATGCGCCCGCTGCCGGTTCTTTCTGGCCGTATGGGAGAGCTGCTTTTGGGGCGCTCCGATCTGCCTGTCGATGTCCAGCTTCCGCGCCGCGGAGCCGTACACATAGGCATCTTCGCGCACGCCGCCGGCGTATCCGGTTCCGGCGCTTCGCGATCCCCCGGCACGTCCGCTCCTGCCGCCTCTCATTTCCCCGGCGTACCCGGACCTGACGTTTCCCGTCTCCCTGGCATACCCGGTCCCGGCGCTCCCCGTTCTGCCGTTTCCTGTTCGGTTGTATCCCGTTCTGCCGGCGCTGCGCCCGGCTCTTCCTGCAGCCGCCATATCCTGATATCTCCTCGTTTCCCGTCATTCGGACGGGGCCTTTTCAAAGATTCGAAGCTTCGCACTCTTGGCGCGGGGGTTTTGTTCCATTTCTTCCTTTGCGGGCAGCACCGGTTTTCTGGTGACCGCCCGTCCGCTGCTCTTTTTCCCGCAGACGCAAACCGGAAACTCCGGCGGGCATATGCAGGGGTTTTCATTTCTGCGGAACGCGTTTTTCACGATGCGGTCCTCCAGGGAATGAAAGGTGATGACACACAGCCGTCCGCCCGGATTCAGCAGCCCGATGAACGCATCCAGAGAGGACTCCAGCACCTCCAGTTCCCGGTTGCAGGCGATCCGCAGCGCCTGAAAGGTCCGTTTGGAGGGATGCCCGCCCATCTCCCGCATTTTCGCCGGGATCGCCGACCGGATGATCTCGTTCAGCTCCCCGGTGGTCTCGATGGGCTTCCTCCGCCGTTCTGCGGCGATGCGCTTCGCGATGTTCTTTGCGAATTTCTCCTCGCCGTAATCCCGGAGGATCCGATAAATCTCCATTTCATCGTATTCATTGACGATGGTTCTCGCCGTCAGGGCCTGCCGCCTGTCCATCCGCATGTCCAGCGGCGCATCATAGCGATAGGAAAAGCCCCGTTCCGCGCTGTCAAGCTGCCAGGAGGAAACCCCCAGATCCAGCAGGATCCCATCCACGCCCGTATAGCCAAGCTCATTCAGAATCGCCGGAAGGTTGCAGTAATTGTCCCGCACGAAAATGACCTTATCCGCCGCAGGCGCCAGCCGTCTCTTTGCCGCGGCGATGGCCTCATCGTCCTGATCGATCCCGATGAGCCTTCCGGACGTAAGCTGTCCGGCGATCCGGGAGGCATGTCCGCCTCCGCCCAGCGTCCCGTCCGCATAGATGCCGTCCGGGCGAACGGAAAGTCCCTCGATTGTTTCGTTCAGCAAAACGGACGTGTGCGCAAATTCCATCTCAAATTCCGCTCCCAGCCTGTATCTTCACGGGATCAGAAGCCAAAATCCATGATATCCAGCCCTTCCGCGATATCCTCCATGGCCCCCTCCTGTTCCTCCTCCTGCGCCCAGCGCCCGGAATCCCAGATCTCGATGTGGTTTCCGGTTCCCACCAGCGTCACGTCCCTGGTGATGTTCGCCTTCTCCCGGAGCTTGGAGGGGATCAGGATCCGCCCCTGCTTGTCCACTTCCACTTCCGTGGCGCTGGCCAGAAACAGACGGACGAAAACGCGGTGATCTCTTTTATTGAGGGAAAGGCCGCGGATCTTCTCGCCCACGCCGGTCCAGCCCGCATAGTCGTACACAAATAAGCAGCCGTCCATCCCCTTCGTCACCACGAATTTATCCCCCAGCGTCTCGCGGAATTTGGATGGGATGATGAGCCTGCCTTTCGCATCCAGTGTATGGTTGTATTCGCCCATATACATGACAACCACCTGCCGTCCGATGCAAACCTCCAGACCTGTTCCCGGGGAAGCTTCAGGCATGTCCCGCGCCTCCTTTTCCGGCAAAAGGCCGGTCCGAATGCGCCACTTCGTGACATTTCCCTCCACTTCGTACCACTTAAGTACCATCTTAGTATAAAAACATGGCTTTGACAAGACTTTTTTGCAAAAAAAATGCGCCCGGTTTCGCCTGAACCGGACACATTTTTTACGTTAATCCATATATTGTGTTTTCTGTATTCCGTTATACAAGATATAGATTCATCTGTTACGGAAACGCTTCGAAATCATGACCGAAATATTACGGTCCGGTCTGCCGTGCAGCCCCGTCATACGTTGAATCTAAACAGGATCACGTCCCCGTCCTGCACCGCATAATCCCTGCCCTCCATGCGCACCAGCCCCTTTTCCCGGGCCGCCGCCAGAGAGCCCTGCTCCAGCAGATCCCTGTAATTGACCACCTCCGCCTTGATAAAGCCGCGCTCGAAATCCGTATGGATCTTTCCCGCCGCCTGAGGCGCCTTCGTCCCCCTGCGGATTGTCCAGGCCCTGGTCTCGTCCTCGCCCGCCGTCAGGAAGCTCATCAGCCCCAGCAGGCTGTAGCTGGCCCGGATCAGCTTCTCCAGACCGGACTCCTTCAGTCCCAGCTCCTCCAGGAACATCTGCTTTTCCTCATCGTCCAGCTCCGCGATCTCCGCCTCGATTTTCGCACAGACGGCGAACACCTCGCTGCCCGTTTTCTTCGCGTAATCGCGGACCGCCCTCACGCCCCCGTTGCCCGCGCCGTCGTCGGCCAGCTCCTCCTCCGAAACGTTGGCGGCATAGATCACCGGCTTTGCGGTCAGAAGGTTCAGCGTCCGAAACAGCGCTGCCTCGTCCTCATCGGCGGGCACATAGCCACTGGCCGGCTTTCCGTCCTCCAGCATTTCCCTGACGGCGTTCAGCATATCCAGCTCCTTCTCCAGAAGCTTATCGTTGCGCGCCCCTCTGGACACCCGGGCGATCCTTCGCTCCAGCACCTCCAGATCCGCGAAAATCAGCTCCAGATCGATCGTTTCGATATCCCGCAGCGGGTCGACGCTGCCGTCCACATGCACCACGTTCTCATCCTCAAAGCAGCGCACCACATGAACGATGGCATCCACCTCCCGGATGTTGCTCAAAAACTGATTGCCCAGCCCCTCGCCTTTGGACGCGCCCTTCACCAGCCCCGCGATATCCACGAACTCGATCACGGCCGGCGTCACCTTTTTGGAATGGTACAGATCGCCCAGCAGCTTCAGGCGTTCGTCCGGCACCGCGACGACGCCCACGTTGGGGTCGATGGTGCAGAACGGATAATTGGCGGATTCCGCCCCCGCTTTGGTCAGGGAATTAAATAGGGTGCTCTTGCCCACGTTAGGCAGACCGACGATGCCTAATTTCATTTCTTCATATACCTATCCAAAAATCCTTGATTTACAAGGGTTTTTGCCTTTCTCTATTTTTGTGCTACGCCCTTTTTACGCCCTTTTTCTATTATCGGCAGGCGTAGCCATTTCAAATTGCCGTATTGCATTTACCAGAGATTCGTCCGTAACATGAACGTATCTATCCATTGTTGTCTTAATGCTTGCGTGTCCTAATAGTTGCTGCAAGACTTTCGGCTGCATACCTCGCTCAATAGCCCGCGTAGCGTAAGTATGACGTAGAGCGTGCATACAAAAACGTTTGATTCCGGCTTCATCACACAACTTGTATAAATGTGTGTCATAGGAGCTGTTTTTTGCTGGTTCTCCCGTCCGCCAGTTGACAAACACTAAATCACGCATGACAAGGTATTTCGTTTCTCCCGTTCTGCTGTCGGTATATTCCAAAACCTGTGACAGCGTTTCAGATTCTTTGCGGTTCTCCCTCTCGTCATAGCGTTCTTTGAGAATTGAGTACGCTCGATCTGTAAGCGGGATAGTGCGATAACTTTTCCTTGTCTTTGGTGGGCCTGCTCGCCAATAGCCTTGACTGTGCCGATACTCTAAACTCTTGCTCACTGTTAAGGTGTGCCTTTTCCAATCAATGGAATCCCATGTCAGCCCGATCAATTCAGCCGTCCTCAATCCTGTTTCCAGTAACAGAGCATATTGCCCGTAATTGTGAGAACGTTTAGCGGCTTCAAGGAATTTCTCTTGTTCCTCAACGGTCAGATACTTAATATCATCAACTGCCCGAACAGGTTTCGTATAACGAACACCGTTCATGGGGTGCTTGGCGATAATGTCATTCATAACCGCTGATTTGAACAAGGTTCCCATTGTTATATAAGTCTGTCGAATGGTTGAGCCTGCATAGGTAGTTTCCATTCGATTAAGAACAGCTTTACAGTGCATAGGCTTTACGTCACCTATACACATGGCTCCAATCACTGGCTGAATGTTCCATTTGTAACGTTCGCGGTAATTCCTCTTTGTGTTTGGAGCAAGGTCACAAACGATGTTTTCAATCCAGTAAGTGAACCACTTATCTACCGTCATATCCGGGGACGTGACGATTAGGCAATGCCGTTCTTCATACCTTGCGTCAGCAAGCCAGTTTTTAGCTTCCGGCAACGTTTCAAAATACTTTTCCTTTCGTTTGCCGTCTTTTGAATAGTATCTTGCGGAATATAGACCGTCCTTTCTTTGGTAAATGCCTTTGCCGCATTCTTTACCTTTTAGATTTTTTCCCATTATCTCTGGACTCCTTTCAGAAAGAAAAGAGAGTCCAACGCAACTATAGAGTATATCATAAAAACCACGCCTTTTCAATCTCTATTCACCAAGTATTATCGGGTTTTTGTAGGTTTGTCAATCATGTGTTACACTGTCCCGCCCTGTAATCCTTCAGTGCCTGAGCAGGAGACCGCCAGCCCAG
>CANQVD010000034.1 GCA_947627215.1 uncultured Eisenbergiella sp.
CTTTCTCTGCACCCTGTACGGCAGCTACCCTATTTCAGTTTGTAGGTTGATACTGTTTTATGCGTAGCTACCGTCGGTTCCGTCCCTTTCTGTCCCTTTTCGTTTCGTTTTGCGTCCTCCACATTTGCGAAGTTTTTGATCGCTTCAATGTCCTCTGCTGCAAGTTCTCCAATGATACGGCTGTGCCAGCCGCCTTCCTCCAGTTCGATCCGCTCCACTTCATATTTCCACGCATTATAAAACAAGCCGCACAGCAGGGATAAAAGCAGGGCAGAAATAAATGCCGCAATCGTAACGGACCAACCGGCCGAACGATTGTTTTTAATGTAGCTGGATGAATAATCTTTCCACATATCCATTACCTCCGCCGTTCATCACTGACGAGGCGCCCGTCCTCGATCGTAATGATGCGTTCTGCCGCCATAGCAACCTTTTCGTCATGGGTGATCAACAGAATGGTCTGTTCCAGATTGCGGTTGGAAAGCTTCAGCATGTCAACGACTTCTTTGGAGTTTTTCTGGTCGAGATTTCCGGTCGGTTCATCTGCCAGAAGCAGGGCAGGCCGATAAATCAGGGCGCGTGCAATCGCAACTCTCTGCTGCTGGCCGCCGGATAACTGGTTCGGCAGAAGATCGAGTTTATCAGCGATTCCAAGAGAGCCTACAATCTTATCAAAATACTCTTTATTTGGTTTTTTCTTATCAAGCGCAAGCGGCATTAAAATGTTTTTCCGCGCCGTGAGAGTGGGGATCAGGTTATAAAACTGATATACCAGTCCTACCTTCCTGCGGCGGAAGATCGCTGCCTGTGTCGGATTCAGTTTGGAGAGATCGGTTCCGTCTATGATGACCTTTCCATCCGTAGGTTTGTCCACGCTCCCAAGAATATGCAGCAGCGTGGACTTACCTGACCCGGAAGCCCCAAGGATTGCCACAAATTCTCCTTTACTCACAGATAGATCAATTCTGTCAAGTGCTACTGCCTGATTCCCTCCAGAGCCATATACCTTCCTGACTCCCTCACATTTTAAGATTTCCATTTTGATGTTCTCCTTTCATTTGTGCGCTTGTCTTTCAGAATTGCGCTTCCTGTCGAGGGACGAATCCTTCCTGCCTTTACAAGTACATTGTATCAAATGAAAATTACAACTCAGTGACAGTAGAAGCGAATTTCAAAAATAGCGCCTCCGCCGGGCCTGTTTTTGGCCCGTATCGTCCCGTTTTGACGTTCTATGATCTCTTTTGCCAGGGCAAGTCCGATCCCGATCCCGCCCTCATGGGCATTTTGGCCCCGATAAAACCGCTCAAAGATGTGCGGCATATCTTCCTTCGCAAACCCTTTCCCTTCATCCCAGATCAGGATTTCCGTGTATAGCGGATTCTGGGCATAGGAACAATGGACAGCGCCACCGGCTGTATGCTCCATGCAGTTTTTCATCAGATTCATGATTGCTTCCATTGTCCAGTCCATATCCACGGAAATGAACATTTCCCCCTGTTCCGGGATCTCAATGGAAGTGCCCGAACCGCGGAAAAGCTCCTGTAAGTTATCCGCCGCAAGAACAAGGAGCGTAAAGACATCCGTTTCCTCTTTTTGCAAAAGCAATGTTCCGGCGTCAAGCCGGGACAGGATCAGCAGAGCTTCTTCCAGATAAGTTAATCGGGAGAGCTGTTTTTCTACCTGTTCCAGAGCGCCGGGGTCGAAATCCTGCTTCATCCTCTGGGACGCCAGAGAAATAGCCGTAATCGGCGTTTTGATCTGATGCGCGATATTGGATAAATTTTCCGCAAAATCATTTTTAGCCTTTACAGCCTGATCTTTTGTTTGATAGAGGAATGTCACGGTTTTATAAATTTCATCCTCCAGCCTGGAAAAATCGTCCTCTCCCGAAGCGGACAGGATCAGTGCTTTTCCGTTGTTTACCTGTTCCAGATATTCAGCTAAATCCCTGATTTTCCTGTTTTCCATCCTGTTTCGATAAAGGAACGTGAAAAGGAAAAGGGAAGCTCCTGCTGACAATCCGGCCGCTGCAAAGAAAGCAATCTGTTTGTAATGAAAGTCCGAAAAATCAGATACCTGATACCCAAGCGAGGACAATACAGGATCTTCCAAAAGGCCGTCTTCGTTTCCCTCTGTATATTCCTTTAATGCGGCGGATATGATTTTCTGCGTTTCCGGGTCCTGCTCGATTACTTCGCAGCAGACCGCGTTTACCAGATCAAAGGCTGTCCTGCTGTAATGATAGGAAACCAGCCATGCGGCGACAGCGGCAGAAATAAAACTGACAGATAATACAAATCCCAAAGTGACAAATACATTCTTACGGCTGCTCATATTGTATCCTCCATACGATAGCCCACGCTTCGGATCGTTTTCAGGCACGCCGGCTGTGAAAGCTTATCACGGAGCCGTTTCATCGTAACCGTCAGGGTGTTATCATTCACATAACTGCCATTCACATCCCATACCTGTTCCAGGATTTTTTCTCTGGTGACGGTTCTTCCCTTGTGCTGCATCAGATACAATAAAAGCTGATACTCCGCTGTACTTAAAAATATTTCTTCCGAATTATAAAATACAGCATGGAGATTTTGATCGATCCTGATGCCATCACAGGAGAGATACTGCTCTGTCACGTTTCCGGTTCTGCGAAGTACCGCAAGAAGTCGCGAATACAATACCTCTAATTCAAATGGTTTTACCACATAATCATCCGCGCCGCTCTTGAAGCCCGAAACAATATCCGTACTGTTGCCGCGGACGGTCAAAAAGATAACGGGCAAATCTTTCCAATGACCGCGAATCCACTGACACAAATCATCCCCGCGGCCGTCCGGCATATTCCAGTCCAATAGAACGCAGGACGGAACATGATCTTTGATATGCTGCCGGGCCCTGGCGAGAGTTGTGCAGATCGTTACATGAAAATTTTTATGTTCCAGATATTCCTTTACAGCGAGTGCGATGTTCGGATCATCCTCAATATAATATAAATCCACCATGGCAAATTCTCTCCCGATCGGTTCGTAAATACCAGTATAAAGAAACCCTTTCATTCTATTATAGCAGATAAAAATGACAGTTTGGTGACAGACTTCATACAGCTATCGTGTTAAGTCTGCCGGGGTAAGAATGGAGTGGGGAGGCAATGAAGAGTATGGAGACACATCGGGGCCCCGCATGCGGACTCCGGCCAAACGCCGGGCCGCGGCGGGGCCCCGGGAACGGTAAAAGATGGAACGTTTTCTTCAGGCGTTCAACTGGTGCGCAAAAGCGGACATCGCTTCGGAAATCCGGATCTGCTGGGGGCAGACTCGCTCGCAGGAACGGCAGCCGATGCAGGCGGAGGGCTGTTTTTCCGCAGGGACCGCCATCAGCGCCATCGGGGCGATAAACCCGCCGCCCGTGCGCAGCGCTTCCATTTCCGGCCCGTTCAGCGGTCTGTCAGTTTCAAAGGTGCGGATATTTTCCTGAAGCTGTTCCAGGGATGTAAAAGATATATGCCTGACAGTGGACCGGAGCTGCCATGTGTAGGTATGCTTGCGGTTTTTTGAACCGTGGGGAAGAATTGAATTGTAAACCTGGACGGAATTCGGTATAATAAAATTACCGGGGAAGATCGTTACTGTATTTTACGCAAAAGTTAAGGGAAAGGCGGTAAAATGGCGCAGACGACACCGAAACGAAAGATAAAAGACAGTGTTTTTACGAACCTGTTTCAGGATAAGAAATATCTGCTGCGGCTGTATAAGGCTCTCCATCCGGAGGACAGCGGCGTGACAGAAGATGACATAAAGGATGTTACCATTAAGCACATACTGGTGGATGCAGATTATAATGACCTTGGGTTCTCAGTCGGCGACAGATTGGTCATATTGGTGGAGAGTCAGTCCAGTTGGATGCTGAATATCATTATCCGTGCGCTGATGTATTTGATACAGACTTATCATGATTATTTTAAGCGTACCAGGCAGAATCTGTATGGAAGTAAGAAAGTGAATATGCCAAAACCTGAAATGTATGTGATATTTACGGGTGAAAAGCCGGAAAATCCGCCGGATGTCATATCACTTTCCAGGGATTTCTTCGCCGGCGAGAAGATGGCTATAGATGCGGAAGTCCGGGTATTGTATCAGGAGGATGAAAGCAACATCATAGGGGAGTATATTATTTTCTGCAAGGTGTATAATGAGCAGAGAAAGAAATACGGTCAGACAAAGGAGGCCGTATTGGAAACGATCCGTATCTGCAAAGACAGGAACGTGTTGAAAGAGTATCTGGAAAGCAGGGAAAAGGAGGTTGTGGATATTATGATGACATTGTTTGATGATGAGCAGGTTTTGGAAGCATATGCAAAAGATATTGAAGATAATACTGCACACAGAGAGGCAAGGAGAACTGCCGAAAGGATGATAAAGGACGGCGAACTTACTCTTGAAAAGATTGCAAGTTATGTACCCTCACTGTCAATGGACGAATTGAAGCAGTTGGAAGCAGAGATCATGCAGATGGCATAAGAATATATGCGCAAAACAGAATAAAATATCGCGATTGCGAAAGAACTGTGACATAATGCTGTCATGGTTCTTTTGTTATACTGGATCCGAAAGGGCCGCATCGGGTCCGGGAAAGACCGCAGTTGCTTCAGGAAAGACTGAGGCGGTTTCAGAAAAAGCTGAGGCGGCTTCTGAAATGCTTTGCCGGACATGAGCGCAGAAAGGATGCAATATGAAGATCGACAGACTGCTGGGCCTTGTTGTTTATCTGCTGAATCACGGGCGGACCTCCGCGCAGAAGCTGGCGGAGGAATTTGAGGTTTCCCCGCGGACCATCGTGCGGGATCTGGAAGCGCTGGACCGGGCCGGGATCCCGATCCAGTCCTTTTACGGCGCGGACGGCGGATATCAGATCATGGATACGTATGTTCTGGACAGACAGGTTGCCACAAGCCGCGATTACGCATGGATCGTTGCCGCTCTGCAGGGATTGGTCAGCGCCTACGCCAGCAAAAATCTGGAGCAGACGTTGGCGAAGATCAGATGTCTGAATGATACGGAAAGTCCGACGGTTTCCGTCGATCTGTCTGTGGCGCGAGAGGACGGCGGGATCGATGAACAACTGGCGCTTCTGGAGGGCGCCATCGTGAGAAGGCATGCGGTCCGTTTTTCTTATACCAACGGCCGCGGCGAGGAGAAGGAGATCCAGGCGGAGCCGGTCCGTCTCCAGTACAAATGGTACAACTGGTATCTGATCGGATACTCGGAAAAACATCAGGATTACCGCATGTTCAAGCTGGTCCGTATGGAACATCTGCAGGAAACGGAGATCGCGAACACGAAGGAGCATGCGCTTTCGGACATAAACATAGAAGCGGATTACAGCGACAGGATCCGGGTCAGGCTGTACGCGAGGGCATCCGTTCGGGCAGGGTGCAGGGAGTATCTGAACGGACAGATCACGCGGGAGTATGAAAATGGCGATTTCGAATATTGCTTTTCGGTGCCGGAGCATGAGACCTTTTGGTTCGGCGCACTCCTTTCCTTCGGCAGTCAGGTCCGGGTCCTGGAACCGGAGAGGATTCGGGAGAGGATTCTGCGGACCTGTGAGGAGATCCGGGTGGAGTATGAGAAATATCAGAAAGAGATGTCATGACCATCGATATGGAGGAGAGGAAGCGGTAAAGATATCTCCTGTTTTTTGAATTAAAAGAAAGTGTATGGATTCCATAAGACAGCGAAACGGCGATGCTGGGTTAAACAGGCATTTGCCGTTTTTTTTGTAACAGGGATTGGAATCACAAAATAATCCTTGTTTCTCACAAATGGGTCCAGTTACATGCCTGCCGGGCAATTATAAAATAGAATATGAAGTATGAAGCGGTGTGGGAGCGGTGTCCGAATTTTAAGGAGGGGATTATGGAAATCAATAGAAAAGAGGACATTCTTTTTTTAACAAAAGAGTGGGCGGGTGAGCGGTTCGAGGATGGGCGGCCAAAGGTCAGTGACGGGTTATTGGAACGGCTGAAAAATGTTACGACAGAAGAAGCGGTTATGGCTATGCTCAGCAAAGGATATAAACACCAGTTTGAAGGCGACTTGAAAAGTATACATTCAGAGATACGGCTGGTCGGCCGTGCCGTAACTGCCATATTGGTGCCTACGCGGCCGGATGTACATATGAATATGCTGGAAAAGGGCCGCACACAGGATGGACGTCATGGTTTTTTTAATCAGTGGGTGATAGAAACCCTGGTGGAGCGGGATGTGCTCGTTGTAGATATGTGTGACCAGATCCTGTATGGCACTTATGTCGGCGGCAATCTTTCCACGGCGATCAAAACCCGTACGAAGAGCGGCGGCGCGGTTATTTGGGGCGGTATTCGTGATCTGGAACAGATTGTAAAAATCCCGGATTTTCAGATCTATTATCGCGGGGTAGACCCTACTCCGATCGGGGATGTGATGATGACCGGTATGAATATGCCTTGCCGCATCGGACATGCGGTCTGTCTGCCGGGAGATGTCGTGCTGGGCACGGTCAGCGGCGTAACCTTTATTCCGGCGCATCTTGCAGAATTTGTTGCCTGTACGGCTGAAAAAGCCCATATTAAGGATGTCTTTGGCTTTGAGCGTCTGGCCAGCAAAACATATACACCTTCTCAGATCGATAATGCGTGGAATGAAGCGATCATGGATGATTTCATGAACTGGCTTGCTACGTCTGATGCAGCGAAAAATTACCGGCACCTGACATGGGAAAAAGAAATGGAGGAGGCTAAGAATCCTGGAAAGAAGCGGGAATTTAATGGCTTGGTGGGATATAGCTATTGTTGAATGAAACGGAAAATATTTGTCGGAAGTTATGCACCTGCCGGGGCTCCGGGTATCCAGATACTGGAACTGGATGAAGAAACCGGATTATTGAGCGGTTTACATACCTGCAGTATAGTGGAATGTCCGTCCTATTTGGCACTTGGTCCGGATGAAAAAACGTTATACGCGGTTTCCGAAACAACTGTCGGCGGCAGCATATATGCTTTTACGATAGCGGCTGATGGGAACCTCTTTTTACAGGGACATATGCCCACAAGCGGCGGCGCTGCCTGTCATCTGGCTGTTGATCCGAAGGGACAATTTTTACTGGTGTCGAATTACGGGAGCGGCATTCTGGATATGTTCCGATTAACGGCCTGCGGCGGTTTGGCTGAACACGCGTGTGCTTTGCAGTTTTTCGGGAGCGGGCCGGATTTGCGGAGGCAGGAACAGGCACATGCGCATTTTTCCACCTTTGTACCGGAGGGAATAAGTCGGTTAGCAGCAGTGGACCTGGGAAGCGACAGATTGTGGCTGCTTGAATGGAAGCAAGAGAGCGGCAGGCTGGTTTTGAAGGGGAGCGTTTCTCTGCCGGCGGGCTATGGCCCCAGGCATCTGGTATTCTCACCCAGGCATAGTAACCTCGCCTATGTGATCTGTGAACTGGGCCTGCGGGTCCTGAGCGTGCAGGTGAATGAAAGAGATGGAAAGGTGATACAGGATCAGAGCTGTGTCCCGGAGAACGCCGTTTTGGAAGCGGGGGCAGGAGCGATTAAGCTGAGTGAGGACGGACGGTTCGTGTACGCCAGTACAAGGGTTTATCATGCGGACCGGGGAACTGACTGCATTGCCTGCTATGCGGTAGAGGAAGAAAGCGGAAAGCTTGGGGAACCGATTTTTTATGAACTGGACGGCCGCGTACCGAGGGATATTCTATTGACTGAGAATTATCTGCTGGCGGCCTGTCAGGAATCTGACTGCATTTTGGTTCTCCCGCGCAATCAGGAAACAGGAGAATTATTGTCTGCGGTTCAGCGTTATCCACTGTATCGCCCATCCTGCGTGATTCATGCATGGGGCGGAAGGTAAGAAAGGGAGAGGATTCATATGAAGATTGCTTATTATATTGGCGGAACGGAGCACATACCGCTGAAGCATTTTGCGAGGCAGCTTGGCATCCGATACGGCGTAGGAAATACCTGCGGCGTATCGGCCTATGCGCCTTATGCGAACGGCTGGGATTACATGCCGCTTTGGAAGCTGAAAAAAGAATTTGCAGATTTTGGAATGAAGCTGTCTGTTTATGAGGGCGTGGATTTTATTGACGCCGCGAAGCTGGGGACCGGGGAGCGGGATGCCGCCATCGCGCATTTTTGCACGCTCCTGGAAAACCTGAGTCTGCTTGGGGTAAAAACAGTCTGTTACAATTGGATGCCGGTTTGGGGATGGTTTCGCACGGATATCAATCTGCCGCTTCCCGGCGGCGCCACGTCCAGTGGATTTCGGATGTCGGAAGTGGCGGACATGCCGGCCTGCGGCGTAACGGTCAGTAAGGATCAGCTCTGGACGAATCTGGAATATTTTTTGAAAAAAGTGGTGCCGGTTGCCGAAAAATATAAAGTAGAGCTGGCAATTCATCCGGACGATCCGCCAGTGGATTGTATCGGCGGCGTAGAGCGGATTCTGACCAGCTCGGAGGCCATGTATCAGGTCACCCGTCTGGTACCCAGTGAATATAACGGGATCACGCTCTGCCAGGGAAATTTCGCGCTGATGGAGGAAGATATTCCGACGGCGATCCGGCGTTTTGCGGCGGAGAAAAAGCTCTTTTTCGTACATTTTCGCGATGTCATCGGGGATAAATATGATTTTCAGGAAACCTATCATCATACGGGCAAGACGGACATGTATGAGGCGATGAAAACCTATTATGAGGTCGGGTTTGAGGGTTGTATGCGGCCCGATCATGTTCCTACGATGTATGGAGATAATAATGACCGGCCCTCATATGCCATCAACGGAAATCTGGTAGCCACCGGGTATATGCTCGGCCTGATGGAAGCGATCGAAAAAGAACGGCCGCAGCCATAGCGTTCGGCAGGGTTCCGGTCACAGGGAATGGGGCAGGACAGGGTCCCCGTCGGTTTGAGTCGGCGGGGATTTTCGTTTGGGAATGGTGACCTCCACGGAGGTGCCCTGAGATAAGGAGCTTCGGAAGGATATGCCGTATTCCTTCCCGTAGTTCAGATGGATCCGCTCCCGGATATTATGAATGCCGTATCCCTGATCTGAGCTGTCTACCGTCGGATGGTTCAGCTCGTCGAGTTTTGCGGGGCTGATGCCGATGCCGTTGTCTGAAATAGTCAGGGCCAGCCCTTCTCGGATTTCTCTGGCGGAGATCTGAATGCTGCCAGTATCCTGATCGTTCTCCAGAATACCGTGAATGATCGCGTTCTCCACGATGGGCTGCAGCAGCATTTTCAGAATGCAGCATTGCCGGATATCTTCGGAAACGTCCAGGGTCAGCGTAAACCGATTTTCATATTTCCGGTTCTGGAGATGGATATAGGTTTCAATAAGCGTCAGCTCGCTGCCGATCGTCACGAAGTCGGCCCCATGACTCAGATTCAGCTTGTAAAAGGTGGACAGATCCTGGATCATATTGCAGATATCGGGTACCTGTTTTTCGATGGCCATCCAGTTGATCAGATCCAGCGTATTGTACAGGAAATGGGGATTGATCTGCGCCTGCAGCGTTTTGATCTGCGCCCTTTCCACATCCTTGCCCAGCTTATACTGCTGCTCCAGCAGAAACTGGATTTTGTTGATCATATAGTTGTAGCTGCTGATCAGAATGCTGATCTCGTCAGAACCGCTTTCCTCCATCAGGGTTGGCAGATGGGAGTCGGATACCGTTTTGATATGCTCCGTCAGGCTGACGATGCGCCTTGTAATGGATCTTGAAAAAAGTGCGGAAAAAAGAATGGAGAAAAAAATGAGCAGAAATGCTACGGGCAGCAGCGCGACCAGAGCGTTTTTGCTCGCGATACGGATATCGGCCGTGGGCGTGATGGAAACCATGGTCCAGTCTGTATCCCGAATGCCTCTGGTGGAAACGAACAGGGGGGTATGGCTGCCGCTGATCTTTTCCCATGTAACCTGTTCGCCGGGCCTGTCGGCCAGGAACGCGGTGATATCGGATAAGTGATCCGTATAGCTGACAGGATCGGAACAGGCTACCAGCTCTCCGTCCGTATTCAGAATGAGAAACGCGTCATAGACGGAGCTGGTTCCGTTGATCAGAATCTGGTTGATATCTGATTGAGGAATGTCCACTTTCAGGATCCCGATGTTCTCGTGATAGTTGTTGGGATTCTTAATGGTCCGGATATAGGAAAGGGTATTTGAAGTGCCCTCTGGAGACAGAGGGTCTGTCCCGTCGGATGACGACACGTTCCATAATCCCTTGCTGTTTTTGACGGTCAGAGAAGAATACCATTTTTCCTCCCGGATACTGGAAATGCGGTCAAACGCATAGCCGCTGGGCGTGCGGCCGGAGCTTAAGCCGCTGGAGTACGCGACGGAATCCGGAAGAAATAATGTCAGCTTCTGCATATTTTTGGCGGAATAGGCATTGAGCATCAACTGGCGCATAAAGGTATAATCCTCCATGAGAACCGGGCTGGCGTCCAATCCGGAATCCCGAAGGATTGTCTCGCCCAATTCCGGCGTGACGACAAACTGTTCCGCCTCGGAAAGAAGGATCGCCAGATAATGGTTCAGAACCTCAGAGGTTTGATTGATCGCGTGGTTGGAAGCGTACATCAACTGGTCCGTATTGGATCTTTGAATACTGAGATACGTCAGCGCAAAGAACAGGAAAAAGGAAAAAGCAAAGAGGGCAGTAAAAGCGGTAAATATCTTCTTCTTCAGGGATTTGGAACGGTAATGCTTTACCACAAACGAACAAAACGACATTTTTAATATAAATTTCCTTTCTCAGGCAGACAACTGGACGGACTATATCCTAACGCGGCGCGATAAGCCGGGAATCGCTCCCATATTGGGCACGGTAGACAGAAGGCGGAATCCCGGTGATCTTTTTAAAGATCCGCATATAATAATTCGGATCGCTGTAACCTACCCGGGAAGCGATCTCATAGAGCGGCATATTCTCGTCCAGCAGGTATGCCTTGGATCTTTCCACACGGATCAGATTTAAATAAGAGGAGATTGTTTCGTTCCGCTCCTTTTTAAACAGATGACAGACGTAGGTGGCCGAAAGATGCACGAATTCGGCAATTTCGCTGATGCCGATGGAAAAGGACGCATGATGCCGGATGATATAGGTGCATATCTGGGTCACAAGACTGTCGGTTTCCTCTCTGTTGATCGCAAGATAATAGAGACGGATCTGTCTGATCAGTTCTGTTTCAAAGGCGTCTGCGGTCTCAAAATCGGAACTGTCGGCCGTGCGATTAGGACGTCGCGGAAATATCCCGGCACCGACGCTCCGCATTCCGGATCTTTCCTTCAGTTTTGCGGTTATCTGATCACAGAGCGAACGCGCATGGAGGACACTGTGATAGGAAAGGGAGCGGATGGCTTTCAAAAATTCCTGCAGGAGGGTCAGCGTTTCGGCCTCACAGCCGAATAACAGGCTGATTCCGAATTTTTCCATAAAGTAGGCGGAGGAGACAGAAAGACGGTCAGCGCTTTCGGAAATGGGAATCGCGATGGAACCGTATCCGGAGAGAAACAACTGGGAAGCAACCTGCTCGACAGATAAAACGGCCTGACGCAACAGCGCGGGATCAGAAAAAACAGCGCTCGCCGCAAGAAACGGAAGCGTGTCCAAAGCAAGCGAACGGAGCAGCTCATGCTGCAGGATATTTAGAGAGCGATACAGGAGCGGCTCTTTTTCCGTCACTCGGTCTGCGATCAGGGCGTAGTAGGCGTGATGGCAACAGACGCAGATCCCCTGATAAAAGTTTTTGCGGATCACATCCTCGATCTTTGATTCGGTGTCCTGGGCGGCGGGGATCTGATCTGCCGGGGCGAATTTGCAATACAGCATCCGGTAAGACAGGGCCTCCTCGGAATCCTGCAGCCAGTTCTCCAGCAGGGAAAAGCGGTGTTCAGGTACGGGCTCCGTCAGGAATTCCTGCAATTCTTTTCGGAGAGAGGACCTATTTTCAGAGGTCTGATTCTGAAGGCGTTCATTTTTGAGTTGTGTGACCGCAAGCTGTACGGCGGCTGTGAGAACCTCCGGACGGGTCGGCTTATCCACAAAATCGATGGCATGGAGCTTGATCGCAGCTTTATAGTATTCCTTCTCATCGTAGCTGCTGAGAAAAATGATCTTTATGCAGGGGTTCAGAACACGGATTTTCCGTGCCAGCTCCAGACCGTTCATTTTTGGCATCCGGATATCGGTAAGAAGGACATCCGGGATAAAATGTTCGCATAAATGAAATGCCTGTTCCCCGTTCCCGGCTGTCATGATCTGATCCACACCCAATTCGTGCCAGGGAATCAGATGCGTCAGGCCGTTGCGGATCGGGGCCTCGTCTTCCACGATCAAAAGATTCATTTCTTCCTCCCCATGTTCCATGAATCGTTTGGTATCATTCCGATTTTCTTTTTATCATTATATAACAGGATATGAATAAAAGTAAATGGCAAAAAGGGCAAAGCGTAGAATAATCCTGAATGAAAACAATTGAGTCCAGTTACATATGCTCATGATTGTTATAAAATAGAGCAAAGAAAAGGCAAATGTGCACAAAGAATTAGGAGATGAGAATGCAAAAAAAGAAGGAAAAACAGGAACAGAAGCTGAAACCCAGGCGTCCGACACTGCGGTCGGAGCTGAAAAAAAATGGGATCCTTTTTTGTATGCTGCTTCCCGCAGTGCTTTATGTTCTGATTTTTAATTATCTGCCCATGCCGGGAATGATCGTTGCGTTTAAAAATTTCAACTATGGAAAAGGGCTGTTCGGCAGCGACTGGGCCGGCCTGAAGAACTTCGGCTATCTGTTTAAAACGGGCGCTATCTGGCGGGTTACCAAGAATACCGTTGTCTACAATCTGCTCTTTATTATCTGTGATATGGTGGTGCAGATCGCGGTTGCCGTCTTTCTGTCGGAAACGCTGGGGAGAAAATTCAAGAAGGTTTCCCAGACCATGCTGCTGCTGCCCTATTTCATATCCTGGGTCGTGGCGGGGGCCATTGTCTATAATCTTTTGAGTACTGACTACGGGCTGATCAATCATATCCTGACCGCGAACGGTAAGGAGGCGGTTAATTTCATGAATACCCCGCGTTACTGGCCGGGGCTGTTTGTTCTGTTTCATGTCTGGAAGCAGTTGGGGTATGGTTCCGTGGTATATCTGTCCGCCATCACCGGAATTGACAGCGAGATTTATGAGGCGGCCCTGGCGGACGGCGCCAATATCTTCCAGAGAGTTTTCAGGATCACCATTCCCCTTTTAAAGCCTACAGTGATCGTATTGCTGCTGTTGAATGTGGGGAATATCATAAAAGGCGATTTTGCCATGTTTTATAATCTGACGGGAAACAGCGCCATGCTGATGGATGTTTCGGATGTAATTGACACGTTTGTTTACCGGTCGATGATACAGACCCAGAATTTCGGGATGTCCGCCGCGGCTGGCATGCTTCAGTCCTTTCTCGGCTTCGGGATCGTGATGACGGTCAATACGATCATCCGAAAGGTGGAGCCTGATTACGCCCTGTTCTGACCGGGACCCGGAAGAATGGGAGGCCAGACCGGCGGGAAAAGGAAAAAGGAGGGGAATATGAAAAGAAAGAGCGGCGATGTGATCGTCTTCAATGTAATAGGATATCTTGTGATTATCGTTCTTGCGCTGCTGTGCATCCTGCCGGTGGTTCTGATCCTTTCCGGATCTCTTTCCGACAATGCCGCCATTATGATCCACGGCTATTCCCTTCTTCCTCAGGAGTTCTCCCTGGAAGCCTATCGGATGATCTTCAAGCATCCGGAGGAGATTGCCGGCGCGTATCGGGTGACGATTCTGATCACCGTGTGCGGCACCTTTCTCCAACTGGCGATATGTTCCATGGCGGGCTATGTGTTGTCCAGAAGGAATTTCGCCTACCGCAGCAGATTTTCTTTTTATTTTTTCTTTACGACGATCTTCAGCGCGGGTCTTGTACCATGGTACATTTTGTGCGTCCAGTATTTTCATTTTAAAGAGCATCCGTATCTGGCACTGGTACTGCCCAGCCTGTTCAGTTATTTTTATGTCATTATTTTCCGGAGCTTCATGTCCGAAATTCCGGACGCCCTGGCGGAATCCGCCAAGATGGACGGCGCAAATGAATTCGTGATCTTTCTGCGGATCATTCTGCCCCTGTGCAAGCCGGTCCTGGCTACCATCGGCCTGTTTTCCGCGCTTCATTATTGGAATGACTGGTACAATGCCATGCTGTTCAGCACGAAGCGCGCCAATTATCCTCTGCAGTATTATCTGTATACGGTCATAAATGCCGCAAATGCGCTGAGCAATATCAGCGCTTCCGCGGGGATCATAATGGATTCTTTGCCGACGGAAACCTATAAGCTGGCGATGACTGTCGTCGCCACCGGTCCTATCGTCCTGGTGTATCCGTTTGTACAGAAGTATTTCATCAAAGGAATGACCATCGGAGCCGTCAAGGGCTGAAGGTGATTCTGTGTTTCCCGAAAAGAAAGGAGGTGTGGAAAAAGGAGATTTGACAGTTTGTAACCGAAGATCAAGGATGATTTTACAGAAAATGGAGGATTAGTAATGAAAAGAGTATTTTGTATGCTTCTGACGATGGTTTTCCTGTTCTCTGCGGTCGGCTGCGGATCCGGCCAGTCGGATACCGCAAAAACGCCTGCCGCCGTCGAAGAGACGGGGGCGCAGGAGGCGGCCTCTGATGCCGACAGCGGCGAAAGCCAGGAGGCGGCCGGGGCGCAGGAACTGGAATTTGTTCAGTTGAAGATGATCGCCTTGGGGGACAGTACGGCGGATTCCGAGAGGTTTCTCAGGCTGCTGAATGAAAAGCTGAAAGCGGATCTGAACTGTGAGATGGAAATCGAGTACATTTCCTGGTCAGACTGGACGACGAAATATCCGCTGGTATTCGCTTCCGGAGAGGAATTTGATCTGGTCTATACCTCCAACTGGGCGGATTATGCAGACCAGGCCAGAAAAGGAGCGTTCTATGAGCTGACGGAGAGTGACCGGGAGACCTATATGCCCATGACCTGTGAGGCGCTGGGGGATACGGGCTGGGATCAGGCCAAGCTGGACGGAAAGGTGTATATGGTTCCGAGTACGCCGCAGGGATATTTTGATGACTGCACCTGCTTCGGGGTCCGCGGAGATTTGATGAAGGAATTCGGCATGGATTCCATCACGACGGCGGAGGATATGCTGGCTTACTGGGACAACGTGCTGGATAAGCATCCGGAAATGGTTCCGATCAACATGACCAATACCAGTTCAGGTCACTTTGGAGCGTTTCTGGCAAAGAATTTTATCGATGACCCCTATCATGACACCAACGAAGAGGGAATCCCTTTGATGACGGGCCATCAGGAAGGTTCGCTGATGCCGGTGATCGTGGATATCTCCGATCGGGCGAATATCAGGTATCTGGATCAGGAGGAGGCGGATCAGTATTTCCTCCGCGTGTTTGAAAAGGCGCAGGAGCTGCGGAAAAAGGGCTATTGGACCGCTGATGCCCTGACCATTACGGAAGAGATGGATGTGGCCTACAGGAACGGGAAAAGCGCCTCGACGGTACGACAACTGGGAAATATCGAAACAGCCAATCAGGAGATCCTGCAGAATCATCCGGAATGGGAACCGACCATCGTGCGCTTCGTGGATACGCCCTATTATTCGATCCCGGGGATGAACAACGGGATGGCCGTCCATGCCACCTCCGGAAATCCGGAGCGGGCCATGATGGTGCTGGACCGGATGGGGTATGACCAGAGCTATTATGATCTGATGCATTACGGAGAAGAGGGCGTGGATTACACGCTGGATGGGGACGGCGCGGTCACGAGGATCACGAATTTTGCCGATGCCAGTAATATGGGATTTTTGAGTCCCAGAGAGCGGGTTGAAGTGTCAAGTACGGATGCGTATGTCGCCCTGCGGGAGGAAGGGATTAGCAATTGCGCAATACCTTCCTATAAGGCATTTGCCTTTGATAAGTCTCCCTGTGAGACGGAATGCGCCGCCATGTCGCAGGTCTCCAGCAAATATTATCCGATCCTGAGTCTGGGCATGTCTGATGATGTTGCGGGAACCTATCAGGAAATGGTGGAGGAGCTGAAGGCTGCGGGAATGGATGTGGTGATGGAGGAGTATCTGAAGCAGATTCAGGCCTTCTACAATGCGCTGTAATAGCCGGAAGGAGACGTGAGGGACTGTGCGGGGCATTGCCCTGTGCAGTCCTCTGTGCAGGAGTGGAATGATTCGCCGCGGGGGAGGGCTGTCTAAAGGACGCCGACTGTCTGACGATGGCGGGAATGAGGAGAGAATATGGCATACGAGGATATTAAACAGGTGATCGTGGATGCGGGATGTGCCGCAGACGGACAGCCGGTTCCAAAATTCGGCAGATGGCAGGCGGCGTTTCCCGCAGACAGCCGGGTGAAGCGGGTGGTCATTGAAGGTCCCTCCGGAGAGCGCAGGGAAAGGCCGGTCTTTACGCACCAGCCGGCAGTGCTCCGGTATGATGTCCATGGGTATGAATGGGTCGAGCCCCAGGGGGATCCTGTGCTTGCCGTTCGGTTTACGCCGGCCGAGGCCGGCACCTATTTCTATCAGGCCTGGAGCGGGGAAACGCTTTACAGCAGCGGAAGCTTTGTCTGTGTGGAGGATTTACATCCCGGTTATGTGGAGATCAGCAAAAAGGACCCGCGTTATTTTGCCTATTCCAATGGAACCGCCTGCGTTCCCATTGGATTGAATCTGACGAGTCCTGAAAAATATCAGCAATCGGCGGGCAGCGAGTTCGCACTTGCGGATCAGACCGGTACTACAGGCTGTATCTGTTACCGGCGCTGGTTTGAAAGGCTGGCACAAAACGGCGGCAATTACGCCAGGCTCTGGCTGTCGGATACCTATTTCGATCCGGAATCGGAGACGGCGGGGGAAACGGATGCTCTTCGGTATGCCCGTCTGGATCAGGTATTTGCCCTGGCAAGAAAATATCGTATCCGTCTGAAACTCACGCTGGAGCACTTCCGCTATATGTATGAGGAAAAAGGAGCGGCCAAAGGACAGAATTATTATCATCTTTTTGCAAAAAAACTCCGGGACGGAAAGACCGGAGAGGCCTGCACCAGCATGGACGATTGGTTCCTGAAGGAAAACTGGCAGACTGCCTGGCTGAAAAAACTGGACGGATATCTGGCCCGCTACGGGGACGATCCTGTGGTCATGGCCTGGGAGCTCTGGAATGAATGCAACTGCTGTACCGTCAGCGATCCGCAGATCGTGGCGGACTGGACGCGGAACACCATCCTCAGGATCAAAGAAAAGTCGCCGGCGAATCTGGCGGTGAATTCCATTGGCAGTTATGACGCGGACGATCCGCAGAACTGGTGGTATGATGTTTTCAAAAATATGAAGGAAATGGATTATCAACAGGTACACCGTTATCTGGATCAGGGGGCGCCCTATGAGATCTGTCATAGGGATCCCTGTGAATTCGTTCCGGATGCCATCCGGCGTATCCGTCGGGACGATAAACCGGCGATCCTGGCGGAAACCGGCGGTGTCAATGACTGCCACAGCGGTCCCTTCCGTTTTTATTCGATGGATGACCGCGGGATCATTTTCAGTGACTGCACCTTCGCGGCCTTTTTTGCCGGAGCGGCCGGAACCGGCCAGATGTGGCACTGGGGAGAAGCCTATGTGGATGCAAAGGGGCTGATGTCCCTGTACGGTCCCTTCGCCCGTATGCTGGAGGGGATTTGTGTGGATGAAGAACGGTTCGTCCCTCGGGATCGGTCCGATTCCGCTGTCTGGTGTCTGATCCTGGCAGGGAAAAAACATATTTTGGGGTATCTGCGAAACAAAGAGGATAGCTGGTACAACGTCCTGCGGGATGGAAACAGGCCGCGCCGTCTGGAAAACAGAAGGATCGAGCTGGACTGCAGCAGGATAGAAGATAGTTCGATGGAAATATATCAACTGTGGCCCGAGGATCCCGTACTCATGGGACTGGAGGGCACAGAGCTGTGTATCAGAAGAATGGATTACGGATGTCTGTTTAAGATAGACAGAAGCTGATCCGGGGAGAAGGATGGGATGGATGCGTTGCTGCGATCAAGTGTTTCAAAACAGTTAAAGGGAAAAACGGCTCTGGTGACGGGCTCCAGTTCCGGGATTGGCCGGGGGATCGCGCTGGAGCTGGCCAAACGAGGGGCCAGGGTGATCGTAACCGGCCGCCGGGAAGTGGAAATTGCAAATACGGTACAGCAGATCCAGGCTTTCGGAGGTCAGGCCTCGGGCCGGCCGATGGATGTCAGCAGAAAAGAGGAGATCGACGCGTTTTTCAGGGAGTTGGCCGGACAGGACGGGCTGGATATTTTCTGTAATAATGCCGGTATGACGGTAAAAAAGAAGTTTCTGGAAAACACGCAGGAGGAGCTGGAGACGATCTGTCGGACCGACCTGATGGGGGCCGTCTACTGTATCCAGAACGCGGCGCGGCTGATGGTGGAGCAGAAACGCGGCGGGAGCATTGTAGTGATCACCTCCTGCAACGCCTATGCCCCGCTTCCGCATCAGGCCTTTTATTCCTCCGTGAAATGTGCGCTGGAAGGTCTGGTCCGTGCTCTCGCGTGGGAACTGCGCCGGGACCGGATCCGGATCAACTGTGTTGCGCCGGGAGCGGTGGAATCCGGCATGACGCCTGCCTCCCGGGAAACGGATCTGTTTGCGCAGGACCGGATTCCGATCCCGCGGATCGGACAGCCGGAGGATATCGGAAAGGCGGTGGCGTTTCTGGCATCGGATGAGGCATCCTATATTACCGGGACGTCACTGCTGGTAGATGGCGGGCTGATCCTGCGGCCAGGGGTTTCAGAGAACTCTTAAGATGTAGGATTTGGAATGAAGGGTGGAAGAATAATCTCCTTTGCCCGATTGTAACCTGGGTTAATCAGCAGTTGACGATGGCCAGGCCGGACGAATGGGAACAGAATGGAATATCGTAAAGAAAAAAAGAACTGTGACATAACGCTGTCATGGTTCTTTTGTTATATTGAACCCAAAGCAAATTGCAGCGACACGCTGGGCTTTGGAGGAAACGTATGGACATCGATGTCAGAGAGATCACCAAGATTTACAGAGTATTTGATAAAAAGGAAGGCCTCCGGGCATCCGCGCTGTCCCTGTTTCACAGGGAAATGCGGGAGATACCCGCGCTGCGGGGGATCAGCTTTCATATTGACGGCGGAGAGATCGTGGGTTTTGTGGGAAAAAACGGGTCGGGAAAAACGACGACCATGAAGATACTGGCGGGGCTTCTGTCTCCGACGGCAGGCAGCGTCCGGATCGATGGGTGGACGCCTTTCGATAAGGATTATGAGTTCCTGAAAAGACTGGGCTTTATCACGGGACAGAAAGGACAACTGCGGCCGGATCTCCCGGCGGCGGATTCCTTTGACCTGCTGATCTCGATTTACGAGCTGGATCGGACGGAGGCGGAAAAGAGAATCGGGGATCTGGCCGGGGAATTGACGGTGGAGCATGTTTTATCCCAGCCCGTGCGGCTGCTGTCGCTGGGGCAGCGGATGAAATGCGAGCTGATCGCGTCGCTGCTTCACGGCCCGTCCCTGCTGCTTCTGGATGAACCGACGCTGGGGCTGGATTTCGCGTCCGCGGAATCGATCCGGCGGATCATTTACAAAGAGGCGAAGGAAAAGGGAACGACGGTCATCCTCAGCAGCCATATCCTCGATGATATTCAGGAAATATGCGGGCGGATGATCCTGATCGACGCCGGAAGGGTGAAGTTCGACGGCTCTCTGGACGCGTGTTTTCGTGCCTATGCGAAGCATAAGATCCTGACGGTGCGGACAAAGAAAGATCAGATGGAGCTGGCGAAGCGGATCGCGCCGGATGCCGTCTGCGGGGTCGAAAATAACACCGTCAGTTGGGAAATCCCGCGGGAGGAGATGCCGCGCATGGTGGAAAGGATCATGCGGCAGATCGGCGTGGAGGATATCACCGTAAAAGAGCCCTCCCTCGGGAAGGTGATCGAACGCATTGCGGCCGGAGGAAACCGGGAGGCGGAGAAATGAGCGGAAAATATGAGAAATACAGGAAAAATATGTTTCTGGCTCTGAAAACGGCATATATGTACCGGGAAAATTTTCTGATCAGCGTCGTCATGCGGTTCATCGTAGTCCTGCTCACCCTTTATCTGTGGAAAGCGGTTTATGCCGGGCGGGATGCGCTGGGGGATTATTCCTTTCTCGAAATGATCCTGTATCTTTTTCTGGCGAACTTCATTTACGGGCTGGGGAACTTTGATGGCTTTTCCTATGAGCTCGTGGACAGCATCCTGCAGGGAAAGCTGAACAGCGCTCTGCTCCGGCCGGTTTCCTACAGCAGGATGGCTTTTTTTGAGTGCGTCGGGCAGAAGCTGGTTTATGCGCCGATCGATTTTCTGGCGTACGTCATTCCGTTGGGGGCGGCGGCCGTTTACGGCGGCTGGCGGCTGCGCATGGGTCCGGCGGCGTGGTGCATGCTCCTGCTGACCTCCGCGGGGGGCGTGCTGACGGGCTTTTTGATCTCGTTCCTGATGGGGATGATCGCGTTTTATGTGGAAAATCCGCGGGTATTGATCTTCATCAAGGGAGAGCTGTTCGCCCTGCTGAGCGGCAGTCTGATCCCGCTGGATCTGTTTCCGCAGGGAGTGAGAGCGTTTATCGAAATGCTCCCCGTGAAATATATCGGATATTACCAAAGCTCGATCCTGCTGGGACATGTGCGTTGGGAGGAATGCGTTTACGACCTGGCGCTTCTGGCCGGGTGGATCCTCCTGCTGACGCTGCTGGTCCGCCGCCTGTGGAGACTGGCGCTGACAAAATATATCGCGAATGGAGGCTGACAATGAAATATCTTCGTCTGTTTGGGAAAATGGCGGGATTCAACCTGAAGGTGCAAATGCAGTACCGGGTCAACTTCCTGCTGCAACTGCCGTTTCATCTGTCGTGGACGTTGAAGGAAGTCGTTGTGATCTTTCTGATGTACCGCTATACGGACCGCATACTCACCTGGGACCGGTACGAGTATATTTTCCTGCTGGGCACCTATTTTGTCGCGGACAGCATTTTTAGCTGTATTCTGCTCCCCAACCTGTCAAATCTGTCCGCCCAACTGGTGAACGGGACGTTCGACCACATTTTGCTCAAACCGATCGACAGCCAGTTTTATACCATGACGTATGAAATGGGCATCGGCGTACTGTTTGCGATGCTCCTGGGATTCGTTCTCGTGATCTGGTCGGGCGTGCGGGTCGGGCTGCCCGCGTCGGCGGGCAGGGTTTTGGCCTACCTGCTTTTTCTGGTGGCAGGGATCGCGATCTACGGCGCATTGCTATTCATCTGCGCGGTGCCGGTGTTTTGTCTGATACGGATCGATTATATCCACAATATCTTTCTGTGCATCGCGAATATTTCCCGGAAGCCGCTGGAGGTGTTCCCGGACCTCGTTGTAAAGCTTTTGTATGTGATCCCGGTCGCTTTCATTTCCTATGTTCCGGCCTGCTGTTATCTGGGAAAGCTGGACCTGAAAGTGGGAGCGGTATCTGTTTTTGCGGCGGCCCTTCTGTGGCGGCTCGCCCGGGCGCTCTGGAAAATGGGAGTCCGGCGGTATGTGAGCGTGAGCTGAAGCCTCGTTAACGCCTCCCTGGCCCGCCCCGCCAAACCGCGCCGCCCGCCGCCCGCGTGTATTCCTTTTCCGGACACGCTCGCGCTCGAAGAAAAGCGCAGTGGTTCTAAGCTCAGCTTCGTTCTGACGAACTTGCTTCGCTAAGAACCAGCGCTTTTCTAACGGTCCGGGAAAATGGAATACACGCGGGCGGCGGGCGGCGCGGTCTGGCGGGGCGGGCCAGGGAGGCACGGCATCCTACAGAATGAAAAGAAAGTGTTTTCATTATCTTGACAAAGATAAGAGGAGCGTGATAATGAGAAGGAAAGAGCGAAGCGAACGGAGGCGGCGGGATGAAGGATTTCAGTATCGGGGATATGCAGAAAATGCAGATGGAACTGCAGGATCGGTATAAAGGCAGATGGGAGCCGATCTGCCCGGAGACGGGCAAGAACAAAATGCTCTGGATGATCTCAGAGATCGGGGAAGTGATTGATATCATCAAAAAGAACGACGATGTCACGGCTCCGGATATCCGAAAGGAACTGGTGGAAGAGCTGGCGGATGTGCTGATGTTTTACAATGATGTTCTGCTGTGTTACGGGATCACTCCGGATGAGCTGCGGGAAAGTTATATCGCCAAGTTCGAGCGGAATATGCATCGGTGGTAACGGTACGGCCGGCCGGAAAATGTCAGGCAATTTCCTTTCGGGGCTGGCCGCGCAGAGCGGTCGGATATGCTTGATGCTGGATTTTTGAAAAAATATGCGGCGGGGCGCTTGCTTTTGCCGCGGGACGGCGGCAAAACGGAGAAATACCTATGGCAGATTCGATTCAGGTCAGAGACCTGGGGAAAACCTTTTCTTATTATGAAAAAGAGGTGGGCATCCGGAGCTCCCTAAAGAATCTGTTCCACCGGGAGAAGCTTCTGAAGACCGCGGTGGACCGGATTTCCTTCGATATCCAGGAGGGCGGGATCGTGGGTTTTCTGGGACCCAACGGCGCGGGCAAGACGACGACGCTGAAGATGCTGTCCGGGATCCTGGTGCCGACGGAAGGAGCGGCGAAGGTGCTGGGTTTCACGCCCTGGGAGCGGAAGATCGATTTCAAGCGGCAGATCGCCATCGTGATGGGGCAGAAGAGCCAGCTCTGGTGGGATCTTCCGGCGAACGAGACATTTTATTACAATAAATGCATGTATGAGATCGGGGATGCGGAGTACCGGCGGACGCTGGACGAGCTGGTGGAGATGCTGGGCGTACAGGAGGTGCTGAAGGTGCAGGTGCGCCGTCTTTCGCTGGGGGAGCGGATGAAGATGGAGCTGATCGCATCCCTGCTCCACCACCCCAAAGTGGTGTTTCTGGACGAGCCCACCATCGGGCTGGATCTGATCTCCCAGCGGAAGATGCGGGAATTCCTGAAGGCTTATCATGAAAAGTACCGCGCCACGGTCATTTTGACCAGTCATTACATGCAGGATATCCAGGATCTGTGCAGGCGGGTGATCGTGATCAACCGGGGGACGCTGGTCTATGACGGGGATCTGGCGCAGATCAACCACAGTTTTCAGAATCGGAAGATCGTGAAGGTCCGGTTCCACAATGATCTGGCGGAGGAGCTGGCACGGCTGGGGCAGGTGCTGGAGGAGAAGGAAGAGGAGATCACGCTGGAGGCGGAGCGGGAAAATCTTCCGCGGATCACGGAGGAGCTGATGGCGCACGGCGCGGCGGGGGATTTCGTCATCGAGGATATCCCCATCGAGCGGGGCATCGAACGGCTGTATGAGAGGAAGGATGGCCGGGAGGATGAGGATGCGTAAATACTGGTATGTGTTCAAAATGGCGCTGCAGAGCGCGCTGGAATACCGGGTGAATTTTTTCCTGAGCCTGATCAGCGACGGATTCCTCGTCATCGTGCAGTGCTGTCTGTGGACGGCGGTGTTCGCCAGCAGCGGACGGGCCGTTATCAACGGTTATACCTATCATCAGATGATCCTGTATTCGGTGGCGGCGGGCGTGGTGACGAAGGTGAATTCGGCGGGCGGCTTCCAGAATGAGATTGCGGCGGACATTAAAAACGGGGTGTTCAGCAAGTTCCTGACGCTGCCCACCCGGTATTCGCTGTTCCGCTTTTCCCGGTTTTTCGGGGATAAGGTGATGCAGCTCGTGATCGCGGCAGGGATCCTGGCCGTGTTCTTCGGCGTTTACAGGCAGTACGGAACCGTGGAGCTGCCTGTATGGCGGTGCACGGCGTTCCTTTTCGCCTGCCTGGGGGCCATGGTCATCAATTTCATCCTGTTTTATGCGGTCAGCGCCCTGGCCTTTACCCTGACGGAGGTTTGGGGGATCTTCACCGCAGTCAATCAGGGGGTGATCCTGCTGGGCGGCGGGATCTTTCCGCTGGATTTTTTCGGGGAAAAGATCGGCGGGGCGTTGCAGCTACTGCCTTTTTCCTATACGCTGTTCTTTCCGGTGAACATCATCAACGGGCACTTGGGCGCGGCGGAGGCGGCGGAAGGGATCCTGATCCAGCTTTTCTGGATCGGTGTGCTGGCCGCGGCGGCGGGAGCGGCATGGAAGGGCGGCCTGAAGCGGTATGTGGCTGCAGGAGGATGAGCGAGATGGAACGAATGGGGAGAGCGGTTTTGCGGCATATCCGGCTGTACGGGCTGTTCGTGCGGAACAGCTTTTTAAGCTATGTGGAATATCCGGCGAATTTCTATGCCAGCATGACTATGGAGACGCTGTTTCTGCTGTCCAAGCTGGTCTATGTGGTGTTCGTATACGCGGTGGACATCGAGATCAACGGGGTCTCGCCGGATCAGATGCTTTTCTTTACGGGAAGCTATACGATCATGGTGGCCTTTTATACCGGCCTGTTCATGGACAATTTCTTCAACATTTCCGGGTATATCAGCGACGGGACGATGGACATTTACCTGACGAAGCCGGTGTCCGCGCTGATGCTGATCTCCCTGCAGCATATCAACTTCGCCTATCCGGTGCCCAATCTGACGGCGGGGATCGTCATGACGGTGATCGGCGCCAGGCGGCTGGACTATACGATCACGCTGCGAAACGTACTGGTCTATCTGCTGATCCTGCTGTCCTGCATCGTGGTGATGTACTGCATGTTCCTGATCCCGCAGTTGTTGTCCTTCTGGACGGTGAAAACGGGGTCGGTGACGCAGATCCTGGACCGAAGCTGGGATCTGAACAACATGCCCATGCACATCTACGGGAAATGGTTCCGGCGGATGGGCACCTATGTGTTTCCGATCCTGTTCGTGAGCAATGTTCCGGCCATGTACTGGATCGGGCAACTCACCGGCGGGCTGAAGGTCTGGCTCGCGGCCGCGCCCGTGGTATTTCTGACGCTCCTGAACGTGACCTGGCGGTTCGCCAGCCGGAGGTATGTCAGCGCTGGGAGCTGAGTGGGGCTTTTCGGAGCGGGACAGGTTCTTTGGCAGTAAAGATCATTACGCATGAAAAGGATATAATTTTGGTATTCTTAACAGCTTGGATGATGACGATTTCCAGTAACCGGTTTTGCAGCCCGGAATGTAAAAACAGGTATAATGTCTACAGAAGTCAGAAGAATAAGCCTGACGAGGAGATACAAAATGAAGATTGACAGATGGATAGCGGAAGCGACGGAATGCGATTTTAAGGTCGCTCTGGAAACGAGAAAACCCAAAAGCTGGCTCAAAAGATCAGCGCCTTTGCCAATGGAAGCGGTGGAACATTGTTCTTCGGCATTGATAATGACAGAAATATAATCGGCTTGGCTGATGCGCAGATTGATGCCGAGGCAATCAGCCGATTGATAAAAGAACGTATTACGCCTTTCCCAAACTTTATTTTGTCGCCCGAAAGAGAGCTTGGCAAAGACATTCTGATATTGACCGTATCTGCGGGACGAACCACACCGTATTATTATAAGGCTGACGGCGTGATGGAAGCCTATATCCGTATTGGGAATGAAAGTGTAATCGCGCCGGATTACGTTCTGAACCAGTTGATTTTGAAAGGAATGCATCGCACTTATGATGCGCTTCCTACCGAGTACAGTTTCACGGACTATGCCTTTTCCAAGTTGAGGGAGAGATACAAGGTATGGACAGGAAACAGCATGGAGGATAAGCTGTTTGATTCTTTTGAGATTCGGGATGAACAAGGAAAGCTGACAAATGCTGGCGCTTTGATTGCGGACGACTCTCCCATACGCCATTCGCGCTTGTTCTGTACTCGATGGAACGGGCTGGATAAGAGTGGCGGCATGGTCGATGCTCTGGATGGCGCGGAGTATTCCGGCAGTCTAATCATTCTTTTGAACGAGGGCGTCAGCTTTGTGAAGCGGAATATGAAGACGCGCTGGAAGAAAGCCGCTGATTCTCGGATCGAGATGCCCGACTACTGTGAGAGAAGTGTTTTTGAGGCCCTCGTAAATGCTCTGATTCATCGTGATTACCTGATTTTAGGGAGTGAGGTTCATATTGATATCTACGATGATCGGCTTACGATTCATTCTCCCGGCGGCATGGCGGACGGAACGCGGATACAGGAACGGGATATAGAAAATGTTTCCTCCACTCGGCGAAATCCCATTCTGGCAGACATTTTCGGGCGGCTGGGATATATGGAGCGGCAGGGCAGCGGCTTTAAGAAAATCACTGACGCCTATCATGCCGCCTACAATTTCCGCACGGAGTTGGAGCCGGTTTTCTATTCGGATGTCACTTCGTTTCAGGTCACATTATATAACCTGAATTATGAGGCAGAGATAGACGCTGGAAAGGCCACGGCAGAAAATGCTGTGATTGATGCCGACCATGTTGCGATTGAAGTTGCGATTGAAGTTGCGATTGAGAAACTGACCGCAAGCCCAAACACAATTCGGAAAGCGCAGGCTGTCTTTATGAAAGTGGGAACCGATGGGGTATTTGGTCGTTCTGACATTGCGGCGATTACAAACGATTCTGTAACCGCTGCCGGAAATCTGATTACCAAGCTGAAGAAAGCAGATTTGATTGAAGAGGTCAGCGGATACGGCAAGGGAAAATACATTTTCAAAAAACCGGATCGATAAAAAGATTGCCCGCTATCAGCGCAAAGCTGATAGCGGGCAATTTGTCAGGCATATGCAAGTTCTGTCAAAACGATTTTCTCCGGCCCTCCCGCATTCTTTCCTCCGGCGGGGATCCCTCCCGATGCCGGTATATGATGTTTCGAACCGTGTTTTCCGCCAGACCGAACCGGGCCGCCAGCTCCTTTATGGGAACCTTTTGCCGGTGTGCTTCCCGAATAAGCCGGTTTCTCTCCGCGTAATACTGCCGCGTGCCGTTGGCCCCGCCCCATTCCTTCTTTTCCTCCGCTCTGGGGATATAGAGCAGGCCGCCCTGAAAATAGGCCCGAAGGCCGCTCAGGATTTCTTCCGGAAGGATAACTGCTGCATTCTGATATTTCATTCCGTCCTCCTTAATGAATTTTTTTCATTAAGTGCAGAAACAGCAGCGCATATAGAAACATTTCCCCACGCAAAATCCTATATGCCCGCTATTCTGCGTGGTTCAAACAGACGGCACAGATATTATCCCGACGCATCGTTTCTCCCTTCCTCTCTGTTGAAGAATGACAGACGCTCCGCGGGCAGCCCCGGAAGAGTTCTGCGTTCTGTTTTCATTATAGACATCCTCGGGCAAAATTTCAAGGACGGAATGTTGTCGTGTTTCCGCAAGAATCGGGGTCGACGGACATCCGTGGCAGCGCAGCGATTTGAATCTGCCGATCACGTTAAGCTGTTCCTGAATGGTAAAGGCGGCAGGATACCGTCTTTGGTTTAAACCAAACGCTCCCCTTGTACAGCTTTCGTGCATACTCTATCCTGTTTCTGACAGCATACTGTAGGAAAAGCAGACGGAGGCCAAGAAACGGTGAGAACAGGAGACGGAAAATACAGGGATGAAAGAAACGGGGACGGAAAAGCCTTTGAATGCGAGCAGCCCCGTCGCAAACGGTTCAGGGACATAACGAATGCGGTAAAAGGGGAGGCGGTCAGGAAGAAAAGGCTTTTCATCGGAGTGGGGGCCGCGCTGGCCGCGGAAACTGTGACCGCTCTGTGCATGCCGCAGCTTCTGAGCCGGATCCTGGATCAGCTGACGGTGCAGTCGAACGCATGGCTGTACGGCGCCGCGGCGGCATATTGCGGCGTCGTTCTGCTGAAAGGGGCCGTCAGCGTTTTCAACACATATCTGAGTGAAAAGCTGGGATGGGGCCTGTGCGACTGTCTGCGGGCGGATCTGTTCCGGGTGGTCTATGATCTTCGGATGGAGCAGCACAGCAGGATCAGGGCGGGAGAATTCCTGGAGCGGCTGGAAGGGGATGTCAATATTCTGGCGGGCTTTTTTTCCAGCATGTTCATCGATATCCTGGGAAGCGTCCTGCTGGTGGCGGGGATCCTGTTCGTGTTCTGGCAGAAGTCCGGCGTGCTGAGCGGGATCTTCACGGTGCTGTCTGCCGGGATCCTGCTGCTCTTTATGACGACGCAGAAGGGGATTGCCCGGTTATGGGAGGCGGCGCGGGCCGGGGAAACGGAGGTGCTGGGGGAATTCAGCCAGGCGGTGGAAGCGGAAAGGGACATCGCGGGGCTGCAGAAGAGCGCCTATGTGCTGGACCGTTTTGAACATCGGTACGCCCGTTTCGGGAAACGGCAGGTGCGGGCTTCTTTTCTCGGAAATCTTCCGGCCACGGCGTTTTTCTCCCTGCTGAACCTGGGAGAGGGGACGGTGCTGGCCGTCGGCGTGTTCCTGATGGGGCAGGGGCGGATGTCGCTGGGAGAGCTCTATCTGATACTGAGCTATGCCGGGATCCTGAACTTCCCCTTTTACCGGCTGAAAAACGAGTTCGCGCAGCTCCCGGCGGCGCTGGCGGCGGCGGAACGGATCGGCGGCATATACGGCATGCGGGAGCCCCCGCGGGAAACGGGAACGGAAAAGGCCCCGGCGGACGGAAGCGTCGTGTTTCAGAACGTTTCCTTCTGCTATGAACCGGAGCAGGAGGTGCTGAAAAATGTGAGCTTTTCCGTCCGGTCCGGAGAAAAGGTCCTGATAGAGGGACGGACCGGCGGCGGGAAAAGCACGATCCTTTCGCTCATCGCGGGGCTTTATGCGGAAACCGCGGGCAGCGTCCTCGTGGGCGGACATGCGGTGAGCGCTTATTCCAGGGAGGCGTATGGCCGCATCGTTTACTGTATTTTTCAGTCCAATCCGATCCTGAACGATACGCTGCGCAGTAACCTGACCAGATACGGCGGCGGGTATGACGATGCGGCCATCCTGGAGGCGGTCAGCGCCGTCGGGCTGGAGGACTGGATGCGAAAGAGCGGCCGGGGACTGGACAGCGTCATTTCCGGGGAGGACGTGACGCGGGATGAGGCCCAGCGCATCGCCTGGGCGGGCGCATTGCTGGCAAAGCCCGCGGTCCTGCTGGCGGACGAGTTCGACGCCGTGATCCGGGAGGATACGGTGCGGCTCATCGACGGATTGATCGGCAGCTTTTTCGCGGACACCACGGTTCTTTTTGTGAGCCACAGGAAGAGAAGCGCGGTACAGGTACAGAAAAGGATTCTGGTGGAGGAGGGGGAGGTTTTTGCCGTTCCCGTCCGGCAGAATGCATCGGAAAGCGGGGAATGAGGACATGCGGAAACGGATCGGAAATGAAAAAATTTTTATGCGGGAAGGAAAAACCGGGCCCGGATGCGCACAGCCCGGAGCGGGAAAAGAGGGAGAAAGCATTTACCGTGCCGCGATACGGGGCGTTCGCTTCTTTGGCCTTTTTATCATTCTGACGGAGACGGCCGCCTATACCTTCAGTTTTCTGGTCAGCGGACTGATCCGGAAGGATGTCTTCAACCTTCTGGAGGGAAAGCCGGTGTCCCTCGGAATCCTTTCCCTGACGGTCCTGATCCTGCTGGATATCGCGGTGCCCCTGCTCATCAACGCCGTGAAACAGATCAATGCCGGGCTGGCCGCAAAGCTGAAGGTGCGGATCTCGCGGAACGTGAAGCGCTGGCTGCTGGAATGCGTGCTCCGCATCCCGCTGGATGAAAGGATGCCGCTGGGAGAGGGAGAGACGATCAGTCTGTTCCGAAATGAGTGTGAGGACGTGAGCGGATTTTTCATGGAATTCTATTATCAGGTCCCGAAGATCGTCCTGTCCTGCGCGATCCTGATCGTGATGTTCGGCGTCCATCCGCTGTTCGCCGCGGTCAGCCTGTGCCCCACCGTCCTCATCCTGGCGCTGCTGCGGAGGATGTCCCGGCGCGTCGCGGCCTATCGGGAGTCCGCCCGCAGATCGACTGGCGAGGTCACGAATTTTCTGAACACCTTTCTGGGGAACATCGCGTTTTTCAAAATGATCGGGGACAGAGAGAGGGTGTACGATGCCTTTCGGAGCAAATGCGGGGAACGGGCGGGAAACGAGATCCGGGACCGCGTGTTCGACCGGGTGCTGGGTGTTTTTTCGGAGAACGCGTCGGATCTGACGCTGGGCGTCATTCTGCTGATCGCCATCCCCTTTTTCGCCGCCGGAAGATTTACCGTGGGGGAATTCGTCATGTTTGAGTATTATTATGCTTTTTTGACCTCTCTGCCGGGGGCTCTGGGGAGTCTGGTCAGGAAAAGCAGGCAGACGAAGGTTTCCGTAAAGCGGATGGAGGTCATGCGGCACGAAAATGTCCGGCGTGAGAACATTCGGAAGGAGACCGTCCGGTATGAAGCCGGAGGACTGTATCTCTCTCTGGAAGTGCGCGGAGAAAGAACAGAGATAGAAGCGCACAGGGGACAGAGCATCCTGTTCGTCAGCGAAAACCGACAGACGGGAAGTGAGCTTCTGCGGCGGCTGTTCGTGCGCTGTACGGAAAAAGAGGTCTGCTGTTACGTGCCGGAGGATCCCGTGCTGTTCGACGAATCCGTCCGGGAGAATATCTGTCTGGACAGCGCTTATGAGGAGGAAAGATTTGCCGGGGTGCTGGAGAAGACGGATCTGTGGGAGGACGTGAGATCCTTCCCGGACGGGATACAGAAAAGGGCGGGCAGGAAAGGGATGGCCGTTTCCGGCGGGCAGAGGAAGCGGATCGGCATCGCCAGGGCCCTCTATTCAGGCGCGCAGATCCTGTTCCTCGACGGCTTCTCCGATCAGGTGGACCGGGCGACGGAGGAAAAGCTGCTCGCCCGCATTCTGCGGCAGTTTGACGGGATCCTCCTGCTGGCATCGGATTCCGCCAGGGCGGCGGAGATGGCGGACCGGGTGGTGAGGCTCTGAGAGAGCCTCACCGAAGGCCGACCGCCCGTTCGTAATCGTAACCGCGGTCGCTGTTCTGGCACACGGGATACAGTTCAAAATAGACGACGGCAAATTCCTTCAGCTCCAGGGCGCACTGCACTTTCTCTCCGGCTTCGATCCTTCTGCTGGAAAGGAACGGACGGGACGCCTCCCGCAGGAGCTTTAGCTGACGGGGGGAGAGGCTGGCGGGCTCGCCCATGTCGTGCCAGAGGCGCAGCGGATTGCAGGTATCTTCGTCCACCGTTTCGGTGAGCAGCAGATATGGCCCGCTTTCCGCGGCGGGCAGCGTCAGGGAAAGGAGCAGTGTTCTCCCGGTTCTGGTCCGGGCGCTGTTCCAGGCGATGCCGCAGTAGCAGCCGGTCTTTTCCTCCAGCACCAGCAGCTCCCCGGAACGGTGGATGCATCTGCCGCGTCCCTGCAGCTCTTTGAAAAAGCGGAAGGTCCAGAAGGTGGGCTTGGGGATCACGCCGTTTGCCACCAGCCCGAAGCCGCCGTGGAAGGGTGTATAGGGAACGCCCTGTTCCTCGAACACATCCCCGAAGGTCCAGTAGGAATAGGATTCGTTCATGTCTCCCAGCCGGGACAACTGCAGCGCCAGATAGGCCGCGTTCTGATTCGTGTCGTGCAGGGGAGCGTTCGGGATATAGGAGGTGTTGAACTCCGTCAGATGGATCGGCAGCCCCCGGAACCGGTCAAAGCTGTCGATGATATCGCGGGTGGTCTGCAGGTTCGCGAAGCCCTCCTCGGGATCGGACAGGTTCACATAACCGTAATGCCCTTCGTGCTCCGGCAGATCCGTGGTATAGTGGTGCCTGGTGATGAAATCCGGGACGATCCCTTCCGCCGCGCAGAATTCCAGAAAAGAGCGGATCCAGAATTCGTCCCGGACGCCGCAGACGGCGGGGCCGCCGACGCGGAATGCGGAATCCAGCGCCTTGACGGCGAAAAAGGTATGGCGGAAGAGCCGGAAATATTCTTCCATATCCGCATTTTCCCAAAAACCGGGCAGGTTCGGCTCGTTCCACACCTCGATGGGCCACTGTACCACCTCGTCCCTGCCGTACCGTTCCATGAGGTGGGAGAGGGTGGCGGTCACGAGGGCGCACCAGGCCTCATAGCTGGCGGGCGGTGTGGTGTTGCCCTTCCAATAGAAGATGGTCTGGCTGCCGCTGGCGAGTCTGGACGGCATGAAGCCCAGCTCGAGGAAGGGCCGCAGCTTCGCTTCCCGGTAACTGTCCATGACCAGATCCAGATAGGTGAAATTGTATTCCGTGTGCTTCTCGCCCGATCCTGTCTCATATTCCTGGCAGATCGCCATGTCGTCTGAAAAGAGTCCGTGACCGCGGATATGCTGAAAGCCGATCTCCTTCTGCACGAACTGCAGTTGTTTCTGATATTCCTGCTGCAGGGCCAGCCCCATCCGTCCTGTGCCCACGCAGAAGTCCACCCGGTTGTGAAAAGCGACTTCTTCTTTTCCTGTGATTAAAAAGGATTTCTGTTCGAGCATACGGGGTTCCTCCTGTTTTCTTTCGTTCTGTTTTTGTCCGGCCGTCCGGCGTTTTTTCTGATTCCAACATAATGCCTGCGGGAAGGGATGTCAACCGGAATCTGTGCTCTTGACATCCCTCCGTGCATGAAGTATATATGAAGCAGGGATAGAACCCCGTTTTGAGGGGAAGAGATCTGTCTCCGATCCGCGCGAATATTGTTGTCGCAATTACCGATGATCATGTGTTATAATCCAGTCAGGATCACGTTTGCAGGATCGGGAACAAAGGAGAAAAAAACAGGCTGTGCATTCAGCAAAAGAGAGGAAAAAATGAATTACCGCGAATTCGGGAAAACGGGTGAAAAGATATCCGCGCTGGGATTCGGGTGCATGCGTTTCCCGGAATATCAGAAGAACGGAAAAAGCTGTGTGGATCAGGACCGGGTGGATGAGATGATCCGCACCGCCTTCGAGAACGGGGTGAATTATTTTGACACCGCGCCCTATTACTGCGGCAACAACAGCGAGACGGCTCTGGGGAAGGCTGTGAAGGACTTCCGGGATCAGGTCCTGCTTTCCACCAAGCTCCCGACGGAGGAGATCGGGAAGCCGGACGATTTCCGCCGCGGGGTGGAGCGGAGCCTGCGGGGGCTGGGGACGGATCATATCGACTTCTATCATTTCTGGGGGATCAATAAGGACAAATTCGACAATGTGATCCTGAAATATCACCTGCTGGAGGAAGCGGCGAAGGCGAAGGAGGAAGGGCTGATCCGCCACATTTCATTTTCCTTCCACGACGATCCCCGGGTGATCCGCTATATCATCGACACCTCCGAGGAGCGCGGCGTGTGCATGGAGTCCATGCTCTGTCAGTACAATCTGCTGGACCGTTCCAATGAGGAGATGATCCGATATGCCCATGAAAAGGGGCTGGGAACCGTGGCCATGGGCCCTGTGGGCGGCGGAAGGCTGGCCGCGCCCACGGATCTGTATGCAAAGCTCACCGGGAAGGCGCCCATCGCCACCTATGAGCTGGCGTTCAAGTTTTGCCTGGGAAATCCGAACCTCAACTGTGCGCTGTCCGGGATGCAGACGGCGGATATGGTGCGGCAGAACGCCGGGCTGGCCTCCGACAGCACGGCTTTTTCCGAGGAGGAGTGGCAGCAGTTGGGAAAGGCGATGGAGGAGATCCGGAAATTCGACGAGCTTTACTGCACCGGCTGCAGATACTGTCAGCCCTGCCCCGCCGGGATCGACATCCCCAGGATCTTCGAATGCTATACCTATCACAATGTATACGGCCTTACGGACCATGCGAAGCGCATGATGGAGAGCTATGTGAAGAACGGCGGGAAGGTTTATAAGGACTGTAAAAACTGCGGCCTCTGCGAGAGAAAGTGCCCGCAGCACCTGCCGGTCCGGGCGCACCTGGATAAGGTCTGCGGCCTGTTCGACGTATGAGCCGGGAAATGACAGAGAAGCGGGAAGACGGCATGGATACCAAAGGAAAAACATCCGCAAAGGACATGACATCGGGGAACATCATCCTGCTGCTGATCCAGTTTTCGGTCCCCCTGATCGTCGGAAACCTGTTCCAGATGATGTACAATACCGTGGACTCCCTGGTGGTGGGGAACTTCGTGGGAAAAGAGGCGCTGGCGGCGGTGGGCTCCACCACCATGATCATCAATATGCTGGTGTTCTTTTTCAACGGGGTGTCCGTCGGCGCGGGGGTGGTGATCAGCCGCTATTACGGGGCGAAGGATCAGAAGCGTCTGCACGCGGCGGTGGAGACCACGATCTTCGTGACGTTCGTCTGCGGCGTGCTGTTCACGGTCATCGGGATCCTGCTGGTGCATCCCATGCTGGTGTTCATGTTCACGCCGGAGGACGTGATGGATGCGGCCACGGTCTATCTGCGGATCTATTTCGCGGGGATGCTGGGGCTTCTGGTCTACAATATGGGGAGCGGGATCCTGCGGGCCGTGGGAGATACCCGCAGGCCGCTGCTGTTTCTGATCTTTACCAGCGTCCTGAACGCGGTGCTGGACCTTTTGTTCGTGGTGGTGTTTCACGCGGGCATCGCGGGCGTGGCCTGGGCCACGATCCTCTCTCAGTTCCTCTCCGCGGTGATGATCCTGGTGCTCCTTTCCGGAACGAAGGAGGTCTATTACCTTTCCTGGAAGGACCTGAAATGCGATCTGCCCATTCTTCGGCAGATCTTTCTCATCGGGCTGCCGGCGGGCGTGCAGTCTGTGATCACGGCCTTTTCCAACGTTTTCGTGCAGTCCTATATCAACAGCTTCGGTTCCGCCTGTATGGCGGGCTGGAGCTGTTATAACAAGCTGGACACGTTCATCATGCTTCCCATGCAGAGCGTCGCCCAGGCCGCCACCACCTTCGTGGGGCAGAACATCGGCGCCGGGAAGCAGGATCGGGTGAATCAGGGCACCGTGCAGTCGATGGTGCTCACTGTGGGCAGCACGGCGGGGATCGCGGTGTTTCTGTACCTGTTTGCCGCGCCCGCCACCGGGCTTTTCACCGGCGATGCAGAGGTGGTCCGGTACGGGGCCATGTTTCTGCAGACAAACGTATTTTTCATGCTGTTCAACTGTATCAATCACACGCTGGCCGGGGCGCTGCGGGGGCGCGGGGATTCTGCCGGTCCCATGATCATCATGCTGGTGAACTTCGTGGCGGTGCGGCAGATCTATCTGTTCGTCATGACGCGCTATATCAGCAATACGGCCCGGCTGGTGGGCTTTGGCTATCCGGTGGGCTGGACGGCCTGCTGCATCATGGAGGTGGCCTATTTTTATCTGCGCTGGGGAAGAGGAAGGCGCGGGGATCAGGCCTGACAGCGCCGGGATTCGGCACAAGGCGGTCCAGGCAGAAAGGAGATCAAATGCAAAATGTAAGGATCCTTGGAGAAAACCTGACGGACGGGGCGGTTCTGGAAGAGGCGGCGGGCGGAACGTATCTGCTCCGGCTTTCGGAAAAAGGCGCCGGGTTCTGTATGCCGCAGCTTCTGACCTGCGAAGAGCGGTTTCTGAGCTTTCGGGCCCAGGTGCTGGAGGAGCACAGCCTGGCGCTGAACTTGCTGGTGTATGTCCGCGGGGAAGAAGCGCCCGCCTTTACGGTCCGGATGGGACTGCTCCCCGGGGTGGAGACGAACGTCCTTCTGGATCTGGAGTGGATGGACGCTCACGAGCTCTTCCCCAAATCCCTGCCCGGCATGCTGAAGATCGTCTGCCACGGCAGGCGGGTGAGCCGGGAGGAGATCTCGAAGATCGTGCTGGCCTCCATGCCGGCCTTCCATGAGGTGCGGATGAAGCTGTGGGATCTGAGACTGACAGAGCAGATGCCGGAGCAGCCGGAGCTTCCCGACCGGAAGCTGATCGACCGGTTCGGGCAGAGCAAGTGGAAGGACTGGCCCGGCAAAACGAAAGAGGAAGCGGAGCTGAAGAAAGCGCTGGAGGCGCAGGCGGCCGGAACGGAGAGCGGCCGGGAGGGCAGCTATCCCTTCGCGGACTGGTCTGTTTACGGCGGCTGGAAAGAAAAGCGGCTCACGGAGGGCACCGGCTTCTTTTCCAGGAAGAAGGAAAACGGGAAATGGTGGCTGACGGATCCGCTGGGCTATGCGTTTTTCAGCATGGGCCCGGACTGCGTGCGGCCCGGTGAATACTGCCGGACGAAGGGTGTGGAAAAGTGGCTGGATGCGGCGCCGGAAACGGAATCCTTTTATACGGAAAACCTGTATCGGGCGTTCGGAGCAGACTGGTTTGAAAAGTGGAAAGGGATGATGGAGCGCCAACTGAAGGCGCACGGGATGAACACGCTGGGCAACTGGAGCGACGCGCGCATCCTCGGGAAAATGAGCATTCCGTATGTGACCTCTCTGCCGGAGTTCCCGGCGACGGAGCAGATGATCTTCCGCGACTTCCCGGATGTGCTCGGCGAGGAGTACCGGCAGCAGGCCAGGCGGTGCGCGCAGGCGCTGGAGGGCCGCCGGGACGATCCGCTGATGATCGGGTATTTCCTGCGCAACGAACCGGCCTGGGCCTTCGTGGACAATCTGGTGCTGGCGGATGAGGTTCTGTACAATCCGGCGAAAACCGCCTGTAAGGAGGCGCTGATCGGCTTCCTGCGGGAGCGCTACCGGGAGATCGGGGCGCTGAACCGCGCATGGAGCTGTTCGTTTGCGGATTTTGACGATCTGTATCAGCCCCAGCGGGACGTTTCGAAGCGGTCCGGGCAGGCTGAGGCGGACATGAAGGAATTTTCCAGACGGCTGCTGCGGGCCTATGTGGAGATCCCCGCCCGGGAATGCCGGAATGTAGATCCCAACCACATGATCCTGGGGATGCGCTGGGCCTGGATCTCCGATCCGGATCTGGTGACCGGCTGGGAGAATTTCGATGTGTTTTCCATCAACTGTTACGCGGTGGATCCCACAGAACACATTCAGCATGTGGCGGATCTGGGCGTGGATCTGCCGGTGATGATTGGAGAATTTCATTTTGGGGCACTGGATGCAGGATTGCCTGCAACCGGGCTGGAGGGCGTGGCCGGCCAGCAGGATCGCGGGATCGCCTATCGGTATTACTGCGAAAGCGTGGCCGCCCATCCCTTCGGCGTGGGCTGTCATTATTTCCAGTGCTACGACCAGTTCGCGCTGGGGCGCTTCGACGGAGAAAATTACAATATCGGGCTGTTCGATATCTGCTCCCGTATTCATCCGGAAATGATGGAAAAGGTACGGGCGTGCAGCGGCGAGGTGTACGAGGTTGCGGACGGCCGGAAGGAAAGATGCGGGGAGAAGGCGGCCTCGATCCCCATGATCGCGTATTGAGGCCGGGCCCCACGGGCAGCGGCTTTCCGGCCTGCAGCCTGCGGTACAGCCGCTCGACTCTGCGTACAGCGGAAAGGGCCTGTACCTGGTCAGTGAATATGCCGCCTGCAAAGGGCGGCGGAACGGAGCATATTATGAAAAAACGAGTGAGATCCGCAAATCCTTATCTTCCCCTCTGGGAGCATATCCCGGACGGTGAGCCGCGCGTTTTTGAATATAACGGCGAAAAACGCGTCTATGTCTACGGCTCGCACGATACCGAGCGCACCGCCTATTGCGGAAGGGATCAGGTGGTCTGGAGCGCGCCGGTGGATGACCTGACGGACTGGACCTGTCACGGCGTCTGCTACCGGGCGGCCGACGATTCGATCCTCTTTGCGCCGGATGTGGTGCAGAAGGGCGATACCTTTTATCTTTACGCAGCAGAGGATCACGGTTCGAGGATCGTGGTCGCGTCCTCCAAAAATCCCGCCGGCCCGTTTGAAAATCCGAAGCCCACGCAGTTGGGCTTTGATCCCGGTGTTCTGGTGGATGACGACGGCAGGGTGTATGCGTTCTGGGGTTTTTGCAGGGCGTTTTGCGCGGAGCTGAACGACGATATGTGCACGATCAAAGAGGGCACGCTGCGCCGCGATCCCATCGGCCATGTCCCGGATCCGTGGAATGAAAAGAACAACGAGTCCGGCGTCGATCTGCGGGATGCTTTTTTCGAAGCGTCCTCCCCGAGAAAGATCAACGGGAAATACGTCTATGTTTATTCCAAACGCTATGTGACGCCTGTCCCTGAGCTGGGCGTGTACGGACCGTGCAACGGGTTTTTGAGCTATAAATGGTCCGACAGCCCGCTTGACGGATATCAGGACGGCGGCGACATCTCGTTCAACGGCGGCGAGATCCTGCGGCTGGCGGACGGCACAGGCCGACAGACCTACCGCTGGGGCAACAATCACGGCGGCCTTGTGGAGGTAAACGGCCAGTGGTATATTTTTTATCACCGGCAGACCGGCACGGACGAATTCTCCAGACAGGGCATGATCGAGCCCGTGGAGATCGCGGTGGGCAGGGACGGAAAGATCTACATCGGAGACATCACATTTATCGACGGAGAACCGGTGAGCGCGAAGCCAGTGGAGGAGACCTCCTCCGGCGCGTCGGTCAACGGCATAGACGCTTATCAGATCGTCTCCGCGGGCTATGCCTGCCATCTTTCACCGCTGGGGCAGGCTTATATCAAGCCGGTCTATGAGCAGACGGACGGCGTTTCCGCCCCGATCGTGCACATCCAGGACGGCACCACGGCCGGGTTCCGTTACCTGCAGTTTGGCCTGAACGCGCCGAAAACCTGTACCGTTTCGATGACCTGCAGCGGGAAAATGCGCGTGAAGATCAGGATCGACGCGTGGCGCGGCAGGATCGCGGCGCAGTTCGACGCACAGCCGGGCAAGACGGAGTACTGTGTGCCGCTTGCCTGCGGGATCATCGGCAGGCGTGCGATGTACTTTGAGTTCTGCGGCGACGGCGAGGCGGAGTTCGACTGGTTTACCTTTGACAGGCAGGATTGACCGGGCGGATGCGGCGGCCCCAGTGCGTCCGCGCTGCCGGGCGCTGTTCTGCGGCGGTATGAGGTGATTTCCATGCGGAACATGACGGAGGGCAGCATCGGCCGCCATCTGATACAATATGCGGTCCCCATGATCCTGGGGAATCTGTTTCAGTTGACCTACAACGCGGCGGATTCCGTCATCATCGGGAAATTTCTGGGAGAAAACGCGCTGGCGGCGGTGGCCACCTCCAATCCGGTCATGACCATCATGATACTGGGGGCGTCCGGGATCGGGATCGGCGCTTCGGTCATCATGGGAAATTTTTACGGCGCGAAGGATCATGCCGCGCTGAAGCGGGAGTTTTCCACGACGGTGATCTCCTGTACGGTATTTTCCCTGCTGGTGTTCCTGCTCGGGTCGCTTCTGACGCCGGAGATCCTGACGCTGATCCATACGCCGCCTGCGGCCTTTGACATGGCGGTATCGTATCTGCGGATCATCTTCGTCGGCTTTTTGTTTTCTTTCCAATATAATATCCTGTCCCACGCGATGCGCAGCATCGGCGATTCCAGGACGCCGGTGGTCTTTCTGTCGGTGTCCTGTGTGCTGAACGTTCTGCTGGATCTGCTGCTGATCGGGGTCCTCCGTCTGGGCGTGGCGGGCGCGGCCTGGGCGACCACGGCTTCGGAGGCGTTCTCCATGGTGCTGAGCATTGTCTGGATCGAAAAAAAGATTCCGCTGCTGAGCCTGTCCCGGGGAGAATACACGGTAGATAAGGGGCTGCTGGCCGAAACGATGAAGAGCGGATTCCTGACGGCCCTGCAGCAGGCGGCCCAGCCCATCGGCAAGGTACTGATCCAGAGCGCGGTGAATCTGCAGGGCGTCGTCGCCATCGGCGCGTTCAACGCCGTCTGCCGGGTGGATGATTTCGCCTGCATTCCCGCCCAGAGCATCGGCAGCGGGATCATGACCTGCGCGGCCCAGAACCGGGGCGCGGGGAAATGGGAGCGGGTCCGCCGTTCCCTGACCGCGGGGCTTTGTATCGCGCTGTGCTATTTCCCGATGATCTGCGGCGTCACGCTGCTGTTCCGGGGGCCCCTGATGCGGCTGCTCACGCCGGAGGACAGTCCGGAAATGGTGCGGATGGGGACGGCCTATCTGGCGGTGAAGGCCTGGTTTTTCATCATGCCCTGTATCCTCAACGCCATACAGGGATATTTCCGCGGGCTGGGAAAAATGGCGGTGGTGCTGCTGGCCACGGTGACGCAGATCAGCGTCAGGACCGTTTGCGTATGGGTTCTGGTGCCCCGGGTCGGCATCGTGGGGGAGGCTTGGGGCTGCTTTACGGGCTGGATGTGCCAGCTTGTGCTGGAGCTTTCGGTTCTGGTGTTTTTGAACAGGAAAAAGTCTGCAAATAAAAAGTCAAGCAGAAATTTGTGAATTTTGAAAATTTTACACAGGTTGAATGAAAAGCACAA